>JAWVFT010000041.1:0-54751 GCA_033855775.1 Blastocatellia bacterium | reverse complement strand
CTGTTTCAGGATGGGCTGCGTATCGTAGAGGCGGCAGATGAGCAAGTAGAGTTCGATAAGTGTAGTTTCCACAAAACTATCTTATCGCTCATTGCTCATCTGCTTCTCCTACTCCTGATTCGCATATGTTATTGACGAGCGACATCACGCCCGCTCGCTCCACCGCCGTTAACGCGCGCCGCGATGAGGTCTTCTTTCCCAAAGCTTCCGAATTGGTCGCCAGCCCTGAAATGCGCCCGCGCAGATTGGCCGCCGTCTCAACCGTCACGCGCGCGTGAATCTTGTTGCAGCCTTCCTGCCAGCTTTGCGCGGTCGCCGTCCCGACGTAGCCGCCGCCGAAGAGCAGCCTGTACTTTTGTCCCGCCTGATAAAACTTGTCGGCGAAGCCGCGCTCCCCATCCTTGTTATCCTCCGCGAACGGCGGCAAGTACTTTCCATTACGAATAACTACCAGCGCGTCCATGCTGTATTGCCGCTGCTCGCCGGGGTCGCTCTCTTCGCCGGAAACGACAAAGATGACCGTCTCTTTCTGCTGCGTCGCGCGCTGCCCCTCCGAACGCCCCGCGCTGCCCCCGACAGGCGCAACGACTATCCAGAGCGCGACGACCAACCCCGTCAAGATTGAACCGCATAACCGCCACGAAAAATTCCGCTTGCTCATTATCTTCTTTCCCTCTTCACTGGAACATATGGACAAAAACTTTTGAGAATGGTGCAATACCACAAGACAACTGTAAAGCGTGGGGGAAATGTTTCGCTTCTGCAAGATGAGTGAGCCACGCTTTCATCGTTGTCGCTCTCATCGCTTGCTTCATCATTTATAAATTATGCATCGCATTGTTTTCTTAGATAGCAACACGCTGCGGGCCGACATCCGGCGGCCTGCGTTCGCGCACGAGTGGACGGAGCATGCGGAGACGGCGCCGTTGGAGACGTTGGAGCGACTGCGCGGCGCGACCATCGCGATTACCAACAAAGTCCCGCTGCGCGAAACCGTGTTATCGCAACTGCCCGATTTGAAATTCATCGCTGTGGCCGCCACCGGCGTTGACATGGTTGACCTGGACTATTGCAAGCGGCGCGGGCTGCCCGTCTCAAACGTGCGCAACTACGCGCCGCATGCCGTGCCTGAACACGTCTTCGCGCTCATCCTGGCGTTGCGCCGCAATCTCTTCAGCTATCGCGAAGAGCTTCGCGCCGGAGCGTGGCAACGCGCCAGAGCCTTCTGCCTGCTCGATTATCCGATTCTTGAGCTACACGAAAGCAAGCTCGGCATCATCGGCCACGGAGCCCTGGGTCGCGCCGTCGAGCGGTTGGCGCGCGGCTTCGGCATGCGCACGCTCGTCGCGGAACACAAAGACGCCGCAGTGCTTCGCGCGGGCCGCACGAGCTTTGAAGAAACCTTGCGCACAAGCGACATCCTGACGCTCCATTGCCCTTTGACAAGCGAGACGCGCAATCTCATCGGCCCGCGCGAACTCGGACAGATGCAGCCGCACGCGCTCTTAATCAACACGGCGCGCGGCGGCTTGGTTGACGAAGCGGCTCTCGTCGCGGCCCTGCGCTCAAGGACAATCGCCGGAGCCGGATTCGATGTGCTGACGCGCGAGCCGCCGCGCGACGGCAATCCGCTGCTTGAGTTGAGCCTGCCCAATTTTATCCTGACGCCGCACGTCGCATGGGCCAGCCGCGAAGCCATGCAGACGCTTGCAGACCAACTCATCAATAACATCGAAGCCTTCGTCGCGGGCCGCCCGCAGAATCTCGTTAGCTGAGAAGCTCTCATCCGTAGTTAAATTGAAGGCGCAGCATCACCGGCCTTCGCGCGCTTGAGGGCTGAAAGCTGGACGCTGAGGGCTGAGCGCACGGCGCCGGGAGGCAACGGATTGCATATCCAATCCTCAAGTGATAAGCTTCGCTCGTCTGCAACAAACCTGAGTTTTGCCGAACGCGCATTTCCTCCGGCTTGACGTTTCTTTGTATCCGCCAGACTCTCTTTCTGCCGAAGGCCAAGCACCTTGACCATAGCTGCCGGAACCAACATCAACCAGTACAAAATTATCACTTCCCTCGGTTCGGGCGGCATGGGCGAAGTCTATCTGGCGCAGGACGTGCGGCTCGGCCGCAAGGTCGCGCTCAAGCTGCTCTACGATGACGGTAAGCGCGACGAAGATTGGGTGCGCCGCTTCGAGCAGGAAGCGCGCGCCACGTCGAGCCTGAACCATCCGAACATCATTACGATTTACGAGGTCGGGCAGCAAGCGGACGGCTCCCATTTTATCAGCGCGGAGTTTATTGACGGGCAGACGCTGCGCGAGCGCTCAAAGAATAGCATTATGTCGTTGCGCGAAGCGCTCGACATTGCCATCCAGGTGGCGATGGCTCTGGCGACGGCCCACGAGGCAGGGATTGTCCATCGAGACATCAAGCCCGAAAACGTCATGCTGCGCTCGGACGGCTACGTTAAGGTTGTAGACTTCGGGCTGGCCAAGTTTATGGAACAGCGCATCCTCGGTCTCTTCGCCAGCGACCCCGATGCGGAAACTCAACCGCAAGGTCAGGGCCACCCGTCGCCTTACGTCAAGACGAACCCCGGCACGGTCATGGGAACCGTCAGCTACATGTCGCCGGAGCAGGCGAGCGGCGCGCATGTGGACGCGCGCTCCGACATCTTCAGCCTCGGCATCCTTCTCTATGAAATGTTGACGGGACACCTGCCCTTCGGCGGCTCGACCACGAGCGAAGTCATCATCGCCATCATCCAGAAGAGACACCCGCCGATGGCTCGCTTCTCGCCGGATGTGCCCGTCGAGATGGAGCGCATCGTCGGCAAAGCTCTGAGCAAGAATCGAGAAGAACGCTATCAGACGATCAAGGACATGCTCCTTGACCTGAAGAGCTTGAAGCGCGGGCTGGAAATCGAGGCGGAGACGGGCGACTTATCCGACCAGGAACTTTTGCGCAAACTGTTGGGCGTGAGCGGCGGCAGTAGCAGCAGCAATCGAGGGAGCGGCAGCGGCGGCGTCGGAGTTTCGTCCTCACCGCAGCAGCCGTCCGTCAACACCGCGCCGACCCTGGCGCCGACGATGCCGCCAACCATTCCCACCACCACGTCGAGCGCAGAGTACATCGTTAAGGGCATCAAGCAACACAAGAGGATTGCGCTCATCGTGGCCGGGGCGATAGTCGTCGCGCTCGCGGCTCTCTATTATTACAGGGCGACGCGCCCGATAGATTCCATCGCGGTGCTACCTTTTGTTGATGTCAATTTAGAGCCGGGCGCGAAACCCCTCAGCGACGACATCACGGCAAAGCTCATCAATAGTCTCTCAAAGTCTCTGCCCAACCTACGCGTCGTCCCCTTCAGCGATGTCATGCGCTTTAAAGGGCAGACGGTGAGCGCGCAGGAGGCCGGACTCCAACTCGGCGTCCGCGTCGTCCTGACGGGCCGCGTCACCAAGAGCGGCGACCTTGTGACCATCGGGGCCGAATTGGTGGATATCCGGGACAACCGGCTGCTCTGGGGCGATACACCTGCGGCGAGATTTTCCGATATCACCCTGACCGTGCAGAGCATCGTCGCCACCATCTCCGACAAGATTGGCATGAGCGCCGAAGACGAGAAGAAACGCGAGGCCGAGTCTCTGTACATGAAGGGGCGCAACGCCTGGAACAAGCGAACAGCCGACGCCATCAAAGAGGCCATGGGCTACTTCAAGCAGGCGCTCGCGCTCGACTCGAAAAATGCGCGCGCCTACGCCGGGCTGGCCGACAGCTACAACATGCTGGCGACCTATGGCGCGAGCGCGCCGAAGGAGGCTTTTCCCGAAGCGAGCGATGCGGCGACGCGGGCGCTCGCCATTGACAATAATCTGGACGACGCTCACGCCGCGCTGGCTTATGCGAAATTTCGCGGCGAGTGGAAGTGGCGTAAGGCCGAAGACGAGTTTAAGGAAGCCATTCGTCTTAATCCGAAGAACGCTTCCGCGCACCAATGGTACTCAAACTATCTGGCGGCCATGAGCCGTTTCCCCGAAGCCATCAAGGAAACTCAGCTGGCGCAGGAACTGGACACCACCTCGCTCATCATCCAATCCAATTTCGGCCTCATCTATTTTCTGAACGGTCGCTTCGACGAGTCCATCAAGTCGTGCCAGAGGGCCATTGCGCTGGACCCGAACTTCTTCGCGGCGCACAGGTATCTGGGCCTCGCCTACGCGCAGAAGGGAATGGACAAAGAAGCTCTCGAACATGCTGATAAAGCTTTAGAGCTGTCTAAAAACTCGCCGTTGATGAGAGCCGAACGAGCCAGCGTGCTCGCGCTTTCCGGCAACGAAGAGCGGGCCAAGGCAGAACTAAAAGAATTGCAGGAGATGGCGAAACAGCGTTACATCTCCGCCTATCAAATCGCGGCCATCTACGCCGCCCTCAAAGACGAGCGCAACGCCTTTGAATGGTTGGAACAGGCATTTACCGAAGGCGCTGACTGGATGGTCTATCTCAAGGTTGACCCCAGATTCAGCGCTCTTCGCTCAGACTCAAGATTCACAGAACTGCTGCGTCGAATGGATCTCAAATAAACCGCTTTTCGGCTCACGTCTCAGCCATCGAGCAAAGTCTTTCCTTCTTCCCTATAGTTCTGCAACTGAGGTTTCGCCCGCCGCATCTAAACGCCATAATCATTTGACGTTTCCACTTTTCTCGCGTCAACAAATTAAAGTAAGCCGAAAGCAATCTGGAAGAGGATTTAAGACAATGCCGATGGGAGTGAAGGCGGCCACGCTGGCCGGAATTTTAGACGAGATGACGCGCGAGGGCGCGGCTGAATTGACGGAGCATTTGGACGGGCAAGACTTGCGCTGCTACGCCTGCGGCCATCGTTGCCTGATTAAGGAAGGCAAGCGCGGCATCTGCAAAGTTCGTTATAACGAGCAAGGCCGCTTGCTTGTGCCGGGCAACTACGTCGCGGCCCTCGCCTGCGACCCGACCGAGAAGAAGCCCTTCTTTCATGCTCTTCCCGGCTCCGACACCTTGACCTTCGGGATGCTCGGTTGCGACCTGCATTGCGGCTATTGCCAGAACTGGCTCACGTCGCAGGCGTTGCGCGACGACGCGGCGGGCGTCGCCCCGAACGTAGTGACGGCGGAGCGGCTCGTGGCGATGGCGAAGGCTTACGGCGCGGCGATGGTCGGCTCAAGTTATAACGAGCCTTTGATTACGGCGGAGTGGGCGGTGGAAGTCTTCAAGCGGGCGAAGCCGCAGGGCTTTCGAACGGCCTTCATCTCGAACGGCAACGCGACGCCGGAGGTGTTGGACTACATACGCCCCTGGACGGATTGCTACAAGATAGATTTGAAGTCAATGAACGACCGCAACTATCGCCAGTTGGGCGGCGTCGTGGACAACATTCTTGAGACGGTCAAGATGGTTCAGGAGCGCGGCTTCTGGGAAGAGATTGTGACGCTCGTGATTCCCGGCTTCAACGATTCGGAAGATGAACTCAAGCGCGCCGCCGATTTCATCGCTTCCGTCTCGCCGGATATTCCATGGCACGTGACGGCTTTTCATCAGGACTACAACATGACGGAGAACGCCAACACGACCGCCGAGCAACTGATTCGCGCCTGCGAGATTGGACAGGCGGCGGGCCTGCGCTATGTCTACGCGGGCAATCTGCCGGGCAGAGTCGGGCGTTGGGAGAACACCTATTGCCCTTCGTGCGACGAGTTGTTGATTGAGCGTTACGGCTACGTGATACGGAGCATGAAGGTGACGCCCGCAGGCAAATGCCCTTCGTGTTCGACAACGATTCCGGGCATCTGGTCTTGAATCGATGCGCTTGCGGCTGCGACTAAAAATGCGCTTTGAAGGCCACGGCTAAAAGTTAGACGACTCGCGCTCTTTGCCTTCGGACGTGCCGTAGAGCGGAGCATATTCTTCATCGTTCTCGGCGGCCTTAAGCGCGCGTTTGAGTTCAAGGATGTCGCGCGCGACCGCTTGAAATTCCGGCGGGTCGAAGGTTTCGGATTCGCCCGCGAAGGCGAGCACATGGTCAATCCGCTGGCTGGCCTGTTCAAGACGCTCCACTGGCAACTCGCCGCGCTCGACCGCCAGCGCAATCGCGTCGCGCGCGGCCACAAAGTTTGCCGCCTTCTCGCAAATCAAAACCATGTCCGAGCCTGCCTGCACGGCGCGCAAAGAGCCTTCGGCGACCGAGAGCGTTTGCACCACCGCGCCCATCTCCATGTCGTCCGTTATCACCAGCCCTTCAAACTTCAAGACCTGCCGCAGGAGCCGCATCACGACGTTGCCGCTAATCGTCGCCGGGAGTTGATGCAAACTCTCAAGCGGCGGCAACTGTCCCGTGCGACGAAACCAAGCCTGCAAGAACTCTGAGACTTCGGGGAAGGCTGCGTGGCTGACCATCACAGACAGCAGCCGCTCGCCCGGACGATGAAACATCAAGTCCATGAAGGGAACAAGGTCGCGCTCGAAGATTTCATCCCACGAGTGTGAGACGACGGGCAGGCGGCGGTGCGAGTCAACGGTCGAGCCGCCGAGGCCGGGAAAGTGTTTGCCGCATCCGGCGATGCGTCCTTCTTGCAGCCCGTCAAGATACGCTCCGGCCAAACGCGAGACGGTCGAAGCGCTCGCCCCGAAGGTTCTGCCCCGCAGCCCGTTGTCCTTGTTGTCGCCGGAGAGGTCTAAGACCGGAGCGAAGTTGATGTTGAAGCCGAGCAGTCGCAGGGCGCGCGCGGAAAGAGAGCCGAATGTTTTGGCGAGTTCGGTCTGGCCCGCGTTGCGGACAGCCTTGGCCGACGGCATCGCCTCGCAGATGTCGCGGAAGCGGTCAACCAGCCCGCCCTCCTGGTCAACGCCGATGAGAACCGGATGCTCAACGGCGTCACGAATCTGCGCGGTCAACTGCACGACCTGCTCAGCGGATTCTATGTTGCGCCCGAAGAGGACGACGCCGCCCGGCTGCACCTCATTGAGCAACTGTCGCGCGTCGCGCTCAAGGCGCGTGCCCGGAATCCCGACGAAGAGCAGGCGTCCGGCCTTGCGCTTAATTGAATCCGCCTGTCCGACTGGGCTGTCTTCAGCGACCGGCATCTTAACCAACCCTTCACTCCCTCTTCTGGCCGACGATTGGCGTGCTCTTCTTCAAACGGGAAATATGTAGAGAGCCAACACGCCTGCTTGCGGCGAGCAGCAGCGCGGGCAGCCAACGATTCAAGGGAGAGTTTCACGCCTCAAGCGCGTCTTCATGAGCTTAACGGGTAGCGCCGTCGTTTGCAAGAAGTAGACATGCGCGCGCGGCGGTCTTACTATTTTGCTTCAAGAGATGAAGGAAGATTTTCAAGCTTGATTGAGATGCTTAAACAGACGGAGCGCGCGGCGTCGCGTTCGCGGCGAATCAGAGAGCGCGCGCTGGCCGAAGGCTTTCATAAAGTCGGCATCGTGCGGGCCGAAGCTCTCGCGGAAGAGGGCGAGCGTTTGCGGCAATGGTTGGAGCGCGGCTTTCATGGCGAGATGCGTTGGATGGAGCGCGACCCCGCGCAGCGCGCCGACCCGCGACGGCTCTTCCCCGAAGCGCGCTCGGTCCTGGTCGTCGCGCTCAACTACTACACGCCGCACGAGCACACTGAAGCTCGTGGCGCAGGCAAGATTTCACGCTACGCCTGGGGCGACGATTATCATGATGTGGTCGGCAGTCGTTTGCAATCGCTGCTCGCGTGGATTAAGCAGGAGTGGCCGCAGGCCGAAGGCAAGACGTGCGTTGACATTCAGCCGATGATGGACAAGGCTTGGGCCGCGCGAGCCGGGCTCGGCTGGATTGGCAAGCACACGAATCTGATTACGCGCGACTATGGCTCATGGGTCTTCATCGGCGAACTGCTGCTCAATCTCGAACTCGAAGCCGACAATGAAAAGATGGAAGACCACTGCGGCACCTGCACGCTCTGCATCGAGGCTTGCCCGACCAATGCCATCACGGAGCCTTACGTCGTTGACGCCAACAAGTGCATCTCATACGCGACGATTGAACTGCGCGCGCCGGAGTTGCCGCCGGACGTGGGCGCCAACATGGAAGGCTGGCTCTACGGCTGCGATATTTGTCAGGACGTGTGCCCTTGGAATCGTTTTGAGAAGGAGACGGACGAGCCGCGTTTTCAACCGCGCCCCGGCAACGTCTCGCCCGCTCTCGCGGAGATTCTGGAACTGACGCCCGACCTTTACAGCGAACGCTTTCGTCGCAGCGCCATCAAGCGCGCCAAGCTCACGGGGCTGCAACGCAACGCCCGCGCTCTGCTCGAACATGAACCGGCGGAGCAATGAGAAGCGCGGCCACGTTCTCTTTCAAATAGAGCGCGGCTGTGTCCGTTCAATTCGTCAACGCTCGCTCAATCGTCAGGCTCTTTAGCCAGAGAGGTTCGTCATGCCCAAGGTTCAGTTCAGCGTTAAGTTGGAAGCGGTCGAGCAAGGCGGCGTCTTCTTCACGCTCCCCAGAAAAGAGAGCGCGAAGTTTGGCGTGCGCGGGCGCGTGCCGGTCACGGGCACAATCAACGGCGTAGCCTTTCGTTCCTCCATCTTCCCGACGGGCGACGGCGGACACTTCATGGGCGTCAGACGCGAATGGTATCAGGCGGCGGGAGCCGAAGTCGGAGACAAGGTTAAGGTCTTGATGGAAACTGACGACGCGCCGCGCACCGTCACAATCCCGCCGGACCTCGACGCGCAGCTAGCGAAATCAATCGCCGCAAGGGTTCGCTTCGACAAGCTCTCCTACACGCAGCGCAAAGAATACGCGCAATGGATAGAAGCGGCGAAGCGACCGGAAACGCGCGTCCGTCGTCTCAAGCAAGTGATGGACAAGCTGACAACGGAGCAGAGCTAAACTTTCATTCGCGTAGGGCGAAGAGGAAAGCCAGCATGGGCGATGCTTCCGTCGCGCCGCATTTGGAAGTCGCCGCCGGGCGGCGTATGATTGCAGTTTACGGAAAGCCAAACGCTTCAGAGAGCGCGGCGCATTGCCAGTAGAAGAAAAGAATTGAGAAGTGACCGGCTTGCTTAAAGATTCATATGGCCGCGCGATACGCGACCTGCGCGTCTCGTTGACAGACCGTTGTAATTTCCGCTGCTTTTACTGCCTGCCCCACGGCGAGCCGCCGATTGCGCCCAAAGAGCAGATGCTCTCCTACGAAGAGATTGAATATTTGGGCGACATCTTCGTCTCGCTCGGCATTGAAAAGATTCGACTGACCGGCGGCGAGCCGATGATGCGGCGCGACATAGAGACGATTATCCGCAAGCTCTCGGCCCTCAAGCCGCGCCTGCAAGACTTGGCCCTGACCACCAACGGCTATTTTCTGCCGGACCGCGCGCAAAGCTTAAAGACGGCGGGCCTTGACCGCATCACCGTCAGCCTCGACAGCTTGAAGCCGGAGAAGTTTAAGCAGACGACGGGCGTTGACGTGCTTGGGCGCGTGCTGGAAGGAATCACGGCGGCGCAGCGCGCAGGACTCTCGCCCGTCAAGGTCAACGCCGTCATCGTGCGCGGCCACAACGAAGATGAAGTGGCGGACTTTGCGGAGTTCGCCCGCTTGAACAGTGTTCAGATGCGCTTCATAGAATTTATGCCGCTCGATTCGGGCCACGATTGGTCGCGCGAGATGGTCGTCTCGGGGCGTGAGATTTTCCGGCGCATCAACGAGCGTTTTCCGCTCGTGGCGGTCGCGGGCAAACGCGGCTCGGAAACGTCGGCGCGTTATCGTTTTCTGGACGACGCGCCCGGCGAGATAGGCATCATCGCGCCCGTTACGGAAGCCTTCTGCGGCGCCTGCTCGCGCATCCGCCTGACCGCCGACGGCCAACTCCGCACCTGTCTCTTCTCGACCGTCGAGCACAGCCTGCGCGATGTCTTGAGAAGCAACGCCACGCGCGCCGAAGTCGTCGAGTACATCGAATCAGTCGTGATGAAAAAGGAAGCGCGCCACTACATCAACGACCCGGAGTTTATGCAGCCCGCGCGGACGATGAGTTTCATCGGCGGCTGAGCCTGAGAGCTTTGACAATGCAGTTAGTTTTCGGGGGAGCCTCGCCCGCAAAAGGACGAGGCTGAGAGTCGCTCAGTTATAGCGAGACCCCTTGAACCTGATACGGTTAGTACCGTCGAAGGGAGAAACACGGAAAGGCCGTTCCATCCCTGCTCAAGCGATGGAGCGGTCTTTCTTTTTCCGGCAGTCGCAAGAGACAGCCAGAAAGTCTGAACAGCCATGAGCATAATCAACGAGCGAGCGGAGCAGCACAGTTCCGAAGTCAGGCTCCCGAACTCGCGCAAGATTTATATTGAGGGAGAGCAAGCAGGCGTGCGCGTTCCCTTTCGTGAAATCACGCAGCATCCGACGAAGAACTTCAGCGGCGCGTTGGAAGAGAACGAAGCGGTGCGCGTCTATGACACGAGCGGCCCTTGGGACGACCCTTCGATTAGATGCGACGTGAGCGAGGGCTTGCCCGCGCTCAGGCGCGATTGGATAACGGGGCGCGACGACGTGGAAGAGTACGAAGGGCGCGTCGTCAAGCCGGAAGATAACGGCTACCTGACGGTGGGCGCGGAAGAGTTTGCGCGCGTCAAAGAGAAGGGACGCCTCGAAGAGTTTCCGGGCCTGCGCCGCGCTCCGCTGCGCGCTAAGCTCGGCAAGCGCGTCACGCAAATGCATTACGCGCGTCGCGGCATCATCACGCCGGAGATGGAGTTTATAGCCATCCGCGAAAACATGGGACGCGCTACGGCTTTGCCCGTCACCAACGACCGCAGCGCGCTTAGTCATGAACATCGAGGCCAGAGTTTCGGGGCGAGCGTTCCGTCCTTTGTGACGCCGGAGTTTGTGCGCGACGAAGTGGCGCGCGGTCGCGCGATTATTCCCGCCAACGTCAATCACCCCGAATCCGAGCCGATGATTATCGGGCGCAACTTCCTCGTCAAGATTAACGCGAACATCGGCAACAGCGCGGTCGCTTCATCAATCGAAGAGGAAGTCGAGAAGATGCGTTGGGCGACCAAGTGGGGCGCCGACACCGTGATGGATTTATCGACGGGCAAGAACATACACGCCACGCGCGAATGGATTCTGCGCAACTCGTCCGTCCCCATCGGAACCGTGCCGATTTATCAAGCGCTCGAAAAGGTCGGAGGCAAGGCGGAGGAATTGACGTGGGAGATTTACCGCGACACGCTCATCGAACAATGCGAGCAGGGCGTTGACTACTTCACGATTCACGCGGGCGTGCGCCTGCCTTACATCCCTTTGACGGCTCGCCGCACGACCGGCATCGTCTCGCGCGGCGGCGCGATTATGGCCAAGTGGTGCCTGGCGCATCACGAGGAGAGCTTTCTCTACACTCGCTTTCAAGACATCTGCGAACTGCTGGCGGCCTACGACGTGTCGTTCTCCCTGGGCGACGGCCTCCGCCCCGGCTCCATCGCGGACGCCAACGACGAAGCCCAGTTCGCGGAGCTTGAGACGCTCGGCGAGTTAACGAAAATCGCCTGGGAGCATGATTGTCAGGTGATGATTGAAGGGCCGGGACATGTGCCAATGCATCTCATCAAAGAGAACATGGACAAGCAACTCGAAATCTGTCATGAGGCGCCCTTTTACACGCTCGGCCCGCAGACGACAGACATCGCGCCCGGCTACGACCACATCACTTCCGGCATCGGCGCGGCGATGATTGGTTGGTTCGGCACGGCCATGCTCTGCTACGTCACGCCGAAGGAGCATCTAGGCTTGCCCAACAAGAAGGATGTCAAAGAAGGCGTGATTACTTACAAGCTGGCGGCGCACGCCGCAGACCTTGCGAAGGGACACAGGGGCGCGCAACTCAGAGACAACGCTCTCTCGAAAGCTCGCTTCGAGTTTCGTTGGGAAGACCAGTTCAACCTCGCGCTCGACCCCGAAGTGGCGCGCGAGTATCACGACGAAACGTTGCCGCAGGAGGGCGCGAAGCTGGCGCACTTCTGCTCTATGTGCGGCCCGCATTTCTGCTCGATGAAGATAACGCAGGACGTGCGCGAGTATGCCGCCGAGCAGGGACTGGACGAAGCGGCGGCCCTTCATGAAGGGATGAAGGAGAAGGCGGCGGAGTTCGTCAAGAGCGGCTCGGAGCTTTATCAGGGCGAGTTGCCGCAAGGCGCGTCGCGCGAACACTAATCGCGTCCGCAAACTGTCGGAACACTAGCTCGCAGCAGACTGTTGAAAGAGAAACGGCGCGACCGCTCAAGGGAGAAAAGCGGTCGCGCCGTTTTCAATTTTCCATCGTGCGCGCGAAAGTTTTATGGCAAGTCTTCTTTGCTCTGTTTCTTCGCCGCGTCCTCTTTGCGGCGGATGTAGATTTCGCCGCGCCGGACGAGGTTGGCTTTCTGCCCCAGGGTGTGAGCCATAGAGCGCACGAGGTCTTTATCCTTCATCTTGAACTGCACAGTGCCGTCAACCTCCGTGTCCGGGTCTTTGTACTGGATGGTGAAGTACTGGAACTTCTTTTTCAAGAGCAGGGCGGGCAGGCCAAGAATGCCAGCCGTGCCGAGAACGACTTGCCTCGTTCCGTTGCCCATCGTCTGCCGCTCTTCCGAGTCGGCGAAGGTGGCGAGCACGGCGTCGTAAGAGATAGAAATAACTTCTCGCTCCTGCTTGTCACGAAAGACCAGACGATTGTTGCGGTCGTCGAAACTGATCGAGCCGTCCTGCTTCTGTCTCAAGCCGAAGTAGCCGCCCATGTATTTCGCTTTGGCAAACTTGGGCGCGGGCGGCGGCGTCGGCATCGGCTTGGCCGCGGGCTGCGTCTCTTCCTGCGCTTGAGGCTGAGGCTGCGGCGTGTCGTCCGCTACGCGCGGACGCTGGCCGAAGGCCGCGCTCGCAAACAGCAGCGAGAGCAACGATAGGCCGAGTATGTTGTAGATTTTTTTCACTGTCTCCCCTCCGAAAAAAAGGTCTGCGGTCGGCTTTTATCAATGAGGCCGCCGCCTAATCATAAATTGTAGCTTTAGACTTATGTCTTGAGAAATGCCGGTAAAACCTATGGTTTTTGAGCTTTTCTGAGCGATGTTGGCCGAAGGCCGAAGTTCTCCGGCTGTCAGCGCTACTTAGAGACGCATTCCGCCGACCGTGCGTTGCCAGACGAGAGCCTGTTTTAATACGCAGAGCCGCTGCCGCTCTTCCGCTTCGCAGGCCGGTTCGAGTTGCTCGATGATGGCTTCGATGAGCGGCACGCTAAAAGGTCCGGCGTGCGTGATTATCTGTGAGTAGTAGTGCAGGTGGACGCGCCCGTCCGCGCCTTTGTGAAAGCGCAGGACATCTTCGTCGTCCAACCTGTGAACCTCCTGATTGACCGGAACCACGCGGCGCGGCACGCCCTGATGATTCGCTTCGCGCCCGCGCTCGCGCCAGCCCAACAACAGAATGCCAATCAGCAAGCCCTGCTCGTTGATGTAGTCGGGGCTGAGGACGGACAAGTCCGGCAGCGGCGAAAGGCGCGGCCCGTAGTTGCCGTAGTCCGGGTTAGCGAGCAACGAATTGTAGATGACGCCGATGATGTCTTCGCCGTCGAGCGGCAGGAAGACGAACTGCGCGAAGCCGTAATCCGCAGACGCCGGAGGCGCGTCCACGTCGAGCGCGTCAATCACACGCCCGATATAATCAACATGCGAGTTCGACTTTACTATCTTGGCAAGCTTCATGGAATTTTATGATTTTAGTTTTCGGATTCAAACGAGACTGCCCCGCGCGCCGCCGAAGAGTTCGCCAATCCGAAAGCCAAAGCGCGGCAGCTAAAGCTGGCTGGCCCATTGCGGAACTTTGTAGAGAATCCACCACAGGAAAATTTGCGCGCAGAGGATGACGAAGCCGAGAATGATGCTCAGATAGGAAGCGCGACGACCGCCGCGCTGCGGCACGCGACGAAAGCGCAGCAGTCCGAGGCCGCCCATCACGATTGCGCCCGGACAGAACAGTATGCCGAGATATGGCACGAGCGAGTAGGTGACGAAAGCAAGCGCGGTCGAAGAAGCGCTGTTGTTAATGGTCGCGGCTTTTGGCATCTGCTGCTGCGTGGATTCGTCGCGCAACGCGCGCTCCGTCATCAGGACTTGTGGCCGCGCGCTCTGCTTCGCGCGCCTGCCGGGCCGCTGCTGTTGCATGTAGTAGGACGAGCGCAGGGCGTCAGCCGGAAGATAGCTTCCATTGAGGTCGCGCCCGCAGGTGGCGCAGAAGCGCGCGGCCTCGCGTCGCGCCGTCGTGCCGCACGCAGGGCAATCGCGCCCCGCGCTCTCTTGTTCGGCGAGCGGCGAGAGAAAGTGTTCCGGCTGTTTGGCGGCGCTCTGCATAAAACTCACACGCGAAATTTAACAGAGTTGCTTAGCGGCGTCTAACTTTGCTGGCAGCTTTGCGCGAGACGCGAAACGCGAAGCTCTCTTTTTCGGCGAACTCCTGTATCAGGCGCAGGAACTGTTCGCGGTCGCGCGAGGTGATGACGGCTGCCGCGTCCGCCGTCTCAATCGCGTAAGGATAGCCGAGGCCGCTGACGCATTCGCCCCTCACGGCGTCAACCACGTCGTCCAAAAGTCCTGCTTCGTAGACCCATGATGGAACGTCAAGGCGCGCGGGCGGGCCGTCGCCCGTCGTCTGTAAATACGTGAAGCCGATTAAGGGTTGATGGCGTTCGTCCACGAAATGATTGCTCAAGCCTTCGCGCAGGCAATAGCAGAAAGCGGTGCGCATGCCCCAATCCGGCAAGAGCGGCGGGCCGTCTTCGATGATGGCGTGCAGCAGTTGCGCGTCGTAGAGCGAGCGGCTGCGGCGCGCTCCGCTGAGTTCAAGCGTGTCGAGCAGCCGCACGAGGTCGCGCGCGTAAGACTGGTCTATGAAGCCGACGACGGGCGTCTGCGTCTCGCGCGAGACGCGCACCAACTCGACGACGGCGTTGATGTAGGCCGCTTGAATCTTCGTCTGCGGCAGGCCGAAGGAAATCAACAACGAGCCGTCGTAGAAAGCCAGAGGCGTTCGCTCGCCGCGCTCGCGCCAGCCCCTTCGGCTTTGGAGAAAACGTGTCAGCGTTTCAATCTCAAGCTGAAAGCGACGGAAGGAGACAACCGTGTCGGCGCCGATGTTATCGTCCGCGCCTTCGAGAAACTCCGCGGGCGAGACGATGGAAAAATCCGCTTGCTTGCGATACTGGCCTTCGCGCGTGTGCGGATTCTCGAACCAAGCGACCTGCACGGCGGCGACCGGCATGGAGATTTCGCGGCCCGGCAAAAGCTGGCTGCCGTCCGCCGCGAACGTCACGCGCTCTTGCAGAGCTTCGATGGCCCAACGCCGCGCTTCCTCATGATTGCGCCAACGCTCCGTGAAGGGCACGACCATCGAAGCCATCCGGTCTAATTCGTCGGACGGCAACGCGCCCGGCGCAGCTTCCGCTTCCGTCTCAAGACGAACAGCAGCCGACGCCTTCCTGCCCAGACGCCGCAACCGCCCCGCATACTCGCGCACGTCATCACGCCACGCGCGGTCAAAGCTCTTGAAGTCAGCGCGCTTATCTTCGAGCGCCTTGGTCAGAAGACTGCGATACAGCATAAGAGCAGTGACGAGTGACGAGTGATGAGTGACGAGTTAAGAGCATCGAGTTAAGAAATGATGAGTGACGAGCAGCAAGCACATGCTTTAGCTCATCACTCATCACTTGTCACTTGTCACTGTTGTCATCCCCTTCTCGCTCGTCCGAGTTGTTCGGATGAAGGGGTGTAGCGAGTGGTTTTGAGCTTGCCGCCGTAGAAGGTGTAGATGATGCCTTCGTGTTGATTGTTGTAGATGATTGCGCCTTGGCGCTCTTCGCGCTCGAAGCCGCGCTTGTGTGCCAGGTCGAGCGATTCGGGCGTGTCGTTGGAATTGTCGTGCTGCAAGATGATCTGTAAGACCGTGCCTTCGAGGTCGCGCGCGAGCTTCTTGTTGGCGACGAAGCGAGCGCTGACGAAGGCAATTGTCACAGTGCCGCCCGCGACTTTGAATTGCAGCGTGCCTTCTGCGCCCGCCATGTCGCGCAGCGGACTCCCCAACGCGCGCTCGACATCGGCGCGTCTCGATTTCAAAGGCTCTATGTTGTTCCAGGTGGTCGCGCTCGCTGCCGGCGCGAAGCTCAAGAGAGCGGCGATGCCAAGAAGGGTTGTGGCCCACGCGCGCCGCCCACGCGGGCGAAAGGGATTTTGTTTCATGCGCGAAATGCTACTGCATTCAAAGTCGAAAGTCCAAAGTCCAATGCCTAAAGTCAAAGGCGATGTCTTACGACTTTGGACATTGGACATTGGACTTTCGACCTGAGTTAGTTATTGAGCGAAGGGCTTGACGCGCTCGACCGAGGCTTGCAGGTCTGCGTCGGCGGGCGCAAGCTCGGAGCCTTTCTGGTACGCGCCGAGAGCCTTGGCGTACTGCTTGGAGACTTCGTAGGCGTAGCCGAGTTCACGATAGATGTTGACATCATCGGGCGTCTGCGCGGCGGCGCGTTCGAGCGCAGCCACGGCTTTAGGAAAATTCTTGGCGCGAGAATATGAGACGCCGAGCCAGTAGAGCACGGGGCCGTTTGCTTCGGGGCCGCCCGCGACGCGCTCAAGCGTGGTCGCGGCGCGGGCATACTGCTTGGCTCCGATGAGAGCCTGCCCGAAGAGCAGCATCGCCGCCGGGTCTGTCTTGATGCGCGTCAAGCCTTCGCCCGCGCGCACGGCGTTGAGATAATCGGCGTCAGACTTGGCGGGCGTGGCGGCGTTGGCCGCTGCGCGGCGCAGGTAAGCCGTTGTCAGAATTGCCCAAGCGGTAGCCGAGCGCGCGTCGCCGAGCGTGGCGCGGTTGAGCGCGGAGATGGCTGCGTCGAGGTCGTTGCGCTCGTACGCGAGTTGGCCAAGGAAGAAGAGCGCGGCGGCGTCGCGCGGATTATCCTTGACGACCGCCGTGAAGGTTCGTTCGGCGTCCGCTTTTTGTCCCGTGCGATATTCGGCGAGGCCGCGATAGTAAACGAGCCGTGCGTCGGGCTTCGCGCCCGCGCGCGTCGTGGCGATTTTCAGGAGCGGCAACGCCGCGTCAAACTTTTCCGTCAGGACGTAAGCCTGCGCCAATAGGTCAACGGTGTAAGGGTCTTCTTTTCCGGCGGCGCGTTGCAGGGTGAGCGCGCGTTGCAAGTCTGAGGCGGCCTCCTCGTGCTGCTTCAGATTCATCTCTGCGAAGCCAGCGATTTTCCACGTCTCGGAATCGTTTGGATAACTGGCGGCGAGTTGCCTGGCCTCCTGCGCGGCGGCGGCATACTGTTTGGCCTGGAGCAACGAAAAAGCGTGCGAAGTGTCTGCGACATCAGCCGAACCCGCGCGCGGCTTGTTGGCGTTGGCAATCGTCTGCGGTCGTTCGTCCCTTCGGGCGGGCTGCGCGCCTTCGACGATGACGGTGGGCGCAGGCTCCGCGTTGACGCGGCGCGGGCGCGTCGAGCCTGACTGCGCGTTGGCCGCGACCGCAAACGCCAACAACGCGCCGAGCGCAGCGATAAGGCACGATAGAAATTTACTCTTCATTCTTTCGACTTCTTTCAAATTCCGTAAACCTGCGTTTGCTTTCGCCCGCCGCGCCAGACCGAACGCGCTCTGGCGGACAATGATTGCGATGCGACGTTGGCCCTTTGGGTTCGCCTCCCTGAAAGGATAGCCCGCCGACAGCAGAGACGGAAAGCGGCGCAGGCTGGCGCGACGCGCCTTCAGCAACAATTTTATCGCGCTCAGACGCGCCCGCTCGCTTCACAACGCCCGCGAAGAATGCATAATAGCGAGGTTGCGCCACCTCTTTTCGCGTGTGAGAAAGTTCAGCCCCGATGAAGAAAATCCTCTTCGTTTGCCCGACTCAAAGGGAATACCTTGACCTGCCGCCGATAGCCGAAGCTCTTCGTTATCAACTCATCTTCGAAGAGATTGGCGGAGACTATTTTGACAACCCACTGCTGGAAACCTGTTCCGCCGGCGCGGAGAAGCTGGACATCCTTGCTTTAATCGAAGACCTCGTTCATCGCTACAGAGACGCGGGGCTGTCGGGCGTGACCTCCGCGGTCGGCTATCCGGGCATGTCCGTCGCCAGCATCGTCGCCGAACGGCTCAACCTGCCGGGGCCATCCATCGAGTGCGTGTTGCTCTGCGAGCACAAGTATTATTCCAGAATCGCGCAGCGGGTTTTTGTCCCGGCGGCGGCTCCGTCGTTTCAACTGCTCGACCCGCAGGATGAAGAGCGCGCTCTGGCAACCGCAAGTTTTCCGCTCTTCGTCAAACCCGTCAAAGCAAATTTTTCGATTAACGCCAACCGCGTCGCAAACGAAGCGGAGCTACGGGAAACGCTCCGCACATGCAAGCTGCCGCAGCGTTTCGTCAAGCCGTTCAACGACCTGCTTCGCGCCTACACGGACTACGAACACGACGCCTCTTATCTATTGGCCGAAGCTCTGCTGGAAGGGGAGCAAGTCTCGCTCGAAGGCTATGTGTATCGCGGCAAGGTGCGCGTGCTCGGCATCGTTGACGCGCTGATGTATCCGGGGACAATCTCCTTCGAGCGCTTCGTCTATCCATCGCGTTTGAGCGAGGACGTGCAGCACAGGATGGCGCGCATCGCAGAGTCGTTCATGGTCGGCATCGGTTACGACAACGCTCTCTTCAACATCGAGTTGATGCGCGACCCGCGCGACGAAAGCATCGCCATCATCGAGGTCAATCCGAAGATAGCCTCGCAGTTCGCGGATTTGTTCGAGAAGGTTGACGGCACAAGCTCCTACGCGCCGCTGCTCAAGCTGGCCGCCGGAGACGCGCCCGCCTTCGCTCGCGGCCAGGGCGAGTTCAAGCTGGCGGCCAGTTGCGTGCTGCGCGCGTTTGAAGACCGGCGCGTGCTCAAGGTTCCGTCGCCGCATCGGATTGACGAACTGCGAGCCATGTTCCCCGACGCGCGCATAGAGATTTGCGTTGCGCCGGGGCGACTCCTTTCCGACACGATGCAGGACGGCAAAAGCTATCGCTACGCTCTCATCAATATCGGGGCAGATTCCGAAGCGGACTTAAACGCCAAGCTCGACGCCTGCCGCAGCTTGTTGGATTTTCAATTCGCGCCGCTCTAATCCTGCGCCGGAGGTCAAAGGTTGAAAAGAGCGCTGCTCACGATTAATCCGATGATTGTCGAGAGCAATCGCTTTTCAACGATGCGGCGGCTGGTGAGATTGCTCGACAAAGAATGCGAACTGCGGCTCGCTCCCATCAACGGCTACGACTTCACGCGCGGTCTAGTCACCGTCTACAAGCGAAACGACGACGGCAGCTTTCAAAAGTTGGGACAGCAACAGCCGCGCGCCGATTTATGGATTGTTTACAGCGACGGCTTTGATGAAGATCATCGCGCTTTCGGCTTTCGCCTGCGCCGCGATTACCTGCGAGCGCAACTCGACTTTCACCGGCAACAGTTGAAAGCCGGAAACGTGGCTCGCCTCATCAATTCTCCCGAAGCGGAAACGCGAACGCTGAAAAGCTGGCTGGCGACTTTAGACTTTAAGGAAGCGCGCGTTATTCCGACGCGCGTTTTTTCATCAATCGCGGAGGTCTATGATTTTCAAAAAGCGCGGGGCGTGATTGTCGCCAAGCTCAGTTGGGGCGGCGCGGGCCTCGGCGTCGAGCGGCTGCATAACGAGACGGCTGTGCGAGAGTTTCAACTACGCCTCGCCGCGCAAGAGGACAGAGACTTGAGCGACTTCTGCTTTCAACCTTACTGTCGCGGCGACGAAAAGCGCTTCTGGTTCATCGGCGGCAAGTTTCATTCGGCGCGCATCATTCATGGCCGCGAGACGCCGTGGTCGGGCGACGCGAAGGATTTCTCCGTGCGGCCTTACGGCCCCGCGTCGTCCAACAATTTCCGGCGCGATTTGGTTGCCGCCGAGCGTCTGCGCGAGTTAACGGGCATCAGCATCGGCGCGGTTGATTTCATCGGCAACCGCATCAACGAGGTCAACGGCGGCGGCACGGTCTTGACCACTTACGACCATAACAAGATGATAATTGATAATCGCCCGGCCTTTCTCGCCTACGCGCGCGAAGCGCTCAACTCGCTGTAGCCGCGCGCCGGATAAGAAACTTATTGCCAAGCTCGCGGCGTCTGTCGTACAGTACGGCCCGTCTTCGTCTTCACGAAGTCCGACCGCTTCCGGTCTGAACAATCCTCTGCTCATTGCTGTAAGAGTTTGACGGCCAAGTGAATGAATCAAGGGTCGCATTGATATTTCGCGCCGGTGAAAGATAGATGTGGCCGGTGATGACGGAGTTCTCTCGCTCGCTCAAGCCTTCAGAGCGTCAAAGCTTTCAGCGCATCACACGGACAATCTTTAATCATGACAACGGATGAAAACGAGAGCGTCGCCTCTTCGTCAATCAGGAGAACGGTATGAGAACCGCGAAGATTTGGGTCTTCAGTATCTATGCTGCTTTAGCCGTCGCGCTGCTGAGTTTAAGCGGCCTCGGCCTCTTCGGCTTCGCTCCGCGCGCTCATGCCGAAGCTCCGCCGATTGCTCAATGTCCGGCGTGGCCGTTGCCCTTGCCGAGCCAGATTGGCGTGGACGCGTATCAAGCGAAGTTGAACCAGTACGTCAGCAACTACTGCTACCAGCAAGACCCGAAATGGCAGCGCGACATGGCCTACCGCGACACGGGCTTTTTCATCGGCGGCAATAAGCTCGGCGTCCACAATTCGGTGCGCGTCTATTACTCGCCGGAGTTGTACGCATGGATGCAGGCCGGGGAGCCCGAAGGCAAGATTCCAGAGGGCGCGACCGTCATCAAAGAGATGTATCCGATGCCCGCCAGCCAGAGCTATAACAACAGCGACATGACGGGCCTCGCCATCATGGTGCGCGACAGCAAGGTCGCATGGGACGGCTGGTACTGGACGGACGGCGGGCCGACCGTCAACTATACTTACAACTATCCGAACGCGGGCTACGGCCTCTACTGCATGAACTGTCATGCTTCGACGGCCAAGAACACGCTCACCTACTCGGCCATCAACAACGTCAAAGGCGACGCCATAGTTTTCAACTCGACGATGCCGCCGAACTTGATACCGAGCCCTTCGCCGTCGGCTTCAGCCACGACCGCTTCCGTCGGCGAGTTGATAAGCGAAACGCTCGCGCAGCAGACGCCCGAAAGCGGCGCTATCCAGCAAGAGAAAAAGTCCACTCCCGGCGTCCATGAACGCAGAGACTCGCGCCCCGATGCAGTCGCCCCGCTTCATCCGCACCCGCTGCGCAAAGTCGTTCGTTCGGCTCTCAATGCGCCGGTCGCGCCGAAAGAGCTTATCCCGGAATACCACGACAACGTGACGCAGGGGCCGCAACCCGACGGGCAGCGCGGCTTTCTGACTTCCAATCAATGCATCGGCTGCCACGACGCCACGCAGAATAATTCGACGCAGCCCAACATGGTCTATCCTCAAATCTACAACCCCGGCTCGTCGCAGACCGAGATAGACTTGAACGTCTCGCCCTATAGCGAATGGCGCGCATCCATGATGGGATTGTCTGGACGCGACCCAATCTTTTTCTCGCAACTCGAAACCGAGTTGAATTTGCATCCTGAACAGACGGACAACATCGTCGGCACCTGCTTGAGTTGTCATGGCGTGATGGGCCAGCGACAGATTGTCGAAGACAACATGGGGCCGTTCAAGCTTTCGTATCTAGACTTGATTCCGCAATACCCGCCCGTCTCGAATCCGCCGACCGTCGCTCAGAAATATGGCAAGTACGGCGCGCTCGCGCGCGACGGAGTTTCCTGCACAGTCTGTCATCGCATCACGCCGGAAGGACTCGGCACGCCCGCCAGCTACACGGGCAAGTTCAAGGTCGGCAAGCCGGACGAAATCTACGGCCCCTACGAAGAGGTCGTCACGCTGCCCATGAAGAACGGGCTTGGCTTGACGCCGAAGAGCACGCCGCAGAATCAAATCCGCTCGTCGGCGCTCTGCGGCTCCTGCCACACAGTTATCCTGCCCGTCCTGAACATCGGCGAGAAATATCCGGGCAATCCTTTCGATAATCCAAGGCTGCCGACAGAGCATGAGCAGAAGACCTATCTGGAATGGCTCAACAGCAAGTATCAGAACGAACGCAAGCCCTTTAATCCGGCCAACGTGCAGACCTGTCAGGATTGCCACATGCCGGACAAGTATCCGAGCAAGACCGGCAATCAACTACAGTTCAAGGTCGCCAGCATCGAAGAGGACATCTTTGCGGCGGTGGAAAAACGAGCGGCGGATAAAGACATACATCTACAGGTGCGCGGCGTTGACCCGAAAGAGCCGCCCTACTCGCGCCACACACTGCTCGGCATCAACCTCTTCGGCTTGGAAATTTTCAGCCAGTTCTCCGACACGCTCGGACTCGTCTCCTACGACCCGATGTCCGGCTTCTGGGGCAATCCGCCGCCGGGCCTTGTGCTGGCCAAGAAGTCCGCGCTCGACCTGGCGCGCAACGAAACGGCGCAGGTCGAAATCGCTTCCGTCAAGCGAACGCCCGAAGGATTATCGGCGCAAGTCAAGGTCACGAATCTGGCCGGGCACAAGTTTCCCTCCGGCGTCAGCTTCCGCCGCGCCTTCATGGAGTTTCGCGTTGACGTGGGCGGCGTCAGATATTGGGTTTCCGGCGCGACCAACCCGGACGGCGTTATCGGCACGTATGAAGACTTTGAGTTCAAGCCGCTGACGACCGAGTTCTTCGACTTGAAGACCAATCCGGGCCAGCAGTATCAACCGCACTACGAAACCATCAATCGCCAGGACCAGGCGCAAATCTACGAAGAGCTAATCAAGGATTCAAACTACCACTTCACCACCAGCTTCCTGAGCCTCGCGCACGAGGTCAAGGACAATCGCCTGATGCCGCAAGGCTGGCGACCTAACCTGCCGGACGACGACACGGCCCCGGTCGGCGTCATCAACGACATGCTGAGACATCCCAACTCCGCCGGCTACTTTAACCAGAGCGGCTCGGATGTCGTGACCTACAACGTGCCGCTCACGAACATCAGCGGCAAGGCGCCGATTTCCGTCACGGCGACGCTTTACTATCAAACCATCCCGCCGTACTACTTGCAGCAACGCTTCAACGGCGCGCCCGACGGCGTGTTCACGCGCTCGCTCATGCATTACGTGCAGAATTTGGACGTGGACTACATCAACCCGCAATGGTCTTTGCTGCTCGGCGAAGCTCCGATTAAGGATTGGAAGTTGAGGATTACCGCCGACTCGAAGACGCTCAAGTAAGTTGCGGGAAAGCGACGCGATGAGCAAGCGCAGGGAAGGAGTCGGCAGAAGTTTAACGGCGACGCTTTTGAAGTCGCTTAGCCGCGCAGCAAGCGATGAAAGTAGCGCGCGATGCTCTGGCCGAACTGCGGCCCCTTGTTGGAATAGTTGGCGAAGATTGAAGGATTGATTAGCTCCGCTTCGATTAAGGTCGGGCCGTCGCCGGTCTGGATTAAGTCTATCCGGCTGTAGCGCACGGGACAACCGAGCGATTCGTAAGCTTCGAGGACTTGCCCTGCAAAGCTCAACTCGTCTGCGCGCGGCTCATAGACGGCGACCGTTCCGCCGAGCGATTCATTGCAGCGAAACTCCTGCGGGTTATCCGCCGCCGGGCTTTTCATCACGGCGTGCTGAAACTCGAATCCCAGATAGACCAGACTTCTTTCGCCCTCACGAATCGAGGGCATGAACGTCTGTGCCAGATATTCGCTCTCGCGTCCCTTTATCGCGTTCAGGTCCGCAACCGAGCGCGCCAGCATCACGTCGCGCCCGCGCTCGCCGCGCACAGGCTTCAGCACGAAAGCCTCGCCCGCCGCGAGTCGTTCTCGAACTCGCTCGTCAACGTAGTATGTCGGAACCACGCGGACGCCTTTTTTCTCAAGCTCCCAGAGGTATCGCTTGTCCATGTTATGCTGGATGGTATCGGGATGATTGACGACGAGCGGCGCGGCGTCGGCGAACCTTTGAACCATCCGAAAGAATCGCTGCCGGTTAAAATAGAAGCCCTCCATCTTGTAGACGAAGATTAAATCCATCTCTTCGAGAGCCAGCGGAGCGATAAACTTTTTTCGATTGTCATGAAACATCCTGACAAACTGCCCTTCGCGCAAATCGTCCCAGTTGGCGAAGAAGACATCGTGCTTGAGTTCCTGCAAGCCGCGCGAAAAATCGAAGCAATCGTTTTCGTCAACACGATACTTGACCGCGAAATGCGTCGCGGTGGTTAGCTCTCGCTCTTCGGCCAACGTCATCAGGATATTGCTCATGACTCTTTATGCGTCCTTAGTCTTCCGGCCACAGCGTCACGCGCGACGCGCCCTAGTTCATCAAGAACTAACTCGCTACGGCCCGCGAGCCGCCGCTTGTTTCTCGCTTGCCGTCGCTGCCCGCTCTGGCTCTCTCAATAGCGACGCGGGCGACGACTTCCAGAGGGTCAACGACCGGAAAAGCAACCTGCCCTTCGCTCAACACCAGCGACACTTCCGTGCAGCCCGCGATGATGAGTTCCGCTCCTTCACTGAATAGCTGTTGCGCGGCCTCCATCAACAGAGCGCGCGGCTCATCCTTGTGGCCGCGCTTGATGCCGCGCTCGCCGTAAATCGCTTCCATCACGAGGGCTTGCTGCGCCGCCGTCTCAGGCGTCAGGACAACTCTTTGATGGCGCGCGAATGAGCTTTCATAGAGACGATGACGGATGGTCGGAGCGGAAGCGAGCAGGCCCACGCGGCTGAGCGTCGGCTGTGTGGCGATGACGTGCCGCACAGTCTCTTCAATCATGTTCAGGATGGGGATGCGGATTTCCCTCTGCGCTTCTTCTATGAACAAGTGCGCGAGGTTGCATGGCATGACGAGCAGGTCGGCCCCTGCGCGTTCAAGGACGC
Source organism: Blastocatellia bacterium (assembly GCA_033855775.1). Lineage (GTDB taxonomy): Bacteria > Acidobacteriota > Blastocatellia > Pyrinomonadales > Pyrinomonadaceae > DASVTR01. The sequence goes on along the minus strand of JAWVFT010000041.1, from coordinate 29,748 downwards.
GAGCCGTCCTGACTATCTCCGGCACGGGGCTTTCGCTCAAGCCGTCGGCTGCGCCAACTCTGTCAGGGATGAGCGAATTGTTGTAGGTGATGACGGGGATATGGTCCTGGTCTTTGGCGACGGGCGTCAGGGCAGTAATCAACGCGCAGAGCCGGTTGGTCGCCTCCGGCCCCATGCCGCCCAAAACTCCTATCGTGGAAACATTGGTCATCACTGGCTCCGAATGATAGCGCAAGCAGAATGGCAGGCTCAAAAATCGAAACACCTCCGATGGCCCCTTGAGGCTGCCGGAGGTGTTTCGGGTTTGGACGGACTATCTAAAAAGTGAACTTGAGTCCGAACTGGAATTGCCGCGGGTCGTAGGAGGCGGTCGAGCGGCTGTAGTAGCGGCCTGCGCCGTCGCGTTGGCCGAAGGCTTGCACGTCTGTAAAGAACGGCGAAGCGGCGGCTTCGTTAAAGCGATTGAAGAGATTGAAGCCTTCCGCTATGAGGTCTAAACGCATGCGCTCGCCGAAGCGAACGATGCGCGAGACTCTCAGGTCGAAGGAAGCGTAAGAATGCGTGATGCCGCGATTGCGTCCGAGGCTGCCGCTCGTGAACGCCGTCGAAGGCAGTAACAGCGTGCCGTTGTCCGTCACGGACGGGCGGTCGTTAGAGCTTTGCAAGTCGCCGTTGGTGTCGCTGCCCGTCAGGATGTTGAAGGGACGGCCCGAAGAGATTTCGATAATCGGCGCGAGCGTGAAGTCCGAGAAGAAGCGCGTCAGCATGCTGCCCGATTGCCGCCACTCCGTAGGCGAAGTGATGACGCCGCTGAAGACGAAGCGATGGCGTTGGTCGAAGAGCGAGTCGGCGCGCTCGGCGCGGAAGTTATTGTTGTCCTGCGGCTTCAAGAGCGTTTGCAGGTCGCTCGAATCGTCAATCGAATGCGACCAGGTATAGGAAGCAAGGAACTGGAAGTTGCGCGAATAACGCTTCTTCAGTTCGAGGTTCATGGCGTTGTAGTTCGAGTTGCCGTCGGAGAGTTGCGCGCTCACGTCGCCGAAGGGCGAGATGGGGCCGGGCCGTCGCTGTTGGTTAGAGGCCAGCAGAGCCGCGTTCAAGACCGCGGGCGTGACCGCGCCGCCCGTCACGGATTGGACGAAGAAATAGTTGGGCGCGCTTGAGCGGAAGAAGTTGGCGGCAATCGGATTGATGACGCCCTGGCCGAGGCCGTTGACGCCGAGGATGCCGGGAATGACGACGGTGAAGCCCGGAGGGCAACCCGCGCCCGGACAAGCGCTCGGCAGCGAGAAGAAGAGAGCTTCGGAGTTTGACACCGGAGCGCGTCCGGCAAAGCGACGGAAGTTTTCAATCAACTGGTCTGTGCGTGGAACGTTGACATCCTGCGGGTGCGGGAGATGGTGCGCGCCGACGAAAATGTAGTTGGCAGAAAAGGCCATGTCTTTCGTCAACTGTCGCTCGATGCCGACGCTGGCCTGATTGGCGTAGGCGTACTCAAAGTCTTTGCTGACGGCCAACGTGAAGGGCAGAATCGGCCCGAAGCCGACGAACGTTTGGTCGTTGAAGCGAACGCGTCCGGGCAAGTATTGCGAGGTGGCAGCGACACCGGGCGTCGTAAATCCTGCCGGACACAAAGCGTTGTTGGAGGCCGCCGAGCAGACCGTTCCCTGAAATATCTGCAAGAGGTTCAGGAGTTGATTGGACGCGGGGCTGCCGGGCAGAACATTCGTGTACTGCTGCTGCTGCGCGGCGTCGCCGATGTCCGAGTTGAAGGCGACGGCCAGCAGCGGGTGGTCATAGAAGAGGCCGTAAGAAGCGCGCACGACCGTCTTGCCGTCGTTGTTGACATCCCAGGCCAGGCCGAAGCGCGGCGCGATGTTGTTCTTGTCGCGCGGAAATCCCTGTTGCACGTTAACTGCGTCCTGCGCAACTTGCAGGTCGGAAGCAGAGAGAGAGATGCCGGAGAGCGGGTCTCTGAAAGCGATGGGCGCAATCGTGTCGGTCAGTTCAACGTCGTAGCGGATGCCGTAGTTCAACGTCAGGTTCGGGCGCAGCTTCCAGGAGTCCTGCGCGAAGAAGGCGAGCGGGCGATTCTTGATGCTGCTGTTCGGGTCGCCGAAGCCTTCGATGAAGACGCCGGGAAAGCCAAGGCCGTAGGATTGAACGGGCGTGATGTCGGGCGCGCTCGTTGACAGGCCGGGGATAAAGCTGGCCAGGGTGCTGCGCGCCACTCCGCCGAAGTTGAAGAGGCCGGGGAAGTTCAAATCGAAGCGCGCGCCGATGTCAACGAAGTTGATGTCGCCGCCGAACTTGAACGTGTGATTGCCGTAGACGTAGTTGACGCTATCGGTAAACTGGTAACGCTTCTCTGTGCGGTTGACGGGCGAGAAGGGATTCGAGCCGAGGAAGGCCGTGCCGATAATCTGGATGGCCGTTCCCGGTATCTGCGAATCGAAGGTCGCTTTGCGGCGACCGAAGTTAAAGCGAGCTTCGTTGACGACCGAGTTGGAGAGCGTCGAGGCTAAAGAAACGACGAACGAAGTGTCGCGGATGGTCTGCAAGCCTGTGCGCGAGAAATCGTTTTGTCCGAGCGTCTGGTTCTGCGACTCGTCTTGTATGCCCGTCAGGTCTGAAGGGTTGTAGCCGAAGCGCAGCGTCAGAGCGTGGTTCTGATTGAATTGATGATCGCCGCGCAAGGAAAAATAAGTCGTCGCTTCGGAGATGGGAAAGATTCTGAGCAAGCTGTTGAGCGGGCGAAAAGCGATGGGCTGCCCTTGCGCGTTGACGGTGACGAAGTTCGGCAGAGCGTTGTTGTTGGCAAGGGACGGAACGGGCGCGCCTGAGATGAAGAAGCGACCGCCGATAACCTGTCCCGCCGGAATCGCGCCGCCCGGACTGCGCAGCGTGCTGACGCCGTTGAGCCCGATTTGCCCGCCCGACGAAGCGAACGTCGCATACGTGATAGCGCGACCGATGCGCGCCGCGTCGCCGCTGGCGAGTTCGCCTTGAATGAAGGCGGCTTGCGCGCTCGTCAGGTTGGAGAAGACGTTGGTGAACGGCAGAAACGGAGCGCCGATGGTGACGCTGCTGCCGAGGCCCGCCGCGACATCGCTCGTAAAGAAACCTGATTCCTGACGACGGCGTTGCTCAAAGCTGGCGAAGAAGAATGTCTTGTCTCTCTTAATCGGGCCGCCGAAGGTCGCGCCGTACTGGCCGCGCGTGAAGGGCGCTTTCTTGTTCACGTCGCCGTCGATGAGCGGCGCGAAAGGGTTGCGCGCCTGAATAGATTTATGGCGCAGGAAGCCGAAGACGTTGCCGCGAAAATCGTTTGAGCCGCTCTTGGTGACGACGTTGACGATGCCGCCCGTGGCGCGTCCGAACTCGGCTGTGTAAGAGTTGGTCGCAACCTGATATTCCTGCACGGCCTCCTGACTGACGGTCGAGCGCGCGGCGTTGATGGAGTTGTCCGTGTAGTCTGCGCCGTCAACCTGCACGAGCGTGGAGCGACCGCGCTGGCCGCCGATGTTCAAGCCGGAAGTCGGAGCGGGGCCGATGGGGCGACCGTTATCGCGCCCGACCGTCGAGATGGTCAGGGCAAAGCCTGTGGCGCTGCGCTCGTTGATGGGGAGATTCTCGATGCGTTGTTGCTCGATGGTGTTGGCGATGGCCGTGCGCGAAGTCTCAACCAACTCAGCCGTCGCGCCGCTGATGGTGACGCTCTCGCCGACCTGCCCGATTTCCAGCGGCACATCCAAATCCGCGCGCTGCCCGACCGTCAGCGTGATGTTCGGCAAGACGGCCTTTTTGAAGTTGGCGGCCTCGACCGTCACGTCGTAAACGCCCGGCGGGAGACTGAGGATTTGATAGTAGCCGTCGTCATTGGTGGTGGCGTCGCGCGACAGGTTGGTCGCCGAATTGCGGGCCGTCACGTTGGCTCCGACGACGACCGCGCCCGACGGGTCGCGGACAAAGCCGCGCAAGTCAGCCGCATTGGATTGCGCTTGACCGAGCGCGACGCTCGCGCAAGCCGCCAGCGCCAAACAGACAAAAAGCAATCGAAGGGAGTCACTAATCCATCGCGGAGGGAACGCACGCATCATGGTATTTCTCCTTAAACGGAAACAAAAGTATAAGTCTTGGAAGTTTCGTTATTGTCAGACAGGCTGCCCTAATGCACGGTTGGAAATGCAAAGCACGGGCGCCGGCGTGATAACCAAACAGCAGCATCCATATCGAGCGACGGGAGACTCGCGGCGCATTCGGGAGTGAAGCGCGCGGATAAGCCTGGAGTCGCTGTTAGTCAAAACGCCGGAAACAATCTTTTCAACGAACGCGCCGCCTTTGTACCCCAAAACATGCGCTTGTGGCAAGCATATAATAGAGAGATGAGAGATAAGCGATGAAGGATGAAAACGAAAACTATTCAAGCCGAATAGCCGCGCTTTCATCGCTCGTCACTTATCGCTCATGCGTTCGTCCAGACTCCTCATCCCTTTGCTTCTGGTGGCCCGCGCCAGACGACGCCGCGCACGGCTGCTCGCGCTCAACACGCGGATTCCCGCTTCGGCCAATCGCGGCACAAACACGGCGCGGCGCAACAGCGAACAGACACGCAAACGCGCGTTGAAGCGCTCGCCGTAAAGAGCGCGATAACCGTCGGCCAGCGTTTGAAACGCGGCGTTGCTCCGGCTCGTCGCGCTCAATCTCAGCGCGCTCAGATGACGGCTGATGACTTGCGCCGCCAACTCGCCGCTCTCCAAAGCCATCAACATTCCGCTGCCCGTGAAAGGGTCTATGAACGACGCGGCATCGCCCACCGCGAGCAAGCCGGACGCCGGAGCCAATCGCCGTCGCCCGAAGCCGTCGAGCGAAACGGCCAGCCATTCGGACTGCGCTCGCGCGCCTTCGAGCGTCGCGGCGGCCCGCCGGTTCGTCGCCACAATCTCGCGCATCACTCTCTCAGGATTGCCGCCGCACGCGCGCACGTCGCGCGCCGCCGCGATGAAGCAGAGATTGCTCAAGCCGCCCTCGACCGAGTTCAAGCCGCCGTAGCCGCCCGGATAAAAGTAGATTTCACAACAGCCAGCCGCGCCGCTCGTCCCTTCAAGATGCGCCTTGAAAGCCACAAGGCGCGCTCGCTTCTTCCGCTCAGAAGACTCGCCGCGATTGCTTCCCTCGACGCGACGCGCCAGCGAGCGCGACCGCCCCGTCGCATCTATCGAGACATGCGCTCGCGCCTCGCGCACGCCCGCGCCCGTCTTCAAGCGCACGCCGCGCACGCGTTCACCTTCAAACAACAGAGCGGCTGCCTGCGTCTCTTCCAACACTTCGACGCCGCTCTCTCGCGCTCTCGCAAGCAACCGCGCGTCCATCTCGGCGCGGCTCAGTCCGAGCGCAGCGCCGCCCGCCCCGAACCACTCGGACGGCACGTTGAGGCCCGCGCCCTTGCGCGAATAAAAAATCGTCTCGTTCAAGCTCGTCCCGCCCGCCGCCAGCATCGAGTCCGCGACGCCGAGCCGCTCAAAGTGCAGCAAGCATTCCGGCGAGATAAACTCTCCGCACAATTTCGCGCGCGGAAACTTTTTCTGCTCGGCCAGCAACACACGCGCGCCGCCCTTCGCCAGATGAATCGCCACGCTCGCGCCCGCCGGGCCGCCGCCGACCACAACCGCGTCGTAAATTCTTTCCGGCTCGCTCATCAACTCGACCTTTCAGCTTTGCTCGCGCTCAACACCAGACGATAAGGAAAGCGCCGCTCGACCTTGACGCTTTTGAGTCCGGCCTGCCCGGCCAGACGACGCAACTCCGCGGGGCGAAAGCTGCGCAGGATGGAGAGCGCGCCGTCTTCACGCAGGAGGCGATTGTGCAGGAAGAGGCGGCCAATCGTCGTGTAGAAATAATATGCGACCGCATGACGATGAAGGTCTATGACGAAGATGCTGCGACGAGCCACGCGGCTCATCTCATTGAGGACTGCGGCGACGAGTTCGTCCGTGAAGTGATGCGTAAACAACGAACAGATGACGTAATCGAAACTATCGTCCTTGAAGGGGAGCCGCAACGCATCGCCGCGCACCGCGCTGATGGATGCAGAGTCACGCGACTCTTCAAGGATAGAGCGAGCGGAGCGCGCGTTTAGTTCAAGCCCGCTGAGATGCGCGGCTCGATTCGTCGCCCGCGCCCAAACGTCAATCACACGCAACAACTCGCCGGAGCCAGCCCCGACATCCAACACGGAAAATTCCTTCAAGCCCGCGCGCTCAATCGCAGGCAACAACGAACGGCGCAGGGCGCGCGTGTCTCCAAGGTAACGATTGACAAGCCGCAACTCGACCAGACAGCCTTCATACTCCTCCGCCGTGTAATCGCCCTTGTCAAGATGCTCAAGCTCGTAGCTGCGATGATGAAAGGAAGGAAGCAGGGACGGACGCGTTGACGCGGAGACGCGGAGACGCGGCGAAGAATCAAGGGGACGCGGCGAAGAATCTGTCAGTGAATGAGAAGTAGTTGACTGAAACACGAACGGTTCTTTCTCTTTCCCCGCGTCTCCGCGTCTCCGTGTCTCCGCGTCTCCGCGTTGCCGTGTTAACGCGTCAAAGTTCTCTTCGTCCCTCATCCTTGTTCCCTCCGCCGTCATCCATGCTTTTCGATGATGAGCGCGCTGTTCTTCGAGCCGAAGCCGATGCAGTTGCAGAGCGCGACATGGACGCGCCCTTCGCGTGCGCGGTTGGGAACGTAGTCCAAGTCGCAATCGGGGTCGGGTTCGTCCAGGTTGATGGTCGGGGGAATCATGCCGGTCTGCATGGCGCACAGAGCGGCGCCGAGCCCGGCGGCTCCGCTCGCTCCCTGCGGGTGGCCGAGTTGCGACTTGGTGGCGGACATCGGAATCCGCGCAGCCTGTTCACGAAGGGCGAGCTTGAGCGCGTGCGTTTCGATGCGGTCGTTGAGAAGGGTGGAAGTGCCGTGCAGGTTGACGTAATCAATGTCGGCGGGCGAGCGGCGCGCGTCCGTCATCGCCAGACACATGGCGTGCGCAGGCTCTTCGCCGTTCTCTTCGAGGCGGACGCGATGATAAGCGTCGCAAGTCGCGCCGTAGCCCGTTATCTCCGCATAGATTTTGACGCCGCGCTTCAAGGCTCGCTCCCTTTCTTCGAGCACGTAAATCCATGAGCCTTCGCCGAGCACGATGCCGGAACGGTCGCGCGAGAATGGACGCGAGGCGCGCTGCGGCTCGTCGTTCCACTCGGTCGTCAAGACCGTCATCAAGTTGAACCCGGCGAGAATGCCGGGCGCGATGGGAGCGTCAACGCCGCCCGCCAGCATCGCGTCCAGCCGCCCCAGAGCGATGTGCTCGGCGGCGTAGGCGATGGCGTCGGTCGAACTGGTGCAGCCCGTCGAGATGATGTGCGAGAGGCCGCGCAAGCCGAAGGCCATCGAGAGTTCGGAAGAGAGTCCGCCGTGCGTTGAGGAAGGAATCGTGTAGACGCTGGCCTTGTTGCCGTGGCCCGCGTACCAGTGCGCGTATTGCTGTTCGGTGAAAGCGAGGCCGCCGCCGCCCGTGCCGAGCATGACGCCGACGGCGCGGCGTTCGTCCAAACTAAAATCATCCGGGGCGAGGCCCGCGTCGGCGAGAGCTTCGCGCGCGGCGGCGAGAGCCAGCGGGACTGTGCGCGGAACGTGCTTGCGGTCTTTCGGATTGAGTTGGGCTTCCCAATCGAAGCCGCGCACTTCGGCAGCTATCTTGACGGGCGCGCTGTCCGGCAACTCGAAACTCTGGATGCGCCGCACGCCGCTCTCGCCCGCCAGCAGCGCGCGCCAGTAAGCCTCGCGCCCGATGCCGATGGGCGTCACACAGCCCATCCCTGTAATCACAACGCGGCGCGCTCCGCCAATATCTTTTAGCATAACAAGCGCTAACTTCCTTTGCTATGGACAATTCCCGGTGTTCGTAGGTTAGATGCGCAAAGCATAACATTTATACGGCGCGCATACGGAATTTAGTTTGCCGCGATTTTTTGTGACGAGTGTTTTGTGACGAACGAACGAGCCGCACAACAAAGAGATGACAAAGAGAACGAGCCGGACTGCTTGTCAGGGCCAAGGCTGTCCGGCTCGTTACTTCCGACGCGAAAGATGAAGGCGCGCGTCTTCGTGTGTTCACTTCAGACGAAGGGCTTTAAGCGGCTGGCGGCGGCGTGGCCGCTTCTATCTTCGTGCCGCACTCGTTGCAGAACTTCGCGCCAGGCGCGGCCTCGGCCTGACAGTTCGGGCACTTCTGCTTTTCCTGCTTGGCTCCGCAGTCGTTGCAGAACTTCGCGCCCTCTTTCAACTGCGCGCCACACTGAACGCATGGCACAGTCTGGCCGCTCGTTTCAAGCTTCGCTCCGCACTCGTTGCAGAACTTGGAAGGGCCGACATTCGCCGCGCCGCACTTCGGGCACTTCGTCGCCTGCGCGCCCGCCGCGCCGCCCTGCGACTGTTGTTGCTGCGGCTGGTTCATCGCGTTCGCCATCTGCCCGACCATCATGTTGCCCATCGCAAAGCCCGCGCCGAGCCCGGCTCCGGTGCCTGCGCCGCCCGAAGGATTGTTGGCCGCATCGCGCATCGCGTCCGCCGCCTGAAACTGCGCGTAGCGATTGACATCGCCGATGACGCCCATCGAAGTGCGCTTGTCCATCGCGGCTTCGACCTCCGGCGGCAGAGAGATGTTCTCGACGAAGAACTTGGTCAACTCAAGGCCGAAGGATTTGAACTCTTCGTTCAATTTCGTGCGGGCGAACGTGCTCAACTCATCGTAGTTCGACGCTAAGTCGAGGGCCGCGATTTTCGATTCGCCGAGGGCATCGGTGAAGCCGCTGACGAGCGTGCGCTTCAACTGGCCTTCGATGTCTTCCGTCTCGAAACGCCCGTTGGTTCCGGCGGCTTCCTTGATGAAAGCGCGCGGGTCTGTGACGCGCATCGAGTAGATGCCGAAGGCGCGCAGGCGCACCATTCCGAAGTCCGCGTCGCGCATCATAATCGGGTTCATCGTTCCCCACTTGAGGTCTGTGAACTGCTTGGTGTTGACGAAATAGACCTCCGCTTTGAAGGGCGAATTGAAGCCGTATTTCCACGCGCCGAGCTTTGACAGGACGGGCGTGTTGCCGCCGTCAATCGTGTGCAGGCCGGGAGGGAAAACGTCTGCAATCTGTCCTTGAAAAACGAAGACGGCCACCTGCGATTCACGCACGGTGAGCTTCGCGCCGTTTTTAATCTCCTGATTATTGACGGGGAACCGATAGAGCATCGTGTTGCCCGAATCGTCGAGCCACTCGATGACCTCAATAAACTGCGAGCGGATGGCGTCAAATATGCCCATGTCGTTTTTCAATCTCCTTTTATGCGGCCCGGTTGATTTCCAGTGGTCTTGGCCGCCCGGTATTATACGTTAGAACAGGTTGCAGGGTTCAAGCATCTACGGGGACGACTATTCGCTGAGAATATTGCACGAAAAGAAGTCCAAAGTCCAAAGTTCAAAGGTCTAAAGTCCAGGCTCTAAAGTCAGAAGCTCTGTGTCTTGACCTTGGACTTTGGACTTTGGACTTTGGACTTTCTTCTACGCCACAGCGCGTAGAGCGCAAGCGCGCAGACGCCGCCCGATATATCAATCAGGCTGTCGTAAATGGAAGCGGTGCGCGACGCGACGAAGCTCTGATGATACTCGTCGAACAAAGCGTAAGCGATGATGAGCAAGAGCGAAATGAAGAACCAACCACGCCGCAACGCGCCCCGCGACGAAGCGGCCAGAGCGCGGGCGGCGAGCAACGCGCAGATAGCGTACTCCGTAAAATGCGCGGCCTTGCGAACGAGAAAATGCGCGTGCGCAATCTGCTCCGGGCTGATGTTCGGAAAGAGCCAGCGCAGCAGCGGCCCGATGATGCGAGATGTGTTGGCTGCTGAAAATTCTCCGGTCGAAGCGAACGAGATGAAAGCCATCCACAGCAAGAGCGGCCCGTAACGCCACACGCGCCGTCGCCACCCGCTCGCGCCTGCGTCAATATTCGTCTGTTCACTCTTGGCTATCATCTTTATAAAGTCGGCGGCCATCAGCGTTCAGCCTGGAAAACAAAGATCGCTCGCTTAAATTTCATCGCTCGTTTGCGGAACAACGCTCACAAGTTTCAGTTGAACGCAGATGGCAATCGCTGACAGAGAAAAGAAAAGGGAAGCCGCACGCTGCTTCCCTTCTCTCTTATAATTGTCTGCGCCTGAAAGCTCGTTTCACGCAAGCTAGACAGCAAAGGTTGCTTCCTTTTGCTTTTCGCTTTTGCCTTGCTACATCGCGGAGGCGCCGGAGACGACTTCGATAATCTCGTTGGTGATGGCGGCCTGACGGATGCGGTTCATGTTGAGCGTCAGCGAACTGATTAGCTCGCCCGCGTTCTTCGTCGCGGAGTCCATCGCGGTCATCCGCGCGCCATGCTCGGAGGCGACGGATTCGAGCAAGGCGCGGAAGATTTGCGTCTCGATGAGGCGCGGCAGCAAGCGAGCGAAAATCGCCTCCGGCGGCTGCTCGTAAATGTAGTCCGTCAGATTAACCGGACGCCCCGCTTCATCCGTCGTCGCGGCTTCGCCGCCTTCGGTCGCGCGCGAGACGGGCAACAACTGCTCTATCACGACGCGCTGTTGCAGCACAGACTTGAACTCGTTGTAAATCAAAAAAGCTTTATCGAGCGTCTCGTCTTCCGTAAAGTTTTTGATGACCTCGCGCGCGACCGAGACGGCCTCCGAATAATCCACGCGCCCCTTGCCCGTCATCCCGATGTACTCTTGCAGAAACTTGACGTTGCGGCGGCGGAAGAAATCTCGCCCTTTGCGCCCGACCGGCATCATCACAAAATCCTTGCCCTCATGTTCGCGCATGAAAGCCTGCGCCGCTTTGATGAGGTTGGAATTGAAGCCGCCCGCCAAGCCTTTATCAGCCGTCACGAGCACGATGAGATAACGCTGGTCGCCGCGCGCGTCCAACAGCGGATGATGAAAATTCTCGTCCGTGTGCGAAGCGAGTTCGCCCAAGACCTGCATCATCTTGTTCGCAAAGGGGCGAGCCGACACGACCATATCCTGCGAGCGCTTCAGCTTCGCAGCCGACAGCATCTTCATCGCCTTCGTAATCTGCTGCGTGTTCTTCACCGACTTGATGCGGCGGCGGATGTCTAAAAGATTTGCCATATGAAATTAAGTGACAAGTGACGAGTGACGAGTGACGAGCAAGAGTAAGAAACAAGCGACGAGCGACGAGCGGGTTGTCTTAACTTGCTGCTCGTCACTCGTCACCCATCACTGCTCTTATACCGCCGCGGCGGCGACTCTCGTTTCCTCGGCCCAACGTTCTTTGAAGTCGTTGAGGACTTGATTAAGGTCAGCCTTGATGTCGTCCGTCAGGTTCTTCTTCTCGCGTATGTTTTGCAGGAGGCTCGGATGCGAGTTTTCGACGAAGCGCAGGAGTTCCGTCTCGAAGCGACGCACGTTCTCGACCGGCACGTCGTCGAGCTTGCCGTTGGTCGCGGCCCAGATGATGAGCACCTGCTTCTCGACATCTATCGGTTGATACTGCGGCTGCTTCAAAACTTCCGTCAGCCGTTGGCCGCGCGCAATCTGATTCTGCGTCGCCTGGTCAAGGTCTGAGCCGAACTGCGCGAACGCCTGCAACTCACGAAACTGCGCGAGGTCAATCCGCAGGGTTCCCGCCACGGCCTTCATCGCCTTAATCTGCGCCGAGCCGCCGACGCGCGAAACGGAGTTGCCGACGTTGATGGCCGGACGAATGCCGCTGTTGAAGAGGTCTGCTTCGAGGAAGATTTGGCCGTCGGTAATCGAGATGACGTTGGTCGGAATATAAGCTGAGATGTCGCCCGCCTGCGTCTCGATAATCGGCAAGCTCGTCAAGGAGCCGCCGCCCTTGTCGTCCGACATCTTGGCGGCGCGCTCAAGCAAGCGCGAGTGTAGATAGAACACGTCGCCCGGATACGCTTCGCGGCCTGGCGGGCGTCGCAGCAGCAGCGAGATTTCACGATAGGCCGCGGCCTGCTTTGAAAGGTCGTCGTAAATCGTCAGGGCGTGGCGTCCGTTGTCGCGGAAGTATTCGCCGATGGCGACGCCTGAGTAGGGCGCCAGAAACTGCATCGCCGCCGGGTCTGAAGCAGTCGCCTTGACGACAATCGTGTAGTCCATCGCGCCGTTGTCCTGCAAAGTCTTGACGACCTGCGCCACGGTCGAAGCCTTCTGGCCGATGGCGACGTAGATGCAGATAACGTCTTTCCCTTTTTGGTTGATGATGGTGTCAACCGCAACGGCAGTCTTGCCCGTCTGGCGGTCGCCGATAATCAACTCGCGCTGGCCGCGACCGATGGGCACCATCGCGTCAATCGCCTTCAAGCCCGTCTGCAAAGGCTCCTTTACGGGCTGGCGGTCAATGATGCCCGGCGCGATGCGTTCGATGGAGTTGAACTCATCCGTCAGGATTGGCCCGCGCTCGTCAATCGGTTGGCCCAGGGCGTTGACGACGCGACCAATCATGGCGTCGCCCACAGGCACTTCCATGATGCGGCCCGTGCGCTTCACCATGTCGCCTTCCTTGATGGTCTGAAAATCGCCGAAGAGCACCGCGCCCACTTTGTCTTCCTCAAGATTCAAAGCCAGCCCGCGCACCTCATGCGGAAAGTCCAACAACTCGCCGGCCATCACTTTCTCAAGCCCGTGAATCTCCGCGATGCCGTCGCCCACCTTAATCACCGTGCCGACTTCCGTGACGGTCACGCCCGTCTCGAAATTCTCGATCTGCTGGCGAATGATGTCGTTAATCTCGTTAGCTCTAATCGGTTCCATATCATCCTCAAGATTAAGAACGACAGCAAGGATGAACGCCGCGACGGTTGAAGCCCTCAAAGCAAGGCTTTCATTCATCGCTCAATCGTTCATCGTCGCGGCGTTCATCGTTGATTACTTCCCTGCCATTTTCGCTTTCACTTGCTGTAGCTGTGTGCGCACGGAGCCGTCGTAGACTGTCGAGCCGATGCGCGTGACGAGGCCGCCGATTAACTCTTCGTCGGTCTGAAAACTCAAGCGCACTTCCTTGCCCGTCATCGTCATCAACTTCTCGCGCAAAGTCCGCTGCGAGCTTTCCGGCACGGGCCGCGCCGTCGTCACCTGCGCCGACACAATCCCCGAACGCTCGTCTAAGACTTGCGCGAAACGGTTGTTTACCTCGCCGAGTTCGGTCAGGCGTTGATTCTGCAAAAGCACTTGTAAAAAATTTGCCGTCAGCGGACGAACGCGCGTGCGCGCAATCAGCGCGTTGAGAACCTTTTGCTTCTTGTCGTAAGGAATGGTCGGATTGCTGAAGACTTCCGCCAACTGCGCGTTGCTCCGAAGCATCGATTCCCAGGCAGAGAGTTCTTCCTGCACCTGTCTCGCTTCACCGCGCGCCACCACCACGTCTGCCAAGGCCGCAGCATACCGGCGCGCTACCGTTTGCACACTCAACGCCTGACCCCTCCTAACTCTTCAACCTGTAAGCTCAGGATGCGCGCGTCATCTTCCGGCCGCATCTCCCTGCGTATCACTTCTTCAGCGAGGCGCACGCTCTGCTCCGCAGTGTACTGGCGCAACTCCTGTCGCGCAGCCTTGCCCGCGCTCTCAATCTCGCGCCGCGCCTGGTCACGCAACTTCTGCGCTTCCGCCTCCGTCGCCCGCGTAATCCGCTCGCGCTCCTCGACGGCTTCCTGCTGCGCCTGTTCCTTGACGCTCGCCACTTCCGAATCGAGCCGCGCCAGCCGCGCTTCGACCTCTTCCAACTTCGCCAAGGCCGCGTTGCGTTCTTCCTGCGCACGCATCAAGTCGCGCCGGATGCCTTCACGACGAGCGCGCATCGCTTCGCTAATCGGGCGACGCAGAATGTAAACCAACGCGCCGACGAAAATGAAGAGATTGAGGAACTTCCAAAACTCCAAACCCGGCTTGTTCCACCAGGGCGCGGCTTCGGCAGTTTCGGCAATGAAAGAAAAAATGTTAAGAGCAAGTAGCATAACTTTTATAAGCCGGAACCCAGGCCCGTCCGGGGAATGCTTCCGACAGGACGATGCAGAATTTGTGAGCCAATCTCAATAGCGATGCTGCGCGCATCCGCTTCGAGCGTCTGGCGCGCATCAGTCGCCTGCCCGCGAATCAACACTCTCTCTTCTTCGACGGTGCGGCCAATCTCTTCGCGCAACGTGTTGAGCTTTATCTGCCGCTCATTCATAGCCTCCGCGCGCTCCTGCTCCATCAAGCGATAACCTTCGGCGCGAGCCTCGCGCAACGTTCTCTCGTAATTCGTCGTCGCCGCTTCCACACGCTGCAAGATTTCTTTCGCCTCGCCCGAACGCCCGCGCGTGCGCCGCTCACGCTCTTCGAGAATCCGATTGATCGGCTTGAAAAGCGTGTTGTTCAAAACGAACACCATCACGAGAATGAGTGCGATGTGAATAAAAAGCGTGCCGTCCGGCACGAGTTGAATAGAGTTTTCGGCAAAGGCCACGAAGATCATATTACCCTCAGGACATTCTCCGTCCGAGATGTCATGCCTTGACTTGTATATTAGGGAAATGCGCTCGTATCAAAAGCTTGCGAGTCTAGCACGCACTTTCACAAGCCGTCAAGGCGCGCTCAATTGGAGCGCTCATCACCCAAACATGGCAGAAGATTTTTTGGAGGAATCTGGTTACGCTGTTCAAAACCAAACGGAGATAGAACGCTTGAGGCATCAAGCCTCGCCAGATTTCTAACTCACTCTTATCAGATAGTCTGTAAACGGCAACACTTCACCGATGATGCTCGCGCCCTCAATGCGAATTAACAACTCTTCAGCCTTCGCGCGTTCGCAGCTTATTAAAAGGCCGCCCGCAGTTTGCGGGTCGTAAAGCGCGCTCTGCATCTCACGCGAGACGCGCGCCTCAATCTTGATGGTTTCACCCACATACTCTCTGTTGTTCTTATCGCCACGCGTCAGCATTCCCTGCGAGATTAAAGACAAAACATCCGGCAACAAAGGAACACGTTCAGACTCAATGCTCAAACAAACCTTACTGGCCCGCGCCATCTCGTAGGCGTGGCCGAGCAGCCCAAAGCCTGTCACATCCGTGCAGGCATGCGCTCTCAGCCGCTGCATCTCCGCAGCGGGGCCTGCGGCTGAAGTCGTCATAGCCTTCATCGCAGCGTTTATCGCTCGCTCACTCGCCACCCCGCGTTTGATTCCCGTGCTGATTGCGCCTGTCCCGATTGGCTTAGTCAAAAGCAACAGATCGTTTGGCCGCGCGCCTGCATTTGTGATGACTTTTTGAGGATCAACTATCCCTGTCACCGCGTAGCCGAATTTAATTTCTGCATCATCAATTGAATGTCCGCCCAACACTATCACGCCCGCCTCATTCATCGCGGCTTGCCCGCCACGCAAAATTTGGCCGAGCACGTCAAGGTCTTCCTTTTGCGGGTAACACACAATGGCCAGAGATGAAAGCGGCTTGCCGCCCATTGCATATACGTCATTGAGGGCGTTGATAGCTGCGATGCGGCCATAAACTTCGGGGTCATCTGCGACAGGAGTAAAGAAATCAACTGTTTGCACTAATGCAACGTCATCCCTCAAACGAAACACTCCGGCGTCGTCAGCCATATCATAGCCGACTAAAACGTCTGCATTGAAGGGCTGTGCTGGAAGTGAGCCCAAAACTTGGGCTAGATCGCGCGGCGCGAGTTTCGCCACTCAACCAGCACAGGAAACCATCTCTGTTAATCTCTTCTTCATTTTACCTTTTTACCAAAACGACCTTTCTGCGTTAACTTGATTTTACAAGTGAACATGGCCGATTGGAATTTTACTTGATTTAGATAAAACTCAAGCAATATCCAGGAGTCTTAACAATTTTTCGCCGGAGACTTTAATAACAAATGTTAAGCCAAAGGGGTAGGATTCTGAGTTCCAATCAAAAGCTGATACACACGATCCAAGTCAGTCTCGTTATAATATTCAATCTCAATCTTTCCTCCCTCGCCTGTCAGACTTGGCATGACGCGAACTTGTGTTCCCAGTCGCCGCCGCAACTTATTTTCAGCAGCACGAATATTTGCATCATCTCTTGCCGGGAGTGGTTGCGTTGCAGCGGCAGGTGTCGCTCCAGCTATGATTCGCTTGATGGCGCGCTCTGTTTCACGAACGGAGAGAGTTTGCTCGATAATATTCTGGGCGACGCGACGTTGAGCCTCAGCATCGTCAATGCCTAACAAAGCTCTGGCATGGCCCATAGTAAGCTTATCTTCCTCGACCATCTGCTGAATGTCTTCAGGAAGCCTTAACAACCGCAGATAATTTGTCACGAAAGAGCGGTCACGGCCTACCCGCTGAGCCACAGTTTCCTGAGTTAAGCCGAGGGTTTCAATAAGTCTCTTGTAGGCGTGGGCTTCCTCGATAGCATTTAACTCCTGACGCTGTATATTCTCGATTAAAGCCAGCTCTAACAATTTATCGTCTGGAATATCACGCACGACAGCAGGCACACGTTGGAGACCGGCGCGCTGTGCAGCACGCCACCGGCGTTCTCCTGCAACTAATTGATAGCGTGCGCCTCGCCTGCGAACCAACAGGGGTTGGACAATGCCATTCGAGCGAATAGATTGTGCTAAGTCGTTAAGACGCTCCTCGTTAAAATTTGTGCGCGGCTGTGCACTATTAGGCTCAATGAGGTCTATGTCTACTTCGAGTAGTTCTTCACTGCTCGTCGCCGCTGTATCCGACAGCAGCGCGCTCAATCCCCGGCCTAGCACTCTTCTTGTCATGAGCTATAACCTCCTTTGCTAGCTGAAGATAGCTTTCAGCACCACGTGACCGTGCGTCATAAAGAATAATTGGTTTGCCATAGCTTGGAGCCTCTGCGAGACGAACGTTTCGTGGAATCAGAGTTTCCAGAACTTGTCGCCCATAAAAATCCCTTAAATCAGCAGCTACAGCGGCTGAAAGATTAGTGCGCTCATCATACATTGTTAATAAAAGGCCTTCGATAGTGAGTCCCGGATTTAATGCGCGCCTGATTCGGGCCAGCGTATCAAAAAGTTCTGTGACGCCCTCAAGGGCAAAATATTCACATTGAATAGGGACGAGCAAGGAGTCTGCGGCAGTCAAGGCATTGAGAGTTAAGAGGCCGAGCGAAGGAGGGCAGTCGATAATAACGAAATCATAATCGCTCTCGACGCTTTTCAAGGCTTCTTTTAAAACGTATTCGCGCTTTTCGACATCAACCAACTCCAATTCAGCCCCGGTTAAATTTCTGTCCGCCGGTAGCACCTTCAAAAAAGGGATTTCCGTCGATTGGATAATGTTGAGAGGCGATTCATCTAGAACCAGAGCATGATAAAGGCTGCGGCGAAAGCTCCCACGTTGAATGCCGACTCCTGAAGTAGCGTTCGCCTGAGGATCAGCGTCAACCAACAACACACGCATTTCCGAGACTGCCAACGCGGCGGCCAAGTTGACGGCAGTCGTGGTTTTGCCGACTCCACCCTTTTGATTTGCGATTGCGATTGTTTTGGCCATCACACGCGAATCTTGCGGTTACAGTTTTTGAGCAGCCGTAAACTAACACAATCCGTCATCCTGTGCCACTTTTTTCGCGTTTAGGAAGGGCTTTTTGCGTCCGACCAGTTGGTTTTTGCAGTTTTTACCCTAAAAGGTTTCACGTGTCCCGTCTTATCGAAGGGGACACGTGAAACATGGCTGGTAACGTTAAGCCGCGTGCTTCTGCAAATTAAGATGAACTAGAAGGGTAGAGAGGGCCACAGGGGTCAAGCCGGGGATACGTCGCGCCTGACCAAAAGTCTGTGGGCGGGCTCGCTCAAGGCGTTCGAGCATCTCGTGAGATAGGCCGTTAATAATTTTGTAGTCAAAGCTAAAAGGAATCACAAGAGCATCATGGTGCTGTAAACGGTTAAAAGTATTACGCTGCGCTTCGATGTAGCCGCTATAAAGCGAATCGGCAAGCGCAGATTCAAGGTCGGAGAGAGTGGTTTCAGTTAGCAAATTTGCGGGCAAGAGTTGCCTAATCAGGTCGGGGCGAACGTTCGGGCGTTGGGCGAGTTGTGAAAGAGAGAGCGAATCACCCAAATCGGCGCCGACAATTCGGGCGACGGATGAATAAGCAGGATCGGAACGTTTGAGGCGAAACGAATCAAGAATGGTTTTAAGGCGCGTCAGACGGTCACGACGCCGGTTAAAGCGATCCCAATCAGAATCGCCCACTAACCCTAAATCCCTGCCGTAAGGCTCAAGCCTCTCATCGGCGTTGTCATAGCGCAGGGCAAGCCTGTATTCAGCCCTTGAGGTAAAGATGCGGTACGGCTCATCCACACCCTGCGTGATTAAATCGTCAATCAAAACGCCGATATAGGATTCGTCTCGTCTAAGTCTGAAGCCCTCGCGCTTCTGAACGAATAGCGCAGCATTGATGCCGGCAAGCAATCCCTGGCAACCGGCCTCCTCGTAACCGGTTGTTCCGTTAATCTGTCCTGCATGGAAAAGCCCTTTGATTCTCGCTGTTTGGAGAAAAGGGGTCAATTCACGCGGGTCTACATAGTCATACTCAATCGCGTAGCCGGGACGAATGATGCGCGCCGATTCGAGGCCGGGAATCATTCGCACGAGTTCTTGTTGAAGCTCAGCCGGAAGGGAAGTGGAAAAACCGTTCAGGTAGACTTCGTTCGTCTGGTGTCCTTCCGGCTCAAGGAAAAGCTGGTGACGGTCTTTGTCGGCAAATTTGACTACTTTGTCTTCGATGGAAGGACAATAGCGCGGGCCGATGCCCTTAATTTTCCCGGAATAGAGTGGCGATTCATGTAGATTAGCCCTGATGGCTTCGTGAACATCGTGGGTCGTGTAACCAATAAAGCAGTTTATCTGGGGTTGCTCGATGCGGTCGGTGGCGAAAGAGAAAGGCACGGGCCGCTCATCAGCGGGTTGCGGCACAAAGGCATCCCAGTCGATTGTCCGACCGTCGAGACGCGGCGGCGTTCCTGTTTTCAAACGTCCGACGGGGAAGCCGAGCCGCTTCAGGGCTTCGGCCAGTTCGATAGAAGCAGGCTCGCCCGCTCTTCCGGCGGAGAAGCTGCGACGACCAGCGTGGATTAAGCCATTGAGAAAGGTTCCGGTCGCGACGACTACGGCTTGAGCGCGTAATTGTCTGGTATCCTGCAATTCAACGCCCTGAATCTGCCCGTTATGAACTATCAGGTCAACAACCAAGCCCTGCCGCAGGTGTAAATTTGGCGTGGCTTCTAGGGTGCGGCGCATTTCCGTGCGGTAAAGCGAGCGGTCGGCCTGAGCGCGTGGCGACTGGACGGCAGGCCCGCGCGAGCGATTCAGCAGGCGAAACTGTATGCCCGTGCGGTCAATGACTCGCCCCATAATTCCGCCCAAGGCATCCATTTCACGCACGAGGTGGCCTTTGGCAATCCCGCCGATGGCAGGATTACAGGACATCTGGCCGATTAAATCCAGATTGAGCGTGACCAGAGCGGTTTGCGCGCCCAGACGCGCGGCAGCCGAAGCGGCCTCACATCCGGCATGTCCGGCGCCGATAACGATGACATCAAAGGCTTCGTCAAAACTCATGGCTATTTTCCGATACAAAAGGTCATAAAAATCTGCGATAGAACATCGTCGGGCGTCGTCTCGCCTGTAATTTCGCCTAGATAACGCAGCGCGTCATAAAGGCCGACGAGTATCAATTCTTCGCTCAAACGGTGGGAGAGCGATTCAAGGGCCGCCGTCAATGCGCTTTGAGTGCGCCGGAGCAAGTCGTGATGGCGCGCGTCCGTGATGAGCAATCCGGTGTCATGTGAATCACGTTCGGCGAATGGAGCGATTATAGCAGCAGACAGGTCTTTAAGTCCCGCGCCGGTTTTCGCGGAGACGTGGATGCCTGCGATGGATTGACTACCGACACTGCGCTCGGCAGGAGGCAGGTCGCTTTTGTTGTGAACGATGAGGAAGAGGCTATCGGAGACTTCGGCCAGCACTTCAACAACTTCCGGCGTCAAGGACCGGGAGTTATCAAAGACGACGACGAGGATGTCAGCGTCCGCCATAGACCGGCGAGAGCGCTCGACGCCGAGAGCCTCAATTTGGTCTGATGAAGGACGAACTCCGGCTGTGTCTGTCAGTTGAACGGGAATCCCGGAAACGTTGATAACCTCACTCAAAGTATCACGTGTGGTTCCGGGAACATCTGTCACGATGGCTCTATCCGAGACAAGTAAACTATTGAAAAGACTAGACTTACCGACATTCGGGCGACCCACCAGAGTGACTTTCAAGCCGTCGCGCAGGAGTCGCCCGGAGTGAAAAGTGGCGGCGAGTTTTTCGACGCGGGCGATGAGGTCGGAGAGTTTCGCCGTGAGTTGGTCGAGGGCAAGGTCGGGCAGGTCGTCTTCGACAAATTCGAGCGAGGATTCCAGCGGAACGATGATGTCGAGCAGGGCTTCCTTGACCGGCTGAAGAAAGGTTGATAGCTCACCGTTCATTTGGCGTGCGGCCTGGCGGGCGGCGGCGCCGGTTTGGGCGTTGATGAGGTCGCGCACGGCTTCGGCCTGACTGAGGTTGAGGCGTCCATTGGAGAGAGCGCGCAAGGTAAACTCGCCCGGCCCGGCGGGGCGCGCATCGAGGCTTAGGATGAGGTCAAGCAGTTGTCTGAGCAAGACGGGCGAGCCATGACAGCTTAGCTCTACGACATCTTCGCCGGTGAAAGAGTGCGGGGCTTTGAAGTAGGTGACGAGGGCGCGGTCCAGGAGTTCGCCTGATGCTAAATCGTGAAGGGATTTGAGGACGACCTGGTTCGGCTCCGGCGTGAACTGTGGGTCGCGCATGAGACGGCGCGCAAGCTCAAGCGACTGTGGGCCGCTTAAGCGAATGACACCGATGCCGCTGCGTCCCGGCGGAGTTGAAAGAGCAGCGATGGTGTCCACTGTATGCACTATCTTTGAAAGAGGCGCGTGGGGAACACTGGCCGCGCGGGTTCATGGCGGGGGAAAGCTTTTGCTCTAACGCTTGACGGTTACTTTCAAGCGGCGAGCAGCGCCGTCGCCGACGGACTCCGTATGGAGGTCGCTTTCTTCTGCGAGGAAGAGATGGATGACGCGGCGTTCGCTGGCGTCCATCGGTCCGAAGGTGAAGGGCGTTCCGGTTGAGCGAACACGCTCGGCGGCGTGGCGGGCCATGGCGCGTAGTTCGGCGTCGCGTGTGGCGCGAAAGTCTTCCACGTCGCAGACGATGCGCTGGCCTTTGGGCAGCGCGCGACCGAAGGCTTGATTAACGAGATGTTGAAGGGCTTCGAGCAACTCTCCGCCTTCGTTGAGAAGCAGCGAATTATCGGGGCCGTCTATGTTCAAGAGACACCCTGCGTCGGACTCTTCGACGCCGACTTGAAACTCACAACCGATGCCCGCGAAGACATCGTTCAAAAATTGTTGCGCTTGCGTGCATGTCTCGTTCATAGCAATCCTTTGGTATCTTTCGTCTACGCTGGAAAGCGAATCAATTGGCCGCCGCGCTTCAAGCATTAAGAGGCGCGGGCCGGTTTGAGTTTCTTGGTCGGATGCATTCCGGCGTTC
Source organism: Blastocatellia bacterium (assembly GCA_033855775.1). Lineage (GTDB taxonomy): Bacteria > Acidobacteriota > Blastocatellia > Pyrinomonadales > Pyrinomonadaceae > DASVTR01. The sequence continues at coordinate 8,076 of JAWVFT010000041.1, read as the reverse complement.
TTCTCGCCGGGCGGCTCAGGGTCGTCCGACGACTTGGTTAGATAGTTGATGATGTACTGCTGGCTGAAGCCGACGAGGTTGCCGACCAACCAGTAGAGGAGCAAGCCGGAGGGCGCGCCCCACAGCATGTAGAGCATGAAGAGCGGCATGCCGATGGCCATCATCTTGCGCTGCACGGGGTCGGCTGAAGGCGCGGGCGTGATGAGTTGCAAGACCATCATCGAACCGGCCATGGCGATTTCCAGTATGTGAAAAGGGTCGCCGCTTGAAAGGTCCGGCAGCCAAAGAAAAGAGGCTTGACGAAAGTCGAGCGAGATGGTGATGGCCCTGTAGAGCGCGAAGAGAAAGGGCATTTGAATAAGGAGCGGAAGACAGCCGCCGAGCGGGTTTCCTTCCTTCATCAAACGCAGTTGCTCCATCTGCAATTCTTTCAATTGCGCGTCGTTGGCCTTAGCTCCCTTCGATTGATGCGACTTGATTTTCTCCTGTATCTCCTTCATGCGCGGCGCGAGTTTCTGCGCCTTCTTCATGGCTTTCGAAGAGCGCCACTTGAGCGGGAAGAAGAGCGAGTAGATAAAGATTGTGAAGAGGATGATGGCGATGCCGTAGCTGCTCGTCAGGTTGCGCAGGTGCTTGATTGACCAGAGAATCGGCATCGCCAGCGGGCGCGAGAGCGTGCTGAGAAAGCCGTAGTCGATGAGCCCTTCGAGGTCAACCGTGCGACCTGCGAATTGACTGACTTCGCCGCTCGTGGTGTCCAGCAGGTAATGGTCTTTGGGGCCTGTGTAGAGCAGCAGCGGAGCGTTGTCGGTCGAGATGGGAACGTAGGCCGTGATTAAGTATCGGGCCTCTTTGTTCTGGCTATTGGCGATGGGCTGTTCATACTTGGAGGTGCGATATTCAAGCCCTTCGGCGCGCTTCTGCGGGACGGCGACCATCGCAAAGTAAGTATCGCCGACGCCCGCCCAATCGACGGGGCCGCCGATGGCTTCGCGCGCGGGGTTTTCCGTGCGGTCGTTGATGGACGAAGAGTGAACGCGCGAGACGGAGACTTTCTCGCTGCCGACGGCGGCGATGCCTTCGGGAGCGACGGAGTAGAAGGTGAAATGCGTGATGCCCTGATCGCCGATGTTGGGGCCGATGGAGAGCTTGGCTTGCGGGACGGTCTGCTCTCGCTGCTTGAGATTGACTTTGATTTCGGCTGTGTAGCGGTCGGCGTTGAAGGTGATGGTCTTGGAGACGGCGAGGCCGGTCGCGTCGTCGCGCATCGTGAACTCAAGCGTCTGCGTCTGTCCGGCTTGAAGGTCTAAATTGACTTCATTGCCCTGGTCTGCGATGCCGTTGATGGCGTAGTTTCTGTTGGAGAGCGCGGCGTCCATCGCCTGGTCGCCGGTGACGAGACGCAGCGGGGCTTCGTTCATCTCAAGACCTTTTTGCGAGATGAGTTGAAGCGGCAGATGCTTTTTATTCTGGTCAACGCCGGAGGAGTAGATGTCGTGGACGGCGCCGCTGCGCGGGTCGAAATTCTTCTTGAGAATCCAACTGGTGGCCATCGCGCCGCGCGAGTCGAGCGTGACGGAGTAGAGCGGCGTGTTGATGTTCACTTTCCGCTGCGGCGTCGTGTCGGGAACGGAAGCTGCGGGCGCGGCTGCGGGCTGGCCGGGAGCATTGGCGGACTGCGGCGTTTGCGATGCAGAGCCGTTGGCCGCCGGCTGCGCTGCGTTAGTATTCGCGCTCGTGTTCGCGTTGGCGTTCGCATTGGCGTTATTGGTCGGTTGAATCTTCGTCGGGAAGAGAACGTTCCAGCCGATGAGAATGGCGAGCGAGATGACAATGGCAAGAATGAAACGCTGGCTATTTTGCATTTGCTTTAATCGGTGTCGGGGACGCTTTCAATCAAACAGTTCAGTAATCATGTAACGATATAACGAGTGGGCGCGCGAACAGGTTTCGCGCGCGCTCGCGGGAAACTATTTTACAGGGTCGTAGCCGCCGGGGTGAAACGGGTGGCAGCGCAGGATGCGTCGCGCTGCCATCCATGAGCCGCGCAACGCGCCGTGTCGCTCGATGGCTTCGCGCGCATACTCGGAACAGGTTGGGACGAAACGACAGGAAGGTGGAAGCAGAGGCGAGATGGCTGCCTTGTAGAATCTTAAAAGTGAGACGAGAACAATTCTCACTGCCTTCACTGCTCAGCTTCCCGCAGCCTCGACGCGAGCTTCATCACTGGCGGCGCGGGCGACGATTCGTTGGAACTCTGCGAGCGGGGCGTCGAGCTTCGTGTCAAGCAGAGCGCGCCGCGCGTTCAAGACCCAATCATACTTGCCCTGCATCTCTGCGAGAGCCTCCGCGCTCAAGCGAAAGGCTTCGCGGAGCAGTCGCTTGGAGCGATTGCGCTCGACGGCGTTGCCGATGGCTTTGCGCGAAGCCGTGATGCCGAAGCGATGATGCGGCAATTGGTTGTCGAGCACGAAGGCCGAAAGGTACCGTCCATCGTAGCGTCTCCCGGCGGCGTAGACGCGTTGAAATTCGCCGGAGTTGCGTAGATGTGTTTCTTTGGGCAAACCGTAGCGCGCAAGCACAAAAGGGCTTCTTAGTAATGCGACGGCGTGAGACGCTTGCGCCCCTTGGCGCGGCGTCGCTTTAAGACCAGGCGGCCATTCTTGGTCGCCATGCGCGCCCTGAAGCCGTGCGTCTTGGCGCGGCGGCGATTGTTCGGTTGAAAGGTGCGTTTAGACATAGTTAAGGATTCTCCATTAAAACGAAAAGAGTAAGACTAAAGGCAGCCGCGCTTTCTGTCAAGAACAGGGCACAGACAAAGAGAAGGCCACCGGGAGCATGAATAGACAAGAGCCGCGCGGGGTTCGTCATAAAGGATGAAGTAATAGCTTCCGCGATGGCGGAGGTGAAAGACTCTGCCGAGGCGATATAGAGCGTCTTTCAGGAAAGAGAAAGCGGCGAGTCTCAAACGAGGCTCGCCGCTTTGGTTGTGGGCTAAACGAAATTCAGCCGGTGATGGTGGCAGTGATGGGTTCGGACCAAGGGCCGGGTTCGTCGCGTGTGTTGACCCAGCGGAGGCGGTAGTGGACGGTCTTGCCCGCGTCTTCGAGGCCGAAGTGGAGGACGTAGGGCGTGCTGGTATCGGTGGCGGCGTATTTGTAGTCGTCAATGCTGACGGGCGGCTGCTCGCCGATGAAATACCAGACCTGACAGCCCTTGCAGCCTTCGGGCTTGGCCTTGCGATTCGGGGTCAGCGCGTCGCGGAAGTCTACGGAGTGTTGCAGGGGAAGGGACGTGTCTATCTGCCCGGTGGGAATGCTGGTCGGGATGGAAACGCGCGTCCGCGTCGTGTCCGGCACCGTCACGCCAAGCCCCGCGCGCTGCTCGTTCGTCGTGTTCGGGTCGGCCTGAAGTTGACGAACGAGAGCGCGAATCGCTTCCTCAAGTTCCAGGCGACTATTAGTTTTGGCCTGCAAAGCGGCATCGACCTGCGCCCTTTTGCTGAGATAATCGCCAAATGTGCTCCCCCATGCGGTTTGCAGGGCGTTGAGCGTGGCGATGTCGCCCGCTACCAGCCCTAATGATGCGAGGTTGTCTTTCAGATATTTATCGAAAGAACTGCGCCACAGGTCAAAATCCGCGTCGGAATCTGGAATGTAGTCCGGCATAAGTGAACCTCCTTGCCGCTCCAATTGCGGCTGTAAGTTGCATTTCGGTTGTACTTAGCGAAGCTACTGGGCAAACTTCAGATGTTAGAAGGCCATATCATAGCACTATATTGTAACTAAAAAAGCAATTTTTTTTGTTAGAGCAGCGAATTTTCAGGCCGCCGCCGCTGAAACCTTCAGGGAGTGACGCCACCGCTTAAGGGAGCGGCCACGCGCTCCGTGGAGCGAAGCCGTCACTTATCGGAGTGGTGGCGTCACTCCGTGGAGTGATGGCTTCGCTCCACGGAGTGATACCACCACTCCACGGAGCGGTGACTTCACTCCGTGGAGCGGCAGCGTCGCTCCACGGAGTGATGCCACCACTTAAAGGAGTGACGCCGCCGCTCCACGGAGTGACGCGTCACTCCAACTAATTTCAGCGCCTTTCAACGCTCTAAGACGCAATAGACGCCGCCTTTCATCGTTGGCGGTGGCTCGTATTATGTTCCGAAATCATTCAAAATAGATTGCGGGGCGGTTGCCGGATGGCAAAAACCTAACAAAAAGAGGGACTCTTTGAGGAGTCGAAAAATATTTTCGAGTGCCTGTGGATTTCTCTTGCTTCTGGTCGTGGATTATGCTAGTCTGCGCCCCGTTTCGGAGCACAAAAAAGTCCGTAAGTAATTGAAAAAGAAATACTTAAAGCGTTACTTTAAGTTTCCTGATGTTTTCCACAAGCCTGTGGAAAAACCTGTGGAAAACTTTCAAAGTGAAGCCGGAAATCAGACCAAGCGGGTGCGTTTTCAACACTTCGCCGCTCTCTCTCAAGAAATTTCTTGAGAGATGATGCGTTAAGACTGTGTATCGTTTCTTGACACGGCTTCCGGCCCGCGCTGAAAGTCAAATCCTTAAAGACGCGATAGGAAAAGGCCATGAGCACAGCGATAGAAAATAGAATCTGGAGCGACATCCTGAGCGCCGTCGAAAAACGGCTCAACCGCCAGAGCTTCGAGACGTGGTTTCGCCCCATACGCTTCGAGGGCTGCGACGACTCCGGGCATGTCCTGCGCCTGCGCGCCCCCAATCAGGTCGTTAAAGATTGGGTCAGTTCCAACTATTCCGAAGTTCTGGACGAGTCGCTCGAAGAAGTCCACATGGACGACTACCAAGTGGACTGGATGATTGACGACGAGCGCGAGCAGGCCGCCCAGAAAATTGTGGACGACGCGCAGGAAGCCGCGGACTCAGCCGCCAACGCCGCCTTCAACATGCCGCAGTCGCCCGCCTCCAATGGAAAAGGTAAAACGTCGAGCCTCTTCACGCTGCTCGAAGCCGCCGAATCCGACGGCCTCACACCGGGGGCGACCACCTTCGTTGACATCGAGCCGATTGAGCTTTCCCTCAATCCGAAGTACACCTTCCAAACCTTCGTCGTCGGCTCTTGCAATCAATTTGCTCATGCCGCATCCCTAGCCGTTGCAGAGGCTCCGGGCAAGACCTACAATCCTTTATATATATACGGCGGCGTCGGCCTGGGCAAAACGCACCTGATGCACGCCGCCGGTCACGCCATCAAAGAGCGGAACCGACACCTGCGCCTGTCCTACATCTCCGCAGAGAAGTTCATGAACGAATTGATTAACGCCATTCGTTACGACAAGACGCAGACCTTCAGGGAAAAGTACCGCTCCATAGACGTGCTCCTGATGGACGACATACAGTTTATGGCCGGAAAAGAGCGCACGCAGGAAGAGTTTTTCCACACCTTCAACGCTCTCTACGACGGGCAGAAGCAAATCGTCATCAGTTCCGACTGCCCGCCGCGCGAGATTCCCACGCTCGAAGAACGCCTACACTCTCGCTTTGAGTGGGGCCTAATCGCGGACATGGAGCCGCCCGACCTCGAAACCAAAGTCGCCATCCTCAAACGCAAAGCAGACCTCGACGGCGTTAGCCTGCCGGACGACGTAGCCTTCTTCATCGCCAGCAAGGTCAAGAGCAACATACGCGAACTCGAAGGCTCGCTCGTCCGCCTCGTCGCTATCTCAAGCCTTCGCGGCGTCCCCATCTCCAAGATGCTCGCGCAGGACGCCATACGCAACATAGCCACGGACGACCAACCCGCCGGCATCACCATCGAACAGATTCAAAGGGTCGTTGCCGAACACTACCGCCTGCGCGTGGACGAGTTGAAATCCAAAAACAACGCGCGCCAAATCGCCGTCCCGCGCCAGGTCGCCATGTACCTGTGCAAGCGCTTGACCAAACACAGCTTCCCAGAGGTAGGACGCGAGTTCGGCGGCAAGCACCACACGACAGTTATCCACAGTGTGGAAAAAATTGAAGCCCTTGTTTTGAAGGATCCGAATTTCCACAGGGTCGTTAGCGACCTTATGGATAACCTTTGCAAGTAGTTACACGATTTTCAGGGCAAATGTTTTCCACAGTACGCGAATCAGTTAAGCTCTTTGGACAGAAGATTTAATCTTGAGTTTTCCACATTTCCACAGGCGCCACCGAAAAGCGCCTGTGGAAATCGAGGAAAACTTTCAGGCAGGCGTTTATTTCCACAGGGCGAGAGAGATTTCCACAGCGATTTCCACAGCCCCTGTGCAAAACAATTCCTTTGCTCTCAACAGTAAAGTGACTTTTCCACATTTCCACAGGCCCTACTACTACTACTATATATAAATATAGTTATTTAATTAGTATTAATAGTAAAAGGCGAGTTGTGTTTGGGAAGACGGTTGAGAGCAGGATAGTATGCAATTCATCATTCTTTTAGAGGAGTTAATCAATGGAATTTAGTATCAGCAAGAACGCTCTGCAAAAAGAGCTTGGCTTCGTGCAGGGCATCGTTGAGCGGAAGAACACCATCCCCGTCCTCTCCAACATCCTGATAGAGTCGGTCGGCGAAAATACCATCCGCATCATCGGCACGGATTTGGACGTGACCATCCGCTGCGAAACCGAAGCCGAGATTAAAGTCCCCGGCGCCATCTGCGTGCAGGCCCGCAAGCTGTTCGACATCTCCCGCTTGCTCGCGGACTCCGCCGTCAGCTTTCGCAAGGAGGCCAACGATTGGGTGACGGTCAAGTGCGAGCGCTTCAGCTCGAAGATGATGGGCTTACCGCGCGAGCAGTTCCCGGAAGTCCCAAGCTTCAAATCCGCCCCGATGAAGTTTCCCGCAGAGGTCTTCAAATCCTTCATAGACAAAACCATCTTCGCCATCACGCAGGAGGAATCGCGCTACACGCTTTCGGGCGCGAAATTCATGCTCGATAAAACGGGCGCAAAGATGGTCACAACCGACGGACACCGCCTAGCCTATATCGCGCGCCAGGATTTGGGGAAAAACGAGCCCCAAGCCCCCCTGGACGCTCTTATCCCACGCAAGACGCTGGCGGAGCTAACCAAATTGACGGCCAATTACGAAGGCGAGATTAATCTGGGCTCCGACGCGAACCACATTTACTTTGAAGTCGGCTCGCGTCTCTTGATTTCCAGAATGCTGACGGGGCAGTTCCCGAACTACGAGATGGTGATGCCGAAGGGCAACGATAAATCAATCGTCTTCGAGGGCGCGCAACTCAATCAGGCGATTCGCCGCGTCTCGACCATGGCCGACGACCGCACGCACGCCATACGCTTTCATCTGGCCCCGAACCAACTGCAAATCAGTTCACAGAACGCGGAAGAAGGCGAAGCTCAGGAAGTGGTCGCCACGGAGTATACCGGCGACGAAACAGACATCGGCTTCAACGCGCAATATCTACAGGATTTCCTCAACGTCATCGGCGACGGCCAAGTCTCCTTCGAATTTAAGGACGGCAACTCTCAAGCTCAACTGAGCCCGGCGGGCGACGGCGACTACGATTACAAGTACGTCATCATGCCGATGCGCATTTGAGGAGAGGATAAACTCGGCGCTTGTCGAGGACGGATTTCATGAGCGGACTTTGGCTGAAGATGATTGGCCCGACTCAGGAGGCTTGCCCGGAACCTTACGAGCGGAGCTATGTGGATTTCTCGCGCAGACCGGCTCGCGTCCATTCCGGCGACCACATGATTCTTTACGCCGTTGGGAGGCAGAATCGTGTCTTCGCCATCGCTGAAGTCAAGAGTGAAGTTTATCAAGCCAGCGGGAACCCTGATGAGAACGGGCGCTGGCCGTATCGCGTGGACATCGAGTATCTGGAGAAAATGCCCGCGTCTAAGGGCGTGCATATCAACGAAGTGAGCACCCCTCATCGTGATTTACTCCGCTCGCTAAGACAGCAATCCTATATCAGCCTCAGCCGGGAAGAGTACGAGCGGGCAGCGACCAGGTTGCAGGAGGCAGCGAGCGCGCAGTAGCCGCATTGTGAAGCTAAAGAAGCTCTGCCTGTGTTAAAATCTGGACCATGCTGCTCGAATCTCTTGAGGCACA
>JAWVFT010000040.1:0-11533 GCA_033855775.1 Blastocatellia bacterium | reverse complement strand
GCGAAGAGGCCGTGGACGATAAAGAAAGTTGATTCTCTTTCTTTATCGTCCACGGCCTCTTCGCTTGAAACTGTTTTGTCAAGGACAACGACGAGCATCAATCAACCGCGCGTCGCCGTGCGACGAGTTGCACGATGATGATGGCAATCGCGCACAGAATAAGAATGTGTAGAAAGCCGCCTTGATGAAAAATCATCCCGACAGACCATGCCAGCACCAGTATGACGGCGATTGCCCAGAGTATCATCTTCTTTTCCGACCTCTATCTTTTGATTGACGACGGCAAACTATCTGCGCGCAGGCCGCCGCCCGCCGGGTCGTTGCAGACGACGAGCGGAGTCGCGCCCGCGCCGCCGCGCGCCTTCAGATAAGCGCACGTTTGATACGCCGCGTTCTCGCCCTCCGCGTTGGCGGCTCCCGCGCCGTTGCCTTTATCGTCTCCGAAAATCAAAGCCCCGTTTCGTCCATCGTGTCCGAACAAGTGCGAAGAGTCTGAAGCGACCAGCACATCCGCCGCGCCGTCGCCGTTCAAGTCCGTCAGGATGGCTGTCGCCGCGCGATTCGGAATATTCGCGTACCACTTAATCTTGCCGTTCGCCGTGGAGACGACGACCGTGCGACTGCGCCTCGTTATCATCACGACTTCCGGCGAGCCGTCGTTGTCCAAGTCTGCGGCGGCCAGTTGACCGCGCGGAGCGTCGCCTTCAGTCGCCACGCGCCACAGCGGTTTCAAGGTGGCGACTTCAACCGCGACCAGCCCGTGGTCTGTCCCAATCATCGCCAACGCGCCGCCGGGCCTTTGCAGGATGAGCGGCGGTGTGGTGAACTGCACATCGAGTTTGGTCGAGCGCACGCGCTCGCCCTTCATGTTGTGCAAGTCGAGCGTGCCGCTCGCCAGCGCGAAGAGCACGCCAGATTCCGCCTGCGAGCTAAGGATAGCGGGCGAGCCAATCATCGACCCTTCCAACTTATCCTGCGCGATGACGCGCCCCGTGTTTGCATCAAGCAAAGTCAGGCCCGCGGGATTATCCTGAAAGACTGCTATCTCAAGCGCGCCGTCGCCGTCCATATCTGCGGCGACGCCGCTGGCCGCGCGACCGGGCAGAGCCGCGCGCCACAACTGTCGCCCCGTCGAGCCTTCAATCGCTCTGACGCCGCCTTCGTGCGCGACCAATATATTTTCGAGGCTGCCTACGGCGCCGAGAGCGACGGGCTGAAAGGGGAGCGCGCCGCCGTTGCCGGTCGGCTCGCCGCGTTTGGCGTCGGGCCTGAAACGGGCCGTCCAGATAGCTTCGCCGTTGGTCGCATCGAGGGCGTAAACCATCCCGTCCGAGTTGACGCCAACCACGTCCGGCGCAGCCGCGTCGCGTAGTTTGACGACGATTGGCTGCGCGACGCTTCCAGTCGCCGCAGACCATCCCGTCTTGCTCGGCTGCGGGCTGCCCTGCGTTTGCGGAGCGATGACAGTCGCGCTCTCAACCTTTGTGTTGCCCGGAAGCTCAATGGGGCGCGGGCGCGAGAAGGCGCCGGTTTCGGCTGCGGCGGGCGCGACGCGCCAGTAGTAATGGCCGAGCGGCAAATCCGTGACGACATACTCGCGGCCTTCGACAGCGCGGTCGAAAACAAGGTCGTCAAACTTCGCGTCGCGCGACACTTGCAGCCGGTAGCGATTGACGCCCGGCGTTCCTTCCCAACTTAAACGCAATTCCGATTTCTGCTGCGGGCTTGTCGTCTGCTTCTGGGCAAGAGACGGAACCGCCAGCGCAAGAGCGAGCAGGGCTAACAAAAATAGTTTGGGCGACGAGAAAAGAGACTGGGGCATAAGCGGCTCATCGTGTCGTGCTCTCTGCCGCGAGCGTGAGCATTGCGGCGCGACCACGCGCGCGTGCAGACAGCAGGTTTTGATTAGGGGGCTTCGTTCAATTTATATCCCACGCCGCGCACGGTCAGCACGTAGTGTGGATTCTTCGGGTCGTCTTCCAGCTTCTTGCGCAGCCGATTGATGTGCGGGTCAATGTTGCGCTGGTAGCCTTCGTACTCTGTGCTCCAAACCTGATCGAGCAGCGAGTTGCGCGACCAGGCGCGTCCCGGCTCGGAGGCGAGCAGTTCCAGAATTTGAAATTCGAGCGGCGTCAAGTCAATGCGCGTCCCGGCCCTTGAGACTTCATGACGACGCTTGTCAATCACCAGGTCGCCGACTTCGATGCGCTCGTTGTCGGCTATGGGCGGCAGGACTCCGCCGCGCCTGAGCAGGGCTTCGACGCGGACTTCCAATTCGCGCGGGCTGAAAGGCTTGGCCAGAAAATCATCGGCTCCGGCGGCGAACCCGGCCACCTTATCGTCAATGTCGTCGTGCGCGGTCAGAAACATGGCGGGCGTCTTGACGCCGCGCTCGCGCACACGGCGCAACAACTCGAAGCCGGTCATTCCCGGCATCGAGACATCGAAGATAAAACAGTCGAAGCGCCCGGAAATCGCCGGCTCAAAGGCCGCCGGCCCGCTCTCCTTCTCTTCCACGTCAAAACCGAGACGCCGGAAATATTCGGCTAAGAGCAGCCGCATATCCGTGTCGTCATCCACAACGAGCAAACGTCGGGCCGTGCTGTTGGCGGGTGTCTGTTGTTCCAAACTCATGTGCCTTGAACTGGAATAGTTAGGTCGCCACAGATTATAGCGCATTTGCGCGGCTGGCGACGCTAAATTCTATACATCACTTGCCACCGTCATGCAAAGCGACGGCGAAAGCCATGAGGAAAAGCGACGCGGCGACATGGCAACGCGGAGACGCGGAGAGAAAGAAAGAGAGCGCTGGCTCTGCTAGATGATTGTGACTATTGCTTCGCCATCACTACGTATCGCCGCGTCTCCGTGTCGCCGCGTCGCCGCGTCCCTTCGCTTGTGCCTTGACGCGGTTGTCAAAGGCTCAGTATATTTTTGGTTGACTAAACTGTGCGCGTTCGTTTCCCTCCTTCCAAGCTTAACGAGTCAGGCACACCGAACGGGTGACAATGCAAGATTTGCGGCGGCTATTAACATATCTCAAGCCACATGGGGGAACATTCTCGCTGGCGACCGTGTGCATGCTGCTGGTCGGCTTGCTTGAGAGCGCGACCGGCGCTTTGATCGTGCCCATCTTCGATCAGGCTCTCGGCGAAGGACAGCAGACGCCGACGCTCTTCGGGCTGCAAAGAGTGATACCGGCTTCGGGGCTGGCCGCATGGCGCAACATCGCTCTGCTCCTGCTCGTCTTCACTGCTCTTAAGGGAGTCGCCGAATACTTTTCAACTTACTTAATGGCGCGCGTCGGGCAGGCTGCCGTCTTCGACCTCCGACAGTCGCTCTATCGTCATGTGCTCTCGCAATCGGCCAGCTTCTTCGAGCGACACAGGACAAACTATCTGGTCTCGCGGCTGGTGACGAGCGCCGCGGCGATTGAAGTGGCCGTGACGGCGACCTTGCGCGATATGCTGCGCGAGAGCTTCGCGCTCATCTTTTTTCTCGTCGCGTCATTTTATTATAGCTGGCGGCTGACGCTCGGAGCGTTGATGATTGCGCCGATTATCGCCGTGCTGACGGCGCGCTTCGGACGCTCCCTGCGCAATCTGGCGCGCGAATCGTTCGAGGGCAATAAACTTTTGACAGACACGGCGCAGGAAGCTCTGGCGAATCAGAACATCGTCAAAGCCTATCGCGCCGAGACGCGCGAGCAAGGCCGTTTCGCTCTGGCCGCGCAACACATCCGGCGCGCTAACCTGCGCTCAGCCAAGATTGCCGGAGTCTCGCCGCCGACCATCGAGATGATTGGCGTCATCGCTGTAGTCGTGCTTCTCTTCTTCGGCCAGCGCGAGATAGTCGCGGGGCGCATGAACAACGCGCAGTTTCTCACCTTTCTCTTCTTCCTGTTTCGCAGCTACGACCCGATGCGAAAGCTGTCGCGCCTGCAAAACAGCATGGAGCAGGCGTTGGCCGCCGCGCGCCACGTCTGGGAAGTGATGGACGAGCACGCCGAGATTCCAGAGAAGCGTGGAGCCGTCGAGCTTCGCCAGCTTGAGCAAGAGATAGAACTGCGCGACGTATCATTCGGCTATGCCAACGAAACGAGGTCTGTGCTGCGCGAGGTGAGCTTGCGTGTGGGAGCGAACACGATGGTCGCGCTGGTCGGAGAATCGGGCGGCGGGAAATCAACGCTGACAAAGTTGCTGCCACGCTTTCATGATCCGGTCAAAGGTGTCGTCCTCTGGGACGGAACAGATTTGCGCGACGCGCGCCTCGGCAGTCTGCGCCAGCACATCGCGCTCGTCACACAAGAGACGGTGCTCTTTAACGATACCGTTCGCCACAACATTTCTTACGGTCGCCCGCAGGCGACTGAAGCCGAGATTGAAGCCGCCGCCCGCGTCGCCTTCGCGCACGACTTTATCCTTGAACTGCCGCGCGGCTACGACACCATCGTCGGCGAGCGCGGCATCTTTCTCTCCGGCGGACAGAGACAACGGCTGGCGATTGCCCGCGCCGTCCTCGTCGATGCCTCCGTCCTGATTCTGGATGAAGCCACCTCCGCGCTCGACGCCGAATCCGAGCGGCTCGTGCAACGCGCGCTCGCCAACCTGATTCGCAATCGCACGACCATCGTTATCGCCCACAGGCTTTCGACCGTGCAACGCGCCGACGCCATCGTCGTCATGGAACAAGGGCGCATCGTAGAGCTAGGCACACACAAAGAACTGCTCGCGCAAGGCGGAAAATACAGACACTTGTACGAGCTACAGTTCGCCGATGAAGAAGAGGAGGATTCGTTAGTCATCAGCAACCAGTAAAGGCAGCAGCAAGCTTTAAGCTTCCGGCTGACAACTGACCGCTGACCGCTGACCACTGTTTTTATGAAATCAATGACCGGGTTCGGACGCGGCTCGGTGACGGGCGAGAACTTCTCCGTCGCCGTTGACCTCAAGACCGTCAACAATAGATTCCTTGATATTCACCTGCGGCTCGGAGCCGAACTGTCATCGCTTGAAGCCGTCATTAAGCGCCGCATCGGGGAGCGGCTGTCGCGCGGGCGCGTCGATGCGACCATCACTTTCGAGCGGACGGGCGAAGTCGCTTATGAATTGAATCGCCCTCTAATCGCGGGCTTCATCAGCGCCCTGCGCGCGATGCAGCAGGAGTTCGCGCTCTCAGGCGAGCCGGACATCAACGTGCTGGCGCGACTGCCGGGCGCGATGCAACCCGTGCGTGATGGCATTGATGAACGAATGATTGCGGGCATTGAGCAAGCGATTGACGAAGCACTGGACGAGTTGGAAGCGATGCGGACGCGCGAGGGCGAAGCTCTCTCGAAGGAGATGCGCGGGCGGCTCGATGAAATCGCGCTGCACGTTCCGGTGATTGAAGCGGCGGCGGGAGGCTTGGTTGATGCCTATCGCTCGCGCTTGCAGAAAAGAGTCTCCGAGCTTATGGCGCGCGACGGCCAGAGTATCGAACTAGACCAGGGGCGTCTCTCGCAGGAGGTCGCTTACCTTGCCGACCGCAGCGACATCAGCGAAGAGATCGCCCGTCTCCGAAGCCACCTGACGCAGTTCGGCGACACGCTCGCGAGCGGAGGCGAGACAGGCAAACGCCTTGACTTTCTCTTGCAGGAATTGAACCGCGAAGCCAACACGGTGCTCTCCAAATCAAACGACCTGACCATCAAGGATGCGGGTCTGGCAATCAAAGCGGAAGTGGAAAAGCTGCGCGAGCAAGTGCAGAATGTCGAGTAAGCCGACGCCGAAATGTCCGGTAAATTGATGAGCGCGCAAAGAGATGAGCGGCAAGCGGGCAGCGTGTCTGCGCGCGGCATGCTCGTCGTCGTCAGTTCGCCTTCGGGCGGCGGCAAGGGAACGTTGATTCGCCGCGTGTTGAAGTCTGTCCCAGACCTCGGCTATTCTGTTTCGTTTACGACGCGCCCCCGCCGCGAGGGCGAGGTTCACGGGCAGCACTACTTTTTCGTTTCGCCCGCGGAATTTGAAAAACTGGTCGGCGCGGGCGAGTTTCTGGAATGGGCTTACGTTCACGGCAACCGCTACGGCACTTCGCGCATGCAGGTGGCGCGCGAGTTGGCCGAAGGGCGCGACATCATTCTTGAGATAGACGTGCAGGGCGCGGCCAACGTGCGCCAGTTGGAAATCAACGCCATCGGCGTCTTTATCCTGCCGCCGTCTTTTGAAGTTTTGCGGGCGCGGCTCATCGCCAGAGGCTCGGAGAATCCTGCGGACTTGGCTGTGCGCTTGCGCAACGCGCGCGGCGAGGTCGAACGCTACACAGAGTTTGAATATGTCGTCATCAACGACGATGCCGAGCGGGCAGCGGGACAATTGGCCGCCATCATCTACGCCGAACGAGCGCGCCGCGAACGACAGGAACAGGCGGCGCAGCAAGTTCTGTCAACCTTTACGCAAGAGCCGTCGCCCTCAACTTGAACCGGCGCACGGCACGGCTCTTGAGAAATTATCTTAACTAAACGGAAACGGCCTTGGAGGGCCGCAATCAAAAATGGCTAAAACAATCGCAGAGACAATTGAAGTCGAACCGGAGAACGAACAGGTCGAGATGGATTCAAAGTACCGGCTGATTATCGTCGCGGCCAAAAGAAGCAAGCAGCTTCAACGCGGAGCGCGCCCGCGCGTGGACATGGACACGCAAAAGCACAAGCCCACGCGTGTCGCCCTCGAAGAAGTCATGCGCGGCAAAGTCTTTTTCACCATCATGAATGAAGAGAAAGAAAACGAGGAAGGATGAACCCTGAACGATGAGTGATGAGCGATAAGCTCTTCAAAGCTTCGCCTTCATCGTTCGTGTTTATCGCTCAAGCTTCGTTCAAAGCTGCCGGGTTCATTCCTGCTCGTGCGTCCAACGCGCGTAGGCTCTTTCGGCTTCGCGCGCAGCGCATTCAACTTTAATCGCGCTGTAGGCTTCCATCCGCGCCGCCGCGTCCCACCTTTTCTGCCGCCGCAAGCCGCGCCAGTAATCAAGCAGGTAGGAAACCAGGAAAGGCACGAACCCTGCTGCCTCGTATTGCAGCACGTGCGTCGTCTCGTGCGCGACGAGCCACGCGGGCGCAGTCAAGCGTCCGCTTTCGTCGCGCGCCGTCAACTCCGGCTTGATGAAAACGTGGCGTCCGAAAGTGATGGCGCTGATGTGGAAAGCATGCGTCACCCAACGCGCCACTCTCCCGTGATGCAGATGCACGGGCGGCAGCCGCAACGTTTTATCGTCGCCGAAATGACGATGAAAGGCTTCTATGTGCTGATGTGAATCGGCGGACAAGAGCATAAGAACAGTGACAAGTGACGAGTGACGAGTTAGTGACAAGCGATGAGTGATGAGTAATGAGCGCAAACAGCTTGCCACTTGTCGCTCGTCCTTCATGACTAATGGCTCACTGCTGCTGCTTCTTGCTTGTCACTCGTCACTTGTCACTCGTCACTCTCTTTACATTCCCTTGTAGTCCGGGCCGCCGCCGCCTTCGGGCGTGACCCAGTTGATGATTTGATATGGATCCATGATGTCGCAGGTCTTGCAGTGGACGCAGTTGGAAAAGTTAATCTGAAGGCGTCGTTTTCCGTTGCCGCCGTCTTCGACCATCTCGTAGACCGCCGCCGGGCAGAAACGCTGGCAGGGATTGCCATACTCTTCGGCGCAGCGTGTGGAGCAGATGTTGGTGTCGAGCACGTGCAGGTGGACGGGCTGGTCTTCGTCGTGGCCGACGGCGGCGTGGTAAACATCCGTCAGCTTATTGAACGTAATCTTGCCGTCGAAACGAAGCCCGTCGTAACGCTGCTCAACGTTGTCGCCTTGATAGCCGTAAGACGAAAGCTTCCGCATCGCTTCGTGTCCCGGCTCGGCGCGCAAGCGGTCGAAGATGCCCCACGAACGACCGCCAGTGAGAAACTGCAACCCGGCGTTTGCGATTCCAAGCCAACGACCATGACGAAAGCTCGCGTGAAAGTTTCTGACCTTGCGTAGCTCCGTCATAATCCAACTCTCGTTCACCAACTCTTCATAGCGTCGAAGCTGCTGCGCCGAATAGTCTCCGGCCAGCAACGCCTCGAAGATTGCTTCGGCGGCGAGCATGCCGCTCTTAATCGCCGTGTGGATGCCCTTCAGGCGTTGCGAATTGAGGAAGCCCGCGCAGTCGCCGACCAGCAACACTCCGTCCGCATAAATCTGCGGCATCGCGTACATCCCGCCCGCCGCAATCGTCTTCGCTCCGTAGCGAATCATCTTGCCGCCTTCGAGCAGGCGCGCGATGTGCGGGTGTTGTTTGAATCGCTGAAACTCCGCGTGCGGGTCGAGCAGAGGGTCGCGATAATCGAGTCCGGTGACGTAGCCCAGATTGAGGATGCGATTCTGCATGCCGTAAATCCAACCGCCGCCGTAGGTCTGCGCGTCGGACGGATAGCCGAGCGTGTGCGTCACGCGGCCCGCCGGATAACGGTCGTCGGGCAACTCCCACAACTCCTTGATGCCCAGACTGTAGACCTGGGGCTCGCGCCCGTCGTTGAGATTAAGACGCTGCGACAATTCTTTCGTCAGAGAGCCGCGCGGGCCTTCGCCAAGCACAGTCACTTTCGCGCGCAGGTCAACGCCCGGCTCGAAGTTAGCCTTCGGCTTGCCTTCCTTATCAATGCCCTTGTCGCCCGTGCGGACGCCGACCACGCGCTCATCTTCATCGTAGAGCATCGACGCGCCGGGAAACTCCGGGAAGATGTTGACGCCAGCCTCTTCGCACTTTTCTCCGAGCCAGGCGGTCAGGCGATTCAGAGCGACGATGAGATAGCCGTGATTCTTCAAAGGCGGCGGCGTGATGGGCGAACGAATCGCGCGCTTTTCCGTCAGGTAATAAAAATAGTCATCGTTGACGGGAGACTCAACCGGCGCTCCCTGCGCTTCAAAATCAGGCATCAACTCTTTCAAGGCGCGCGGGTCCATGACCGCGCCGGAAAGAATGTGCGCGCCGACATACGCGCCCTTTTCGATGATGCCGATTTCAATTTCGCCGAGCGACTTGCCTTCGCGCTGTCCGCCCGCGACCGCCTCGTTATGCTCGCGCACGAGCCGCGCCAGATGCAGCGCGCCGCTCAAATTCGCAGGCCCCGCCCCGACGAAGACCACATCCATTTCCAGTGTTTCTCGTTCCACGTCTTAAACTCCAACTGTTAGTAAACTATGCCGCTGCTGTTTGCTATAACAATAGCGGGGAAAAAAATGAATGACCATTCACTCATTCAGTATAGCAAAGCGAGCGAAGACAGTCGAACTTGACGCGCTTAAGTTGCGGGGCGGCAATCGCTCGTCAAGCCCTTCCGGCATTAGGCGCACGATTGCCTGCGGCGATACAATGCTCGCAAATCTACAAACAACTTTCGAGGGGAATGATGACCGAGCACAAGCACACTAATCGTCTGAGCGGCGAAACCAGCCCTTATCTTTTGCAGCACGCGCACAATCCGGTTAATTGGTATCCGTGGGGCGAAGAAGCCATGGCGCGCGCGCGCGAGGAGAATAAGCCAATCCTGCTGAGCATCGGCTATTCGGCTTGCCACTGGTGTCACGTCATGGAGCACGAGTCGTTCGAGAACGAAGAGATTGCGCGTCTCATGAACGAGAACTTCATCAGCATCAAGGTTGACCGCGAGGAGCGACCCGACCTTGACCAGATTTACATGAACGCGGTGCAGATGATGACGGGCCACGGCGGCTGGCCGATGACCGTCTTTCTCACGCCCGCAGGCGTTCCCTTCTACGGCGGCACATACTATCCGCCTGTTGACCGCTACAACATGCCCGGCTTCCCGCGCATCCTGCTCGGCGTCGCCGAAGCTTATCGATCCCAACCCGACGAGATAACGCAATCGGCTGTCTCCATGCTCACAGAGTTGCGACGATTGGGGCAGGCGCAAGCTTCCAACGAGAGCATCTCGGTTGAGTTGCTTGACGACGCGGCGCGCGCCGTCGCGCGTTCTTACGACGCGACGCATGGCGGCTTCGGCTCGGCCCCGAAATTTCCCGCGCCTATGAATCTGGAATTTTTGCTGCGCGTCTATCATCGCACGGGACGGAGCGACGCGCTCGAAATGGTCGAGCACACTTGCCGTAAGATGGCCGAAGGCGGAATGTACGACCAACTCGGCGGCGGCTTTCATCGTTATTCGACGGATGCCCGCTGGCTCGTGCCGCATTTTGAGAAGATGCTTTACGACAACGCGCTGCTCGCGCGTCTCTACCTGCACGCTTATCAAGTGACGCGCAACGATTTTTATAAGCGCATCGCCGAAGAGACGCTTGATTACGTCGCGCGCGAGATGACGGACGAGCGCGGCGGTTTCTACTCGACGCAGGACGCAGACTCCGAAGGCCACGAAGGCAAGTTTTTCGTCTGGACGATTGACGAAATCCGAGAGATTCTCGGCGCGGAAGACGGCGCGCTCTTTAGCTCTTATTACGATGTCACACCGGGCGGCAACTTCGAAGGGCAGAACATACTCAACGTCACGCGCTCAATCGAAGATGCCGCGAAGGCTAACGGCGTTGCGGTCGAGCGTTTGAAAGAAGCGCTGGCGCGCGGTCGAAGCGAACTCTTCGACGTGCGCGAGCGGCGTATCAAGCCAGACCGCGACGAGAAAGCTCTGACGGCATGGAACGGCCTCATGCTCGCCGCCTTCGCCGAAGCCGCAGCCATTCTGGAACGCGACGATTATCTTGCGACGGCAACGAAGAACGCGCAGTTTGTCTTAGACAACTTAAAGCGCGACGGCTTGCTGCTTCGCACTTACAAAGACGGGCAAGCGAAGCTCAACGCTTATCTTGAAGACTACGCTTTCTTCATTGACGGGCTGCTGGCTCTCTACGAAGCGAGCGGCGAGTTGCGCTGGCTGGAAGAAGCTGTGTCACTGGCCGAAACAATGAACACGGAATTTTGGGACGAGCAGGAAGGCGGCTATTTCTACACGGGCCAAAGCCACGAAGAGTTGATTGTTCGTTCGAAGGATTTCATGGACAACGCCACTCCGTCCGGCAACTCGGTCGCCGCCGAAGTGTTGCTCAAGCTGGCGGTCTTGACCGGCAATGAAGATTACAGCCGCCGCGCCGTCAACATCTTTCGCCTGCTGCGCGCTTCGTTGACGCGCTACCCGACGGCCTTCGGGCGATTGCTCGCGGCGCTCGACTTTCATCTGTCGTCGCCCAAAGAAATTGCCATCATCGGCCCGCGTGGCGACGCACAAACGCAGGCTCTCGTTCGTGAAGTCTGGAAGGAATACTTGCCGAATAAAGTTTTGGCGCAGGCTGACGAGCATGAGACGCGCGCCGCGGAAATCGTGCCGCTGCTGCGCGAGCGTTCGATGACGCGCGGCACGGCGACGGCTTTCGTTTGCGAAAACTACACTTGCCAACAACCCGTCACGACTGCCGAAGAATTGGCCGCGCAGTTGAGAGACGAGCGCGCGACTGACACGGCCAGCGCGCCTTGAACAACGGCTCGTCCGTTAATCAA
>JAWVFT010000039.1:0-76427 GCA_033855775.1 Blastocatellia bacterium | reverse complement strand
GCCGCGACCTCTGATGGTTGGCGGCTGGTCAAAAAGCGGCGCTATCAAAGACCATTGTTCGTCGGCTAGTTCTTCGCGTCGTGCCATGCTGAAATCGTAGCACGACTATTTTTGAGATAGCTTCTAGAAACCTTCGCCCTCTGCCCTCTTAAAGAGAGCCGCGCTGTCATCCTTCAATCAGGCGATGCAGCAGGTAAAAGAACGCGACGCCGCCGAAGACTACTATCGAAACCAGCGGATTCTTCTCTTCCTTATGATTGACCTCTGGAATCAAATCGCTCGCCGCGACGTAGAGCGTCACTCCCGCCGAGAAGGGCAAAGCGTAAGCGACCGCCGACTGGATTTTAGTCTTGAGCAGAGCGACGCTGATGACCCCGACGAACGTCGCCAGCCCAATCGCAATGCTGGCCGTGCGCGCCTTGCTCGGCGACCGACCCGAAGCCAGCATAATTGAGGCGACCGTAAAACCTTCCGGCACTTTATGCAGCAGGATGGCGATGAAGACCAGCAGCCCGACCTTGAAATCAACCAGAAACGCGGCGGCAATCGAAACTCCGTCAAAGAAAGTGTGAATCATCAGGCCGCCGATGGCCGTGTAGGCCGCCGAAGGACGAATGACGTGTTCCGGGTGCGTCTCCTCGCCGAAGTGAAAGTGCGGCGCGATGGTATGCTCGAAAAGTTGTATCAGCAGATAGCCCGCCAAGAGCAGCGTCATCGCTCCCAAAACTGACTGCGCGGCCTCGTCACCCGTCCGGTTCTGCGTCCAAATGCCGACGGTTTCCGGCACAATCTCTATGAAAATCGCCGCCAGCATGAAGCCCGCACCCAACGCCACCAGATACTTGAGAAAGCGCTGGTCGAGGCGGACTCCGGCGGGCGAGGCCACCAGCAATCCGCCAAACAGATTTGCCAGCGCAGCCAACGCGCCGAAGAGAAGAAGCCCGCCGAAACTAGTCTCCATTCAGTCTGCTCTTCATCCGGTTTTTCTATCAAAAGGCATGGCGCACTATACATGATGAGCCTCCGCTTGGCTATCAAACCGCTCCACCAAACGACTCCTTGCGAGAGCGAGTCAGCAACTTGACTGCTTAAGACTGCTCCCAAGAACCGGCAAAATAGCGATTATTACACCATTTAGTGCTTAAAAATTCTGTGTCAAACAGTTTTTTTCTTCTTGACACGCCCCTTAAGAGGGGCGTACTATGCGCCGCGGGTGGAGAAAAGTGGTCGGAAGTGGGCTTTTCTGAGCAGCTTGTGCAATATCATTAAAGTTTTACTTAAAGGTTTAAGCGCCCCGCGTTGCCTGCCACCCGCCGAAACCCTATGCTGCGAGGAAATTACACGGCCCGCATGGATTCCAAGGGTCGTCTGAAAGTCCCGACTCCCTTTCGTCGCATCGTCGAAGAAAAGCACGGAACCGCAGTTTATGTGACGAGTCTGACCGGGGAAAACGTGCGGATTTACCCGCTGCCGGAATGGGAAGCCATCGAACAGCGTTTGGCGTTATTGCCCTCGATGGACACGGCCCGGCGCAAGTTCCTTGACCGGACAAACTATTACGGTCAGCAGACGGCGATGGACGGGCAGGGGCGAATTTTGATTCATCCGCTGCTGCGCAAAAGCGCAGGCATCTATGGCGACGTGGCGGTGCTCGGCTATTTGACATATCTGGAAGTTTGGGAGTTGGAGAAATTTCAACAGCGACTTCTCTCCGACCCTTACACAGAAGAGGACGAGGCGGCAATTGCGCGCCTCGGAATTTGAAAGACAGTGACAAGTGACGAGTGACGAGTTTAAAAAACAGACACTCTTCAGCCATCCGGCTTCTCGTTCCTACTTGCTGCCTGTCACTCGCTGTTCGTTACTGTTCTTTGAGATCACGGGGCGGTGGTGATGGCTGCGCTCATGGGGGGCATGGGCGCGCCCCATCGCCCCGTGTTGCTACAAGAGACGATTGAATTGCTGCGGCCTGAGGGCGGCGGGCTGTTTATTGACGGCACGCTCGGACTCGGCGGCCATTGCGAAGCAATTCTTGAAGCCTCTGAGGAAGCGCGTGCGCTCGGCATTGACCGCGACCGCGAGGCTCTGGAATATGCGCGCCAACGCCTCGCGCGATTCGGCGAACGCTTTCGCAGCGCGCACGCAAACTTTCTTGAGATGGCGCGTGTGGCCGCCGAGTTGGGAGAAAGCGAAGCGCGCGGGGTGCTGGTTGACCTGGGAGTCTCTTCGCTTCAGTTAGACGCCGCCGCGCGTGGCTTCAGTTTTCGTCAGGATGCTCCGCTTGACATGCGCATGGACGCCGGGAGCGATGAAGAGACGGCGGCGGATTTGCTGGCGCGGCTGCCGGAGGAAGAGATAGCGCGCATCATTTTTGAATACGGGGAAGAGCGACGTTCGCGTCGCATCGCTCGTTGGATTGTTGAAAAGCGAGAACGTGGAGAGCCGATAACGCGGACGCGCGAGTTGGCCGAGTTGGTCGCGCGCGCCGTCGGGTGGCGCAAGACGGAGCACACGCATCCCGCGACGAGAACCTTTCAAGCTCTGCGCATCGCTGTCAATCGTGAGCTTGAAGGCTTAAGCCAGTTCGTCGAAGAGGCGATTGACATTTTAGAGCCGGGCGGACGCTTTGTGGCGATCAGCTTTCACTCGCTTGAAGATCGCATCATGAAGCAGGCGTTGCGTCGCTTGAGCGGTCATTGCGAATGCCCGCCGCGGATTCCAATTTGCGTTTGCGGCGCGCGCCGCGTAGTTGAAATTTTGACGCGTCGCCCCATCACGGCGGGCGAGATTGAGAGAGAGGAAAATCCGCGCGCGCGAAGCGCCAAGCTTCGCGCCTGCCGTAAGCTTTGAAGCCGAGGCTGTCGCCGACTGGATTGATAAATTCGAGGCCGAGATTGCGATGAGAAGATTACCCGCGCACCAGTTGAACTACACCATCCGACGCGAACGCGATTGGCCCGCTCTCAGGCGGCTGGCCTTGCTGTTGCTTTGCGGGCTCATGCTCGCGGGCGGCTTCGTCTTCGCGGCGGGGCAGCATTTCGCGGCGGTGGGCCACGGTTACAAGACAGAAGCCCTGCGCCGTGAACAAGCGCAACTCCTGGAAGAGGAGCAACGCCTGTTGCTTGAGCGCGGGAGATTGGAGTCTCCGGCGCGGTTGGAGAGCGAGGCGCGGGGCCTCGGCCTTCAGCCCGTGCAGGCCGCGCAACTCGGAACAGTCAGTAGCAGCCTGAGCCAGACGGCGACGCGCTCGGCTCCCGCTTTTGTCGCCCCGACAGCTTCGCTCGGTCGCTAACCCGCGAGGCGCACAAAGCAGTTTCGCTGCTGTCTCCCCATGCAGCGCGGTTGGAAGTCGTTTGAGTTGGCAATCTCCTGTCACGCGTGTCTGGAACACGGCACTCCCCTCACGCGTGCATCCAGAGAAGGAATCAACCACGAAAGATGCGCCCACGTCACCCTGCCGCTTCAGCCAAAGCCCGCCCTGACACTTCGCACCGCCGTGCGTTGATAGTTTCCCTGACGCTGGCCGCGTGGATGATTGCGATTGGGGCGCGGCTCGTCTACCTGCAAACCGTCGAGCACGACTGGTTGAAGGAGCGCGCGCGCGACCAGCAGGAGAACACTTTGCCGACGACTCCGTTGCGCGGCCTTGTGCTCGACCGTCAGGGACGCGAACTGGCGCGCAGCATCAACGCCGAGTCGTTCTTCGTGGTGCCTTACGAAATCGAGAACGTCGAAGCGACAGCCGCGCGGCTCGCCCCGTTTGCGCAGACGGAGAGCGCGACGCTCGCCGCGCGTTTGAAGGAAGCGCAAGCGGCCAAGCGAAAATTCGTCTGGGTCGCGCGCAAGCTGGACGACGAGCAGGCGCAACAGATTCGCGCGCTTCAGTTGAAGGGCGTCTATTCTTATAAAGAGTCGAAGCGTTATTACCCGAACAATGAGTTGGCGGCGCACGTCCTCGGTTTTGTCGGGCTCGATGAAGTGGGTTTGGGCGGCATCGAGCAGTCTTACAACGAGCGCATACAGGGCGAGGCGGGCAAGGTTTTCGTCGAGATGGATGCGCGCGGGCATCCGTATTCGAGCTTTGAGCAGGGCGCGCGTCCGGGCCAGACGGTTGTGCTGACGATAGATGAGATGGTGCAGCACAGAACCGAGCAAGCGCTCATGAAAGCGGTCACGAACTCTCATGCCAAGTCAGGCACGGCCATCGTGCTCGACCCGCGCACGGGCGAGATTCTGGCTTTGGCTAACGCCCCGACTTTCAACCCGAACGACGTGCGCTCTTCAAAGGCTGAGGCGCGCGCCAATCAAGCCTTGCAGAATATTTACGAGCCGGGTTCGACCTTCAAAATCGTCGCTTACTCGGCGGCCATCGAAAAGGGCCTGGTCAAGCCGGACGACCATATTGATTGCCAGATGGGTTCGATTATGGTGGCCGGGCGGCTCGTCCACGACCATCATGCGTTCGGCAGTCTGACTATCGCTGATGCCCTTGCGAAGTCGAGCAACGTGGCGGCGATTAAGCTCGGCTTAAGGGTCGGCGACAAAGAGATGCACGAGTACATGAAGCGCTTCGGGTTCGGCTCGCGGACGGGCGTTGAGTTGGCGGGCGAGACGGTCGGGATTCTGCGCGACGTTGATAGATGGCAGCCGTCATCAATGGGTTCGATTGCGATTGGGCAGGAAGTCGGCGTGACGCCGGTGCAGATGGCCGCGGCCTTTGCGGCTCTGGCGAACGACGGCGTTCGCATCGCTCCGCATCTGGTGCGCGAGGTGCGCGGCGTTGACGGCTCGCTCGTCTATCAGGCTCAGCCCGAAGAGCGGCGCGTCGTCAAGGCCGAGACGGCGCAGCAGTTGCGACACATGCTCGAAGGCGTGACCTTGAACGGCACGGCCAAGCGAGCGCAGATAGACGGCTACACGGCGGCGGGCAAGACGGGGACGGCCCAGAAGATTGACCCGAAGACCAAGGCTTACTCGAAGACGAAGTTCATCGGCTCGTTCGTCGGCTTCGCGCCCGTCGAGAATCCGTCGGTCGTCATCATCGTCGTGATAGACGAACCCGTCGGGGCGTATCACGGTGGCGATGTGGCCGCGCCGGTCTTTCGGGAAATCGCCGAACAGATTTTGCCGGAATTGAACGTCGCGCCCGACACGGAGTTGAAGGACGCGCCCGCTTCCGGGTTGCTCGCGCAGAGCAAGACGGCCATCGAGACGGCGGCCAGAGTGCGCGCCGAGCAGGAACGCGAGCGCGCCGAGCAGCAAGCCACGCTGCCGCAAGTCGCATATGACGACGAAGCAGACGAACGCGCGGGCCGCTCTGAAATTGTGTACA
The DNA here is from genome assembly GCA_033855775.1 of Blastocatellia bacterium. Lineage (GTDB taxonomy): Bacteria > Acidobacteriota > Blastocatellia > Pyrinomonadales > Pyrinomonadaceae > DASVTR01. The sequence continues at coordinate 71,095 of JAWVFT010000039.1, read as the reverse complement.
CGACCGCGACGCGCCGCGCCGTCGTCATGCCCGACCTGCGCGGTCGCAGCGTCCGCGATGCGGCGCGCGTCTGCGCCCAACTCGGACTCCAACTCGAAGCGAGCGGCGAAGGACGCGCCCTCAAACAAAGCCCGACGGCGGGCGCGGAGGTGGACGCAGGGCAAGTCGTCCATATCGAATTTGGGAGAAGCGATTGAACAGCGACGATGAAGCGTAGACGATGAACGAGGAATGAAAGCCTTGCTCTTGATAGTTCATCGCTCTTCGGCGTTCATCCTTAAAAATATGCCCCCACGACATCGCAGAGACGAGCACGCGGGACACGGAATGAGAAGCAGAGTTATCGCCTGCCGGCAGCGTTTGCGACGGATACGGGTGGCGCAGAAGTCGCCGCTTGTTCTTGACGACGGCGGCAGTCCGCGCGCGGCAGAGACGCTCTCGTCGAGCGATATTGAGAGCGCGAGCGCGCTTGAATCTGCGTCCATTGTGCCGGATGCGCGAGTGGCCGGGCGAGCATTTGGGCGGCGTCGTTAAGCCGGGTTGACCGCCGCGCGTTTGTGCGGGCAAGATACAGCAAGGCTTTTGAGCATCTTGCGGGCGGAAGGTTCGGCGAACGGTTTTGAAGATTAGAGAGGCAGCAAGTTTGATGGGCGCGACGGTTGATTCCGCCGCCGCCGAGTTCCTTGACAAAGAAATAAAAGGTTTCTCGATTGACTCGCGCTCGGTCGAGCAGGGCGAACTTTTCTTCGCCCTCTCGCAGGCGGACTACGAGCGCGCCGGTTTCAACGGGAGTTTCGCGGACGCGCACCAGTTCATTCCGCGCTCTCTTGAAATCGGCGCGATAGCCGCCGTCGCACGCCAGGACCACGCGCCACAAGGCTCCGCGCTCGCGGCTTTCAGCGACCGCTTGTTGCTGGTCGAAGACGCCATCGCCGCCTTGCAAAGGTTGGCGCACGAAGTCTACGCGGCGTGGAATCGTCCGGTCGTCGGCATCACGGGCAGCGCGGGCAAGACGACGGCCAAAGAGTTGACCGCGCACTTGCTCAAAGCCTCCGGGCGGCGCGTGCTCAAGAGCGAGCGCAACTATAATAACGGCCTCGGCCTGCCGCTCGCCGTCTTGCAGATGGTCACTGAAGGGCGCGCTCCAGAACAGTTTGACATGGCTGTGCTGGAGATGGGGATGTCTTCGCCGACGCACGAGATTCAAAGGCTCTGCCAAATTACGCCGCCCGACATCGGCGTCGAGTTGCTGGTCGCGCCCGTGCATCTGGAATATCTAGGCACGATGGAAAATATCGCGGCGGCCAAGGCCGAGTTAATCGAAGGACTCAAGCCGGGAGGCACGGCTGTGCTGAACGCAGACGACGAGCGCGTCATCAGGATGCGCTCGAAACACGACGGGCCGCTGTTGACCTTCGGGATTGATAACGAGTCGGACGTGATGGCGACGCGCATCGACACGTCGCGCTTTGGCCGGAGCAGTTTCCTGTTGCGGACGCCGCGCGGCGAAGCCCCCGCGATGCTGCCGATGACGGGCCGTCATAACTTGATGAACGCGCTGGCGGCCGCCGCGGTCGCCACCTGCTTTGACATTGCGCCCGAAGAGATTGCGTCGGCTCTGAGGACGGCGCGGCCTCCGCAGATGCGCGGCGAGGTGCTGGATTTCGCGGCGGGCTTTACGGTCGTTGACGATTCCTATAACTCGAACCCGCGCTCGCTCGTCAGCATGGTCAGCGCCATCGGCGAGACGGAGGCCGAGGCCAAGCGGCGCATAGTGGTCGCGGGCGAGATGCTCGAACTTGGGCCGGACGCGGCCCGGATGCACCGCGCGGCGGGGCGCGAGATTGCTCAAGCCGGAATTGATATTTTGTGGGGCGTGCGCGGGCTTGGAGTCGAGCTTGTCCACGGCGCAAGTGAGGCCGGGATGAACGATGCTCAGGCGCGCTTTTTTGAAACGTCGGAAGAGGCGGCAATAGCCCTTGCGGAAGAGTTGCGCGAAGGCGACCTCGTGCTCGTCAAAGGCTCTCGCGGCGTGCGAACGGATAAGGTCGTTCAACTGTTGCGCGAGCGTTTCCCAATCGTCGGTGGAGAAGAGGGAGAGTGAACAGCAGAAGCGCGGAGCCATAAGTCAACAAGCAAGAGACGCGGACGAATTAATGAGCGCGCCTTGCTGTTTCGCTGCTGGCTTAAAAAGACTCCGAACTTCTGACTCCTGCTTACAAGATGATTTACTACATCTTCTACGAGCTACTCTTTAATCGGCTGAAGGATGGGGAGTCTTATCTCGTCAAGGCTCTGAACGTTTTCCAGTACGTCACGTTTCGCACCGCTTACGCTTCGATTACGGCGCTGCTGATTTCGCTCTTCTTCGGCGGACGCGTGATTCAGGCTTTGAAGAATTGGGATGTCGGCCAGCAGATACGCGAAGAAGGCCCGCAGGCGCACATGGCCAAGCGCGGCACGCCGACGATGGGCGGCGTCTTGATTATCGGCTCGGTCATCATCTCGACGCTCTTGTGGGCCAAGCTGTCGAGCCTCTATATCTGGATTGTCATCATCGCGACAATCGGCTTTGCCGCCATCGGCTTTGCAGACGACTACGCGAAGATGGCGAAGAAGCGCTCGCTCGGCCTGACCGGCAAGCAGAAACTTGCGGCGCAGCTTTTAATCGCGCTCGGCGTCTGGCTCGCGCTCTACTTTTCCGGCACCTACGCCTGGAACGTGAACATCCCGTTCTTCAAGGCCACGTCGGTTCCGGGCGGCGTCAGCCACATCGGCCCCTGGCTCTACGGCGTGTTCATCCTCGTCGTTTTGATGGGCGCATCGAACGCCGTGAACTTGACGGACGGGCTGGACGGGCTGGCCATCAGCGTGACGTTCATCGCGATGGCCGCGTTGACGGGGCTGACCTACATCAGCGGCGACAAACGCTTTGCCGATTATCTTGGGCTCGTGCATCAGCCGGAGGTCGCCGAGTTGACGGTCTTTTGCGGGGCGATGGCCGGGGCGAGTTTGGGCTTTCTCTGGTACAACGCGCCGCCCGCCGAAGTCTTCATGGGCGATGTCGGAAGCCTCGCCATCGGCGGCGCCATCGGCACGATTGGAGTCTTGACGAAGCAGGAGTTCGTGCTCTTGATGGTCGGCGGCGTCTTCGTCATCGAAGCGTTGTCGGTGATGATTCAGGTCGCTTCCTTCAAGATGACGAAGCGACGCATCTTCAAGATGTCGCCGCTGCATCATCACTTCGAGTTGCAGGGCTGGCGCGAGCCGAAGATTGTCTTCCGCTTTTTGATTCTGGCGATTCTGTTCGCCTTGCTGAGCCTCTCGACGTTGAAGCTGCGCTGAAAAGCGGGGCGCGGCTGTTTTGATTGAGAAGAGAGTTGAACGAGTTTGGAAGTCGCGGGCAAGAAAGTCTTGGTGATTGGGGCGGCGCGCAGCGGCATCGCTTGCGCTAGTTTTCTGACGAAGCGCGGCGCGGTCGTCGCTCTCAATGACCGCAAGCCGCTCGCCGAATGGCCCGCGGAAGCGTTGGCCCTCAAGAGCGAAGGCGTCGGTTTCATGGCGGGCGATGTGCCGTCATGGTTGTTAGACCAGATTGAGTTGGTGGTGGTCAGTCCGGGCGTGCCGACGCAGAGCATTCCCGTTCGTTACGCAGAGCGAGCCGGGGCCGAAGTCGTCGGAGAGATTGAGTTGTCCTTTCGTTTCCTGCGCGGGCGCGTCGTCGCCATCACAGGCACGAACGGGAAAACGACGACGACGACGCTCATCGGAGAGTTGCTGCGCGAAGCGGGGTTGAGCGTGCAGGTCGGCGGCAACATCGGGACGCCTTTGATTTCGCTCGTTGACAGTTCGACGGATGAGGGCTGGACGGTGGCCGAAGTTTCGAGCTTTCAGTTGGAGACGATTGTGGACTTTCATCCGACCGTCGCGCTCTGCTTGAACGTCACGCCGAACCACATGGATCGTTACGAGTTGTTGACGGACTATGCCGCCGCGAAGCATCGCATCTTTCGCAATCAGGAGGCGGGCGACGTGGCGATTCTCAACGCGGATGATGAAATCGTCGCTTCATGGGCTGCGGGCTTGCGCGCTCACGTCACGCTCTTTAGCGTGCGGCGCGAATTGGCGGAAGGGCTTTTCCTGCGCGGCGGGCGCGAGATTGTTTCGCGCACAAGTGAGGGCGAGCGCGTGTTGATGATGCGTGATGAGATGCTGTTGCGCGGGCTGCATAACGTGGAGAACGTGCTGGCGGCGTTGGCTGCCGGGCTGGCGTGCGGGTCCGCGCCCGCTTCGATGCGCGAAACCGTTCGCCGCTTTCGCCCCGTCGAACATCGTCTCGAACAGGTCGCAGAGGTTGACGGCGTGAAGTTTTACAACGACTCGAAGGCGACCAGCGTTGACGCGACGCTCAAAGCTCTCGAAGCCTTTGCGGACGACGCGGGCAAGGTCGTCCTGATTCTCGGCGGGCGCGGCAAGCGCGCTCCGTACGCGCCGCTCGCGCCGCTCGTGCGCGAGCGCGTCCGCAAGTTGATTTTAATCGGCGAGGACGCGGAGACGATTGAAACGGAACTCGGCGCGGACGCTCTCACAGAGCGCGCAGACGACATGGCCGACGCCGTTCGTCGCGCCTTCGCGGCGGCAACAGCGGGCGACATCGTGTTGCTCGCCCCGGCCTGCGCCAGCTTCGACATGTTCCGCAGCTTCGAGCATCGCGGGCAAGTCTTTAAAAGCGAAGTCCAAAGTCTAATGTCCAAAGTCCAAAGTCGCGCGCCGACTTTTTGACCTTGAGCTTTAGAGCTTGAAGTTTGGTCTGGATTTTTATGGCAAGAAAGCTACAGGCAGATAAATGGTTGTTCGCGGCGACCGCCGGGCTGGCGTTGTTTGGCATCGTGATGGTGTACAGCGCGTCCGCCGTGATGGCCGCCGAGGAGAATCACAACCAGTATTACTACGTCGTCAAGCAGGGCATCTGGACGGCCATCGGTTTCGCGGCGATGCTCGGAGCGATGCAGTTTAACTATCAACGCCTGCGCGACCGTCGCATCGTTTATGCGCTGCTCGCGGTGACGGCTATCTTGCTGCTCGGCGTGTTCGCGTTCCCGCGCATCAACGGGGCGCATCGCTGGATTAAGTTCGCGGGCTTCTCGCTTCAGCCTTCGGAATTGTCGAAGCTCGCGGTGACAATCTTTCTGGCCTACTTTCTGGAAAAGCGCGCGGGCGAAGAAAGCTCTTTCTGGTGGACGTTTGTGCCGTGCGTCGCCGTGACCGGATTGTTCGCGTTGCTGGTCGTGGCCGAGCCCGACCTGGGGACGGCATTGATGCTGGCGGTGGTTTGCATAGTGGTCTGCTTCACTGCCGGAGTTCGCCTGCTGCATCTTGGGATGGCGGCGGCTCCCGCGCTGGCCGGCGTCGCGGGGTTGCTGCTCTTCGTGCCTTGGCGCTTGCAGCGCTTGATAACGTTTCTAGACCCCTGGGCCGACCCGCGCGACAAGGGTTTTCAAGTCGTGCAGTCGTTGCTTGCGGTCGGCTCCGGCGGGCTGAACGGTCTGGGCTTCGCGCAGGGCAAGCAGAAGATGTTCTTTCTGCCGTTCGCGCATTCGGATTTCATCTTCGCGGTGGTGGGCGAAGAGTTGGGATTGTTTGGCGCGCTGGTGGTCGTCGCGGTCTTCGGCGTGCTGTTGTGGCGCGGGGCGCGGGCAGCCTTGCTTGCGCCCGACAGGTTTGGCATGTTGCTTGGGCTGGGATTGATAACGGGCATCGTCGCGCAGGCTCTCTTTAACATCAGCGTCGTGTTGTCGCTGGTGCCGACCAAAGGGATTCCGCTGCCGTTCATCTCCTACGGCGGCTCGTCGCTGGTGCCGACGCTGATTGCCGTCGGCATACTGCTGAACATCTCGCAGTACGCGGGGAGCGAAGTGGAGAATAGAGACGCGGAGACACGGCGACGCGGCGACGCGGCGACAGAGCAACAAAGGGAAGCAGCGAGCCTGTCTTCTTCCTCGCGTCTGCGCGTGCCTGTGTCCATGCGTGACGGACGATAAAGATGCGTGTGCTGATTGCGGCAGGCGGAACGGGCGGGCATATCTATCCGGGCATCGCGGTGGCGAAGGAAGTGTTGCGGCGTCATCCAGACTCGGAAGTCCAGTTCGTCGGGACGGCGCGAGGGTTGGAGACGCGGCTGGTTCCGCAAGCCGGTTTTGAGTTGAAGCTCATTGAAAGCGCGGGACTCAAGAACGTCGGGATGAGGGCGCGCGTGCGCGGGATGCTGCTGCTGCCGAAAAGCTTCGCGGCGGCGCGTCGTTTGATACGCGAGTTCAAGCCGGATGTGGTGGTGGGCGCGGGCGGCTACGTCTCTGGGCCGGTGCTGTTGACGGCGGCGTTGATGAACGTGCCGACGCTCGTGATGGAGTCGAACGCGCTGCCCGGTTTTACGAATCGCGCGCTAGCTCGCTTTATTGACAAGGCGGCGGTTTCGTTCGATGCGGCGTTGCCATACTTTCGCGGCAAGGCTGTCGTCACAGGCAATCCTGTGCGCCGCGAGTTCTTTGAGATACCGGAGCGCGAGCACGACCGGGAGCGCGTCGAAGTTCTCATCTTCGGCGGCTCGCAGGGAGCGCGAGCCATCAACGAAGCGATGGTCGCGGCCTTGCCCGCGCTCGACGCCAAACGCGGGCTCTTGCGCATCAAGCACCAGACGGGCGAGAGCGATTTTGAGCGAGTGCGGCAAAGCTATCTGGACGCGGGTTGGGGCGAAGAGGCCGACGTGCGGCCCTACATTGACAGCATGGTCGAGTCGTTTGCTGAGGCCGATTTGATTATCTGCCGCGCCGGGGCGACGACGAGCGCGGAACTGGTGGCGGCGGGCCGCGCGGCCATCATGGTTCCGTTCCCGCTGGCGGCGGACGACCACCAGCGCAGGAACGCCGAAGCCCTCGAAGCGGCAGGCGCGGCGCGCATGATTTTGCAGCAGGATTTGACAGGCGAAAGGCTCGCCGCGGAGATTAGCAAACTCGCGGACGCGCCCGACGAAATTAAACGAATGGAAACGGCCAGCCGCAACATGTCACGCGGCGACGCCGCACAGGCGACAGTCGAGTTGATAGAGAAGCTGGTAACACAGTGACAAGTTAAGAGTGACAAGTGACAAGCAAGAAGGCACAAGCAAAAGGCGACAAGTGACGAGCAACGAGTGACAAGCAAATTATGAATGACGGAAGAGAATGACAAGTAACGGAAGAGAAGCTTTAACTCGTCACTTGTCACTCTTAACTTGTCACTGCTTTTGATATGTTTCATCGCATTCAACATATTCATTTCGTCGGCATCGGCGGCATCGGGATGTCGGGCATCGCGGAGGTGCTCGCCAACTTAGGCTTTCGCGTGTCGGGTTCCGATTTGAAGCATTCGAGTGTGACGGAGCGGCTCGAAGGATTGAGCGTGGAGTTTACGGAAGGACACGCGGCGGAGAATGTCGGCGATGCGCATGTGGTCGTGCGTTCGACCGCCGTGCGCGACGATAACCCGGAGATAGTCGAAGCGCGGCGTCGCTCGATTCCGGTCATCCCGCGCGCGGAGATGCTGGCGGAGTTGATGCGGCTTAAGTCGCAAACGGTCGCGGTCGCAGGCTCGCACGGCAAGACGACGACGACTTCGATGGTGGCGACCGTGCTCGGCCACGCCAACCTTGACCCGACCTTTGTGGTCGGCGGCGTGGTCGGGGCTTACAGGTCGAACGCGCGCCTCGGCAAAAGCGATTTGATGGTGGTCGAAGCGGACGAAAGCGACCGCTCGTTTCTGATGCTGACGCCGACGATTGCCGTCGTCACCAACATCGACCGCGAGCACATGGATTACTACAAGGACATGACGGACGTGCGCAAGTGCTTTGAGGATTTCGTCAACAAGGTGCCGTTCTACGGGGCGGCGATTCTTTGTCTGGACGACCCGCACGTGCAGGCCGTTATCCCGCACGTCGAGCGGAGGCGCATCACCTACGGCTTGAGCGCGCAGGCGGACGTGTCGGCCCACGGCATACGCTTCGGCGACGGCTTCGGTTCGAGCTTCACGGTCTGGCGCGGCAGCGAAGTCATCGGCGAAATCGCTTTGCGCGTCCCCGGCTTGCACAACGTTTATAACTCGCTGGCGGCCATCGCCGTCGGGCTGGAACTGCAAATCCCTTTCGCGCAGATTCAGGGCGGGCTCTCGGAGTTTACGGGAGCGGAGCGACGCTTTCAACGCAAAGGCGAAGAGGCGGGCGTGCTCGTCGTTGACGATTACGGTCATCATCCGACCGAGGTGAAAGCGACGCTCGCCGCCGCCCGGATTGGCTCGGCCGGACGCCGCATCGTCGTCCTCTTTCAGCCGCATCGCTACAGCCGGACGCACGATTTGATGGAAGAGTTTGCGCGCTCCTTTAATAACGCCGACATGCTGTTCGTCACAGATATTTACGCCGCCAGCGAAGACCCGATTGAGGGCGTGACGGCGGAAATTCTGACCGAAGCGATTAAAAGCTACGGCCACAAGAACGCGCACTACGTCGGCGCGCTCGACGGGGCGGCGGACGTTTTGCGCGAGCAAGTGCGCGATGGCGACCTTGTGATAACGCTCGGCGCCGGAACCATCACTCGCGTCGGCGACCAGTTGCTCAGGCTGCTGCGCGAAAGCGGCGCGGGCAGTAGTAGTAGTAGTGGCTCTGCTTGACGAAGTGAAGGACGAAGGATGCGCTATACGGTCGTTAGTGGTTTGCGGATTTGAAGGACGAGGCAGCGAAGTCTTATGCCCGTGACTGAGTTGGAAAATCGAAAGTTGTCGGCGCGTGACGCGAAGATTGAAGAGATTGCGTCGCGCATGGGCGTGCGCTCCGAGCGCGGGCGTCGCTTTGCAGAGTTGACGAGCTTGCGCGTCGGCGGCGCGATTGATTGGGTCATCTCGCCGGAGACGGAAGAGCAGGCGGCGGCTGTAGTCCATGCGTTAGACGAAGCGGGAATTAGCTGGCGCGCTCTAGGCTCCGGCAGCAACGTGCTGGCCGACGACGCAGACCATCATTACGTCGTCGTCAGTTTGAAAGACTTGAAGGGCGAGGCCCGTTTCGACGGCGAGCGCGTCTCGGTCAGCGCGGGCTACTCGCTGCCGCGACTCTGCATTGACGCGGGGCGCAGAGGTCTGGCGGGCATCGAAGGACTCGGCGGCATTCCCGGCACGGTCGGCGGCGCGCTGTGGATGAACGCGGGCGCGTATGAACATGAGATTGGGACTGTGACGGAAACAGTCAGAGTGGCGCGCGAAGGAAAGGTTGTGGAAGTGGCGGGCAGCGAGGTCGAGTGGAATTATCGCCACACCTCTTTTCGTGAAGGCGAGTTGCTGCTCGGCGCGACCTTGCGCTTGCGGCCGGACGACCCAGACAAAATCGGCGCGCGAATGAAAGAGGCCAAGAATAAGCGTTTGGCGACGCAGCCGCACGGAGCCAGAAGCGCCGGTTGCTTCTTCAAAAATCCGCCGGGGTCGCAGATTGGAACCGGCAAGATGATTGACGAGATGGGCATGAAAGGAGAGCGGCGCGGCGGCGCGCTCGTCTCGCCCGTGCATGCCAACTTCATCGTCACGGACGGCGACAACGCCCGCGCCTCGGACGCCCTCGCCCTGGCCGAAGAGATACGCGAGCGCGTCAGGCGCGAACGCGGCATCGAGTTGGAATACGAAGTGGAACTGTGGAGCGCGGCAGAAGCGGAAGAGAGTCAGGCATCGGAAGCCGGAAGCCGCGAGCCGGAAGCTCAAAGTCAGGAAGCGGAAACCTCCGGCGAGTCAAACGCGGTTCAGACCGCTGATGCTGTTCGTCGCGCTTCAGGAGAAGAGACATCTTGAAAGAGCAAGTTATCACTCCCAGAATGTCTGCGCGCGGCTCGGCTGCGGGCAAGGGACGCGGCAGCGCGATGACGCAGAAGCCCGCGCGGCGCGAGCGTTCCGCGACCGGCGGCCACGGTCGCGCGCGTTCCGACAGCGCGTTGCGAAAGGCTCTGGTCTATCTGCCGCTCTTCGGGAAACTCATGCTGGCGGCCCTGACGGGCGTGCTGCTCTTCATGGGCTATCGCGCGGCTGCTTCGGCCACTTTCTTTCAGGCCCGCAACGTTGACTTGAACCCGACGACGCACGCCAGCGCAGACGAGATATTGCTCGTCGTGCGCCGCGCGACGGCGGCCAAAGGCGGCGTCTGGAACGCTAACCTTGAAGCCATCAGCGCGGAGCTTGAACGCCTGCCGTGGGTGCGCCGCGCCGTCGTCTCAAGAGTCTTGCCTGACGGCGTGCGCGTGCGCGTGACGGAGCGGCAGCCGCTCGCCGTCGTGCACACTACGAGCGGCAAGTTTGTCTGGGTGGACGAAGACGCGGTGACGCTCGGAGCGATGTCGCCGAACGACCCGCAGCCCGCTTTTTTCATACGCGGTTGGGAAGACGACGGGCAGCCGGACGCGCAGCACGATAATCAACTGCGGCTGCAAAAGTATTCCGAGTTGACGCGCGCCTGGGACGCTGCGAAGTTGAGCGAGCGCGTCAGCGAAGTGAATCTGGCGGACGCGCGCGACGTGCGCGTGCAACTCGCGGGCGACGATTCGCAGATTGAAGTGCGCCTCGGCAACAAGGATTTCGGCAATCGTTTACAGCGCGCCCTGAAGGTTCTCGACGAGCAACGCAACACGCCGCGCGGCCCCTTCATCACGCGCATCGAGACGCTCGACAACCGCACCATCATCGGCAGCAGTTCGGGCGCGCAAACTTCCAGCGACAACGTGGAAGCCAATCCTTCGTCAACGGACATCGCCAACGCCCTGGCCCCGCCGCTCAAACCCGAAGCCGAGCGAAGGGCCAGCGACTCAAGACGAAATAAAAAGAGCGACGCCGACATCTCTAAGCAAGAGCGAGAGCGGCGCGACAAGAAAGAACAGGCCAGAAAAGAACAGGCCAAAAAAGACGAGACGAAGACCAGAGCCAAGGGCGAAACTCGCCCGCGCCGGATTGGCTGAAATAATGTCGGGTTGGAAGTTTCAAGTCCTGGTCTTCCAACCTCAAACCTGAAACCGTAGAAAGGAAGCGAATGGCTAAACGCGCGTCACACACCGTCGGCCTCGATATTGGCACGAGCAAGGTGACGTGTATCGTCGGCGAGCGCGGCGAGAGCGGCTTGCTCGAAATCGTCGGCATCGGCGAGGCCGAGGCTCGCGGCTTGCGCAAGGGCGTCATCGTCAATCCGGAGGCGGCGGTTGACGCCATCAAGCGAGCGGTCGAAGACGCCGAGCGCATGAGTGGTCTGGAAACGGAAGAGGTAACGATTAACCTCGCGGGCTCGCACATCATGGGCTTTAACGGGCAGGCGATTGTCGCCGTCTCAGGCCGCGACCGCGAGATTACGCCCGATGATGTCAGGCGCGCGATTGACTCCGCCTGCGCCATTCAGTTGCCCGCGGGGCGCGAGATAGTTGACCGCTTGCCGCAGGAGTTTATCGTTGACGATCAGGACGGCATCAACGACCCCGTGGGCATGATTGGCGCGCGACTCGCCGTCAAAGTTCACATCGTCACGAGCCCCGTCACGGCGCGGCAGAACGCCATCAACGCCGTCAATCGCGCCGGACTCGTCGTGGCCGACATGGTGCTCGAACAACTGGCCGCCGCCGAAGCTTCCCTGACGGATGATGATAAAGAGTTTGGCGCAGCCCTCGTTGACATCGGGGCGGAGACGACCGGCCTCATCATTTATCAACGCGGAGCGGTGCAGCACACAGCCGTCTTCGCTCTCGGCGGCTCGCATTTCACGAACGACATCGCCTTCGGCCTGCGCACGCCGATTCCCGAAGCCGAGAAGATTAAGCGCACGGTCGGCTCCGCTTCCAGTTCTTCTTTGAACGAAGGCGAGCGCGGCGAGTTGATTGAAGTCCCTTCGGTCGGCGGGCGCCCGCCGCGCCAACTCTCGCGCCAGATTCTCTGCGACATCCTTCAGCCGCGCGCCGAAGAAGTCCTGATGCAGGTGGCCGACGAGATTAAAGAGTCGGGTTTGGAACGCCAACTGTCGAGCGGCGTGGTGCTGACCGGCGGCGGGGCTTTGCTGAGCGGCATGACCGAGATTGCCGAGCAGGTTTTTGACGCTCCCGTGCGCCTCGGCTATCCCGAAAGAGACCGTTTCGGCGGCCTCATAGAGGATATTCAAAGCCCCGGTTGGGCCGCCGCCGCGGGCCTTTCGCTGGTCGCGCAACGCGCGCAAAGCGTCGAGGCGCGCAACGGCGCGGGCAAAAGAGGTTCAACCACGCGGTTGACTCACTTTGTCTCAAAATTTCGTCATCGTTTCAGTAGTATTTTTTGACAAGTTGTTGTATGCTGCCGCGCCAGCCGGCACAAGATGTAGTCCGCAAGATATAGGTGCCCCCGGCGCGAACAGCCCAAGATAAACGAATAGTGAGTTTCGGAATCCTCAAATGCTTCCGAAGGAGAGGACAGTGAAGAATATGACATCGGACAGCCGCCAGCCGGGCAGTGGCATTAATATTTTCATAGATGATGACCCGCCGATTACCGGCGCGCGCATCAAAGTCATCGGCATTGGCGGCGGCGGCGGCAATGCCGTCAATCGTATGATCGAGGCCGGGATTGAGGGCATCGAGTTTCTCGTCGCAAACACGGATTTGCAGGCTTTAAAACGCTCACGCGCGCCGATTAAGATTCAACTCGGCAGCCGACTCACCAAAGGTTTGGGAGCCGGAGCGAATCCTCATATCGGGCGCGACGCCGCCCTCGAAGACACGGAAAAAATCATCGAAGTCCTCGAAGGCGCCGACATGGTTTTTGTGACGACGGGCCTCGGCGGCGGCACAGGCACGGGCGCGGCTCCGATTATCGCCAGCCTCGCCACAGAGTTGAACGCTCTGACCGTCGCGGTCGTCACCAAGCCGTTTCACTTTGAAGGGCGCAGAAGGATGCAGCAGGCCGACTTGGGCTTGCGCGAGTTGCGCGAGTGCGTTGACACAGTGATTACGATTCCGAACGAGCGACTGCTCCACACGGTCGAGCGCAACGTCTCTCTGGCCGATTCCTTCAAGGTCGCAGACGACGTGCTCCGTCAGGCCGTGCAGGGCATCTCGGATTTGATTACCGTTCCCGGCCTCATCAATCTGGACTTCGCCGACGTGAAGGCGATTATGGCGGGCATGGGGCTGGCGTTGATGGGCGCGGGCCGCGCCTCCGGCGAGCATCGCGCGATGGAAGCCACGCAGCAAGCCATCTCCAGTCCGCTGTTGGAAGAAGCCACCATCGAGGGCGCGAAGGGCGTGCTTATCAACATCACTGGCGGGCCGGATTTGACGCTGTTTGAAGTCAACGAAGCGTCTTCCATTATCCGCGAGGCGGCGGACGAGGATGCCAACATCATCTTCGGCGCGGTGATTGACGAAACCCTGCGCGACGAGATGAAGATAACGGTCATCGCCACAGGCTTTGACAAGGAATCGGCTGACGCAGGCACACATTCCGCGAGCGCTTCGATGACCTCCAGCCCGTCGCGCTATACCCGAACGACGGGCGACGACCTGCAACGCCCGATAGTCAACCCGACACGCACGGACGACCTGGATGTCCCGACCTTCATCCGCAAAAAAGCTGACTAAATAGAACTCGAAAGTCGAAAGCCCAGTCTTCAAAGTCAAAACCGGCGTCTTGACTTTGCGGGTTGGGCTTTCCCATTTCGAGTTTGCGCGAAGATAGCTTGCTATCTCCCTGCGTGTCGTGTAGCATGTCGCGCATTCCCTTGCAGGATTTCCATTACGGGTAAAAATTCGCTTCTCTCCTTGAATGGCCGCAGCCTGCGAGAGTGTTTTAATTTTCGCGCCGGTCGAGGCGCGCTAAAGTTCGCGCGCGACGACGCGCAATCCCATTTGTTCCCCTCATAACCGTTGGAGGTGTTAAGGTCAAGTGAATCGTAAACTCATTAGAACTACGCTGGCGGAAGTTAAAGGCAAAGGACGCGACGTGTCGCAGCCGAAGGAACGCGCGAGCAACGGCAGCCCGTCGCGCCCGGCAGGCGGCGGCGGCGACAACAATAACCCGGCTCATCATCGTCCCGCGCAATCGAGCGTGCAGGTGCGCAAGCGCACGCCGCCGCCGAACGAAACCAACGCCGAGATTTTTTACTACAAGAAACAGATTGACGCGCATACGCTGATGGTCATCGTGTTGACGGATGGCGAGGAGATAGAAGGCACCATCGAGTGGTATGACCGCGGCGCGCTGAAGGTCAATCGCAAGTCGTCCCCGAACCTGCTCTTGCTCAAGCGCAACATCAAGTATATGTACAAGGCCGAAGACCGCGGCTCAAGCAGTTCGGACAGAGCACGCGAGTCGGAGAGCGCGGAAAACTCCGCCGAATAATCAAGCGAGCGCGTCGGCGTCAGGAAAACTTCGGCTCCGGCGCTCTCTCTCGACAGGCGCCGGTTTAATGGCCGCGCCGCGAAGCTTTCATGTCTCATCATGACGGAGTTGCCACAAAGTTCGTCTCACCGCGCGCCGCGCGCTAAGCGGCGCATCCCGCGCATCGGCATCACGATGGGCGACCCGGCGGGCATCGGCCCCGAAGTGGTTCTCAAGGCCGTCGCCGAAGAGGAAGTGCAACGCATTTGCGTGCCTGTCATCATCGGCGACGCGCAACTGCTGGCCCACACGGCGCGCACGCTCGACTTGCAATGCGGCTACGACATTATCCGTTATGATGAGCGATTGCCCGCGCATCTTTCTGAGCCGGTCATCTTTCATCTGGATAACGTCGGCGGCTATATTGAGCCGGGGATTGAGTCTGGGGCGGCGGGCAAGGCTGCCGCGCAGTATATCGAGCGGGCGGTCGAGTTGTGCGCCGCCGGCAGCCTGGACGCGATTGCGACCGCCCCGATTAACAAGCGCGCTCTCTTTCTAGGCGGCTACAGCTTTCCGGGCCACACGGAATTTCTGGCGCACCTGACCGGGGCGGAAGAGTACGCGATGGCCTTTGTCGCCGCCAACCTGCGCATCGTGCTTCTGTCAACGCACGTTCCGCTGGCCGAAGCGATTCGCCTTGTCGAACGCGACCGCATCATTCGCGTTGTTCACTTAGCGCATCGTGAGCTAAAGCGTTGGGGCATCGAAAAGCCGCGCATCGCCGTCGCCGCTCTCAATCCGCACGGAGCCGAGGGCGGACTCTTCGGCGTCGAGGAAGCTTCGGAGATTGTTCCGGCGGTCGAGGCGTGTCGCGGCCAGGACGACTTGAACGTCTCAGGGCCATATTCGGCGGACACGGTTTTCCTGCGCGCTTCGCGCGGAGAGTTCGATGCGGTAGTGGCGTGTTATCATGACCAGGCGATGATTCCCGTCAAGTGCCTCTCGTTTGGCGAAGCGGTCAACGTCACGCTCGGCTTGCCCTTCATCCGCACTTCGGTGGATCACGGGACGGCCTTTGATATTGCGGGCAAGGGGTTGGCTGAACATTCCAGCATGATGGCGGCCATCGCGCTGGCCGCCGAATTATCCGCGCGGGCCGAAGAGAGCGGGCGCGCAGTTGAGGCTTAAGCTTTGCGAGCAACGAGGCTTGAGCTTTGGAGCAATAAGTCAAGGTGTCAACACAAGACTCACAAACGCCCTCACGTCGCATCCTCGTCGCCGATGACGACCCGGCTATCCTGCGCCTCGTGACGGCCATCGTCGAGAAGGAAGGCTTCACGGTCGCGGCGGCGCGCGACGGGCGCGAAGCCTACAAGATTCTGCAAACGGACTCGGATTTTGTCGCGGGCATCTTCGATGTTGTGATGCCGCACATACAGGGGCCGGAACTCGTCCGCTACATGAAGACGGAGAAACGCCTGATGCGCATCCCCGTCATGATGATGACCGCCGAGCAGAACCCGAAGCTCTCCTCCGACAGCTTCGCCGCCGGGGCCGTCGTCTTCCTCCCCAAACCCTTCACCACAGCCCAACTCCAAATCATGCTCCGCATGTTAATCAGCAAAGCCACATCGTGAAAGACGATGAGCACAAGACAACTCTTTAACTCTACTGCGTGCCTGCTGCTGTTGTTGACGTGTTTGGCGGGCGAGAGCCGGGCGCAGTCGAAGAGTCCGCTGAAGGCGAGCGCGGCGCGCGATGTCATACGGCGCATGACGGGCGTTGACTTGCCGTCGGCAAATGTCCGCGTCAGGAATCTTTCGTCGCCCGACCGGTTGACCGTGGATGCGACGGCGCAAATCGAAACGGCGTTTCGCTTCGTCAAGGAGCAGGAGCGTTGGCGCGTCGTGGAAGTCAGGACGGGCGATAATCGTTGGGAAGAGACGCGCTTGATTTTGAGCGCGCTTAACGTCGCGGAAAACCCTGATGAGTGCGTTGAGACGAGCGCGGCGGCTGAGAGAGATGAGAGTGACCCGAGCGCGCCGCTGGCTCGTTGCCTGCTGGCGCAGTTGCTTGGCCTTGAGTTGCCGTCCGACGCCGTGCGCGTCAGAAGCGTGTCGTCGCTGGCGTTGGGCAAAGTTCCTTCGGCGGTGGTCGAAGCGCGCGTTGAGCTTGAGTTTCGTTTAAGGAAGGGAACGGACGGCAAGTGGCGCGTCGCAGAGATTAGGACGGGCAACAATGAACGGGTTGATGTCGCCGCCCTCGTCGCGGTCGTCAACAAACAGAAACGCCTGCTGGCTCTGGATGAACTCAAGTCAATCGCGCTGGCCCTGGAAGCCTTCCGCCGCGAGCGCGGCTTTTACGTCGAGGCCGAGAGCGAGAGCGCGCTCGTTGATCAACTCAATCCGCGTTATCTGCGGCGCGTCGTCCGCGTTGACCCTTGGCACAAGCCCTACGTCTACGAAGGCAAGCGCGAGGCTTACGTCCTGCGCTCCGACGGAGTTGACGGCAAGCCGAACACAGCCGACGACATCTCCATAAAAACCGATGGGAGCGAGCGTTTTCTTCAGGAAAATAATGGACGCGGAAAGCTTGAGGATGAATAAAAAGCTCATGCCGCGTCCTTAAGTTGAGGGCGCACGCGCGTGCGTGTTCATCGTTTTTTCTTGACGCTTTGTCACGGCGGATGTTAGGTTTCAAAAGTGGCCTGCGAGAGCGGGCTGCGGGTGGCTCGTGACATGCCGAACGCCACCTGTTTGTCAGAATAGCTGCATGCCCCGCCGTCGGCGCTTACCTCTAAATGAAGGAGTCTGTTTTGCTACGGGGACGCAAACTGCTGCTCGCAGACGATTCGCTCGCCATCCAGAAAGTCATCGAACTCACTTTTGAGGATGAAGGGATGGAAGTGGTCTGCGTCGGCAACGGGCGACAGGCCGTCGAGCGGCTCGAAGACGCGCGCCCCGACATCGTGCTGGCCGATGTGTTTATGCCGGAGCTTAACGGCTACGAAGTCTGCGAGCGCATCAAGAGCAACGAGCAGCTTCGCCACATTCCGGTGATTCTTCTGGTCGGCTCCTTTGAACCTTTCAACGAAGCGGAGGCGCGCAGAGTTGGCGCGGATGACTACTTGACTAAACCTTTTCAATCAATCCGGCAGATGGTCAGCAAAGTCGGCGCGCTCCTGAGCGGCAACAAGTCGCGGGCCGAAGCCGCCACACAGGAATTGCCCGCGCAGAAGTCTGAACCGGCGTCAACCGGCAGCCACGCGAGCATGGACAATCTTGACCTGAGAACCGCCGACACCGCTCCGCTCCCGCAGCAGATGCGCCACGGAGCCGGCAGCGACACAGCCCCCGCCAAGCCTTACGCAGAACTTCAACTAGACGACGCGATGATAGAAGAGACACCAGCCAACAAATTCGGCTCCGCCGGACAGACCGGCGCGGTCGGTCAACAGGAAGCGACCAACCCGCTCACGCCGCAAGACCTCGCCGCAGTCGGCGTCCAGACCGCAGCCGCCACGACCAATCATCAATTGACGAACAGCGGCGCTGCTGCTGCTCCACGAGCGGATGACGCGCGCGAAGCCACGACCGCTTCCGCCGCTTCTTCTGCAACCGCCGCCGCTGCCACAGCGCGCAGCGCAGACAGAGCGGCAGCCAGCGACGACGCCTTGCTCGACCTCGACGACGTGGAGATGCCACGCGCCGCCGCGCACAACGAAGCCGACGAGTTCATTCTGGATTTGCAGGACGAAGCAGAGACGCAGCCAGCAATCGCTCCTTCATCATCATCCGCCTCGCCTTCTTACGCGAGCGCGCAGTTTGCCGCTCAACCGTCCGACGCCGGGATAGAAACAGAGTTGGCGGAAGAGATGACTGAGGCCGCGCCGCAGGCCGCGGAGTTTGTCGAAGCGCAGTTCGCAGGCTCGGAGCAGCGCGCAGAGTTTTCCTCTGTCGAAGAGCCGCAAGCGACCGCCTTTGAGTTTGATTCTTCTCAGCAGTCGGCTCAAGAGCCGGAGGCATACCAGCCGTCGTCGGACTTTAACCTCGCGCCGACCGCCAAATTGCCGGAAACATTCCAGCCGCAAGAGCCGCCCGCGCCGCAGGCCGAAGCGGAGAGCGCGACCGCTCCGGCGGGAACAGCAAACGCTTCATCACAATCGTCACAGCCGGGACAAATCGGGCTTGAGCAGTTGTCGCCCGAAGCGATTGAGGCCATCGCGCGCCGCGTCGTCGAACATCTCTCCGCGCCTGTCATCGAACAGATTGCGTGGGAAGTCGTCCCGCAGTTGGCCGAACTGCTCATCAAGCGCCGCCTCGAAGAGGAAGGCAAGCAATAAAGAGTTTCGACGTTCAGGTTTCGTCAATCAACCACTGGCCGCCAGCCTTCCGTTGTAGGAAAACTGGCGGCCATTGCCTTACAATGTTCTGCTTCATCGCTTCTCGAAGACCGGCCATCGAAGGCTGAAAGCTGGAACCCGAAAACTTGAAACCTGAAACTCGTTTTATGGACATCCCGAAAACTTACGACCCGCGCGAGGCCGAGCAGCGTCATTATGCGCGTTGGGAAGAGCAGAACTGCTTCGCTCCTGAGATTAACCGCGACGCGAACGCGCCCGTCTTCAGCATCGTCATCCCGCCGCCGAACGTGACCGGCTCGCTCCACATGGGCCACGCCCTGCAACACACTTTGATGGACGTGCTCGCGCGTCACAAGCGCATGTGCGGCTATCGCACGCTCTGGCTGCCGGGCATGGATCACGCGGGCATCTCGACGCAGTTGGTCGTCAGCCGCGAACTGAAGAAAGAGAAGCTCTCGCGTCACGACCTCGGGCGCGAGAAATTCATAGAGCGCGTCTGGCAGTGGAAGCATGAATCGGGCGGGCAGATTACGAAGCAGATGCGGCGCGAGGGCGCATCGGTTGATTGGTCGCGCGAGCGTTTCACGATGGACGAGGGATTGTCTCGCGCCGTGCGCGAAGCCTTCGTCAGGCTCTACGACGAAGGCATGATTTATCGCGGCGACCGCATCGTCAACTGGTGCCCGAACGACCAGACGGTGCTCTCGGATTTGGAAGTCGAGAAGGTTCCGGTCGAGCGCGGCGGCAAGCTCTACTACTTGCGGTATCCGCTGAAGACGACGGACGGCGGCAGCCGTCATTTGACGGTGGCGACGACGCGGCCCGAAACGATGCTCGGCGATACGGCTGTCGCCGTTAATCCGGCGGACGCGCGCTATCTTGATTTAATCGGGGCGACGCTCTTGCTGCCGATTGTGAATCGTGAGATTCCGATTATCGCGGACGAGTATGTTGACGCGGAGTTTGGCACGGGCGCGGTCAAGATAACGCCCGCGCACGACCCGAACGATTACGAGATGGGCGTGCGCCACAACCTGCCGCAGGTGGTCGTGATAGACCAGTTCGCGCGGATGACGGAGGCCGCGGGGGCGGACTTCTTCGGGCTTGACCGCTACAAGGCGCGCGAGTTGGTCTTAGCAAAGTTTGAAGAGTTAGGCTTGCTGGAAAAGGTGGTTGACTACGAGTTTTCCATCTCGAAGTGCGAGCGTTGCAAGACTGTGATTGAGCCGTTGATTTCGACGCAGTGGTTCTGCCGGATGGACGAGTTGCGCCGCCCCGCGCTCGAACTCATGGCGAGCGAGCGGAGGCCGCGCTTCACGCCCGAAACTCCTTACGAGAAAGTCTACACGGACTGGCTGGAAAACTTGCGCGACTGGACACTCTCGCGCCAACTCTGGTGGGGACATCAGATTCCCGCATGGCACACGAGCGACGGGCGCGTCATCGTCGCACGTTCCGAAGCCGAAGCTCGCGCGAAAGCCGGGACGGATGAATTGACGCAAGACCCGGACGTGCTCGACACGTGGTTCTCGTCGGCCCTGTGGCCTTTCTCGACGCTCGGCTGGCCGGACGAGACGGAAGACTTGAAGACCTTCTACCCGACGAGCGTGCTCGTCACGGCGCGCGACATTATCTTCCTGTGGGTTTCGAGGATGGTGATGGACGGGCTGAAGTTCATGGACGGGTCGCCCTTCGCGGATGTCTTCGTCACAGGCACGGTGCTCGACAAGCACGGGCAGCGGATGTCTAAGACGAAGGGCAACGGCGTTGACCCGCTCGACGTGTTCGACAAGTACGGCGTTGACGCGACGCGCCTGACGCTCGCCTCCATCGGCAGCACGGACACGCGCTGGAACGACACGCAGGTCGAATCTTATCGCAACTTCGCCAACAAGATTTGGAACGCCGCGCGCTTCTCGCTCATGAACTCCGAGGGCGCGACAATCGGCAGCGGCTTTGAGGGCGAACCCGCTAGTTGGGCTTTGCATGACCGCTGGATTCTCTCGCGCCTGAACCGCGCGGCGCAAAGCGTTGACAGCGCGCTCGCCGCTTACGATTTTTATGCGGCGGTGCAGACGCTCTATCATTTCTTCTGGGACGACTTCTGCGATTGGCACATCGAACTGACCAAGCGCGATGTGACGAGCGACGAAGCCACGCCTGAGCGCGCGGCGGCCCGCAGTCGTCTCGTCACCGTGCTCGAACAAGCGCTCAGGCTGCTGCACCCGTTCATGCCGTACATCACGGAAGAGTTGTGGCAACGCTTGCCCGGCGTTGACGAGCGGCTGCTGCATACGGCTTATGCGGGCGCGCAGCCGACGGTGATGCTGACGGCGTACCCGCAGGCGCGAATTGATTTGATAGACGAGCGCGCCGAATGGGAGATGCAGATGGTGATAGACCTCATCAAGCGCGTGCGCAACATACGCTCGGAGTTGAGCCTGAAGCCAAGCGAAGAGATTAACATCATCGTCGGCACGACGGACGAGCGGCTGCAATCGTTGTTCGGCGCGGAGAGCTTGGGACAGATTAAACGTTTGACGCGCGCGGCGAGCGTCGCCGTCAGGCCGAGCCTTGAAGGTGCGCCGCGCGCTTCGGCGCGGGCGGTTTTGGGCGCGGGCGTCGAGGTGGCGGTTCCGCTCGAAGGCTTGATTGATTTTGCGCAGGAGCGCGAGCGCTTGAATCGTGAGCGCGAGAAGTTGCAGAAGGAGGCGGCGAAGTTGGAAGCCCAACTATCGAACCCGCAGTTTGCGGAACGCGCGCCCGCCGAAAAAGTGAACGAGACGAGAGAGCAGTTGGCGGACATCGCGGGCCGCATTCAGGCGTTGTCGGAGATGCAGGAGGCTCTTGTATGAACTGGCTCGACGATGGCGCGCTCTTCTCGCAGATCGGCGCGTTTCTGGCGGAAGATTTGGGGCGCGGCGACATCACGACGCAGGCCACCGTCACGCGCAACACGCGGGCGCGCGGTCGTTTCCTCGCTAAGGAAGCGATGGTCGTCGCCGGGCTCGAAGCGGCGGAAGCGGTCTTTTCCACGCTCGACTCGCAGCAGCAACTCGAAGCCTTCGCTTCCGACGGCGAAGAGGTCGAGGCCGGAAAAGTCATCGCGCGCACCAGCGGCTTCGCAGACGTGCTCCTCGCGGGCGAGCGCGTCGCGCTCAACCTGATACAGCGTCTCTCCGGCATCGCCACGCTGACGCGCCGTTATGTGCGGGCCATCGAAGGAACCAACGCGCAGATAGTTGACACGCGCAAGACGACGCCCGGATTGCGGATGCTGGAAAAGTATGCGGTCGCGGCGGGCGGGGCGCGCAATCATCGCTTCGGGCTGGACGACGGCGTGTTGATTAAAGACAATCACATCGCGCTGGCCGGAGGCGTCGCGGCGGCGGTCGAGCGAGCGCGAGAGACGACGGGCCACTTGCACAAGATTGAGGTTGAAGTCTCGACGGAGAAAGATTTGCGCGAAGCCATCAGGAGCGGCGCGGACATATTGTTGCTCGACAACCTGACGCCGGAAGAGACTGCGAGCCGCGTCGCCGTCGCGCGCGAGCTTGCGCCGCAGGTGACGCTGGAATCTTCCGGCGGCATCACGCTCGACAACGTTCGCGCCTACGCCGAAGCGGGCGTTGACCTCATCAGCATCGGCGCGCTCACGCATTCGGCGCGCGCCGTTGACATCAGCTTTAAGATACAAGCGGGATAACAACCGTGTCCGTCGCCCGTCGCCCTTTGCCCGTCGCTTGAGTCGTGCGGGCTTGAGTCTTCTAAAAGGGGATTGACGATTGACCACTGACAGCTTTGGATGCTTATGAACTACAACTATCTCGCCAACTATGGAAAGCCGCCGGAGCATGAGACGACGGGGCCGCTGACGGATGAAGCGCGAAAGGGACGCTTGTTAAAGTTAGGCGGCGCGTTGGCCGTGTTCGTAGCGTTGGGCGCGTTGCTCTACTACTTTTTCTACGGCCCGACGCCGCTCGAATTGAAGGCCCGCAAGTACTCCGTCCCTGAACGGCAGTTCACAGACCAGAACGCGCGTCTCGATTTGCCCGCCGGTTGGACGATGTTGCAACGCGACAATCCCTTCTTCCATAACGTCGTCTCCGGCCAGATGTTCGCCATTCATCCCAAGTCGGGCTGCACCGCCGTCCTCCTCATCTGGCCCAACACGGGCGCGACGATTGATTACCAGTTTGCCAAAATCAAAGAACAATTCTTTGTTGACTGGGACAAAGCTGTCGAGCGTGACCGCCAGAGCATTGTCCTCGGCGGCCACGACGCGCTGCGCTCGACCTTTGACCTCTGGCGGCACAACGCCATCAGAGAAATCGCCTTCGTCACGTCCGTGCGCGACGAGTTGCGTTATTACCTGCTTCTGGGCTACACGCCGCTCGAAGAAGGCAACGCTTCGCTGCCGGCCTTCAAGGAGTTGGAGCAGGGCTTTCAACTCGGCCCCGTGGCGAACGCGCCCGTCTTGACCGAGACTCCGCCCGCGTTCGAAGAAGTGAAGCCGCTTGAGCAAAAGGATCGCTGATGACGCAAGCTCGCTTTCTCTCTGGCGATGAGTTGGCAGGTTCATAAAAGCGCGGCTCCCGGTTAGGATAGGTTGCTGGAACTAACATGCAGGCGCGGGCGTGTAAGGCTTGGGCTGAAACAGGCATCTTCCGGGCGCGGGCGGGCATCTTTCAGCTTAGAGTGTGAACGACACGACGTTGATGATAGGAGGTTTGCGATGTTGATTCGATATGCGCGGCGCGCGTCCTTATCGCTCGTTGCTCTGTTGGTTGTCGGCTTCTGCTTCGCGGGCGCGGGCGCGCAGACGACGCGCAACAAGCGTTCGCGTCGCGCCACTAATCCGGCTCCGGCAAGAAGCTCTGCCAGCGTTCCGCCCGTCGCCCCGCAGCCGACGCCGACCGCCGCAGGCACGGATGCGCGCATCATCAGCACCGCCGACGACCCCTTGACAGACGACGTTGAGGGCGACGCGCCGCCCGTGACGACGCGCCGGACGAGCCGTTCGCGCAGCAACGTTCCCGCTCCCGAACCGGAGCAGGACACGACGCGCCGCACCGTCAATCGCCTGTCGCGGCAGGTTGATAAATTGACGGACAAGATTAACCAAATCGAAGGGCAGCAGCGCGCCCTTGTTGACCTCGAACGCCTCTCGCGCGCGGAGCAGCGCGCCGAAACCTTTCGCGCCCAACTGCGCGACGTGGAAGCCAAGGAAGCGGAACTGCAATCAAGGCTCGAACAGATAGACTTTGACTTGAAGCCGGAGAACATCGAACGCTCCGGCTCCTTCTACGGCACGACTCACCCCGAAGACCTGCGCGACGCGCGCCGCCGTCAACTCGAAAACGAGAAGAATAGAATCCAGTCGCAACTCAACTTGATTACCACGAGCCGCGCGCGGCTTGAGTCTGCGATTGCGTTGGCTGACACGGAAGTCGAACGCCTGCGCGCTCGCCTAGACACAGACGACCCCGTGACCAAGCAGCCGACCGTCAACAACGACGACGGCGACGCCACGGACGCGAACACTTCCAACGACACGCCTGCCACCAACGACCGGCCCGCCCGCGACGCTTCGCCAACCGAAACGCCTTGAAGCGCTGACGCGACGGGCGAAAGATAAGAGACAAAGTTTGAAGGGCAGCGGCTTAATCATCAAAGCCGTCTGCCCTTCGCTTTTGCGGGTTGCCTTTTGCCTTCTTTGCGGTGGTGGTAAACTGAAAATCAAATGGGGACAATCGCGCAGGGCGAGTTATATCGTTTGATTGACGAAGCGGAGTCGCGGGGCGAGCGCGTCGTGGTCGCCACGGTGGCGCACACGCGCGGCTCTACGCCGCAGCGGCGCGGAGCGAAGATGCTCTTCTTCGAGAGCGGGGCGACCGCTGGCACCGTCGGCGGCGGCTGCATCGAAGCGGAAGTCTGGGCCGAAGCCCGCGAGGCTCTGCGCAGCGGCCAGCCAGCCCTTCATCACTTCACGCTGACGGCTGACGAAGCGAGCGAAGAAGGCATGGTCTGCGGCGGCACGATGGAGATTTTCATTGACGTGTGGAAGGGATGAGTGATGAAGGCGCGGCTCTTCGGGCCGTGCGGTTCTGCTTTCGTTCATCAACGCTGCGATAGGAGGCGAGGATGCCTGCATCTTTCATGGATAACTACAAGGCGAAGCATCGTCATCCGTTGAACAGGCTGACGCATAACATAGGCATCCCTTTGATTGTGTTGTCGCTGCCGCTCTTCTTCTTTAACTGGCGTTGGGCGCTTGTGTTGTTCGTCGCCGGTTGGGTCTTTCAGTTCGTGGGGCATTTGATTGAGGGCAACCAGCCTGCGTTCTTTCGCAATCCTGTGTATCTGCTGATCGGCCCGTTGTGGTTGGCGCGGCGGGCGGCTGGCTTGTTCGGGTTGGGGAAGCGCCATCCTGAGCGTTAAGGCGAGCCACTCGCCAACACTTTCCGCATGACTCATGTGAGCGGCCAGTCGCCGTCAGGACAAATCATCGCGGCCATTACGCGCATCCTGCGGCAGAGGTCTGTGGCGACTCTCACAACGCTCGTCGCATCTTCAACTAACGTCGTCGC
This sequence comes from Blastocatellia bacterium, assembly GCA_033855775.1. Lineage (GTDB taxonomy): Bacteria > Acidobacteriota > Blastocatellia > Pyrinomonadales > Pyrinomonadaceae > DASVTR01. The sequence continues at coordinate 45,754 of JAWVFT010000039.1, read as the reverse complement.
ATCTTCAACTAACGTCGGGGCAAAGCTGCTCATCGAAGAGTCAGGCGCGAGCGCCGGTAGTCTCTCGGACGCTGCGCTCGACGAAGCGGTCGCGAGCCATGCCGCGACCTTTCTTGACTCACGCGCCGAAGCGCGCACTTTCAACGTCGAAGAGTTTGCCCCGCAACTTCAGGCATGGCGCGGGGCGCGCGTGCTCTTCGAGCGCGTGGAGCCTGAGCCGCGACTCGTCATCTGCGGGGCGGGTCATGTAGGGGCATCGCTGGCGCGGCTGGCGTGCGCGGTCGGCTATCGCACGACCTTGATTGACGACCGCAGGGATTTCGTCACGCGCGAGCGTTTCCCGGACGAACGCATTGAGCTTGTCGCGGCGGAAACCTGGACTGATGCCGTGACGCGGGCCATCGGGCGCGGGCGCAGCGTGGCGGTGGCGGTCGTGACGCGCGGCCACAATGAAGACGAAGAGTGCATGCTGGCGGTCGTCGGCGCGCGTCCCGATTACGTCGGGCTGATTGGCAGCAAGCGGCGGACGAACATAGTCCTCGCGCGCCTGAGCGCGGCGGGCGCGGACGTAGAAACGTTGAGAGCCGTGCGCGCCCCCATCGGCCTTGACATAGGTGCCGTCTCGCCCGAAGAGGTCGCGCTCGCCATCCTCGCCGAAGTCGTCGCCGCCAGACGCGGCGGCACGGGCGCGCCTTTGTCAGCGTGGCGACGAACGGCAGAGTGAAGCCCGCGCCAGCCACAACGGTCGAATGCGTTGAGATTGGAACGACGAAAGCTAAAGCTCCGGCAGCAATTTCGCCGTCAGGAATCTTGATGGACGAGCTAAAGGCTGTAAAAGAAGGCTTTGCGGCTATAAAAGAAGGCTTCGCGCCCGCGCCGGATGACCTTCCGCGCGCGAAAGTTGACCTTCCGGCTGCGCGCGGAGGCTTCCCCCGCGCGCAGGGGAAGCTCCCATTTGCGCAGGGGAGGTCAACATGTGCGCAGGGGAAGTCTCCGCGCGCGCAGGGGAAGTTCCCGCGCTCGCAGGGAAGCCTTACATCCACGCAGGGACGCTTCCCCTATGCAGCCGGAAGCCTTCCCTGCGCAAATGGAAGCTTCCCGTGCGCTCACGGAGGCTTCACGTGGGCCCACGGTGACCTTACGTTCGCGCAAGTTGACCGAACTTTTGCGAAAAAGGTCTTCCCGTGCGCGCACGGAAGCCTTCCGTGGGCGCACGGGAAGCCTCCGTGCGCGCACGTAAGGTCATCTTGCGCGCACGGAAGTTCGAAATTTGCGACCGTGGGGTCATCGGGCAGGGCTTTAAGGTCTTGGGGAAGAATAGTTTGAGGGCGGATTGGCGGGGACTGGCGGGATTTTTGGGCTAAAGGCTGTCAGGTTGCGGGCGTGGCTTGGGGAGGCGAGTTGAAGAGATGGCGGCGAGCGTAGAACCGGAAAAGGATTTGGCGGCGGGGGACTTGAGGCGGGCGGGCGGGATGTTCCGCGCGCTCTCTTATCGCAACTTTCGTCTCTTCTGGACGGGCGCGTTCCTGTCGAATACGGGAACATGGATGCAGGCCGTGGCGCAGGGCTGGCTTGTGCTGCAACTGACCGACTCGACCTTCTGGCTCGGCCTTGACGGTTTTATGGCGACCGTTCCGGGCTTAGGGTTGACGCTGATTGGCGGCGTCTTCGCGGACCTCGTTGACCGCCGCCGCTTGCTCATCTACACGCAGGTCGGGGCGGGCCTCTCCGCGCTGACGCTCGCGCTGCTCATCGTCACGGGCGTCGTACACGTCTGGATGATACTGGCCCTCTCGTTCGTCACGGGCTGCTGCTTTGCGCTGGCGGGGCCTTCGTATCAGGCGATTACATTCGACCTCGTGGGGCGCGAAGATTTGGCGAACGCTATCGCGCTCAACTCGACGCAGTTTCAACTGTCGCGCGTCATCGGCCCCGTCTTCGCCGGACTCGCCTTCAAGTGGCTCGGCCTCGCGGGCTGCTTCTTCGGCAACGCCTTCTCGTTTATCGCCGTCGTCGTCACGCTCAGGCTCGTCCGCTTCGACAAGGTGAATGAACAAGCGCCCGCGCATTCCGTCAAAGACAGGCGAGCCATCTGGCGCGATTTGAAGGAGGGCGTGCGCTACGTGCGCAAGCGGCGGCGCGTCTTTATGCTGCTCCTGATTGCCGCTTCGACCAGTCTCTTCGGCGCCCCTTACATGACCTTCATGCCCTACTTCGCGCGCGACATACTGCACTTGAACGAAAGCGGGCTCTCGCTCCTGATGGGGACTTCGGGCGTCGGCGCGCTGTGCGGCTCGCTGATGCTAGTCTTCCTCGGAGACTTTCGCCACAAGGGCTGGTTCGTGCTCGGCGGCTCGTTCTTCTTCTCTTTGTGCGTCATCGGCTTTTCGCTTTCGACGCGCCTCAGCACGTCTCTCATGTTCATCTTCGGGATGGGCCTCTTCATCGTCAGTTGCGTGGCCGTCATCAACACGCTCTTGCAGCAACTCGTCACGGACGAGATGCGCGGGCGCGTGATGAGCATGTTCATACTCTCTTTCATCGGCACCATGCCCATCGGCAATCTCATCGCCGGAACCGTTTCACAAACCTTCGGAGCGCCGCGCACGCTCGCCACAGGCGGGCTCATCATCGCCGTCCTCATCACCGTCATCACGCTGACCAATCGCAGAATCCGTGAGCTACACTGACTCGAAAGACCGCGCCCTTGCGCAAGAAACCCTTGTCGCGGCGTTCTAGCCGTTGAACGCGCGCCCCTGTTCGGCGCAACCAGAGCATTTATGAGGAGAGACCCGATGAAAATCCAGAGAGCTTTCGTTTGCCTTCTATTCCTGCTGCTCGTGACGGCCACGGCTATCATAGGCTCGGCGCAGGGCGTGATTGTCCCGCGCCCCTGCGACCGCTGCCCGCGCCCGCCGCAGCCCGTCACGCTGCCCCGCGCCCTGCCCATCAAGTCCATCAACATTGACACCAAAATCAGCGGGCAGGTGGCGACCACGCACGTCGAGCAAATCTTTCGCAACGACACCAACGCCGTGCTCGAAGGCACATACCTGTTCCCGATTCCCGAAGCGGCTTCGATAGTCGAGTTCGCCATCTGGGACGGCGACCGCAAGCTGGTCGGCGAAGTGCGCTCGCGCGAAGAGGCGCGACGCATCTACGACGAGATTGTCCGCCGCCAGCGCGACCCCGGCCTCCTCGAATACGCGGGCAAGGACTTGTTTCAAGCCAGCATCTTTCCCATTCCTGCTCACTCCGACAAGAAGCTTGAACTGACCTACACGCAGGTCTTGCACGCGGAGTCAGGCACAGTCTCTTACACCTACCCGCTCGGCACGGGGCGCAACCTCGCGCAAATCGGAACCGTTTCGGGGCGCGTTGACATCGAAGGCAAAGAGCCGATTCGCAATATCTATTCGCCGACGCACCAGATTGAGCAAGCCCATCACGGCTCGCGCAGCGCGCGCGTCTCATTTGAATCTCCGGGCGGCTCGCCGCAGGACTTCCAACTCTTCTACGCGCTCTCGCGCGACGATTTCGGTCTCTCGCTCCTGACGCACCGCGAGCCGGGCAAAGACGGCTACTTCCTCCTAATGCTCTCGCCGAAAGACGAACTCTCCGAGCAGGAATACGCGGCCAAGGATATTGTCTTCGTCCTCGACACCTCCGGCTCAATGGCCGAGGCAGGCAAGATGGAGAAGGCCAGAGCCGCGCTGCTCTTCGGCATCAGCAGCCTGCGCGACCAGGACCGCTTCAATATCGTCTCGTTCGCGGGCGAAGAACGCTTGATGGAGAGCGGGCTGATTACGGCGGACGCTCGTGGCCGTGCGCGCGGCGAACAGTTCGTCCGCGCCTTGCGCCCGACGGGCGGCACCAACATCAACAGCGCTCTTTTAGCGGCCATGCAGCAGTTCGACTCCGGCTCGCGCCCGCGCATGGTCGTCTTCATGACCGACGGCCTGCCCACTGTCGGCGAGACGACGCCCGCGCGCATCATCGACAACGTTCGCTCGTCGCGCACGCAGGGCGTTCGCCTCTTCACCTTCGGCGTCGGCTACGATGTCAACACGGCGCTGCTCGATAAGCTTGCGGCGGAGAATAAAGGCACGGCTGATTACGTCGAGCCGAAGGAAGACCTGGAACTCAAAGTCTCCAACTTCTTCGCCAAAGTCAACTATCCCGTCTTGACCGATTTAATCCTGAACATGGGCGGCGTCGAGACAGACCTCGTTTACCCGCGCGACATGCAAGACCTCTTTAAGGGAACGCAACTGACCCTCATCGGTCGCTATCGCAACCATGCGGACTTGCGAAACATCAGCCTGCGCCTCGCGGGCAAGACCAATCAAAGCCAGCGCGAGTTTACCTACGCCAATCTCAACTTCCCGCTCAAGGAAGACGACAACGATTTTCTGCCGCGCCTGTGGGCGACGCGCAGAGTCGGCTGGCTGATGGAACAGATTCGCACCAACGGCGAGAACAAGGAGTTGCGCGACGAGATTGTTGACCTCGGCACGCGCTACGGCATCGTCACGCCCTACACTTCGTACCTCGCCCTTGAGCCGGGAGCCGCTGTGACGGCGCGCACCGGAGCCGAGAACAACATGGTCATAGACGGCGTAGCTGATGACCGCCCCGCTTCCGGTGGTAGCCGCAGGGATAGCTCGCAGACGTTTGGCAGACTGGCGAATCAGGCCCCGATGGCGGCCAAAGCGACGACCGGCGTGGTCGCCGTGCAGGAGAGCAAGCGAGCGCGCCAGCAACAGGACGCAGACCGCGTGTCGAAAGACGAACTCTCGTCGGCTGTGCGCAATGTCGGCGGCAAGACCTTCTACCTGCGCGACGGCGTGTGGACGGACGCGGAGTTTAAGACGGACGCGCGGCTGCCCGAAACGACGCTTCAGTTCGGCAGCGAAGCCTACTTCGCTCTGCTCCAACGCGAATCGCGGCTCTCGCAGTTTTTCGCTCTCGGCGAACGTGTCGTCGTCGTCCTTGAAGGGCGCGTCTACCGCGTCAGCGCCGCGACGCCCTGACGCTTTAAACGGCGCCGCTCAAAGCGAACGCTCAAGCGGCCTCAAACTCGAAGCCCGCGCCTTGCCCCGAACGGCAGGCGCGGGCTTCAAGTCTTGTGTTATGGGCGCGAGTTCGTGTACAAGAGCGACTGTTGAATTTAAAATCCCAACAGCTTTACGGAACGCCCTGAGCCGCAAGCGACGGTCAATCGAATGGTCGTCGCTTGTTTGAGCGGCTCGATAGTTTTGGAGTTAAGCGAGATGAAGATGAGAGCGGAAGGGCGCGGCGCGTGGCGCGGGCTGGCGGCGGTCGCGCTGTTGCTGCTATTGGCCTCGACGCAGACGGCTTTGGCGCAAGGCGTTGGCTGGACGGGCGAGCGGCGCGGCCAGCCGGGAAAGGATTTGAACGCCGTCTATTTCTCGGACACGAAGCGCGGTTGGATTGCCGGAGACGATGGCTTCGTCAGCTACACGAGCGACGGCGGGCGCAGTTGGACGCCGCAAACAATCGAGACGAAGGACGCCATTAACGATGTCTACTTTCGCAACAAGGATGACGGCTACATCGTCGCGGGCAACAGCATCTTCAGCACAGGCGACGGCGGGCGCAACTGGCGCGAGATTCGCCGCTATGCCGCCTCAGACTTTGGCGGCGCGATGCCGGAACTCTACAGCGTTCGCTTCTCCGGCAAGAAGAAAGGTTGGGTTGTCGGCTCCATCAGCCACAACGATACGGTCGTTGACAGCCTCGTGCTCTACACCAACGACGGCGGCGTCTCCTGGCAACGCCAACGCCTGCCGACCAAAGAAGAGTTGATTCACGTTGATTTCATCAGCGACAAGCGCGGCTGGATTGTCGGCGACGGCGGAACTATCCTGAACACAACGGACGGTGGCGACACATGGACGCCGCAACGCTCAAACCAGAAGGCGACGCTCTATCACGTTGATTTTCGCAACGACCGCGTGGGTTGGGTCGTCGGCAAGCAAGGCACAATCCTGCGCACTACGGACGGCGGCGAGACTTGGTTCACGGTTGACCCGCTGGTGCGCAACACGCTGCTGAGCGTGCAATTCGTTGATGAAAACAACGGCTGGATAGTCGGGCGCGGCGGCGTCATCCTGCGCTCGGAGGATGGCGGCGCGACCTGGGTGCGACAGGAGAGCGGGTCGAAGCAGAACCTCTACGCGCTGTTTCTGGACAAAGAGAACGGTTGGGCCGTCGGCGGCGACGGAATCGTTCTGCGCTACGAAAGATGAAAGGCGCGCTCAAACGCGCTTCGGACTAAAGCTCGAAAGGGGCAAGCAACCGTTGCCCGCGAGGCGAGCATCAGAAGAATTGGCAAAGTTAACCCGGACAGTCAGTGGGGAAAAGTTCGGGTAACATTCGATTCCTCCTGTAATTTCCGCCCGGCATGTAAGCGCATGCCGGGCGGGTTTTTTTTGCCGGGAATTAAGCAACGAAAGAAGGGCTGCTCAAAGTTTGAGCAGCCCTTCTTTCATTCTTCTCGCTTTTCGCTCCCTACTTGCTTTCGCGTGTGCCTATGAAGGGCAGCGGCGGGAGGTTTTGCAGGTTAATCTCGCCTTTCATCTTGTCCGTGTCCACGCTGCCGGAAACCTTGCCCTCCATGGTTTGTCCATGAGCGTTCAACTTGAGCGTGGCGTCAAAGCTGTTGCCGTTGAGATTGATGTCGCTCAAGGTGGCTTCGCCAAGCTGCGTCATCACAGAGCCGTTCAAGGTCTGGCCGTCCTGCTTCATGGTCAGCGTGGCGGGCAGGGCTTGCCCGTTCGGAGACGTAATCTCCAATTTCCACGAGCCTAAGAAACCTGAAGAGCTTCCTCCGCCGTTCGTGGTCTTCGGCGTGCCTGTGCCATTGGTCGCCGTCATCTCTTTGCGCTTGCCGTTGGTGTCGTAGAGTTCGACCGTCTGCGCGAAGGGCTTAATCTGGTCGGAGATGGCGGCGGCGTCGCCGACTATGACGATGGCCACGCGGTCGGGCGTGATGTTCTGCTTCGCGACGCGCTCGATGTCTGCGGCGGTGATGGCGTTGACGCGCTCGCGGTAGGTTTGCAGATAGTCTGCGGGCAGGCCGTACATCTTAATCTGGACAAACTGGTCGACCAAGCCTTCCTGCGTCTCGATGCGAATCGGGAAGACGCCGGTCAGGTACGACTTGGCATCCATCAACTCTTTCTCCGAGACGGGCTCCGTGCGAATGCGCTCAAGCTCTGACAAAAACTCCTTGACCGATTCGCCTGTGACGGCTGTGCGGACTTCAGCCGACGAGCGGAAAGTTCCGGCGGCGCGTCGCGTGTCCAGAATCGAATAAGCTCCGTAGGTCAGGCCGCGCTTCTCGCGCAGGTTCATGAAGAGGCGCGACGAAGCGTTGGCTCCGAGCACGGTATGCATGACGAGCATCGGGAAATAGTCCGGGCTGGTGCGATTGATGGACGTGTTGGCGATGACGATGTTTGACTGAGCGGAGCCGGGACGGTCAACGACGTAAATGGCGCGAGCATTGCGCGCGGGCGGCGCGGGGAAGTTGTCAGTCTGCGTCTGCCCTTTGGCCCACTTGCCGAAGAGTTCGTTGACGCGCTGCATCACGGCGTCGCGTTTGACGTTGCCGACGACGACGAGCACGGCGTTGTTTGGAATGAACATCGCGCGCTGAAAGCTCAGGAGCTTGTCGCGCGTTATCGCGTCGAGCGATTCGGGCGTAGACGAGACGGTGGCGTAAGGATGCTGGCCGAAGAGGATGCGCGAGAGCCGTTCGCTGGCGAGAAATGCGGGCTGCGAGCGTTGGGCAAGCAAGCCTTGCTTGCGATTCTGGCGGCTCAAGTCCAACTCGTTTTGCGGGTACGACGGATGCAGCGTGATGTCCGCCAGCAAGTCCAAAATCTGGTCGCCGTACATCGAGAGAGCGGAGGCGGCGACGGTCGTGTAGTCGGAGTTGACCCCCGCGCTCAAGGTCGCGCCGAGGCGCGCTACTTCGTCCGCAATCTGCTTGCTCGTGCGCGTCTCGGTTCCTTCGTTGAGCAGGTCGGCCATGACACCCGTCAGGCCGGGCAACTCGTTGGGGTCGTTAGCCGAGCCGGCGCGAAAGGCCAGCCGGTAGCTGACGAGCGGCAGGCGCGTGTCCTCGACGATGACGACTTGCAGCCCGTTGGCGAGGGTCGTCTCGTAAGGCTTCGGAATATTGAGCGGCTTGGACGCAAGCGGCGCTGGCGCCTGCCGGCGAAAGTCTTCTGTTTGATTCATGGTTTGTGCTGTGACGGTCGGGATGGACGCGCCGCCGACGAGAAGCGCGACGCTCAGTAGTCTGGAAATTCTCAACAACATGGTGGCCATCTTTCTCCTTGCTCGTCCTTAAGGTCGTTTGCTTTCCGCGCCGGGTTCCGTCTGCTTGGGAGCGTCGGCTGGTTGCTGCGGTTGTCCGGGCTGCGCCATCGGCGGCTTGATGGCGGGCGCGGGTTGGGCGGCTGTCGCCGGCGGCTGCGCGGTGGTTGTCGGCGGGACTTGCGGCGCGGGCGCTCCCGGCTGCGACGGCACGGCTGAAGGCTGCGCGCTGGCCGCCGGTTTCGCCTCTTCGCGCTTCGGCACAATCTCCATCATGACGCGATTGTCCGTGTCTAGAAAACGCGCCGCCGCGTCGCGTATCTGCGCGGCGGTGACGCCCATGTATCTCTCCATCTCCGTGTTGAGCAGGTTCGGGTCGCCGTCATAGAGCGCAAACTCTGCGAGCCGCTGCGCGCGAAAGAGCGAAGACTGGCGAGCGCGCACAGCGTCGTTGATGAGATTGTTCTTCAACTTCTCCATCTCTTCGGGCGTCGGGCCGTCGGTCGCAAGCTTCTTGATTTCGGCCATGATGGCCTGGCGAATCTGCGCGACATCTTTGCCGGGCTTCGGAATGGCGAAGACGAAGGCCGCGCTCGGGCCGCGTCGCTCGTCAACGCTGCTCTGAATCTGTATGACGGACTCTTCGCCCTTGACCAACTTTTGATAGAGGCGCGAGCTTTCGCCTTCGGCCAGAAGCGCGGTCGCCAGCGAGATGGCGTAGTAGTCCGGCGTCCGGCGGGCCGGAATCTTCCAAGCGAGCATGAAGGCCGGAAACGGAGCGAAGCGGTCTGGAAAAGTCTCCTGCCGTTGCGCGACATCGGGCGGCTCCGAGACATCCACGGCGGGCGGAGCGGACTGGCGCGGAATCGTGCCGAAATATTTTTCGACCAGCGAGCGCGCTTCCTTCGCGTCGAAATCGCCGACGATGGTGAGCACGGCGTTGTTCGGGGCGTAGTAGATGCGGAAGAACTCGCGCACGTCCTCGACCGTCGCCGCGTCCAAATCTTCCATCGAACCGATGGTCGAATGCGCGTTGGCAGGGTTCTTGAAAATCAACTCGTCGATGCGCAGGAACGCAGGGACGTACGGTTGATTATCAATGCGCTGTCGCTTCTCTTCCTGCACGGCCTTGCGTTGATTGTCAAGATTCTCCTGCGTCACCTTGAGCGAGCGCATGCGGTCTGATTCGAGCCACAAGGCGAGCGGCAGTTGGTTAGCGGGCAGCGTCTCGAAGTAGTTGGTGCGCTCGCTGGATGTGGTGCCGTTCATCGTGCCGCCCGCGTTCGAGATGTACTGGAAGTGCGCGGCCTTCGGCACGTTCTCCGAGCCCTGGAACATCATGTGCTCGAAGAGATGGGCAAAGCCCGTGCGCCCCTGTCGCTCGTTGCGCGAGCCTGTGTCGTAATAGACGGCGACGGAGACGACCGGCACGGCGCGGTCTTCGCTGAGAATGACGCGCAAGCCGTTCTTGAGCGTAAACTGCTCGACGGGCGTGCGCGGAAGTTGAAATGTCTGTGACACGTTTGACCTCGATTGAGTTTGATTGCCGCCCGCCTTCTTCGTCTCGTTCTTCTGCGCCGCGACGGAGAGCGCGAGCGCGAAGACGGCGAAGGCGGCGCAAGCTGCGTTGATGGATAAGCGTTTCATTAACCTCTTCCTCGATACTTTGACAGTCTGAGACACGTCGGAGAAGCGCGTCGCCGCCAGACCCGCGCGGCGCGAGATGCGACCACGCTTCGCCGGCAACAAGCGACGACAGCAAGCTTGATAAAAACGCGGGGGAATAAAAAAGTTTCAGCGACCGGAGCTTTCATGAAAGCTCAACGGCCCCGTTGACTTTGGATGCCGGAACCCAGACTACGGGTTACTGCCCTTCAGTCTTCGGGCTTTCCTTCGGCTCCAATCATGCCGCGCAGTTCGGCGCGCAGTCGCTCGATTTCGGAAAGCTTCTGCTGCACGCGGTCAAAGAGCGCGGATTGCGTCTTGATGCCTTCGTCAATCAGAAAGGCCGCGGCTTCGGCGCGACTGCGGAAGACTCCGGCCTGCACCAGTTGTTCGAGCTTCTCCTGCGCCGCATGTGAAACTTTGACTGCTACCACGTAATCGTCCTTTGCTGAAATGGCGCGCTCGATGGTGCGGCTGATGTCGCGCCCGATGGCGGACAGCGATTCGGGAATCCGCGAAGCCATCTCGCGCACGCTCGTCGCCGTCCGCGTCCTTTCGTTGTGCTGCTCGGAATGGTCTTCCGTCAGCATCAGGTCGTCAATGGGTTCATCTTTGTGCGGGTCGTGTTCGGGGTCGTATGGACTGGTCATCTTCGTCTCAACTCCTTCGAGCGCGTTATCAAGGGCGCGCTTGCCGTTCTCACACGCCGCCGCTGCCGTTAGCGGCGCAAGCGGCGCACGTAAGTTATCTCCGAATAGGGAACTGCAAATCATTCTACGGACGCGCCGAAACTATCGTCAAGCGATGACAGCCGAAAGATAAAAGCGCGGCTCTTTTGAACAAACAAGGCGTGGCGCGCGTAGAAGCAGAGAACGCGTGACGCTCCGCAGGGATTCGAGTATATTCTCCTTCCTGCTTTATGTAGAGACGGCATTCCAAAGTTCTCTGGAAACTTTCCGTGGAGGATGCAGCATGACCATCAATAAACTCGAACTCGGCGAGCGCGTCGTCAAAGAGGCGGCGGTCATAGACATCATCGGCGAATTGACGGTCGGCAGCGACAAGGAACGCCTGCTTGAGATGGTGCGCAAAAACATCGAAGCGGGGCGTCGGTTGTTGGTGATTAACCTGAGCCAGTGCCGGCGCATTGACAGCGCCGGAATCGGAGAGTTGGTCGCTTGCCTCGTGACGGCGGCGCGACACGACGCAGCACTGCGGCTCTCCAATGTCCCTTCGCAGATTTACGGGATTATGAAAATCACCAACGTGCTCAAGTCGTTCGAAGTCTTCGACACGGACGAAGCGGCGCTCGGATAAAGCAGCAGTTGTGAAGTAGCAGAGTCAGGAGCCGGAAGCAAAGAGAGTCAGAATAAGAACGGTTCGCGTTAGTTATTCTGAAATCCGGCTCCTGACTTTCTGCGTTTGATGAAAATAAAGATGAAAGCGACACTGAAATTGATGGACGAAGCAGCAGAATGGACGCCGCAGGAGCGGCTCGCGGCGAGCCTTGAGAGCGCGCTTGAGTTGCGCGTGGCGGGCGATGTCGGTGGGGCGATGAACGAGTTGGAGCGGGCGTTGGCCGAAGCGCGGCAAACGCCATACGAGATTAAGTTTCAGACGCGCGTTCGGCTGGCGACGATGCTCACGGGGTCGTATCTGGCGGCGGGCAAAATCGAGCGGGCGCGAGAGATGCTGGCCGAAGAGTCTGTCTACGCAGAGAACATTTACGGCTTGATACAGGCGACCGGCTCGGCTGCGGAAAAGCGCATGGCCAACGCCGACCGCGTGCAGATTCGTGACCTCGTTATACAGTTAAATCTCGTCGGACAAAGAGCGCCGGAGATTGACATCGCGCAGTGGATTGGCGGCGAGCGGACGAGCCTCGCGGAGTTGCGCGGGCAGGTCGTGCTGCTGGAATTCTGGGCCACGTGGTGCAAGCCCTGCCATGAAATGTTTCCGAAGCTGAAGGAGTTGCACGAAGCGCACGCCGCGCGCGGCCTCAACATTCTAGCCCTGACGCGCCACTATCTGGCCTACGGCGGCGGCGACAATTCGCGCGCCGAGGAGTTGGAACTAATCCGCCGCTTTGTCAGTGAGCGCGAGTTGCCGTTTCCCGTCGGCATCGCGGAAGACGAGCGGCTGCAAGCCGTGTACGGCGCGACGGGCTTGCCCGCCATCGTCTTGATTGACCGGCGGGGCATCATTCGCTATCGCTTCGGCAGCGGCGGCGACGCTCTGTTCCAACAGCTTCTCGAAGAGTGTCTGAACGAGCAGGCGTGAAGCGGTCGCGGCGCGCGGGGCCTTCAAAATCGCTTGCTGCGAAGAGGCACAGGCTGGCTGTTATCCATCGCGGCAGAGGACTTTCATCCGTCGCGGCGGAGGGCTTTCATCCGTCGCCGTTCGGCTTTGAAACTCTTCGCGGCGGCCAGTTATGAATAACTTGCGCGGGCGCGGGATTGCTGCTAGGATGCGCCTGCTTTAGACCGCAATCATCTGGCGTGGCTGCTTTGTAGTGTGCTGCCCTTTCGCGCAAGGCTCATCATTTTGAAGGGCGTCTGCGTTGCCGGGAGCGTTCCTGCTCTTCGCTTTAAATCTGGTTCAGGAGTAAATCACGTTGGCCGCCGACGCCGGTTCTGTCATTAGTTATCTGCCGGTTGCGAGACAAGGTTGGGCTGAAAAGTTAAGGCGGGATGCGTTTAGAAATCGTCATCGCAAAAAGCTTTTGAGTCCGCGTCAATCAGACGAACCGAAAGCGACGCTGGAGAAAATTGACACCCCCTACGCCATTCGGTTTGCCGGCTGCTGAAGGTTTTATCATGGCAGCGTTAATTTGAAATTCGGGCCGGTCGCAAGAGGCCGCGATGCGCGCCCCAAGTTGAAAATAAACCACGAGGATGCAAGTCCTCTTACCAAGTTCGAAAAGGAGAATGAGAAAGCCATGGCTATTTTGAGCACACTGCCGCAGGAAGGCGGAGAACCCACTTACTACAATGTCCCCGACGATCAGCTCTCAAACTTTGAGCAGATCGAGATGAAGAAAGTCTCCTCTTCCGAAGGCGACACGAGCAAGGGCCAGCAGATTGACGCTCCCGGCGCGGTCAAGGTCGAAGGCGATGTCCAGGCCTACAACGATGTCTGCATCTGCTACATCTACGACAAGATCACCGGCGAGATTCTTTACTGGTACTACTGCCGCTGCTAGTCTTGCCCGGTCACTCGACCGGCGAGGGGCGGGAAGATAGCCATGGCGCTTTCTTCCCGCCCAAAGTTTTTTCCGCGCCCCTCTTGTTAACCGGCGCAGTCAAACTCTTAACGACTGAGCCTCGTTGTCGTCAACAGAGATTCTGGACGAACGGCGCGGCTTCGGGTTAAAGTAGCCGCCGGTCGTCCTGCTCATTTTAACGTTTGGAAGACGCCCGCCGGGGCGCAATTCTTCAAGCATTCATTTGTATCTTCTTGTCCATCGCAAAAGAGAATAAAGATGTCCAGCGCGCCGAAGCCTCCTGACATGCCCGCGGGCATGCCGACCGGAAAACCTTTGAACGGGCCGGGCAGTCCGCTGCCTGCCGGAAAGCCTGTTGGCCCGCCGAATGCTTTGCCGCCCGGAGCAATGATGGGCATGCCGATGCCCGTGGGCAAGCTGAGCGCGCGTCCCTACATCAGACGCGCCTTCGGCCTGTTGAGCCATCACAAGGGCATCGTCGGGCTGTCAATCCTGATGGCTTTACTGACGACGCTGATTCCGTTCGTCTACAGCGCAGCGTTCGGCCCGATGATGGCGACGCTCGGCAGCGTGGCGGCTGAGCCTGCGAAGTGGGACAGCATTTGGAACCTGACGGGGCGGCTCTACAGCAAGCCGAACGCGGCGGAGTTGACGGGCTTTCAAGGCTGGCTCGCTACGCCTCTGACGTTCGCCACCATCTTCGCTATCTGGGCGAGCGCGCTCGTGCTCTCGCATCTGACCAGCTTCGTCCGCGCGTGGCTCGACTCGAAGCTGGACCAACGCCTAATCACAGACATCCGCCAGCAGGTCTACGACCACATGCAATCTTTGTCGCTGGACTTTTTCACGGGCGGCAAGACGGGCGCGTTGATGCAGCGCGTCTCTTCGGAGTCGAGCGGCGTGCAGCGACTCTTAACGCAAGTCTTGTTGACGCCGTTGATTGACACCATCGTGCTGCTCATCGCGTTCGTCTACCTGTTGGGCTTGAGTTGGAAGATGACCCTGGTGGCGATTGCGTTGGGGCCGCTGGCGCTGCTGATGTTTCGCTACACGAGCCGTCGGCTGCAAAGCTCCGCGATGCAGATGGCCTTGAGCGGGCGCGACCTCGGCGCGGAACTCGAAGAGACGATTAGCGGCATGGCCGACATACAGGTCTTCAACGCGCAGCGCAAGCGCAGCCAACGCTTCAACGCCGTCTCGCGCGCCTCCGCCCGCTTCAACGCGGAGATGATTGCGTGGGTTTACGCGGGCGCGAGCGGGGCGCAAATCTTCATCGCCCTGAGCACCGCGCTTGTCTTGTTGGTCGGCATCGTCTTTGGCCGCCAGTTGGGCCTGACGATTGCGAGCATCATCGTCTTCGTGCAGTTCGTGCCGCAGTTGTTCGGCCCCGTGCAGCGCTTGATTAAGTCTTACACGGACTATCAATCGCTCGTGCCGAACGTCGTCTCGACGTATCAACTGCTCGACACGAAGCCGACCGTCGTTGAGAAGCCGAACGCGAAAGAGTTGGGCGAAGTCCACGGCGACATCACTTTCGAGAACGTGCATTTCGGCTATACGCCGACGCAGAAGATTTTGAGCGGCATCTCGTTTCAGATTAAGGAAGGCGAGACGGTGGCCTTCGTCGGCCCCATCGGTTGCGGCAAGTCAACGATTATGAATCTCATCCTGCGCTTTCTTGACCCAGGCGAAGGACGGATTCTCATAGAGGGCAAAGACATCTCGGAGTTCACGCTCAACAGCTTGCGCGAGCAGGTGTCGAAGCTCTCGCAGTTTCCTTTCTTTCTGAAGGAGAGCATCAAGGATAACGTGCGGCTCGGCAGGGAAGGCGCGACCGACGCGGAGATTGAAGAGGCTTGCAAGCTCGCGCAGGTTCACGACATCATCACAGACCCGCAGCGCATCGAAGGCGGCTACGAGATGGTCGTTGACGTGACCAGACCTTCGGGCGGGCAGAAGCGTTTGATAGCTCTGGCGCGTTGTCTCCTGCGCAGGCCGGAAGTCCTGCTCCTGGACGAGCCGACGGAGAACCTGGACGAAGACCTGCGTAACCGTCTGGTCGAAGTGATAAAGGGTTACGCAAGGGAGCGCACCTGCGTCGTCATCAGCCACGACCTCAACTTCGTCAGGAACGTGGCCGACCGCATCATCGTCCTCAAGGACGGGCGCGTCGCGGACGAAGGCACGCACGACGAACTCATCAGCCGCGACGGCCTCTACAAGACGCTCTACAACTTGAAGAACGTTGACCCGTCGCTCCTGCGCTCGCGCAACGACGAACAGAGCGCGATGCCGCTCGGCGTCCCGATGAAGGGAGCGCCGCCGCCGGGAATGAAAGTCAAGATGGGCTAAAAAAGGCAAGTCCAAAGTCCAAAGTCCAAAGTCCAAAGTCGGGTTCTTGTCGCATCGCAGAGGGCGACTCGAAAACGGCTCAGGATTCAAGCGCGGGCGGCAACGACACATTCGTTGTCGCCCGCGCTTCATTCTTTGCCCGCCGCGCGCCCCTCCCTGTTCCACCTCAAGGCTGCGCGCCCTGACGCCGGGAGGGGACGCCCCCACGCCGCGAGTGCGTCCCCTCCCGGCGCGAGTGCGTCCCCTCGTGACACGAGCGCGTTCCCTCCTGACGTGAGGGCATCCCCTCGTCACGTCAGGGCGTCCCCTCGCGTGACGAGGGCGTCCCCTGACGGCGTGAGGGCGTCCCCTGGCGGCGCGAGGGCGTCCCCTGATGAGACGAGTGCGTCCCCTCGTGGCGTCAGGGGACGCACTCGTGGCGTGGTTGCGGGCGCGTTTTCGATGATGAAGGGAAATGTGCTAAGGGCGTAAATCTCATAGATGAGTGGTTTACGCCTTGCCAACGGCTGCTTTTGCCGTTATCCACGGCGCATTTCTACTTTCGCTTCGCGTGTTTTACTTTAATCTCGCGCGTTGTTACTTGTTTTCGTCGGCTTCTTCCTGATTCTGGCGGGCGATGGCGTAGAGAATGGTCTTGGCTTGAAAGGGCGTCAAATCGGGGTAGGCTTCCATCAGCAGGGCGATGATGCCGACGATGGCGGGGCAGGCAAACGAGTTGCCGGTTATCTGTCGATAGCCGCCGCCGGGCCAAGTCGTTTTGACCTGCACGCCGGGGGCGACCAGTTCGATGACCTCGCCGTAGCGATAGCCAAACTTGTAAGGGTCTGTGCTGCTGTTCTTGACGACCGAGACGAGCGACGAAGAGAAGATGGAAGGGAAGCTCGGCTGCGGCAGATTGTTGGCGGCGGCGACGACGATGCAGCCCGCGTGATAGGCGCGGTCAAGCAGGTCGTGCAGCGGCCCGTGATACTGCGGCTTCGTCGTCCCTAAAGAGAGATTGATGACCTGCATCTTCTGCTTGATGGCGTAGTCAAGCCCGGCCAGAAACATCTCGCCGGAGCCGGAGGCGTTCGCGCCCAGGACCTTGACGCTGTAGAGGTCAACTTCGGGCGCTATCTGCGTGATGATGCCCGCGCAGGCCGTGCCGTGGCCCGCCGCGTCGCCCGTCTCCGATGGACGAAAGCCGACCTTGCCGCCCTCGACGTAAGCCTCGAAAGATGCTTTGACCTTCCCCTTCAAGTCCGGGTGCTCTGCGTCGATGCCGCTGTCCACGACCGCCACGCGCACGCCGCGTCCCGTGCGACCCTTCCAAATCGCCTCCGGCTTGATTGACGACCATAAATCAGGCGTCATGCCAGCGGCTGCAAACGCCGCATCAGACTGCGCCATGTGAAGCTCTCTCCCTTGCTTCCAGACTAAACTGCCAGACCGCCCGGCGGACGGCTATTGTACAGAATGAGCAGTCATTGCAAAAGCAATAATGCGAGACGCGGCGACGCGCCCCTCATTCAACGCGCGTCTCTTCGCTCGCCGCGTTACAACCTTGCTGCCGTCGTCCGCATCCGTTACTATTGCATATGGCTAGTTCGTCCGAAGGTTGCCGCTCGTCGAAAGATTGCAAGCGAGCGGCGCTTTGGTTTCCCGGAACCCGTTATTTTTAAGAGGCACGCAGCAGTGAAGAACAGATTTACGCAAGGAGCGCCGACCGCGCTTCTCCTCCTCGTCGCTTTCATGCTCCCGCTTTTCGTCTCCGCGCAGCAGCCCGCTCCGTCGCCGTCTCAGGGACGCGGCGGCATCACCGGCGGAACTTCCGGCGGTGTCATTCCCGGTCGTCGCCAGACGCGCCCGCGCCTGCCCGACGAAGCTTCATCGGAAGTCGAGAAAGATTTCGCGGAGGCTCTGACGGTCATTCAGGAAAACTACGTTGACGGCAATAAGCTCGACTACAACGCCGTCTTCAAATCCTCAATCATCGGCATGCTCCGCTCGCTCGACCCGCACTCCAACTATTACGACCGCGACGAGTTTGATGAACTGAAGACAGACCAGCGCTCGGAGTATTACGGCATCGGGGCGAGCATCGGCAACCAGACGATGAGCGACCAGACGGACACCTTCATCCTTGCGACCTTCGAGGGTTCACCCGCCGCCCGCGCCGGATTGCGCTTCGGCGACCGCATCCTCAGCGTTGACGGCGTTGACATGCGCGGCAAAGGCTCGCTCGAAGTGCGCGACAAGATACGCGGGCCGCGCGGCTCGCAAGTCAAAATCACGGTCGAACGCGCCTCCACCCTGAGCAACGAAACGGTCGAGATAACGCGCGACGCAGTGCCGCAGCCCTCCATTCCAGATGCGTACATGCTGCGCCCCGGCGTCGGCTACATCGCCATGACGAACGGGTTCAACTACACCACGACCGACGAGTTGCAGGACAAACTGGAATCACTGCACGCGCAGGGCATGACATCGCTCGTCCTTGATTTGCGCGGCAATCCCGGCGGCTTTCTGGATCAGGCGATTCGCGTCTCGGACAAGTTCCTGCGGCGCGGCCAGTTGATTCTGACGCAGAAGGGGCGCAACGGTTTGGGCGATACCGAGTACAAGGCCAGAAACCTTTCGCCCGATTCGACGCCGCTCGTCATCTTGGTCAACGGCGGCACGGCTTCCGCTTCGGAAATCGTCGCGGGCGCGATGCAAGACCACGACCGCGCCTTGATTGTCGGCCAAACGAGCTTCGGCAAAGGCTTGGTGCAGGGCATCTTCCCGCTCGAATACGGAGCCGGGCTGACCTTGACGACGGCCAAGTACTACACGCCTTCGGGCCGCCTCATCCAGCGCGACTACTCCAACGGCGGCTTCTACGATTACTACACGCGCGGCGGCTCAATCAGTCTGGACAAGAAGAAAGACGCGCCGGAGAAACCGACGGGGCCGGAGAGCCGCACGGACACGGGCCGCCCGGTCTATAGCGGCGGCGGCATCTCGCCTGATGAAACCATCAAGGCGCGCACGCTTAGCTCGCTACAGATTCGTCTCGTCAACCCGCTCTTCTTCTTCTCGCGCGAACTGGTCAACGGTCGTGTCAACGGCTTCGACGCTTACAAGGTCGGGCGCGTGATGGACTACACGCGCAAGGTGCAGCCCTCGGACTATCCCGTCACGGACGCGCTCTATAAAGCTTTCAGAGATTACGTGGCGAGCAAGCCGGAATGGAAGACGCTCGCGACACAGCTTGACCGCAATCGCTCCTTCGTTGACGTGCAACTGCGCTTCGACCTCATCACCGCCGCCTACGGCAGAGTCGCAGCCGATCAGGTTCTCATCTCCGACGATCCGCAAGTCTCAAAGGCCGTCGAGGTCATGCCCCGCGCCAGAGAGCTTGCGATGACCGCTCTGCGCGCGCGCCGCGAACCTTAATCAAACATAGAGTCCAAGGTCTAAAGTCCAAGGTCCAAAGTCAAGAACTCAGCTTCCTGACTTTGGACTTTTGACCTTGGACTTTGGACTTGTTTTTTAATCGCCGCCGGTCTGTGTGTGTGGCGCGTCAACGGGCTTGGATTCGGGCGAGCCTTTTTGTCGTAAGTAGATGGACAAGACGATGAGGACGCCGACGGAGAGAAATTCGCTCTGCCAGTTTTGAAATGATTCATGCCAGAAGCGCGCCGTGCCGATGTACTGAATTGTCGTGACGCTCTCGCCTCCGTGCAGCGATTCTTCACGGCTGTACTCACGCGCTCCACCGGCTGCGTGCAGCGCGAACGATGATAAGAACAAAATCAACAGAGCCAGACAGAGCGAGTTTTGATAGAGCTTGAGAATCCAGCCGCCGCGCCTGACGGGCCACGGCGCGTTCTTCTTCGGGCGTTTCTTTCCGGGGTCTTTATCGACAGCCTCCCTCTCGTCCAGCTTCTTCGATTCGGGCGAGCCTTTCTGGTAGAGGTAAGCCGTCAGCAGGACGTACATGCCCATCTGTAAAAATTCGCTCTCCCAATTCTCGAAGACCGCTTCGACGAAGTGGCCGCTCCGCAGATATTCCGTGAACGAGAGCGTGGCTTGCCCGTGTTCCTGCCGGTCTGAATTGTGCTCCGTGTAGCCCGTCAGGCTTTGGCCCACGATGGCGAACACGAACAAGCCGAACAACACAATCGAGAGACCGTTCTCACGAAGTATCCGTCGCATAGAATCCCTCCAAAAAATTGAGTGAGACAACGAAAGGGGGCTTGCAAATTGTCGAACGGCAAAGACGGGCTAGCGCGTCCGCGCCGCTCATTGCTCGGCGGCGTACTGCGGGGCTTGAGCTTGCGGGTTCGCCGCTTCGTGTTCGCGCGTCGCCTGCGCCTTGAGTTCATCGAGGTCTAACTCGTTTGACGCGCGCGTGTCGGCCTTGAGCACGCGCTTCATCAACTCAAGAGCGTGCGCGTTCTCTTCTTCGTTAGCAGAGGCCACACAATCTGCGGGGATGACCAGATTGAAATCTCGCATGTAAGCATCGTTGGCCGTGAAGAGCACGCAGATGTCGGCGGTCACTCCGGTGAGAATCAGCGTCCGCGCTTTCAGGTATTCGAGCAGCGTGTCGAGCGTGGTGGAGAAGAAACCCGAATGCTTCGGCTTGAGGACAAAGTAGTCTTCTTCTTCGGGGCGCAGCATCTCCGCCAGCGGCTTGCCGAGCACGTCGTCTTCCAGACAATGCTTGAGCAGCTTGTTGAAGTCCGACTGCCATTTGCCGAAATTGTCGTTGACGTAGATAGCCGGAATCCCTGCTTCCTTGGCGCGTCGTTTCAGCGTCGCAATCCGCCGCGCCATCGGCAGCGCGTGTGTGAGCAGCGCGCGCCCGCTCTCGAACTCAAGGTCGTTGATAACATCAATCAGCAGCAGGGCCACGACCGCGGTGTCCGGCACATTGCCATGCAGGTCTTCATTCTTGGCTGGCATCCCTCTTTGATTCCCCCTCGTTGAAACCAGGCGCCCGACTCAGCCTAAAGTCGGAGCAGTTTAGCACGCGCGCGGCCTCTCGAAAAAATCCAAATGAAAACGGGAAGCGCGCGTTGAGAGCAACGGACAATCGCGTTTGATAAAAAAGGAAGGGCGAGTTTCCTTGAAGCTGAAACTCGCCCTTCCTTTTTTGGTCACTTGAAACGCGCCCTTCATCGCGGCGTGTCATCGTCAGCGGCGCGCTAATCTCAGGCGGCTGGCTCCTGCACGACGGCGAACGAGTTGCCGTACAGGTCTTCGAAGACGGCTTCGATGCCGTAGGGCTTCTCCTTCGGCGGGCTGTTGAACTTGACCCCGCGCGCGCTCAGTGTTTCATAAGTCTCCTGGCAGTTGTCTGTGCTGAAGGCCCAGGCCGGAGCGCGGCCCACGTGCTCCATCAAATCCATGCCGAACGAATCGGCCCTGGCGAGAAAAATTTGCAGGTCTTTCTGCTGCGGGGCCGTGACCGTCAGCCAGCGGCCACCCTCGCCAAAATCCATGTCGTCCATCTTTTCCATTCCAAGCTTTTCCGTGTAGAACTGCAATGCCTCGTTCTGGTCGCGCACGAGAATCGTGACGACGGAAAGTTTAGTCAGCATCTTAAATCGTCTCCTTTGAAATGCGGCGCCCGTCTTGAAAGGGAAGCGACGCGCGCTAGAGAGTTCTGTCCGCTCTCCGTTGCGCCCGCGCCTGCTTGCTTATTGCGCTCCGGGGTTCATGGATTCGTGCGTGTGAACGACGCGCCATGTGTTGCCCTGCTTCACATAGACGGAGGTGACTTTGCTGGTGTAGCTCATCACGCGCCCGCTGAAGTTGACGGTCGAACTGGCGTTGTAGGTGAGCACAGCCGTCTCGCCGTAAATTTGCACGTGCGGGTTGTACATCTGGAAGTCGAGGATTTTCATCATGTCTGCATACTGCTCAAACTTCGGGATGAAGTTGGTCTTGGGGTCGGATTCGAGGTAAGGGCTTTGTGAGAAGAAGGCAGTCCCGTCGTCGGAGAGGTAGTCGGCCCAGAAGGCTTTGTCCTTGCGCTGCCATGCTTCGTTGGCGGCCTTCTCGCGGGCGATGAGTTGCGCGGCAATGGCTTGCTGCGGTTGTTCGGCGGTGGCGGAACGAGCGTTCAAGGCAATCAGCCCGCTCGTTGTGATGAAAATAAGCGCGAGGGTCAAGCTCAGTTTCTTAGTCATATATCTCTGCTCCTTCAATGTTGGATGGCGCGCGCGTGGACGCGCACGGTTTGATTATCAAGGTAGAGCGAGGCGTGCTGTTCGGCTCGCTTGAGACGTGGCGGAGAGCGGCTGCCGCGACCGGCTCAAGCGAAAATTCTGCGAAGGGTTCGGACGAGAGCGCGGCTCAGTGTCGCAAAGGCCGCGCTCCCGTCAATCCTGTTTGACGGCGCGTTGGAATTATTACGCGCCTGCGGGAACCATCGGGCGCATGGTGATGAGCGAGATGCTCGCTCCGGTCGGGTCTGTGATGACGCAGAAGCGACCGACGTTTGGAATGTCCATCGGCGGCACGCGAATTTGGCCGCCTAACTCTTCGACACGCTTCGCCGAAGCGTCAACGTCCGAGACGGCGACGTAGGCCGTCCAATGCGAAGGGGTGTCTGCCCCGCCACACTCTGCGGTCAATTGATACATGCCGCCGATGGGACGGCCCGCCGCCTGAAACTCCGTGTAGTTCATCCCGGCGGCTTCGCTCTGTTTCATCGTCCAGCCCAAAAGCTCCGCGTAAAATTTCCGCGCGCCTTCGACATCCTTGCTTGCCAGTTCGTTCCAACAAATGACGCCCTCTGCGGGCATCTCGAATGCTTTTGCCTGTTCGGCCATTGCTGTTTTCTCCTCGACGTGTAAGTTGTGCAATTGACGGGACGCTTTCCGCGTGCTGCTTGCGAGGATTGCCGCTGAAGAAAGCGAGTAAAAGAAAAGATGAGCTTCCAACAACTTTGGAAAGCTCATCTTTTCAAACCCACTCCTTGTTCGCGCTTCAATTTGTGAAGCGACTATTTGGTTCTCTCTTAAAAATGTTCGGCTCTTAATGCGCGGCGAGCCATTCACTGAAAACTTCCGACTCTTCCTGCTTCCCGCTCCAACGGGCGCGATTCTTGCCGGTCAACGCCAGCACCATCGCCTGATGCTGTCCGGCGCGATCTCCCAAACGCTCAAAGTAGTTGTAGAGACGCTCAATCTTCTGCACCGATTCGCGCGAAGCCTCAACGGTTTTGAAGCTGAGCACGTTGCGAAAGAAACGCGAGTAGACGTTCTGCTCGCGCGCCGTCGTCGTGTACAAATCGAAGTAGCCGGAAATCAGCCCGGCTCCCTGCAAGACCTGCGCGACGTATGAAGGCCGCGCCGTCACACGCCGCACAATCTGCGCGATGTCCGTCATCCCGCTCTCGTACAGCGCGAGGATTTGCTCTTTCTTCGAGCGTGTCTCAGCCGCTTCCTCAGACTCTTCAGTCTGCTTCGAGCGCGCCGTCTGGACGGTCGCCTCGTCCGCGTAATCGAGTTCGAGGTTGAGCGGTTTCATCTCTTCAAGTAGTTGCTGTGTCATCATTCTTCAAACCCCCTTTCGGGACGCGTTGAAGAGGAGACGCGTTGACGCTGAGTTTAAAACATGAGCTTGATTCTCAAGCTTGCTTTTTCTCCTCGGTCTCCGCGTCGCCTCGGTCCACGCGTCTCGTCTTAGCTGGCGCGGCGCATGCCGCCAGTCGCTTCCTGCTGTAGACCCTTGAGATGGTCTATGAAGCTGGAGGCGGCGCGCTTCGACAGTTCGTCCGTCTTGCAGCGCAGCACGTTCTGGCACTCTTCCTCGACATCGACGGCGGCCTCGCGGGCCAACGCGCGAATCATGCCGAGTTGCTTCGGCGTCACGAGGTCGGCCATGGACTTAGCGAGCGGGTCGCGCGGAAACTCTGCGGGCTGTGCCGCGCCTTCCTTCTCAATCACTTCCGACTCGCGCTGGTACAACTCGCGCGCGATGCCGAACTTGACAGCCGCGCGCTTCAAGGCGTCGTGCTCCGCCTTCTTGATGCCCATCTCGCTTTCGGCTGTGCCGGTGCCGACGCCTTCGCGCGTTACGCCGTCAATCGTGATGGCGGCGGTGACGGCCACCATCTCGCCAATCTGCGTGACGTTGCGAACGGCGTGCTGCCATGTCGGGGCCACGCGGTCCAGGATGTCTGCGACGGCGTGCCACTCGACGTACTCGACCATGTGCGTGTTGCCCTGACGGTCTTTCCAGCCCTCGCGGGTCTTGATGACGTTCGGGTCAACCTGCTGCTTGAGAGCGCGCAGGGTGTTGGTGAAGGCGAGCGGAAGCACTGAGGCCACGGGCTCTGCCGTCAAGGCCATCTCGCCCGGCTCTTCCGTTTCGGTCGCGCGGGCGATGGCGGTTTTAGTTCTCTCTTGATTCTTGTTCATTTCTTGCTCCTCACTGTTGATGTGTTGCGCGAGCGAGCGAACGTTGGAGACTTCCGCCGCCTCGGCTTCAGCCGCAGCGGTTTCCGCCTCTTCCATTTCAACTTTCGCCTGCTCCCGTTCGGAGCGTGCGACTTCCGTGGCGACGACTTGCGCCGCCTCTTTCGTCTCACGCTTCTCGGATGCGTTTGCGTTTGTGTTGGGCGCAACCGCCGTGGCCTGCTCTGCCGGCTGCGCGTTGGCAGCGGTCGGCTCGGCGGGCGCGGGCTGTTGCTTCATTACCGCTTCCGTATTTCTTGCCAGAAGCGAATGCTTGACCGCGAGAATGTGCTCGCAGCGGAACGTGGTGTCTTCGGTCGCCTGCTCTTCATATTCGAGACAAGAGCAACGCACCTTGCCAGCATCGTCGCGCCAGACTTCGTAACTGCTCTTGCGCCCGCGAAGGGTCGGCGTCGCCACGCGAAAGCGGTCGCCCTCGCGCGTCACTAAGCCCATCGCCGCGATGCCCTGCGCGCGCTTGTCGCGCATGACGGCTTTCTTGTCGGTCGTTCCGGCTTGTGCTGTGGTTGCTGACATGGCTTTAAAGTCCTCCGAAAATTCGTTAGGCCGCGCGCTCTGCGGGCATCTCTTCGAAACTGCTCAAGGGCTGCGCCTGCTGCTGCTGAGCCTGCGCGGGCTGCTTGGGCGAAGGCTCGCTCAAACGGCGTTCGAGTGTGGCGATGCGCGCTTCGAGTTCTTCGACGCGGCGGCCCTGCCTGTGCACCGTCTTGAACAAACTATCGAACGTTTCCCAGATATATTCTTGGCTCACGACTCTTGTTCCTCTCGTATTGATCCAGACCGTCGTTCTCATCTGTTTCATACGTGAAACAGTGTACCACGGGTTCCATTTTGTTGCAAGCATAAAACAAAGTGTTGCATCTAAAATTTTCCTGTGATATGTTTCAGGGTGTTAGAGGGCGGGCCGTGCGCGAACAAGCGTCAGGGCGCGCGCTGGAAGGAGGCCGAGAATTATGGCAGAATACGCAAAAAGCTTAGTAAATACGGTGGAACTGGGGCGGGCCATCCGCCGCAAACGCGAGGAGCAGGGCTTGAGCCTGCGCGACGTGGCCGATGAAACAGGCGTTTCAGCCTCGACGCTCTCGCGCATCGAAAACGGCACGGGCAAGCCCGACGCCGACAATATCGCGCGCCTCACCTCCTGGCTCAACGTGCCCATGGAACGCATCATGGGCGGAGGCCGCGAGGCGGGCGAGGACGCGGCGGTCGTCTATTTCCCGCAAGAGTCCACGCCGGAGATCGTCGAAGCGCACCTGCGCGCCGACCGCAATCTCTCGCCGGAGACGGCCAAAGCCCTCTCCGAACTCTTCCGCGTCGCCTACGCGCAGTTCAGTCATCCCGGCGAAGAGACGCGCGGGCGCAGGCGCAAGTAAGCGAAGACAGTTTCAAGTTTTCTCAAGTCAATCAGGCGCTCGGCTCATCGTGGGTTGAGCGCCTGTTTTGCTGTTGAGCGGCAACCTTGAATCTTGCGGCTGGAGAAGGCATCATTATCAGCGAGGTGAAACAATGGCTATTACGCTGACTGACGAGCTTGAAGAATTGATAAATGAGAAGGTCAAAAGCGGGGCGTATAAATCTGCCGATGAGGTCATCATCGCCAGCTTGCGCTTGCTGGAAGCGCAAGAGAAAGGAATGGCTGCCCTACGCAGGGAAATCATGTGCGGCGTTGAGGACATCGAGCAAGGACGATTTAGGGCCTGCGGAACTGATGCTGAACTTGAAGCCTTCTCCGACGAGATTATTAAGCAAGGGCTGGAAAAACAGAATGCTTCAGGGAAGCCGTGATGCGCACTGTTAAGGTCGCCGCTGCTGCCGAAGAAGACTTGCGAAAGATTTGGGCGTACGTCGCTGAGCATAACGCGGAAGCGGCGAGCAAGCTCATTAAAGAGCTAACCGGCAAGTTCGCTCTGCTGCGTGACCATCCACACATGGGGCGTGGTGAAGATAGATTATTGATTAATCTCCGAAGTTTCGTGGTCAAGGATTATTATATCTTCTATCAGCCGTTTGATGACGTGGTTGAGATTCTGCGAGTGTTGCATAGCTCACGAGATATAGAAAATATCTTTGATGGCTTCCTTGATTCCATTTAAGACAAGGTATAATTCATTTCGTGGACGAGCCTCTTTATCCGCCGACGTTTAAGGGACGCCAGTACGAGTTGCGCGCTCAGGGCCTGCGGGAGTTTGCGGGCTTGAGGCGCGACGACGAGCCGTTAGACCCGTTTGCGTTGGCCGATTACGCGAAGCTGTTGGTGATAGACTTCGAGAAGATTAAGGGACTCTCGGAGGAGGCGCGGGGGCATCTGCTCGGCACAGGCTCGAACGCATGGTCTGGCGGAACTACGGCGCGACCGCTGCCGAACGGTTGGCGGCTCGTCATACTCAATCCGCGACATGGGGCGCAGCGCAACAACGCGACCTTGATGGAAGAGGTCTGCCACGTCTTTCTGGGCCACAAGGCCAATCGCCTGCACATCGTCGCCGAGGATAAAAACGGCAAGACCGCTTCGCGCGATTATAACGACGATGATGAAGAGGCTGCTTACGCCGTCGGGGCTGCCGCGCTTGTGCCGTACACGTCGTTGCGCCGCTTCGTTTTGCGTGGCATGACTTCCAGAGACATCGCGCAGCGCTTCAACGTCAGCCGCGAGTTGATTGAATACCGCATCAAGGTTTCGCGCTTGTGGGCCGAATACAAAAAGCGACACCCGGACGAAATGCGCTTCAGGCGCGAGCAGTTTGCCGGAAACGGACGCGTGACGCGCACGTAAAAGACAAAAGCGAACGGGCGACAGCCGCGCGGAAATCGCTTTGACAGTTTGACAGATAGAGGCGCGCGTCCTTCGTTGTCGCCTTGCGGCTTCTTCCGACTTCTACCTTTTCGACTTTCCGCCTTTTGTCTTATGGAGCAACGTGGCCGGACGAGCGTGGGCTTGCGCGAGTTGTGCGAAGAGGTCAAGGCGCGCGTTGACTATCGCGCCTTCTACAATCGTTACTGTCAGGAAGGACGGGCCAGCGGCGCGCAGCTTCACACACACTGCCCGATTCCCGCGCACGCGCACAGCGGCAAGGGCAACCCCAGTCTCTCCGTTGACCTGCGGCGCGGACTCTTTCATTGCTTCTCGCGCGATGAAGGAGGCGACGCTATCCGTTTTTATGAACTGATGCACGGCCTTTCGTTTGGTCAGGCCGTCAGGCAGATGGCGCGCGACCTTGGCGTCGGCAGTCGCAGCCGCGCGCCTGCTTCGCTTGCCACGCGCTCCGCGCCCGATACGGACGCGCCGGAGCAGGAAGTCTCCGAGCCTCTGCCGGCGGAGCGTTTGAGCAAAGTCTGCGAGCAGTTTCTAAACATCTGTCGCGGCGAAGAGCAGACTGAAGGCGTCAATTATTTGGCGCGGCGCGGCATTGACGCGGGGACGATGATTCGCGCCGGAGTGGCCTACTTTCCGCGCCGCGCTTATCGTCGCGTGATGCGCCGCATGCGGGAAAACTTCGCGCTCGAAGAGTTGCAGCAGAGCGGCCTCTTCAACGCTCAGGCGCATCTCACCTTTTATCATCACCGCCTGCTCTTTCCCTTTTATCAAGAGGGCCGCGCCGTCTACTTGCAGGCTCGCGCCACGGCCTCCGGCGTCGCTTCGCGCTGGCACAACATGCGCGGCGGCGTGCCTTCGCTCTATAACTTGGACGCGCTTGAGAATTTGACGAGCGACTCTGTTGTCTATCTCGTCGAAGGATTCACGGACACGCTGACGCTTTCGGCGCATGGCTTCGCGGCGGTCGGCCTCGTCGGGGCGGGCGGCTTCAAGGAGGAATGGCTCGCGCCGCTCGCGCGCTTTCGAGTGGTCGCCGCGCTCGATGCGGACACGGCGGGCGAGCGCGCCGCCACGCGCTACCGCGAACTGTTCGCCGCGCGCGGCGTCAGCCTCGCGCAACTCAAACTCCCTTCGGATGTCAACGACTTCTTTCGCCATCATCCCTCCGCCGCGCTCGAACTAGCGCTGCTGACCGAAGCGGCGCTGGACGAAGCCTTGAACGCGCAACGATGAAAGATGAGCGATGCAAGATGAAAACCGGAGCTATCGGAAAGAAGGGCGAGCCGCTGAAAGCGAGGCTCTCATCCTTGCTATCGCCTCGCTCATCTTTCGTCGCATGGTTTATCCTTCATCGTTTAGCGGCGCGCGGGTTATAATCAGCAGTTAATTGGTTGCGGCTGGCGCTGGCTGCGCCGCGAGAGAGAAAGATTCGAGTCGAACATCCTGACTAACATGGCCGAGCATTTGACAGCAGCAGTTGTTCCGGCGGCGCATCTCAGCGTGACGGACAAGCTGCGCCTGCTTCTGGACATCACCAAGAAAATCAGCCGCTCGCTCGACTTGCAGGAAGTCCTCAATCTGGTGATGGACACGCTCGGCTCCCTGATTCCTTACGACGCGGCGGGCATCTTCATCCTGAGCGACGCGATGCCGACGACGACGCACAAGACGCCGGGGCAGGCTTGCGTCTTTCACACGGAGGCCGTGCGCGGCTACGACATCGAAGAGTTGCGCGAGTTGCGTTTGAAGATGGGCGAGGGAATTATCGGCAACGTCGCGCTGACGGGCGACCCCGTTATCTCGCCGGACGTGCGCACAGACCCGCGCTACGTCAACGCGCGCGGAGAGACGCGCTCCGAGATGGTCGCGCCGATTATCTCCAACGAAGAAGTGATTGGCGTCTTCGACCTCGAAAGCGACAAGCTGAACGCTTACACGCCGGATGATTTGCAGGTCTTGCTGCTGCTCGCTTCGCAGGTCGCCATCATCATCGAGAAGGTGATGCTGCACGAGCAGTTGATTGAGAAGAAGCGCATCGAAGGCCAACTCGAAGTCGCTCGACAAGTGCAACTCGAACTGCTCCCGGCAGCCGACCCGCAACTCGCAGGCTTCGACATCTGCGCCTACAACTTTTCGACCGAAGAAGTTTCGGGCGATTACTACGATTGGGTCAGCATCTACGAAGACCAGATTGGCCTCGTCATCGCGGACGTTTCCGGCAAGGGCGTTCCGGCGGCTCTCTTGATGGCTTTCCTGCGAGCCTCTCTGCGCGCGAACATACACATCGGCTACGCCCCGCACATCTCGATGGCGAAGGTCAACTATCTGCTCTGGGAATCCATCGAGCGCAATCAATTTGTGACCGCCTTTTACGGCGTGCTCGACGCCTCGAACCGGACGCTGGCCTACACCAACGCCGGGCATAACCCGCCGCTCCTGATGGACAAGGACGGCGCGGCCCGCTTCATAGAGCGCGGCGGCATCCCGCTCGGCATGTTCAAAGACACGCGCTACTACGAGTATTATCAATCAATCGAGCCGGGGCAAACGTTGGTCTTGTATACGGACGGCGTGACGGAAGCGATGAGCGAGCAGGGCGAAGAGTACGGGCGACCGCGCCTTGAGGAAACCGTGCGCAGCGGGCGGCATCTCTCCGCCAACGATTTGATAACTTTTATTCAACGCGACGTGCTGGAATGGACGGGCGGGCGCGGGGCGAGCGACGACATGACCTTTTTCATTATCAAGGCCCTTTGAAGAGTCCAGAGAATCTGTAGAGTCCGGGGAGTTTAGAGAGTCTCGGTCGGGTCTGGAGCGTTCTAAAAGTTTAAAGAGTCCGTAGAGTCTAAAAAAACTTGCAGACTCTACGGACTCTCCAAAACTCAGGACTTGTTTGTTAGTGCGTGGTTAAAGAACTGTGCGCGCGGTCGCCGCCGGGAGCGAGGGGCGCGCGGTAATCTCCGAAGTGGAAAGCCGCTTCGGAGTCCGAAAAATTGTAAACATCGAATCCGTATGCATCCAGGCACGCCGCCAAATCATCGGGCGAGACGAGATAAACTACGGGAGAGAAACCCGCATCGGCACGAATTTCCAGCAGGCGCTCAACGACTTCAATCGGAGCAAAGCATCGCACAGGATCTCTGTAAGTTGCCATGTCTTTCCTAGCGCCTCTCTTTCGTCAAGGTTCGGGAGGTTCGGTTGGCCCGCCGCCGGGTCGCCGAGCGTGTCCCGTTTGGTCTTGCGTTATTTTGATGTACGCCCTTAATGTCTCAGTTGTTCGTGCTAAACATTTATTTTTAGTCACGAACGCGACGTGAAACTTTCAAGACTCGTTTGACGGATAAGCTCGAAACTGGAGGTTAACCATGAATCGCCGTAAATTCGTGAGCAATTCGCTCGTCGCCGCGACTGCGGCCAGCGTCGTCGCCGCCTCGTCGCTCGAACGCGGCATCGTCGCCGCCGCCACAGGCTTAGGCGCAAACCCAAGCCCCGCTGCCCGGCGGCCCTTGAGCGCCGTCAGCGGTTTCACCTTCGCGCGACTGCGCTACTCGTCCGGCAACTGGGACGCAGACCCCAAGATGCCCACCAATCTCTTAAACTCGCTCGTCGAATACACCTCGATTCGCGTTGACCCGAACGAGCGCGTCGTTGACATGCACTCGGAGCAGTTGGGCGATTATCCTTTCGTCTATCTGACAGGCAACAAACTCGTCCGCTTCAACGCCTCGGAGCGCGCCAACCTGCGCAGCTATCTCAGAAACGGCGGCTTCATGTTCGTTGACGATTGCAACCACGACGTTGACGGAACCTTCGCCAAGACCTTCGAAAGCGAAATCAAGACCGTCCTCGACCGCCCCGAAGAAGTCTTGCGCAAACTCCCGAAAGAGCATCCGCTCTATCGCTCCTTCTTCAAGTTTACGGACGGCCCGCCCGCCACTTCACACGAATTGAACGGTTGGGGCGACGACATCGTTCACGACTATCTCAAGGCCATCGAAATCGACGGGCGCATCAGCGTCCTCTATTCCAACAAAGACTACGGCTGCGAGTGGAACTACGACTGGACGAACAAGCGCTTCGCCACCAAGGACAACACACGCTTCGGCGTCAACATCATCGTCTACGCTTTGACACATTAAAGCATTGACAAGTGACGAGTGACGAGTGACAAGTTAAAACCAGCGGCTCTCTTTAACCAACTGGCTTCTTGTCTTAACTCGTCACTCGTCACTCGTCACTTGTCACTGAATTTATGACTACATCTCCTCAGCCACCGACAACTACACCTCCTGCGGCGACGCCCGCAACTGCGTCGCCGCTCAACTTCGTCAACGTCCTACAGCAAATGCTCGGCGTCTCGGACAGGGTGAGCGATTTGATTTTTTCGCCGGGCCGCCCGCCGCAGATAGAGTTGGTCGGCAAGTTGCAGGGCGTGCCGATTCCGGGCCTCGAAAAGCTGCTGCCCGCGCACACCGCGGGCATCGCCAAGCTCATCCTCGGCCAGCATCAGCAAGCGGCGCAGAATCTCGAAAAGCTCGGCTCGGCAGACCTCTCCTACAGCGTCCCCGGCCTCTCGCGCTTTCGCGTCAACATCTTCATGCAGCGCGGCACGCACGCCATCGTGATGCGCGTCATCCCGCCGCGCGTTCCCGGCTTTGACGAACTGAGCTTGCCCGCTCAACTGAAAAACATCGCCGAGTTGAAGAACGGCATCGTGCTGGTGACAGGCCCGACCGGCTCCGGCAAAAGCTCCACGCTCGCCGCCATTATCGACCTGGTTAACGAGACGAAGTATTACCACATCGTGACCATCGAAGACCCGATTGAATTTCTGCACGTCCATAAAAATTCGACGGTTCACCAGCGCGAGCTTCATTCCGACACGCCGGACTTCGCGCTCGCCCTGCGCGCCGCCTTGCGCCAAGCTCCGAAGGTCATCCTCGTCGGCGAGATGCGCGACCGCGAAACGATTGAAGTCGCGCTCGAAGCAGCCGAGACGGGGCATCTAGTGCTCTCGACTTTGCACACGATTGACGCCTCGAAATCCATAGACCGCATCATCGGCGTCTTCCCGAAAAACGAAGAGCAGGCCATTCGCACGCGCATCTCGCAGAGCTTTCGCTACATCGTCTCGCAGCGTTTGATTCCGCGCGCAGACCAGAAGGGACGCGTCGCCGCCATCGAAATTCTCAAGTCAACGTCGCGCACGAAAGAGTACATAGAGAAGGGCGAGTCGGACGGCAAATCCTTGATTGATGCGATGGAGCAGGGCGAGCAGGAAGGAATGCAAACCTTCGACGGCGTGATTGAACAGTTAATCCGCCAGCGCGTCGTCAGCAAGGCGGAAGCCCTGGGCTACGCGACGAATCAGAACAACCTGCTCTTGCGCCTGGCCGATTTCGGCGCCGCCGAAGCGCTTCCGGCAACGCCCGCAAACAAACCCGGCTCGATGCTCGACATGATTGAATAGCCGCCCGCAATCGAAGTTGGAGGGATGAAGAGATGGCGCAAACACGTTTGGAGATTTTCGAGACGATGGCCCGCGAGCAGCCGGACGACGCGATGATTTGGTACGGGCTGGCGAGCGAGTATGTCAAGATTGAAAAATGGAGCGAGGCGGCGACGGCCTTGCGCAACGTCCTGCGCGTCAACCCGGACTACACCGCCGCTTACCAGATGCTCGGCACGGCTCTCTCGAATGAGGGACAGACGGAAGAGGCGCGGGCCGCCTGGGGCGCGGGCATCGAAGCCGCGAATCGCACGGGAGCTTGGAAAGCGCGGCAGCACATGGAAGGCTTGCTCGCGGGCGTAGAGAAGCAAGCGGACACGGAGTTTTGTCGTGAGAGTTAATGCATCGTTGAATCATGCAGGTCACTAACGAGAGCGAGAAGGCTGCGACGGTTGACCGGTTGCAGCAATCGCTGGCGGAATTGGAAGCGGAGATTGCGAAGGTCATCATCGGCCAGCGCGAGGTCGTGCGCCAGTTGATGTTGGCGGTCGCCTGCGGCGGCCACTGCTTGCTGCGCGGCGTGCCGGGGCTTGCTAAAACACTGCTCGTCAAAACACTGGCGCAGTCGCTCGACTTGCGTTTCAACCGCATTCAGTTTACGCCCGACCTGATGCCTTCGGACATCACAGGCACGGACGTGATTGAGGAAGACCGCGCGACGGGCAGGCGCGAAACGCGTTTTATACGCGGCCCCGTCTTCGCCAACATCGTGCTCGCGGACGAAATCAATCGCGCTCCTCCGAAGACGCAGGCCGCGCTCCTGGAAGCGATGCAGGAAGGACAGGTGACGGCGGGCGGCGTGCGCTACGCGCTCGACCGTCCATTCTTCGTGCTCGCCACCGAGAACCCGATTGAGCAGGAGGGAACCTATCATCTGCCCGAAGCGCAGCTTGACCGCTTTCTCTTCGAGATTGTCATCGGCTATCCGGCGGCCGACGAAGAGCGTTTGATTATCGCGCAGACGACGGCAAACCGCGCGGCGTCTGCGCGTCCCGTGCTTGACGGCGAGGCGTTGTTGCGGATACAGGAGATTGTGCGCGACGTTCCGGCGGCGACGAACATCATAGACTACGCTGCGCGGCTGGTGCGCGCGACGCGCCCGCAGACGGCGGACGCCATCGTCTACGCCAACGAGAACGTGCGTTGGGGAGCGGGGCCGCGCGCCGGTCAGGCTCTCATCTTAGGCGCGAAGGCGGAGGCTCTGTTCGACGGTCGCTTCGCCGCCGGGTTTGAGGATGTGCGCCGGGTGGCGTACCCTGTCCTCAGACACCGCATTCTCCCCAACTTTCGCGCCGAGGCCGAAGGCGTCACGGCTGAAACAGTCATCCGCGAACTGCTGCGCGCGATACCGGAAGATAACTGAAACTGAAAAGCGCGAAGTGAGGAAGTAAAGTATGAGAAGCAAGCGCAACGGTCAGAGGCTCAAGTTTTATCGGCTGCTCCCCGTGTGCTTGCTCTTTTCTTCTTTCGCGCTATGGCCCGCGGCCTTCGGCCTCGCGTCGGTTGACGACGGCGTGCGCGCTGATTTGCCCGCGAACAACGCTCTGCGCATTGAGAACTGGCGCGGCGGCGTGAAGGTCGAAGTCTGGAACGAGAAGCACGTCTCGGTCGTCGCCACCGTTGACGGCGCGACTCCGAAAAACTCGCCCGTCGTCATCAATCGCGCCGCGCGATTGTTAAGCCTCAGCGTTGCGCGACAACGACCCGGAGCGACGCCGCAACGCGTCGAGTTGACGGTTCGTATCCCGCAGCGAGCGCGCGTCGAAGTCGTCACCAGCAGCGGCGAGATTAACTTGAGCGGCGTTCCCGCCGCGTTCAACGCGCGCACCATCAAGGGCGACATCCGCGCCGAAATCTCTCCGACGAGCGACGCGAAACTGACGGCCCAAACCGTCAGCGGCATGATTGATTCGGCCTTCGACGCGACCACTTCCGCCAGCCCCGGCAGTCCCAACTTTGAAGCCACCCTGGGGCGAGGCTCCAGCCTCCTGCGCTTAAGCTCCGAGCGCGGGCGCATCACGCTTGCGTCCACCGAATCACAAACCGCCGCGTCTGCCGCCGCTCCTTCGCCGGACAACACTGCGGTCGCTTCGTCGCCCGGTAACGCGCAGACCTCGCCGCCGGACAGCCAGCCGTCTAACGCGGAACCGCGCAGGCCGCCAACGCTCGTCGGCGGTGACAGCAAGGGAGGCGGCGCAGGCACGCCCGCCACGCCTTTCTCGACGCCCGAAGAGATAGACGACGAAGACATCGTGCGTGTTGACACGGAACTCGTCACCGTCAACATGAGCGTCATCGACCGCAACACGTATCGCGGCCTGACCGGCTTGACGCAGAGCGATTTCAAAGTTTACGAAGACGGAGCGCAGCAGCAGATAGCGCACTTCGAGGCTGCCAGCGCGCCTTTCAATCTTGTCCTGCTGATAGACCTCTCCGGCTCGACGCAGGATATAGTCAAACTCATCCGCGAGGCCGCGCTCCATTTCGTCAACGCCGCGCGCCCCGCCGACCGCATCAGCGTCATCACTTTCGCCTCCGCTCCCGTCATCGTCTCGCCTTTGACGAGCGACCGCGAAGCCCTGCGCCGTCGCATCAACTCAATCGAGCAGCCGCACGGCAGCACGAAGGTTTACGACGCGCTCAACGCGGCGATTGACGAAGTGTTGAAGGGCGCGAAAGATTCGCGGCGCAACGCCATCGTCCTGATGAGCGACGGCCTCGACAGCACGATGCCGAACGTCGCGGGCGAAGGCTCGACCGTCGGCTATAACGAACTGCTGGCGCGCGTGCGCGAGTTCGACGGTGTGCTTTATACTCTGTGGCTTCAGACGGAGACGGAGTTGTCGTCGCTGAGCGCGCTCGACATTCAGCCGGAGACTTACGATCTGGCTCACGACCGGATGCAGGAGTTGGCCGAGGCGGGCGGCGGCATCTTCTACGAAGTGCTGAGCCTCGAAGACCTCGCTGGCGCGTACGAGCACGTCGTCGCAGACCTCGGCACCGTCTACAGCATCGGCTATCGCCCGACGAACAAACTGCGCAACGGAAAGTGGCGCTCGATTCGCATCGCCGTCTCGCGCCCGAACGCCGCGGCGCGCGGCAAACGCGGTTACTATGCAAACTGAACAGCAACGCTCAGCCATTAGCTGTCAGCCTTCGGCAGCGACGATAACGCACCGTTCGTTGATGATGCATCGTTCGCT
This sequence comes from Blastocatellia bacterium, assembly GCA_033855775.1. Classification (GTDB taxonomy): domain Bacteria; phylum Acidobacteriota; class Blastocatellia; order Pyrinomonadales; family Pyrinomonadaceae; genus DASVTR01. Next base: position 10,182 of record JAWVFT010000039.1, on the reverse strand, counting down.
GCTGGCCGTCTGCTGTTTGCTTCTGGCCTTCTTTTCCGCTTCGACCACTCGCGCGCAGGACGAGATGCCGCCTCCGCCACAGCCGCAGCCGCAACGCTTCGCGCCGCAGGCGCAGGAAACGATAGACACGATTCGCATTGACACGGAACTGGTTGACCTGAGCGTCGGCGTCATCGGTCATGACCCGCAACGTCCCGTCGGCGAACTGCAACAGAAAGATTTTCAGGTCTTCGAAAACGGCTCGCCGCAGGAGATAGCCTTCTTCGCTTCCGCCGCGACGCCCTTCGATTTGGTCTTGCTGCTGGACCTCTCCGGCTCAATCACGGACAAGCTCGATTTGGTGCGCAAGTCCGCGCGCCGCTTTGTCGAAGCCGCGCGCCCGACCGACCGCATCGCCATCGTCACTTTCACCAACGAAGCGCGCATCGTTTCGCCTTTGACCTCCGACCGAGCGGAGTTAATCGAGCGCATCAAGAAGATAAGGAAGCCGCAGGGCGGGACGAATTTCTGGGACGCGCTGCGCTTTGCGTTGGAGCGCGTGCTGGAGAAGAAGACGGACGGGACGCGCCGCAGCGCCGTCGTCGTGATGACGGACGGCATTGATAACGCGCTGCCGGACGTGTACGGCGACGGCTCCGTGACGAGCTTCGAAGAGTTGCTGGAACTGACAGCCAAGTCCGACGCTATCGTGCTTCCGATTTTTCTAGACACGGAAGCGGAGATGATTAAGGCGCACCGCTGGTTCGACGTTGAAAGCACTTTCGCTCTGGCTCGCCGCCAGCTTGGACAGTTGGCCGCGGAAAGCGGCAGCCCGCTTTATCGCGCGCGCAAGGTCGAGGATTTGAACGGCGTCTACGAGCAGGTGATACGCGACCTCGGAACGGTCTACAGCATCGGCTATCAACCGGCGAACAGGCAGCGCGACGGCGCATGGCGTTCCATCGACGTGCGGCTCGTCAGCCGACCGGAGTTGGCCGTTCGCGCCAAGCGCGGTTATTTCGCAAAGTAACGACGAAGCTCAAGGTGAGCTTTCCTGCCTGACCAATTTTGAAGGAAGACAAGCTATGAATAGTCGATTTTTGCGGCGGCGCGCGAGCCTCCGCCGCGCAGTCTTGAGCGCGCTCATCTGTGCGCCGTGCCTGCTCTTCATGAGCGGCTGCGGAACCAGTCGTGAGTCCGCGAACTCGTACACGCAGTCGGTGACGGCGGTTGATGAAAACGGCGCTGTCCGCACGCTCGGCGTGATTTCAAAAGCGCAGCTGCAATACTCGATTACCAACGGCGGCGAGTATGGAATGTTTGAAGACTTAACGCGCAGCGGGCTGCTCGATAGTCGCTTCGCGGGCCACACGCCGGAGCTTGGCGGCTATGTCTACACCATCAAGCTCGCTCCGGCGTCGGGCGGCGAGGCCGCGAAGTTCGTCGTCTATGCCGACCCGAAAACGCCTGCGAGCGGAATCCAAACCAAGGGGCGTCACCTGTACGTGGATTCGACGAACAGCGTCGTTCATGCCAACGCCACGCAGCAGGCGTCCGCCAGCGACCCGGCCTTTCCATAGACTTTAAAGGGCGCGAACATTTCGGCGCGGTTCTCGTTTGAGAAGCAAGGAGCGATAACTCGCCGCAGCCGCCCCGGAAGAGACTTAGCCGCGATAACGCGCCGGAGAGTTTCGAGCGCGCATCAATCTCGCTGCTTTAATCTTTGATTCTCCAAAGCGTCTCCCGTGATGAATCGCCGTTCTCCAAGCCTTACAAAGCGAGGCTCTCAAAAGAGGGGATTCGATGATGCGTCGAATGATTTGCTTGGTCGGTTTAATGCTGGCGCAAACGCTGATGACGGGCCGCGCCGGCTTGCTCTCGCCGCCTGAAAGTCCGGTTGGCCGCGACAGTTCGCCCGCGGCTTCTTCTTCTTCGCCTGCGCGGCAAAGCGATTCAGCCGCCGCGCGCGGCCAGTCTTCGACGAGCCTGCCTTTCGACTTGATAGACAATCGCATCTTCATTGATGTCAGGCTCAACAATCGCGGGCCGTATCGTTTCATCTTCGACACCGGAGCGGTCGCCGTCGTCAGGCCGGAAGTGGCGCGCGAGCTTGGGCTGTCAATCGAAGGCGTGACGCGCGGCGAGGGCGGCGTCGGCGAGAAGACGGTCGAACGCGGCTCGACGCGGATTGCCTCAATCGAAGTTGGAGACGTTCGGCTGGCGAATCAGGAGTTTGGCGTCATCTCTTTCGCGGACGATAAAGCCGTCTTCGGCTCGCACAAGTTCGACGGCATCATCGGCTTCCCGATTTTTCAACGCTTCGTCGTCGAGATTGATTATCAACGCCAGCGTTTGACCTTCACGCCGCCAGCCGGCTTCGCTTATCGCGGCAAGGGAACGATTGTGCCTGTCGAGTTGGACGGGCATCTGCCGCAGGTCGCGGGCGAGGTGGACGGCTTGCGCGGAACCTTCGTGATTGACACGGGCGCGCGTTCGTCCTTGATTTTGTTCGGGCCGTTTGTGGAAGCGAACGACTTGAGGGAGAAGTATCACGCGACGTTTGAGGGCGTCACGGGTTGGGGCATCGGCGGGCCTGTGCGTTCGCAACTGGCGCGCGTTTCCTCGCTCAAGTTGGGCGCGGTCGAAGCGCGCGATGTCGTCGCTCGCCTGTCGTTGCAGAAGAGCGGAGCCTTGACCGACAAGCGCAAGGCCGGACTCGTCGGCTACGACGTGCTCAAGCAGTTCACGCTGACGGTCGATTACAGCCGCCGTCAATTAATCTTTGAGAAGAACAACGCCTACGGCCAACGCGACGCTTACGACCGTTCGGGCATGTGGTTCGGGCAAGCGGGCGATTATTTTGAAATCATAGATGTCATGGCGGGCGGCCCCGCAGCCGAAGCCGGATTGCGCGCGGGCGATAGGATTATCGCCATCGACGGGCAGCGCGCCGCCGCTCTGGACTTGCCCGCGACGAGATTGAAGCTCAGGAGCGAAAGGGCGCAGACGCGCGTGCGCTTGAGCGTCGAAGCCAAAGGCGCGCGCCGCGAAGTCGTCCTCGTTCTCAGAGACTTGGTGTGAGGGCCGAAGGCGATGGCGGCGGATTCTTCCAATACAACTTCGGCCACGACTCGACTGCTGCGCCCAAGCATTTTGGCGTCCATCGGGCGACTCGATTTGATTGCGCGCACGGTGGTCGAAGGCTTCCTTGCAGGGCTTCATCGTAGCCCTTATCGCGGCATCTCGCAGGAGTTCGCGGCGCATCGCCCGTACATCGCGGGCGACGAAGTGCGGCGCGTTGACTGGCGCGTCTACGCGCGCACAGACCGCCTCTACGTCAAAGAGTTTGAGGAAGAGACGAACGCGCCCGTGCGCTTGCTGCTCGACACGAGCGCTTCTCTCAAGTATGCGCCGGGAGACGCGAGCAAGCTCGACTACGCGCGTTACCTGACGGCGGCTCTGGCTTATCTGGCTATTCGACAAAACGACCGCGTGGGCCTCGTTTGCTTAGACACGGAGGCGCGCGAGCGAACGCCTGCGCGCGGCGGCCAAAGACATCTGCACAGTCTCTTAGCCTTGCTCGAACGCATCAGCGCAAGCGGCCAGACGCGCCTCGGCCCGCTCATCCTGCGCGAGGCCGGACAATGGAAACGGCGCGGGCTGATTGTCCTCGTCTCCGACCTTTACGACGCGCCCGTTGAGATTGTCGAAGCCGCCGTGCGCCTGCGCCGCGTCGGCCACGAGTTAATCGTCTTCCACTTGCTCGACCGCGCCGAGCGTTTCATAGAGCATCGAGGCACGCGCGAGTTTCGTGACCTTGAGACGGGCGAAGTTCTGCTGGCCGACGCAGACCGCGTGCGCCGCTCTTACATCGAGCGCATGGACGAAATGCGCGCTTTCTTTCTGCGAGAATTTACGCGCGCGGGCGCGGACTACGCCGAACTCGACACGGCGGAACCGCTCGACAAAGCTCTGGCCGTTTACCTGCGACGAAGGAAGGCGAAAGGCTCAAGGTAATTGCCCTGCGCTTGTTGCCTTTGATGCTATGTCTTTTCTCAGCCCGCTGGCGCTCATCGGATTAACGCTCGTCGCGCTGCCCGTCATCGTTCATTTGCTGGCGAGACGGCGGGCCGCGCGGCTCGATTTTCCGACGCTGCGCTTTTTGCGCGAGACGCCTAGCTTTCGTCTTCACCCGCGCTCGCTGCGCCAACCGCTGCTGCTCGCGTTGCGCGTCCTCGCGCTCGTCCTGTTGATTCTCGGCCTTGCGCGCCCGCTCATCGCGCCGCGCCCGTCGTCTCAAAAGACGCGATTGATTTTGCTTGACGCTTCGCTCAGCATGCGCGCCCCGCATCGCGCCGAAGCGGCCAGAGCCGAAGCGCGCGCCATCATCAACAGTCTCGCTCAAGGTGAACGCGCGGCTCTCATCTCGCTTTCAACCGAAGCTGTGGCTCTCGCGGCGACGACCGTTGAGCGCGCGGAACTGCTGGCCGCCGTCGAAAAGTATGAGCCGGGAAGCGGGCCGATTGATTACAACAAAGGCTTCGCCGCCGCAGCCGCGCTGCTTGAGCGTGAAGCTCCGGGCGCGGCTGAAGTTGAACTCATCTCGGATTTTCAGCAGTCCAACTTCACAGGACTGACAGCGCAACTCTCGCGCCTGAACGCGCGCGTTAATCCGCACGCGGTCGGCGCGAGCCTTGAGCGCAACGCCTTTCTGTCGGACGAAGAGGTCTGGAAAGGCGCGCGGGGCGTCGAGTTGTCCGCCGCCGAGATTGTCTCAAGCGCGGAAGGGCGAAGCGGCGCGCGGCGCGCATGGACGATTGCGGCGAGCGCGGGCGAGCAGCCGGACATCATCTGGCGCACGGAAGCCAACGGGCAATTAACGGGCAGCATAAAGGCGCTCGCGCCGGATGATTTCGACGCCGATGACGAGCGCTTCTTCGCCTTCGTCCCGCCGCGCTCTGCCCGCGCGCTGCTCATCGAGACGGACGCCGAGACGAGCCTTTACACGGGCGCGGCACTCGAAGCGGCGGCAAGCAGTTTCGATGAAAGCCATGCTCTGCTGACGAGGCAGCGGCAGTTGCCCGCGCAAGCCTCCGACCTCAACCCTTACGCGCTCGTCGTCCTGACTCTGCACGGGCAGCTTCGCGCAGACGAGTTGAGAGTGTTGACCGATTACGCGGCGGCGGGCGGAACCGTCTGGCTATCGCTGGCGCGCACGGCGGACGCTCCGCAGTTGAATGCTCTGGCGCAGAGCGAGGCGGGAAGCGCGCTGCCGTTCATGAGCTTGACGAGATTGACCGCTGGCCGCGCGTGGAATCTTGGCGCGGCTGACACGGCTGCGCCGGCTTTGCGCTTCATGTCTGAGAAGACTGTGAGCGCGTTGCGCGCTATCGTCGTGCGTGAGGGCTACGCGCTTGAGCCGCGCGCGGGCGCGGACACGTTGATGCGTTGGAGCGACGGCGCGGCGGCTTTCGTCTCGACGCGAATCGGCGCGGGCCGCCTGCTGCTGCTCTGTGTTTCAACCGAGAGCGCGGCGAGCGGCCTCGGCAGTTCCCCGGCCCTGCCGTCGCTCGTCTACAGCATCCTGCGCGAAGCCGCAAGCCCGCGCGAGCCGCTCTCCTACACGCTCGGCGCGGCCATCAACCTCGGCGTCGCGCCCGAATCGAGCGTAACGATAACGGAGCAAAGCGGGCGCGTCACACAAGCGAAGGCGAGCGCGCTCATGCAGCGACCGCTCTCGGTCTTCAAGGAAGCTGGGATCTATCGTCTTGAGACGGAGGCGGGCGCGCGCTTTGTCGCGCTCAATCCGCCCGTCTCGGAATCGGAGCGCTCTCTCGCCGACGCCGCCGACGTTCAGCGCTACTTCGACGGCAAAGAGCCTTCGACTCCGGCGGGCGGCAAAGAGTGGCGCGAGGCCGCAGAGCGCGGCGGCAACATCTGGCGCTACTTTCTAGGCGCGGCTTTCCTGTTGCTCATAGCGGAGTTGTTCGTCCGCGCGCGACGACAAAGCCGGAGCCGTCTAATGAGCGCCGGGATTCGTTCGGAGAGCTAAATCTCATTGGCTTGCCGCGAGCTAACGCTTGAAGCTTATCCATTGACTCGTTGCGAGATAGAGCTTGAAGCTCATCCATTCACTTTGAGACGCGATGCGACACTTAAGACGTGATGCGAAACTTAATGCGAGCCGACACTGAAGGTCGGAACTGAAACATGAGCGCCAACTCGCCAGCCATACGCATCGAGACGACCGCTGCCGCGCGGTCGCCCTTCTTCGTGCGCGCCGCCGTCTCGCGTCTGGCTTTCCGGCGCAAGCTCCTGCGGGCTGTGGCCGCGCTTGGCTTCGCTCTGGCCTGCGCGCTCGCGTCGTTCTGCCTGCTCGGCGCGATAGATTACCTGCGACCTCTGCCGCGTGCCGCGCGCTTCGCCGTCGTCTTGCCGCTGCTCTTTATGTGCCTGCTCGTCATGGCGCGTTCGTTGTGGCGACTAACGCGAAGGCTTGCGCCCGCGGAGGCTGCGCGCGAAGTCGAGCGCGCCGCGGGCGTCAAAGGCAACGCGCTGGTGACGCTCTGCGAGACGGATGAAAGCTTGGCGCGAGTGGGCGGGGCATCGTACATGCTCGCGCGTCTGTCGAGTCAGGCGACAGACGAGTTGGCGGCGGTTGACGAAGAGTTGGTCGCGCCGCGCGGCAACGCGATTCGTGGCGCGCTGGCTTTCGTTTTCATGTTGCTCTTCGTGTTTGGATTGCGCGCCTTGGCTCCGCAGGCGTTCGCGCTCGAAGCGCGGCGATTGCTGCGTTTGCCTAATGATGATGAAACGGGGCGCGTATCAGTCTCCGCGTTGAGTAGCGCAGAGGCAGACGAGGCAGCGGGCGCGGTCACGATGGAAGAGTTGCGCGTTCGCGTCTTGCCCCCCGCCTACACTGGACTCGGCGCGCAGGAAGCGTTGGGCGACGCGCCTGTCCGCGCTCTGCAAGGTTCGCAGGTAGAGGTCACGCTCAGGGCGCGCGGCGCAGCCAGTAGAGCCGGTTTGAGTTTCAACGGCGCGGCGGTTCAAATGCGTTCGCTCGACGACGGGCGCTTCACCGGAACCTTCACGGCGACGGCGAGCGGCGCGTTTGAAGCGCGCGTTATCGCGGACGAAAGACTCGCGCCCGCGCCCTTTGTGCGCGCCGTCGAAGTCTATGCCGACGCGCCGCCCGAAGCGCACATCACGGAGCCTAACGGCGACCAACTCCTGCGCTCTGTTCCAGGCTCTCCCGTCTTTGTGCGCTGGACGGCGCGCGATGATTTGGGGTTGGCCGACGTTCGTTTGAAATATATCAAGAGCCACGGCGAAGGCGACGCCGCCAAGTTTACGAACGGCGAAGCGAGCATGGGCAGCGTCGAGCGAGCGGGCGCGCGCGAGTGGCGCGGCGCGGCTGCGCTCGACCTCGCGCGGCTCAATGTGCAGGCGGGCGATACGCTCGTCTTCTGGATTGAAGCGCGCGACCGCAATCCGAACGCGAACAACACAGGACGCTCGGCCAGCCTCGCCATCGCCATCCGCGCCCCCGAAGCCGCGAAGCTCAACCTGAGCGATTTGCTGCCCAACGAAATCGCGCGCTTTCTCTTGAGCGAGCGACAAATCATCATCAAGACGGAGAAGCTGCACGCCGAACGCTCGCGCCTCGCGCCGGATGAGTTGCTGCGCCGCGCGGGTGACATCGCCGCAGACCAGCGCGACTTCAAAAACTCCTTCAACGATTACATCAAAATCGAAGGCGCGGGCGAGGACGAAGGCATTGATGCCGCCGCCAATTCAAGCGGCGCGGGCCTCGAAGAGCAAGCGCGCGCGGCGGCGGACGAGCGCGTCGCGCCGCACTTTCACGGCATCCCCGACCCGCCCGACGGGACTCCCGCTTCCGTGCGCGAGATGGTCTACGCGATTCGCGCGATGTGGGACGCCGAAGACGCGCTCACCATTGCCGACACGACGAAAGCTCTGGCGCACGAGCATGAAGCTTTAACGCGTCTCAAGCGAGCGCAGACGGCTGTTCGCTATATTCCGCCCATCGTCGCGCAGAGCAAGCCCGTTGATTTGAAGCGACGCTACGCGGGCGAGCTTGAGGAAATCAGGACGCGCCTTGAAAAGCTCGCGCGGCAGCCGGAGACGAAGGAGACGACGCGCCTGCGGGCCGCGCTCGCAAGCTCTTACGCCGCGCTCGGCGATTTGCAGGCGACGCTCAACGCTCCGGCCGCCGCGCGCGGCAACGCCGTCGTGCGCGCCAGTGAGCGCGCCAGACAAGCGGCGGACGCTCTGGTCAACGTCGGCGGCGACCACGCGGCCACCGTCGCGGAAGCGATGGGGCAGCTACGCATCGTGGAGACGGAGTTGGCGCGCATGGACACAAACGGGACGGCGGAAGAGTACGCCGCGCGGCTCAGCCGACCGCTCGCTCTACTAACGCAAGCCGCCGCCAATCTCTTCGCCCTCGCAGAGCGCAAGACACGTTCGGCCAACAACGAAGCGGGCGCGCTCTTGCCCGCCGACGAAGGCCGCGCCGCAGATTATTTCCGCAGGCTCGGCGGCGCAGCGAAGTAGCGATGAAACAGCGACTGGAAGACACGACGCGGAGACGCGGCGATAAGAAGACGCAGGAACGTGGAGACATGGGGACGCGGAGACGCAGAGACATAACACGAGACACAACGGTAGCGGAAGCATCCGGTCTTTCTCCGTCTCCGCGTCGTCTTTTCGCAGCGGCTCCGGTCTTCATTTCGGGGTCGTTGTCGCGGGCGGTCTTGGTGGCGGCGTTGGCGGTTTCGGTTTACGCGCTGGTTCGTTACTGGCAGAGTCTTAAGAGCGTGGCGGGAAGGACGCGTTGGACGTTGATTGCGTTGCGCGGTGTCGCGCTGTTGGTGCTGGCGTGCGCGTTGGCGGGCGTGAGCGTGGAGTATGAGAGCGAGGCGGGCGGGCGCGTGTTGGTAAGGCGCGCGGGCGGGGCGTTGAAGCGCGCAGGCGAGAGCGAGGCGGCGGCGTCGAGCGAGGAGCGGCGGGCGCAGGCGGTGATGGAGGCTTTGCAGAAACGCTTTCCGGGCGTGGTGGAGGAGATGGATGAGAGCGGCGCTGCGAGGGCTGAGGGAAGCTCTGTCGTCGCGGGGGTTTTGTTGACGGACGGCGCGATGTCGGCGGACGAAGCCGAGTTGGAAGTGAATCGGATGAGCGCGGCGACGGGCGGCGCGGCGGTCTTCGTCGCGGGCGGGGCGGGGCAGCTTACGAGCCCGGCGGTCGCGCTTGAGAGCGTGGCTGTCATGGGTCAGCCTGTGCGCGGCGTGCCGCTCGCGTTGCGTTGCGCGGCGCACGGGCGCGGGATGAGCGGGCGCGAGTCGCTCGTTACTATCGCGGACGAGGCTCATGTGGTCGCGTCTGCGCGCGTGGCCTGGACGGGCGATGACGAATGGCAGGCGGTCGAGTTGTTAGTCGTGCCGAAGACGAGCGGGCGCGTTGATTACGTCGCGCGCATCGAAGCGGCTGGCGGCGAAGATGAACGAACGCTGGCGCGTCCCCTTAGTCTCTATGTAGAGGAGCGTCGCTGGCGCGTCCTCTTCTTCGAGGGCGAGCCGACTTGGGAAGCGAAGTTTATCCGTCGCGCTTTGGAGCGGAGCGGTCTGTTTGAGGTTGACTATTTCGCGCAGGTGAGCCGCGCGGCGACGATTGGCGCGAGCGAGAAAGAGGACGCGTGGACGCGTGGACGCGTGGACGCGGCGAGCGATGAAGAGACGAAAGGGAGCGAGACGGTTGAGGGCGAGAAGGGCAAAGCGGTCAACGCGCCCGAAGCGAAGTTGCGGGCGGCGCTGGCGAGCGCGGAGCGTTTGAACAGTTACGATTGCGTCATCATTGGGGCGACGCCGAACGAGATGCTGACGGCGGCGGAGGCAGCGCGCTTGAACGCCTGGGTGGAGCGACGCGGCGGCGGCCTTGTCATCCTGGGCGGCAACAGTTTCGCGGGGTCAATCGTCGCGCCGAACGGCAAGCTCTACGGGTTGATGCCGGCTGTGATTGATGCGCGCGGTTTTTCGTCGGAGGCGCAGGAGGTGTCGCGCGGCGTTCCGCTCGAAGCGGAGAAGAAGCGCGAGGGCTTGACGCTTGTGCCGACACAGGCGGGCGCGGGGCTGGCGCTCGGCGGCTACTTGAGCGCGGCTGAGGAAGCGGCTGGCAAGGGCG
>JAWVFT010000038.1:0-43826 GCA_033855775.1 Blastocatellia bacterium | reverse complement strand
CGCTCCGGCCAGCTTGAGATGCTGGCCCAGAATGCTTTGGAAGTTCAATGCACGAGTTGCGGCGCGATTGTCACCTTCGTGCCGCCGGAGGTGGCGCGCGAGTGCGACTTCTGCGGAGCGAAGATTGTCGCCCAACCCAAGTCAGCCGACCCGATGGTCGCGCCCGAAGGCGTCCTGCCCTTTCACATCACGAAGCAGCAGGCGACCGCCGCCGTCAAACAATGGCTTGCGACGCGCTGGTTCGCGCCCGACGCCCTGAAGAAGTTTGCCAGCCCCGACGCGATTGACGGAGTTTATCTTCCATTCTGGACTTACGACACGCACACCACCAGCTACTACACGGGCGAGCGCGGCGAGCATTACTACGAGACGGAGTATTACACGGAGACGGACAGCCAGGGCAACACGCAACAGAAATCGCGGCAGGTGCAGCGGACGAATTGGCATCCGGCCTCCGGCACGGTGGCGCGCTGGTTTGACGACATACTCGTTCCGGCCACGCGCTCTTTGCCCGCCAACCGGCTGGCCGCGCTTGAGCCCTGGGATTTGCCGGAACTGAAAGCCTACGACCCAGGCTATCTCTCCGGCTTCAAGGCGCAACGCTATCAGGTGGAACTGGGCGAAGGCTTCGAGCAAGCAAAGCAAGTGGCGGCGGGCGTCATTGAAGGCGACGTGCGCCGCGACATCGGCGGCGACGAGCAGCGCGTTCACAACATCACGACCAACTACTCTGCCATCACCTTCAAGCACTTGCTGCTGCCCGTCTATGCGGGCGCGTACAGGTTGAACCAGAAAGTCTATCAAGTCGTCATCAACGGTCGCACAGGAGAAGTGCAGGGCGACCGCCCGTACAGCGCTTTGAAGATAGCTCTTTTCATCCTCGCCATCATCATCGTGCTCGGCATCTTCTTCGCTATCTTCGGCAGCAACCGTTGAGGAGAGAAATGATGGAAACGTTGCTCAAATTGTTTGCCTTCGACGAATGGGCGAACGCGCGTATTTTGGAGACGCTCAAGTCCGCGCCCGCGCGCAACGAGAAGGCGCAACAGTTGCTCGCGCATGTGCTCCTCGCGGAAAGGATTTGGCTGCTGCGTTTGAAAGGCGAAGACACGTCGGCGATAGACAAGTCGCCTCAGCTATCGCTCGAAGAGTGCGAGCGTTTGGCTCTTGAAATCAGGCGTGACTACGTTGACTACTTAGGCTCTTTGAGCGAAGGCGATTTGGATTCCGAGTTGACTTACAAAAACTTCGCGGGCGCGGAGTATCACACTCTGTTGCGCGACATTCTCATGCACGTCGCGCAGCATGGAACGTATCACAGGGGACAGATTGCGACCGCCATGCGCGCAGAGGAATCAACTCCCGTGGACACGGATTTCATCACCTACGCGCGTGCCACGAGCGCGCAGCAGCAGTAGCTTTAAGGCAGCGGAACCGCCGACATCCCATAGAGAGTTTCGGCGGCGACGAACGTCCATTCAGAGACGGCTTTCTTCGTCGCTTCATCGCCCATGTCCACGACCATGTGACCGAGCGCGCGGCGCACGCGCACGATGTCCTCGCTCGTCGCGCCATACTTCTCCGCATGCTTCAGCCAGCGCACAGCGCAGTCAATAGCCCATGGGTGCCAGAGAAATCCGACCGACTCGTTCATGCGATACTCGCGCCCCGTGTTCGGGTCGGAGACAAAGGCGATGTGCTCGCCCTTGGCCGTCGGAAACTTCAGGTCGCGCGCGTTGGTCAAACTGAGGTGGCGCGGAATCTGGTCTAAAATCTTCTGCGGAATCTTAAAGCCCGTCTCAGCCTCCGCGCGCAGCAGCAGCGAGTAGATTTCAATCGTCAGCCCGTCGAAGATTTCGTTCACTTCGTCGGCTGTTCCTTTCCATCCCGGCGGGTTCGATTTCTCGTTGAAGTTATTGACGAGCCACTGCGCCGACGCTTGCAGCATGGCATCGCGCCGCTCCGTGCTGCCCTCCCAAGGGAGATTGGCGTTGTGCGTTTCCAGCAGGACGAGCAGCGCGAGCGTCGTCGAATACGGGTCATCGAATGCGGGGTCTTTCTGATAAGCGAAGAGATTCCACCCGCCCGTTTCGAGCGGCCTGTAGACGCGCGTCGCTTCCTGCGCATACTTCAAATACGCCTCGAAGCGTGGCCGCTCGGCCTCTTCAATCAAGCCGGGACGACCAAGCGCCACCGTCACCGCCCCGACAGTCCAGAGCGTCGGCACGGCTTCGACGCTCTCAGAATTCGCCTTCACCCAATTCTGCTTTTCGTCTATCAGTGTCTCGCTCGACCAACCGTATTTCACGCCCTTCACTTCCGGCGCGACGCCCGTCTTAAACGTCAACTCAAGCGACGGCAGCATCTCGCGCAACTCCTGGCGGCTTGCATCCGGCGCCTTGAAGATGGAAAAGAGCGCTTGACTGTGCGACCAGACATCGCCGCCTTTTTCCGGCGTGCTGAGATTGTTGGTCAACAAGCCGTCTTTGATGCGCCCGCCCTTGAGCGCGTCAAGCAACACGCGACGCTCCTTGGCGGCAGCCTGACGAACCTCCGCGTCCGTGCGCACAGGACGGAGCAGCGAGGCTTGATGACGGTCTAGAAATGTGCGGACTCGCTCGCCGCCGGGGACGTTGATGTTGGCGTCCGCCGCGAAGACGTAGACTATCATCGTCAGCAACAGGAAGGAGACGATGCCGGCGGCGATGCGCAGCTTGCGATTAAGCTGTCGCTGTTTCTCGCGCTGCTTCAACTCGTCGTAGCCGACATTGAGGATGCCGGACAAGAGCTTGAGCTTGGCGTTGGCCCGCCCGTCTTTGCCCTTGCGCGCGTCGGCGGCAATCGGCTCGGTCGGGTCTTCGGTCAATTTCCCGTCGAGGCCCACGTGAAAGCGCACCGCCGGAGGAAAGCACTCCAACTGCCCGCTGTCCGGCTTCGCGTTCGGCTCGCCGTCAACAATCAGGCACAACACCCGATTCTCTCTATCGAGCGACTTGAAGCCTTTAATCTCTTCGTTAACCCACTTTGAAATCGCCGCCTTCGGCGAGCAGATGACGACGATGTAGCGCGACTGTTTGAGGGCCTGCTTGATATTGCCGCCGAGGTCTGAAGCTCCCGGCAGTTCGTCGCGGTCACGAAAGACCGGAAAGACGCGGCGCGGCACAGAGCCGAGCGTCATCTGCCGACCGACCAGTTTTTTAGGAACCTTGTAAGTCTCCAGCGACTTGTGCAGCCATTGCGCCCATTCTTCGTCGGCGTGGCTGTAGGAGATAAAAGCCCAATACTTGTAGCTCTCTGGTTGGGCTGGCACAATATCTTGTGGCGGGGCGTTGCTCATGTCTGGCTAGTTTTCCCGGCGTTCAATTGCTTCTCTTGCGACCGGCGACCAAACTCGTCGGCGGGCAAAAGGCGCGATGCTCAATCTCTACGAAGCCCGCCGCCGCGAGCCACTCCGCGTAAGTCGAAGCCTCACGCTCGACATCCGGCGCCTGCCAGTTGATGTCTTGCAGGCAGAAGAGCAGCGGGATTAACGAACCTGCGCGGCCATCGTCGAGGACGTAGCCGCTCAGGATAATTGCTCCGCCGGCGGGCAGGCGTTCGTAGATTCGCCGGAAGAGTTGGCGGTTCGTCTGCTCGCTTGAGACTGAGAGCAGATTGGCCAGCAGGGCCACGTCGAAGTTGTCCGGCAACTCGTCGAGCTTGAAGTTACCCTCCATGATTTCGATGCGGTCGTTGAGGCCGCTCTCCGCGACATACTCTTGAGCCAGCTTGGTGACCTGCGGCAAGTCGAAGATGAGCGAGCGAAGTTGACTGTGCTGCGCGCAGATGCTCAAAGACATCGCGCCCGTTCCTCCGCCCAAATCTAGCATTCGATGGAAGGACGAAAAATCGAAAGCCTCGCCGAGCGCGTTGCCCACCAGCAGCGAGAGATTATGACGGGCGCGCATTCCTGCTTCGCCCTGATCGTCGTCGGGTGGCAACTCATCATCGGTCGCTCCCGGTTGCCACTGCCGCAAGTTCTGCGCGAGGTTGGCCCACAGCGGATAGCTCGTTTGGTCGTAGCTCATAAACTGGTCGCCGAGATAGCCTGGCTTGCCCTGCGCCAGAAACTCTTCGGCGAGCGGAGCATTGCGATACTCGGCGCCCGCGTGTTCGAGCAGTCCGAGCGCGATGCATGAGTTCAAGAAACTGTCGGCGGCCAGCGGATGAATCTCAAGGGCGCGAGCAATCTCTGCGAGCGTTAAAGGGCGGCGCGCGAGCAGCGTCGGCAACTGAAACTCTATCAAGGCGAAGAGAGTTTTTGAACGCTGGTAGGCATTGGCCAGTTCGAGCAACTCAAGCGGCGGGCGGGGCAGTGTTCGATTCTCCATTTCCTGATAATCGTTTAAGTCCAGCACGGATTCAACTCACGCCTTCGATGACGGTCGAGCGGTTCGCTTGCGAGCCTTCGCTGCTCCGCTCCGCGTCTTCAGATGAGGAAAGGCAGCTGGCTGTTGCGTGCGGCGGACGTGATAAGTCGGAAAAGTTCCGTAGCCTTTGGCGAGCGGCGTCTGGCCGACGTATTCACACTTGAACTCGTTGATGCGCTCGGCTGCTGCCAGCGCCGCGAACTCCTGGCTGGCGTAAACCTGACCGGGCGGCGTGACCGGCTCGATGCGCGCGGCGCGGCTGACGTGCGTGCCTGAGAAATTCTGCCGCTCCGTTATCGGGTCGAGGCAAGCATAGACCGGGCCTGCGTGCAGAGCGATGCGCAGGTTCAAACCGGGCGGCAAGCCTTTCGCGGCCCAATCGCCCGTCGCCATCAAGTCCGCCAACTCCAGCGCGAAGAGGCCCGCGTCGCGCACGCTGCCGAAGACAAAATAGAGTCCGTCGCCCCAAGTGTTCTTCATCTCCGGCGCGTGATTGCTCATCGCGGGCATCCGGCTAATCGCTCCGAGGAACGACTTGACGAAGCGCGGAATCTGCTCTTCGCTGAGCTTGCTGAAATTAACCGCGTCGGCAAAGAGCAAGGCCATCATGCGTGTCCCGAACTCCGTCGCGGGCGGAGATGCGCTTTCAGCCGACGGAGCCGTCGCGGTCTGTGTCTGTGTTTGACTGCTCAACTCAGGCAATTCTTCGCGGAGCAACTCTTCCAGATTAATCAACTCGATTTCGTAGCCGAGCTTTCGCCATCTTTCAACGACGCTCGCCGTGCCGCCCGGCCCGTCGCCCGCCTTGCCGTCCCAGACAGCCATCGGCACCAACTCCGTCTCGAAGCGGTCGGCGCGAATGTTTGCCAACCCGTGCAGCAGCAGGTTCGTGTACTCAAAAGATAAAGCGCTCTCTTCCATCGGCTGTTCGGAAGCGACAAGCACGTCCGAGGCTCGTGCCATAACGCTCTCGAAGCGTTCGACCCACTGCGGCTCGTGCGCCATCTGAACGCTGTCCTTCTTAAACTGCTCACGCCCGTACGGCAACACGATGTAGGCTTTGCCTTCGAGTTCGAGCAGCGTTTCGAGAAACAAAATATCTGAGCCGCACGCCGCCGACGCATAGCCGATGCCCGCTTCGTGTTTGGCGAGCCGTTCCTGAATCGCCGCGCGCACAACGCTTTCGAGTTGAGCGGGGAAGCGCGGCATCTGGCGACCGGGACGGTCAATCATGTGACCGGAAAAGACAGCCACATTTGGAATCCGAAAATACTTGTCCATGCGTTTTTTGTCGCCGTTCAAGCGCTCAAGAATCAAGCGCGCGTTGCGACGTGTCGAGGTCAACTGGCCGATGCTTGTCTGTCCATTTTCGCCCGCCTGCCCGTACCAGCCTTCGGCTTCCTTCATCTCTCCCATGATTAAAGCCGCTTCGCCCAAAGTCGCCAGCGGCCAGTATCTCTCATCGCTCTCCGGCTCCAACTTCTTCAACTCGTCCAGACATTCCTCGCGCAACTTTTTGGCCAGCGCGACGGCGCGCTCTCTATCGTCGAGCAGCAGAGCCATCGTCGCCACGTTGATGCCGGAATAGTAGCCGCCGCTCCGTTTGTGCGCTTCGTTATAAAACTTGTAAGCGAGGCGCAGTTGCTTTCGCTTATCCTGCTTGGCGGTGGCCAGCGACCAGAGGTCTTTGTGCGTGCGCGCCAGCAAGCCGAGCGTCTCCTCGTCGTTGTGTCCCTCTTTGAGCAATTGCGACGCGAGTTCGTTGGCGCGCTGTGTGACGCCGCTGCGGGCCAAAGCCAACGCCTGCAACTGCCGCAGTCGAACGTCCTTCGGCCACTGGTTCAAGCCCTCGCTCAACACATCGTAGGCGAAGAGCGGTTCGCCCAACTTGAGGATGCGATTGCCGAGCGCGCGATAAAAGTCCGGCATCCCGGCCCAGGACTCCGGCGTGTGCGATTGCCAGAGCCGCAGCAACGCCTCCATGTTCATCGCCTTCAGATGCTCCGCCAACTCAAATTCTTCCACACGCCGCTTGCCAAGCTCAAAGCTGGCCGCCGCCGCCTTTTGCTCCGTCGCCTTCACATTCTCGATGCGATAGCCGAGAGCCTGTGTGGTCTTCAGCGTCTCGCGCGCAGTCCTGTAGTAATCCTCTTGTTCGGCGGGCATCAGTTCGTCAAAAGAAGCTGGCAGCGCGGAAGGCTGAACGGCTGCGACGGCTTCATTGTCAACTTGCTTGACGCTGGACTGAATCGCGCGTTGCCGCAACTCGTGAAAATTTCGCGCCAGTTGTTCGACTAGTTCTGGCAACTCGTCCGGCAGGGAAATGTTCGCCGTCTCAAGCGGCACGGGACGTTTTTTAATTTTAGACATTCGGGTGTGCCGCTGGCTGTGCGCGGAGTTAAGAGAATCTGTGATAGGCGATTGCTCTGAGATAGGAAGGGCGGCTAGTCGGGCTCGAACCGACGACCTCTTGAACCACAATCAAGCGTTCTAACCAACTGAACTATAGCCGCCATCAAAGGACTACAATTTTTTACACTACTCAGCTTATTTCTTCAAGCCGTAAATTCGCCGCCGGACAGTTTCCGCCAAACCCGCCAGCCGAACAAAAATGATACCCCCGGCTGGACTCGAACCAGCGACCCTCTGCTTAGAAGGCAGATGCTCTATCCACTGAGCTACGGGAGCAGGAATTGTGAAGCTTGCAGATGTTATCATGCGCCACGTAGTATGCGTCAACCGGAAGGCTCAAGGCGGCAGAGCGCATCGATGAGGCGTGAACGCGGAAGAGTTTCGGGCCGTTCGGCTGTGATGAATGAGAGCTTCAATTGATGAGGTGAATATGGAGCAGCGGCCAATTCAAGCGCGCTGGATAGCATTGCTGGTTGCCACGGCCCTCGCGCTTTATGTGTGCTGGTTGATGTTGCAGCCTTTCGTCAACGTGCTGGCATGGGCCATCGTGCTGGTCGTCGTCTTTCATCCGGTGCATCGCCGTCTACTGGCGCGCACGAAGCGTCCGGCCACCAGCGCGCTGCTTTCATCGCTGCTCGTCATCTTCGTCATCCTCGCCCCGTTGACGCTGATTTCGCTGATGGTCTTCAATCAAATTTCGGGCATCGCGCACAACCTGCAAGACAATAGCGGCGGCGGTTTCCTCAATCAGGATTCGCCGGTCATAGGGCCTGCGCTCAGGTGGCTAGGGCAGTACGTTGACATCAATCAGGCGCTTTCGCAGGAAGCCATCGTTGAGCGTCTCAAAGGGATGAGCGGAGCGATTGCCGGACGCACGCTCGGCTTCGTCGGCGGGCTGTTCGGAGCATTGGTGCAAATCTTCTTCGTCATCTTCACGATGTATTACCTCTTTCGTGACGGCGACCGGATTGCGAAAGCTTTGCCCGACATTTTGCCGCTGGAGAGAACGCAAAGCGTGGCCATCTTAGAGCGCACGCGCAACGTCATCAGCGCAAGCCTGTATGGTGTGCTCGTGATTGCCATCATTCAAGGCGCGCTCGGCGGGCTGGCTTTCTGGGCGCTAGGCATTCCTTCGGCCATCGTCTGGGCGGTCGTCATGATCTTTCTCTCGATGATTCCGATGGCCGGTTCATTCGTCGTGTGGGTTCCGGCGGCTATCTATCTGGCGGCGACAGGCCACTGGGGAAAAGCTATCGTGCTGGCAGCGTGGGGCGCGCTCGTCATCGGCACGATTGACAACATCCTTCGACCGAAGTTGGTCGGAGAAAAGACGAAGCTGCACGAGTTGTTCATCTTCTTTTCGGTGCTCGGCGGCCTGCATGTTTTCGGGGTCGTCGGGATAGTGCTGGGGCCGGTCATGCTCGCCATCACGCTGGCTCTGCTCGAAGTCTTTCGTCAGGCCGAACATCCGTCCGGGCAAGTTGGCTCTCAGGAGAGCATACTTGAGAGCGCGGTCATGCGGGATGACGGTAAGACCTGACCGCAAGTCTGAGCGGAATGAACGCGCGGCGATTGACGTGGTTTGGTTTCGTGCCGTCAATTTCGGAGTTGACGATTCAAGGCGAGGAACAGAAGTGGCTTTTGATGAGACTAAGAATCCATGGACGACGCTGGCCTCAAGCGAGGTTTATGATAACCCCTGGATTCGCGTTCGTGAAGACAAGGTTGTGCGCCCCGATGGAGAACAGGGAATCTACGGAGTCGTCCATTACAAGAACGTCGCCATCGGAATCCTAGCGGTCGAGGACGACCACTTCTACCTCGTCGGGCAATATCGTTATCCGCTAGACAAGTACTCCTGGGAAATCCCGGAAGGCGGCTGCCCGGAAGGCGAAGACCTGCTCTCCGCCGCGCAACGCGAACTGGCGGAAGAGACAGGGCTGCGCGCCGAGAACTGGCAACTGCTCGGAGAAGCGCATCTCTCAAATTCCGTCTCCGACGAATACGCCGTCTGGTTTCTCGCCACAAGCTTGACTCAGGGCGAGCATCACCCGGAAGGCACGGAGCAGTTGAACGTTCGTCGGGTCTCTTCCAAAGAAGTCTTGCGGATGATCGCAACGGGCGAGATTACGGATGCCTTGAGCCTGCTGGCAATCATGAATTATCAACTGGCGCGCGTTGGAGAAAGCAAAGCTTTATGAAGGCTGTATCTGCGAGAGAAGGAATGCTTCGCCGCTTGTCGGCTTTGTTCAGCACAGCAAGAGACCGTCAACTGCTAACAGTTGACGGTCTCTTGCTGTGTAAATAGCTGACCTTGCGAGTTTGAGAAAGCTAGGCCGCGCGCTGGCGGTCATCGCCGGTTTCCGCAAAAACACGGCGACCATTCAGGGCGTCGTCGATTATCTCGCGCACGGCAGAGGTGTCTGGATTGACATCCATTCTGTCGCAGGCGCGCAGATGTCGCATGATGCCCTCGGTTGCAATATCAAATGCGACGCCGCTTAACTTTGAGTAACGGCGCGCTTGAATGTGGTCGATTCTCAATATCCGCTCATCCAGCGGTAAATGCCTGTCAAAAGTCACGTTTTCAAGCTCCTTAGATCACGTCGAAAGTTCGTCTTGCTTGCTCCCCTCAACAAAGCTTTCGATCAGTTTGTAAGAGAAATTTTAGATGCCCCAGTAATAATTTAGGATGCAAATACATTGCATTTCCTAAGTTTTTGCACAGAAAGACTCCTCATCATCAACTCACAGCTTGCATGTCTTCGTTGTCTGTCCGTAACAAAACGGATGATTGTAAAGGAAATTCCGGGAAAATGCCAGAGATATTTTTGGCGGGCTTCGGCTCCTCGTTTTACCGGGAATTTACCCTTGAAAATGGGCGAATTTGCGGCTTGTTCGAGACGTTGCGAGCTTTTGCGGTTGGAGTTGCGGGGGGAAGTGTTGGGCGTTGTAAAACCCAACGCCGCTTAAAGTTCTCACACTGCATTTAGCCGGTGAGATATTCAAGCGGCGCTTCGGATATTTGGAGAGAGTATATTAGGAAAACTGCCTATTTTTTTGGCACAACGGAGTCTTTCATCCCTTTGCCGACGCGAAATTTAAGCGTCGTTTTGGCAGGGATTTGAATGGTTTCGCCCGTGGCCGGGTTACGGCCCTCGCGGGCCTTACGCTCAGAGAGAACCAGTTTGCCGAAACCCGGCAGAACGAACTCTCCATTGTTTTTCACTTCGTTTGTGGCCAGTGATCCTAGCTCGTCAAAGAGTTCCTTTGCCTGAGCACGCTTTAAGCCGAATTTCTCGGCGAAATGGTTGATTACTTCCGATTGAGTCATGCGCTTCTTGCCTGTTGCCGCTTTGGTCGCCATGGCGTGGTGTCAGCACCTCCGAAAAGTTTGAGAAGAATTGAAAAGCTTATGAATCAACATATATCACACACGTGGGCTACAAGTCTGCCCCAAAACGGCTTTTTTTACGAATTAGCTTGAAAAAACCACAATCTTTGCCGCTTTGTTGCCGCTTCGGGGCTTTTGCTGGCTCAATGGCTAGCAAAAGCCCCGAAGACTGCCCTTGGATTACCCGGCCCCGCTTTACTGCGGAATATACGTCGCGGGAAGAAGCACGTCGCCGGACATCCCCAACACGGTCGTATACGGGCAACAAGCGGAGCTGCTCGTGACATACCATCTGCCTTCGCTTGGACGCCAGATAGCATAATCGGTCTTGCCGTCGCCGTCATAGTCGCCCGGCACGGGCTGGTCGTTATTCGTTCCCCAGTTCTTCAACATGCCGGTTCCGGTCGAGCTTTTCAGGACGTACCAGTTGCCCTCTGTGGCGCGATAGACGGCGAAGTCAATCTTGTGGTCGCCGTCGTAATCGCCGGGGACGGGTTGGTCTGTGGTCGCGCCCCAGTTCTGCACTTGTCCCGTATTGGTCGCGCTCCGCAGCACGTACCAATTGCCCTCCGATGGACGCCACACCGCGATGTCGTCCTTGCCATCAGCATCGTAGTCGCCCGGCACCGGCTTGTCACCGTTTATTCCCCAGCCGCGCAGGGTGACGCCATTGTCTGAACTGCGGACGATGTACCAGTTGCCGTCGCTCGGGCGGAAGACGGCGATATCAGTCTTCAAATCGCCGTCGTAGTCTTTGGGGACAGGGATGTCGCCCGCGCCGCCCCAGTTGTTCAAGCGGATGGTGTGTGTGCTGCTCAGAATGATGTACCAGTTGCCCTCCGATGGACGGAAGATAGCAACATCCGTCGTGCCATCACCGTCGTAATCGCCGGGGACGGGCTTGTCGCCGAGGCTCCCGCGTCCCCAGTCGGGTTGGATGACGACGCCGTTATAGACAATCCAGTCGCCTGTGCTCGGACGCCAGAGGGAAACGTCGGTCGTAAAGTCGCCGTCGAAGTTGGCCGGGACGATGCCGAGAACTTTTGTGACATCGCTGGCGGAGTTGTTGCCGGGCTGCCCGTCATTCGGATTCGACACGCTCGCCGTGTTGGTCACTTTCGGCGTCGCAAGCGTGTTCGGCAACACGGTCAGAGTGATAACGGTAGAAGAGCCAGCGGGAATGACATCGTTAGTCGTGCAGGTGACGACTTGCCCGACCGCCGCGCAACTCCAATTCGTGCCTGTGCCGGAGACGTAGCTCAACCCGGTGGGCAGCGTGTCGGTAACGGTGGTCGTGCCGCCGATAGCGACTCCGCCATTGTTCTTTACCGTCAAGGTGTAGACCCCGTTCGTGCCGGGGCGGAAGTTGCCGACGTGTGTTTTCGTCAAGATGAGGTCGGATTGTGTGCAGTTGTTCAGCAAGACCCGTATGCCGTCTATTGCCAAATCAACTCCGCCGTCGTTGTTGAAATCTCCGGCGACGACATCGGACGCGCCGTTGGGGCCGTAGCTCAAAGGCGATTGAAAGTTGCCGCCGCCTGCGCCGAGCAGCACAGTGACATACGCAGAGTTTTTGTTGGCGACAGCTAGGTCAATGATGCCGTCGCCGTCGAAGTCGCCCTTGGTGATGCCTGAAGGGCCGCTGCCTGTTCCGTAGTTGACCGGAGCCTGAAAGACAGCTGAGCCGTTGTTGAAAAGTATTGAGACCGAGTTGGCATTGACGTTGGTAGTGGCGATGTCCTGATCGCCGTCGCCGTCAAAGTCGTGCGTGATAACGCCGAGCGGGCCGGTTCCGGTGGGATAATTGGACAAGGGGCCGAAGCTGCCCGCCCCTGTGTTTAAGATGACCGAGACGTTGGCTGTGCTGGTCGTCACGATGTCGAGCTTGCCGTCGTTGTTAAAGTCGCTGGCGGCGATGCCGCGCGGAACAGAGCCGACCGTGTAGTTGGTGACAGGCCCAAGCGCGCCCGTTCCCGTGTTGAGGAACACGCCGATGTTGCTGGAAGTCGAGTTGGTGACAGCCACGTCGGGCTTACCATCGTTGTTAAAGTCGGCGGCCACGACGCCGTATGGATTGCTGCCGTTGGAATTATAATTGGCCGGCGCTCCAAACGTGCCTGTGCCGGTTCCGAAGAGGATGGAAACCTTGCTGACGTCAAAACCATAATTGGCGGAAACGATGTCAAGCTTGTTATCGCCGTTGAAGTCCGCGACGGCGACATCAATCGGATTGTAGCCGACGACATAGTTGGTTGGCGCGCTGAATGTGCCTGTGCCCGTGCCAATAAAGACCGCGATAGAACCCGGAAAAGTTCCTCCGTTTTGGGGAATGCCGTGGTTCGCAATCGCAATGTCGAGCTTGCCGTCGCCGTTGAAATCACCGACGGCCATGCCCTGCGGATTATCGGTGGACGAAGGCGATGCCTGCACCGAAGAGGTGTAAGGCGATGGGCAGGAGCCGGAAGCGGAACTCGTCATGGTTCCACGGCTGAGCAGAAGCGCGGCGGTTAGAGTTAAAGCCAGAAGACCAACGACACTGATGTTGCGCATAAGGGTGTTCTCCGGTGGACGGCGACGAAGGGTGATAGCTTTTGGAAAATTTTAGGCGGCGTTGAAAAATGAATCGGGGCGAGAGGATTCGAACCTCCGGCCTCTCGGTCCCAAACCGAGCGCACTACCAGGCTGTGCTACGCCCCGATAATTCGCATAACTCGCGGCAAGTTGCGCGACCTCTTTGGACTGGCTGCATTCTAGCCGCTGGAGGAAGGCAGCGCAAGCTTAAGGCCGTAGACGCTGGCGCAGGAATGATTCGGCGGCGGCAAGAGCACGCGCGCGATGGCTGATTGACCTTTTAATCTCGGCGGGCAACTCGCCGAAGCTCTGCTCGTAGCCCTCTGGAACGAAGATCGGGTCATAGCCGAAGCCGCCCGTCCCGCGCGGCGCGTGGGTGAGATGCCCCTCGCACAGACCTTCGACAACATGAGCCACTTGAGCCGCAGGGTCGGCGATGGCTATCACGCAGACAAAGCGCGCGCGTCGTTGCGCGTCGTTCGTCTCGGCGAGTTCTTTGAGGAGCCGCTCGACGCGCTGCGCATCCGAAGCTTCGGGGCCGGCATAGCGCGCCGAGTAAACTCCGGGCGCGCCGCCCAATGCTTCAACCTCAAGGCCGGAATCATCCGCCAGCGTCCAGAGACTTGTCTGCCGCGCGTAGCCCGTCGCTTTGATGACGGCGTTCTCGATAAACGTCGCTCCGGTTTCCTCCATCTCCTGGACGAAAGGAAACTCGGCGAGCCCGCGCAAGCGCAACGTGAGTTGTCCGAGCCATGATTCAAGCTCAAGAATCTTGCCGGGGTTGTAAGTGGCGATGAGCAGTTCTGAAAATTTTGAATGGGCCATCGGAGAGCGCGACCGTTAGCTCTGCTGCCGGCCCGCCACGGCAGCGAAAAAATCGTCTTCAAAATAAATGTTTTGCCAGCCGCATCATTTCATGTTTACAATTGGAGCAGCAAGCTCGCGCGCGAGAGCTTGTCTCTGGCTGGCCATATTATGAATCAACTCGATTTGAACATAAACGCTTCGCAGAGTGTCCTCGCCGAACGGGACGCCGCTGCTGCCGCGCGCGAATCGCCGTCGCCGCCCGCCTTGTCCGCAGCGACGACGCTGGACGCGCGGCTCGGATTATGGTTGCGCGCTCTGCCAAGCTTTTTTGACGCCGCCAATTATCCGTTCACAGAAGCGGAGCAAGCCGATTTGTCAAAGCGCGATTTCGCCGGAGACATACGCATCGCGCGCTCCGTCCTTTGGGATTGCTCGCGCCTGACCTTTCAACTCGCGCAAGCCGAAAGCTCAGCGGACGAGCTATTGGAGCAGGATGAGCAGTCGCCGCTCGGCGAACTGTCGCTCGCGGAAGAGACGGGCGAATCGTCTTCAGTCGCAGCCGACCAGTCTCTAGTGCAACTGGCGGAGACGCTTGGCAACTATTGCATGTTGTGTGATGAATTGTTGACGGCGGGCGCCGTGGGAATTTCGGCCTGGTCGAATCTGGGGAAGATGTTGACGCGCGATTTGGAGCGCTCGGAGGCGGCGAAACATCTCATCCGCAGCCTCACACAGCGAAGCGATGTTAACCTGCAACCGCAACTGATTTCGTTGACCCGTCAGGCCGCCTTGCAGCGTTCGTTCGGGACTGACCTGTCGGCCATCTTTAACGTGCTGGCGCGGATGCTGAACTGGCTGGCGACCATCGAAGCTTACTTGCAGCGCGACGCTCCGCTCAAACAAACGCTGCCCGTCTTTACTCTCATCAATCAAGAGACGCGCGAGTTGCGGCGGTTCGTCGAGAACCGAACCATGCGGATTGAGAATTTGGAGACGACCTTTAGCGACACGCTCGACGGCACAAACTACGCGCTGGCGATGGAACTGCGCAAGGTCTTCTCAAGAGAGTTGGTCGGCTTGGGCACGCTGCGTCATCCGCCGACGCTCTACGCCAAGGTCGAAACCGCTCACGGCATCCTGCGCGATTCGTTCCAGCAATCCATCGTCGGCTTAGCCCAACTCTTCGACCAGCAACTTGACGGCACGCTCCTTTTCAAAGCTTATCAAACTAAGAAAGAGCAATCGCTCATCCTGCGCCATGACCTCTGGATGCTGCTGCAACTCATCCAACTGGCCGAGAAAGAGCGCGACCAGCATCCGCTCGTGCGCTTGCTGGAACGGCTCGTCGTCTTTCAGGAAGGCAGCCTGCGCTATTTGATGTACAAGGATTGGGAAGCTTGCGAGCGTTTCATCGAAGAGGTCGGGGCGGCGCGCGGAGCCGTCGAACTGGCTCCCGTCCTTCATCGCTTCGCCGCCTTCGTCGAGACGCTCTTCGGTCAGGTCAGCATGCGCGCCGTTCTCGCCGACACGCCCTTCGATTTTCCGACCCTCGAAAATTAACCCGGACAACTTCAAACAACGACGAGAAACTTCAAGCTTAACGAAAGCCTCGCTAAGCTTGACGAAAGCCTCGCTTATTTCCGGTCAGGCTTGCTCTCGAATTTTTCAAGGCTGTGATGATGGCGAAAACTGCGCGGCGAGTGTCCCGAACTGGCCGAACGATGAGCGCGTCTTCTTCTCGAAACCATTTTCGACTAAGCGCGTTTCGCTGGCGGAGAACGATAGATTTTCCAGAGCGCGTGATAGCTCGATGGCGTTCGGCTCTCCTTCTCGAACAGCCTTCTGCGCGGCGATGGCCGAAATAAAAGCATGAGCGGGCGCGGCATCCGAACTGTATGTCACGGTGTTGGCCGCAGCTTGGCCCTCGATAGCTCGCGCGGCTTTCTGAAAGTCGGCGGCAGCCGCCAGCGTTTCGCCGCGCCCTTGCGCCTCAAGGCAGCGGCGCACATGCTGCGTCGGCCCCATCAACAATCGCCCCATGATGAAGCAGGCCGCGCCCCGCTCTTTGTTCTGCGAGACAAGCATCTCTGCTTCGCCGACGCGCTCGCGCCGTGGCTGCGCCCCAAGCCGCTTGAGCACAAACTCGCGCAGCACTTTCTCATCCTTCACTTCGACAATCGTGACGGTCACAGAGCTTGAACCGCTCTCCGGCTTTTGATTGTTCGCGGTGGCGTCGGGTTCGTTCAGCCGCGCCGTGATGATGTTCGGCCCAATCGAACGCAGAAACACGTCAGGCTCTTCAATGCCGTAAGGCTTGAGCGCTTCTTTCAGCAGTTGAGAAACGAAGATTGCGCCGAGCGTGTCGAGTTGCGTGGAGAGCGCCAGATTCAAGCCGCGCCAAGCCGCCGCCGGGTCACGATAATTGTAATGCGAGACGGAGTAAGTCTCCGCCGGAAGCAACTCGCCCGCGCTTGGCGCAGGGCCGCCAGCCGTCGCCAGCATTTCACGCAAGACGGACGTGACGCCGTTTTGCAGCGTGACGAAATAACGATCCTCCACCATCCCGTTGCTGAGACGCGCGCTCCAACCGGCGCTGCCTAGAATCTTGTTTGCCAGCCCCGGCAAAGTGCTGGCGGCCAGCCCTTGCGCGCGCGGGTCGGACAACATCTGCGTGGCATAAACCGTCGCCGCAACTTCCAAAAGCTTCGCCGCGCCGCCTGCTGAAACATAGCCGAAGGCCAAAGCGTTCGCGCCGTCGAGTCGTTGACGCATGGCTTCCATTTGCTGGTTGCCCGCGAGGCTCGGACGCTCGCCGCGCCTGACCGCGACGCAAGCCAGCACCGTCGCTTCGTCCGTGCCGACGATAGCCACGCTCTCAAACACGCTCGTCACGATGCGCCGCTCGCCCTCCGCCGCGCGCCACGTTTTCAACTCAACGCCGCCGACCTCCTTGCGTTCGATAACCGGCTCGCCGTAGGCGCGACGCGCAAACTCGCCGACGCGTTTGTCAATCGCCGTCTGAACGCGTGACGCGCTCGTGTGCGTCTCGGCGACGAGCGCGTAGCGCGGCTTAATCTTCAAAGTCGCGCCCGCTTCAGCCGCGTCAAAGCCCATCACCGTCACCGCAATCTGAGCGCGCGAAAGCACGACCGCATCCGCCGGGCCAATCCCAGTCCACGCCGCCAAACGGCTCAGCCATCCGTAGCTTCCCAGATTCGCTTTGATTCCAGCGGGCGGGGCCAGCGCTTTCCATGCGTCTGTCTGCGTCACTTCGCTGGCAATCAAAGGCAGGTTGTTGGCCTCAAGATAAATGAGCGAATCGGCTGGCACATAGCCCGCCATGTCCACCCGCTGCGGGCGATTCCACCACAGCCAGAAGCCCAAGATTATGACGAGAACTAAGAGAGCGATTAAAAACTTGCGAAAGAAACTCATCTCCGTCAATCCTAACTGCTGCGCGCTCGGACTGGCAAGATGACTTCCTGCCGTCACGAAAAATTAACGCGCATTTATTGCTCGCTTCGTCTTCATCGGATGACATTGCCGCGCCCGCAGGTCTATGCTACTTTGAGTGGCTTTTACAGACGGCGCCTGTTTCCCGGCCCGCGCAAAATGTCGTTGACTTCTGCGGAGGTGAACTTGCGAATGTCATATCGTCGGCTGGAAGCCCATCCACAAGCTGAAGCGAGCTACGAGGATTTTTTAGACACGCTTCATCTAGCCCTGACCGATGGAAAACGTGACCCGAATGATGTCGTGCGCGATACGCTCTACGACCTCTATTACGGGGCCGGAAAATTCGGAGAGGGAATCAGCCATCTGCCCGACCAGTCGCGGCTCTCGCCCGCGGCCCGCGCCGTCCTGCACAACTTCGACCCGCGCAACATCACCACCGAGCCTGAGTACTACGAAGACATTGACGCCGACGCTTACGCCGCGCGCAAGCCTTTCATCTGGCTCTGGCAAATGTTCGACCACTCACCGCTCGGACACAACGCGCTGCTCGGCCATCGTTTCCGCCGGATGCTCGCCCCGCTCATCTTTCGTCGCGTCGGCGAGAACTTCAAGTGCTGGCGCTTCGTCGAGTGGTCTTACGGCTACAACCTTTCGTTCGGCGATAACGTCGTCGTTCATCGTCATGTGCTGCTCGATGACCGCGGCGGAATCGAAATCGGCAACAACGTCTCCATCTCCGACTACGCCAACATCTACTCGCACACGCATGACATCGAAGACATTCATAAAGTCTTTAACCTCACCACGCGAATCGGCGACGGCGCGCGCATCACCTATCACGCTACCATTCTCGCAGGCACACAGGTCGGAGCGCAGTCGATGATTGGAACCCTTGCGGTCGCCACGAAGGATGTCGAGCCTTATCACATCAAGGTCGGAATCCCGGCCAGGACGGTTAAGGTTAAAAGCGGCGGCCTCCTGGATGAAGAGAACGACGAAGAAGATAGACGAGTCAGCGAACGCTAGTCGCAACAGCCCGTCTAACGAATGCGGACGAGCATTGGCCGCAAGGCGGTCGGATGAGCCTTTCATCCATCTTTATACGAAGGACGTGGAAACGAAATGATTATCGTCATGAATCGCATCCCGGTGGCTGAAGGCCGCGAACAGGATTTCGAAAAGACCTTCATCGGGCGCGACCGCGCCGTTGACAAGATGCCGGGTTTTATAGACATGCAAGTCCTGCGTCCAGCCGAAGGGCGCACCTACGTCGTCCTCACACGTTGGCAGTCGTACGATGCTTTTAAAGCCTGGACTACCTCGGAAGCCTTCATTGCCGCCCACCGAAAGCAGACGCCGGGCCTCGCCGAAGCCCGTCCTTCGCTGGAAGTCTACGAGGTCTTCACCAGCTAATCCTCGCAGAAATTCCTGAAACGAATTACTTCGAATTCCAGAAAACCCGCCTTTAAAGCCGGGGCATTCTCGATTTAGGGCTGGTATTCCCTGTTATTTATTCAGTTAAACAATTAAAAATATTGGTTGACAACGTGTAGCCCGTGTTGTACTCTCATCGTGGCGATGGAATGAGCATCGCCCACAGAGAGCGACGCTGGCGCTTTGATTGGCCCTTCGGGTTGATGACAGAGCAGCCGGCAGATTTGAAAGTCAGCCGACAAACGCACACTCCGCGCGAGCGGGGGTCGCAAAGCCCACGGAAGTCAGGAAGAGTTGAAATCAGCCCTGACTTGGCCGGGTTGCCGAAGCGAGACGGACGAACGCGCTACGACAGCTTTCAGAAAAAAGCGTTTGGCCTTCCTGCTTTTCCATTCACTTTGAGACAGTGGCGCATCCCCTAGAACAGTTCAAACTGTTTCTGTCCGCAACCAACGGCGCTGCCTGAATCCGCAAGGCACACTCGAACAAAATTTCGTGCAAGGCGCTATCACAGTCATGAAATCTGCCAACCCGACATCTCCGTCAAAACCCATTCGCCACAAGCTCTCCAGAGCGCGCAAAGCTCGTCTCCGTCTTCGACAACACAACCGCAAGCGATCTGAAGGATCGAGAGGAATTTCCAAGTCATGTTGAAACGTGGTCTCAGCAAAAAAAATCTGGTCGGTGTAGACATCGGCTCAAGTTCGGTGAAGGCCGTCGAACTTTCCGGCAAGCCCGGCAGCCTGCAACTCGTCAGCCTCGGCTACGAGAATCTTCAGGCCGACTCAATCGTTGACGGGCAGATCATGGAGTTGAACGATGTCTCGAACGTCATCTCGAACATCTTCCGCGAGCATCAAATTAAAACTGACCGCATCGCGGCTGGCGTCAGCGGCCACTCCGTCATCGTCAAAAACATCGTCGTGCCGCAGATGACGAAAGAGGAACTGGAAGAGTCAATCGAGTGGCACGCCGAAGAGCACATTCCCTTCGACATCACGGATGTCAGTCTGGACTATCAGATTATCGGCAGTTCGCCGGATGCTCTGCACGTCCTGATGGCCGCCTGCAAGCGCGACAAGATTGCCAACGTCAAGCAGGCGATTCAGCTTGCCGGAAAGCAGCCCGCGATTATTGATGTGGACGCCTTCGCTTTGCAGAACTGCTACGAGGTGAACTACTCGCCGGAGACGGGGCAGGTCGTTGCGCTCTTGAACATCGGGGCAGCGACGATGAACATCAACATCCTGAACGGAGCGAAGTCCGTCTTTACGCGCGACGTTTCCGTGGGCGGCAACCAGTACACGAGCCTCTTGCAGCGCGAGTTGGGCTTGAGTCATGAGCAGGCCGAAGCCGTCAAGCGCGGCATGCCGTTGCCGGAAGGAACGGAAGAGCGAGCCATCAAGCCGATACTGGAAACCGTCTCGGACATACTGGCCCTCGAAGTTCAGAAGACGATGGATTTCTACCGCGCGATTGCGGAAGACGGCGGCGGAACGGTGCAGAAGATTTACATTTCCGGCGGCGGCTCGAAACTGCCGGGCCTCTCCGAATACCTCTCCAATCGTTTTGAAGTGACGGTCGAAGTTTTCGATCCGTTTCGCCAGATCAAGGTTGACGTTCGTCGGTTCGATCCTGATTACATGCGCGAAGTAATTCCTGAGATGGTCATCGCCGTCGGTCTGGCATTGAGAGGAGTGGAAGCACGATGATTAAGGTCAACCTGTTAGATTCCGTCACAGACCGCGCGACGGGCGTCGCCGCTGTCGAAGAGAAAGTGACGAACCCGCGCGCGCAGACGCTGTTGATTGGTCTGGTGATAGCCGGCGTGTTGGCGCTTGGGATGGCTTACGACTATTACAGCGCGAACAAAGACCATGCTGATGCGCAGGCCGAATTGGCGAACCAGCAAACCATCAACACACAGATGATGGCCGTCAATCAAGAGAAGGAAGATTTGGGGCGCAAGACCAAAGACATAGAGGTGCGCATTGATGCGATTCAGAAATTGCGTGCTTCGCAGAAGGGGCCGGGCGATGTGTTGCGCTCGGTCAAGGAACGCATTGACAGCATCCCCGGCTTGTATCTCGAAAGCGTCGAGCAGAAAGGCGCCGAGTTGATTGTCACGGGCAGTTCTCCGAACGAAGCCTCCGTCACGCGGTTCGGCCAGAGCATGGAGTTCTCTTCGGGGCTGTTCAGCAATCTCTCGATTGAGACGAAGCGCGAGAAGGTGCAAGTCAGCGCAGTTGACGCGGCGCCGATGACCGACGCCAACGGTAAAGCGGTCAAGCTTGAGATGCCGGAGGTTGTCAACTTCACGATTAAGTGCAGCTACGCGCCGACCGCTCCGCAGTCGCCGGGCGCGCAGACTGCCGCCCCCGCTTCAAATCAAATCGCGCAGAAGTAAGAGCTTGAAGCCGGATTAAGAGAACACTCGAAAGCAGCCCGCAGGGAGCATTCTTGAGCGGGGAGGAAGAAGAGAGCCGTTATGAAAATCGGAAATATACAAGAACTGCCATGGTATCTGCGGCTGGCCGTCTTCAGCGTCGCCGCGCTGTTAATCTACGGTGGCTTCTACTATCTCGTGACCAGCGGGACGCGCGCGGACACGAAAAATTTACAGACGGAGATAGACGTGCTGCGCGGCAAGAACGCCGAAGCGCAAGTCGCTCAGCAACGTCTCAACGAGTACCGCGCCGCCTACAAGAGCAGGCAGGAAGAGTACGAAGAGTTGAAAGCGTTGCTGCCGGAACAGCGTGAGTTGACGAGCGTGCTGCAAGGCGTGACAGACCGCGCTCGCGGCAGTCGCCTTGTGATGCGCCGCTTCTCGCCGAGGGACGACGTGCAGCAGGACTTTTATAGCGGCAAGCCGATTGAGGTCGAGGTCAGCAGTTCGTTTGCGAACCTGCGCTCGTTCTTCGACCAGATGGCTCGCTACCAGCGCATCGTTTCCATCACCGACTTCAAAATCAATCGCATCAGCGAGCAGGAGCAAGGCCCCGGCAAAACGATTGACGCGCAATTTTTGATGACGGCCTATTACGTCTCGCAGGAGAAGCTGCAAAAGTCGGGCGGCGCGCCTGCGGCTCCCGGCGCGGCTCCCGCAACCGCTGCGAATCCAGCCGCCGGAGCCCTCGCGCCAGCCGCCGGAGCGCCAGCCAAATAGTAGTTTTCTCAGCCACGTTCGGATAGCTTGAGACAGATTCAGGAACAAGACATGAAGCACTACACACACATTCTACGCTACGCGGTCATCGCGTTGTTTCTCTGCGGTTCATGCTTGAGCGCGAGCGCGCAGGATGCTGCCGCGCCCGCCCCGAAACAGCGGGGCGAGCTTGACCCGTTCAGAGTCTACAAGCCGACGGTGAGACGGCCTGCGGTCAAAATCAAAGCTGTTCCCGTCGCGGTCAAGCCGCCTGAGATTCGGGCGCGCATTGACAACTACAAAGCGCAGAAAGCGCAGGCGATGAGCCAGCAGCAGCCCGCGCCGAAGCCGACCACCGCCTTGCTCTTGAGCGAGATGCAGGTCATCGGCATCTTCCGCACGCCGCGCGGCTACGCTGCGATGGTCGAGGCGACGCCGATTAAGCTCTCCTACGTTATCTATCCCGGCGAGAG
Source organism: Blastocatellia bacterium (assembly GCA_033855775.1). GTDB lineage: Bacteria > Acidobacteriota > Blastocatellia > Pyrinomonadales > Pyrinomonadaceae > DASVTR01. The sequence goes on along the minus strand of JAWVFT010000038.1, from coordinate 21,725 downwards.
CTTCTTCGACGGCCAGTTGGTCGCCATCGAAGAAGACCGCCTCGTCTTTCGTCATGAAACGCGTTGGAGCGATGGACGGCGGGAGATGAACGTCGAAACCAAGCCCTTGCGGCAGCCAACCGTCGCCGACGCTTTGACGACGGACAAAGGCTCTGCAATGCCTGCGGGCGCCAGCGTTCCGGCAGCAGCGACATCATCGGCTGCCAACACCACCGGCGAAGCCAGACCTTCCACGCCGGACAAACAATAAATTTTCGTCACGGTCTCGCCTTTGATGGGAATCCTGAGAAGCCCGTCCATGTGTGAGGCCGCGTCTTAATGTGCGTCGCTCGGGTGGGGCGGCAAGCCCTGAAGACTTGCTTCCCACGAGAGCCTCGCGCGGTCTTGATAACCAAACGGAAAGGATGCCGCGTTGTGCGGCGCGCGCTCTTAAAGGCTGGCTCTAATGATGAGCCACGAGCGCAGTGCGTGGCGGCGATTCTTCCGGCGCTTCCCTGAAGGAGGGAAAGATGTTCGATCAGCAAAAACTTTATGGAGCAACGAAAAGAGGCGCGCTCGTTCTCTTGCTCGTCTGCTCATTCTCCGTCTTCGCCATGGCGAGCGCGCCTGCGGCGACGAGCCTCAGCGCTTTCGTCAACGGCCCGACGACGCGCATCACCATTCACGGGACTGCGCCGATGGCTTACTCCGTTAAGCGTCCCGACACGCTGACTCTTTTGATTGACCTGCCCGGCGTTGACGCTTCGCGGCTGGCGCGCGAGTACAACTTCGTGTCGCCGCTCGTCTCCGGCGTCGCGCTTGAACGCCGCGACGGCGATGGCGCAGACGCTTCCGTCCGGCTTCACTTTAATTTGAAGCTGCCCGTTCGTGACCGTTCGCAGATGAACGACAATGACCTTGTGCTCGAACTCTCGCCTTCGGCGGAAGCGAGCGCGCAGAGTCTTATCACCAGCGACGCGCTGCCCGCTGATGCGCCGCAGCCGACACCGACGCCGACACCGATGCCGACGCCGCGCCGCTCAAGCGTTGCGATTTCACCGGCGCAAAATTCGCAGCAAGCGGAAGCCGCGCGCTACGGCCAGCAAGGATTCGTCGGCGAGCCGATTAATCTCAACGTCGTCAACGCAGACATACGCGACATTCTCAACTACATCACGGAGCAGTACGGCGTCAATTTCGTGATTGACACTTCGGTCGGCCCGATTCCGGTGACGGTCAACGTCACGGACGTGCCCTGGAACATAGCTCTCGACGCCATCCTGCGCGCCAATCGTTTGGGCGTTGATGTCAACGGCAGCATCCTGCGCATTGCGACCATCGAAGTGCTGGCGACGGAAGCCGCCGCGCAGCAGAAAATCCGTGACGCGCAACTCGACACGTCACAGCTTGTGACGGAGTTCCTTCGTCTCAATTATGCGCGCGCTTCCGGCACGCTGGCGCAGGCCGCAGGCTCGACCGGAGCCTTCGCCGGTGGCTCGACCAACTTGAGCTATTCGGGCGGAGCGGGCGGCGATGCGACGGGCGGCGGCGGCGATCAGGGCTTGCTGCCGATTATCTCGCGCAGGCTCTCGCGTCGCGGCTCCATCGAAGTTGATGGACGCAGCAACACGCTCATCATCACGGACGTGAAAGAGAACATCGAAGCCATACGCCAACTCGTCGCCATCCTGGACCAGCCCGAACCGCAGGTCGAAATCGAGACGCGCATCGTCATCGCTTCGCGCAACTTCAGCCGCGACCTCGGCGTGCAACTCTCAGCCGCAGTCGTCAATCTCGGCACCGGCGGCAGAGGCAGTATCAGCACTTTGCCCACCACCGCTTCCACCGGCACCGGCACAGGCGGCACGGGTGGAACCGGAACGACGACCGCGGGCGGCATCAACACGCAGCCGACCGGAAATCTCGGAGCGGCTGGCCCGAACACAGTCATCGGCTTGACCACCGGCATCTTCGGAACGGCGCAGATTAGCGCTCTGATTACCGCCGGCGAATCGAAAGGGCAGGCCAAGACGGTCGCCACGCCGCGCGTCACGGCCTTGAACAATCGCCCGGCGCAGATTGAAAGCGGCTCGCAGATTCCTGTGCAGACGACGCAGGCCACGGGCGGCGCAACCGTCGTTACGACCACCTTCGTCTCCGTCCCGTTGCGTCTCTCCATCACGCCGCAGATTACAGACGCCGGAACGGTCGTGCTTCGCGTCACGGTCGAGAACAACAGCATCAACACGGGCATCGCCGTCGGCGGCGTCCCCGGCATCAACACGCAGCGCATGCAGTCTGAAGTCCTCGTGCCGGATGGCGGAACGACCGTCATGGGCGGCGTGCTGCTCGACAGCGAAGGCGTCACGCAGCAGCGCACGCCGGGACTCGCCAGCATCCCCGTCCTCGGCAATCTCTTCAAGCGCAAGCTGACCACGCGCGCCACCGACGAGATTCTGTTCTTCATCACTCCGCGCATCTATCGCCCGGATTATCAGGGCCGACCCGTCGGCGGCACGACCGTCACAAACGGCACGCGCAGCACGACCATCTCGCAGCCCGTGCCCCTCGGCAATCCGCCGAGCAACACGCCGACCCCGACGCAGTTGCAGCAACAGCAGCAACAGCCCTCCAACAACTCGCCGGTGCAGCCCATCGCTCCGGCCCCGACCGTCACGCCGGGAACGCCCAACGCGCCCGTCGCGCGCCCGGGCTCACTCGGCGGCGCACGCCCGTAAAGGAGGTTCACACCGATGTTCAAAGAAGCTCTGGAAGCCATCATTGACCATACGGACGGAGCCGTCGGCGCGTTGATTATGGGAACCGACGGCATCGCGGTCGAGAAAGTGATGAGCGCGGAAGCTAACGAAGACAACCTGGACGTGGCCGCCACGGAGTTCACTTCGCTCGTTCGCAACGCACAGCGAACGGGCAACGACACAGGACTCGGCGGCGTGCGCGAACTCGTCGTCACGCTCGATAGCGCCACCGTCATCATGCGTCTGTTCAGCCGCGAGTATTTCGTCGTGCTGGCCATCAAGCCTGAAGGAAACTTCGGGCGCGGGCGCTACGAACTGCGCAAAGCGGAACTGCTGCTGGCGCGCGAGTTCAGCCTTTAACCCGGAGCCGATTTCAACGGGCGATTAGCCCGGCTCGGCCTCCGCTCCTGCAACCCCGGCGAGACATAGCGACCAAGCTTTCACTATGTCTCGCCGGAACTTTGTCTTCAACCCTGCGCCGCCGCGCGCTCCTTAATCCGACCGAACAAAGTATGAAGCGCTCTTCCTAGCTTGTTACAAAAGGTAGCATCCGCCTCGTCCGCGCTTGCCGGAGAGAGGCGGATTTGTGGCTGTTTCATCAGCTATCGCAAACGGCATGAGGCTTGCTGCTGCTCCTTATCGCGGATGCTTCCTGCCGCGAAGCCAAACGGCCTTAGCTGAGTTCTACTTCGGGCAGAGCGCGGCCCGCGGAAGATTCGGCGGCGAACAGAGAACCGCGAGGAATCAGAGAATGACCTTAAAAGAAAACCCCGCCCTTCGCTCCCGCAGTCGCAAAGACTGTCGCGGCTTCACCATCGTGGAAATAGTGATTGTTATTTCCATCATCGTGATTATCAGCGCCATCGCCTTGCCGGGGCTGGTCAATTCGCGGCGACTGATGGTTTCAGCCGGGATGCCGCGCGAGATTCTGGCTCTACTCCGCTACACGCGGCAGCAGGCCATCTCGCAAATGACGGTTCACACCTTCCGTTACGATGATTTGACCAAGACGATTACCATCACCAACAACAAAGAAGTCGGCATCACTTACGATCCGGCTCTCGATGCGATGGTCAGGCTCCCCGGCAACACTGCGGCCACTGCCAACACGGTCGCCGACACTGTGGTCGAGCAGTACGTGCTCACCAAGTCGGGGATTTTCGCTAAAGACCTCATCGTCGGCAGACCCAACACGAATGCGATTGTTCCGCTCGACGACGGCGTGGGGATAGTGACCCCGACGGTGGCGACCAATCAAATTATCATCACCTTCCAGCAGGACGGCTCAATCGTCGATGCTCTCAACAGGCCAATCAATCGCTCGCTGTTCATGTACAACAACCAGATTCCCGACCAGAGCGCGTTTGCCCTCTCTGTGCTTGGCGCAACGGGACGAATCAAAATGTGGAGATACGACGTTGGCACTAAAAAATACATCGAATAATCATCACGACCGCAACTCAAGGCGCGCTTCGGCCTCCGGCTTCACGATGGTGGAGATGTGCATTGCGATGGTCATCCTGTTCGTCGGGTTGATGGCCGTGGCGACCTCCATCAGCTACGCCCTGATGGCGAGCAACAGAGGCCGCATGATAACGAACAACAAGCTGCTCATCATGAGCGTCCTCGAACAGATGGACACTCTGCGCAACACGCGGCAGTTGACTTTCGGGCAGATTGCCAACGTCAACGACGTTGATAACACGGGCGCGAACACGGTCTTCGCGGGCTTTCCCAATACGCCGCAGCAAGTCTCCATGAATCCTGGGCCGGACGGCATCTTCGCTACTGCCGATGATTTTACCTCAGCGGGGGCGGACGGCGTTTACGGCACGGCGGACGATGTATTGAATGACATGACGCTGCTGCGTCCCGGCTACTCGCGCGAGGTCGTCATCACGACGCTTAGCTCCAATATCAAGAAGATTACCGTCACCATCACCTATCCGGGGCCTGCCAATAGCCGCGTCAAGCTACAGGCCACCAGCTATCTGAACAATGATTCGCAGTCTAACTACATTAACTAAGCGCCGCCGCGCTCGGTTGGCCCACGGACGAGGAGAACACATGCGCGTTTACGGGAAGCGAACTGCCGAAGGCGGCTACTCATTAGTCGAGTTGATGATTGTCATCACGACGATGCTGTTCATTCTGGCGGCAGTCTCCAAGCTCCTGCGCGACAGCATCAACATCAGCAATACGACTTATGAGATGACGGACGCGCAGCAAGGCTTGCGCAACGCGCAGGAATACATCGGTCGCGACCTCATCCACGCGGGCGACGGCCTTGACGGCATCAACAACATACAGGTTCCGCAAGCCTTCGTGCTCAACTATCTGGCGCGCAACGTGGTCAGCGATCCGCTCAAACCCGGCTACGTGAATCTCCCGCTCGTCGCTTCAGACTCCACCGTCGCGGGAACCGTCGCGGTGGTCGGCTCCAGTCCTGCCGTTAATGTGCTGGCGAACACAGACCGTCTCACGATGCTTGCGCTCGACCGGACATTCGCTCCATCGATTGCAATACCGGCGGGCTTCATCACAGGCAACGGCGCCATCGTCAGCGTCCTTCCGGCGGAGGCCGCGCGGCTCGCGGTCGGAGAGATTTACTGTTTCACTTCTGCGACGGGCGCGGCCTTCGGAGCCATCACGGCCATCGCTCCTGCGGGCGCCAGAGTCAACTTGAGCTTCGCCGCCACCACCACCTCCTACTCGCTGAACAATCCAGTGGCTACCGGGCCGCTCAATCGTGTCGGGGCGGGCAACGGCGCCGGAACCAGCACGCAGGCTGTCTCGCTGATGCGGGTTAAAATCATTCATTACTACGTCAACAGCAAGAAGGAGTTCGTCAAGCGCGTCTACGGCGTGGCCGGAGCCGGGTTCACAGACAGTCTGATTGCCGAGCACATCACCAATCTCAAGTTCAGATATTTGCTGGCGCCCTCTTCGATTGACGACACCGTTCAGCAGCCCGTCGCCCAACTCACCGACAATGACCAGCAAATTAGAGTCAGGCAGATTGAAACCAGCATGACGGCGGAAACTACGCACCCGATTAACTACCGCAGCAACGTTCGTAACACGACTACGATGTTGACCGTGACGGCCATCCGCGATTTGCAGTTCCGTCTGGCTCAGCAGCCTGTGGCCGGCAGTTGATTGCTCATCATCATTTTCAATAAGGACTACCCGATTATGACTAACGAAAAAAGACGGTCGAAAAAAGCGGCCACACCGAACAGCCACCGGCCAGACGAGCGTGGCGCAGTCCTCGTGCTGGTGATTATCATCCTCTTGTTGCTCGGAGCCATCTCGGTCAGCGTGCTGGCTGTCGTCACGCATGAGACGAAGATTGCGGGGAGCGACCTGCGGCGCACCGAGAGCTATTTCGCCGCCACAGCGGGCATCGAAAAGATGACGAACGATTTCAGCAATCTGTTTCAGCGCACATCAACCCCGACCACGGCGCAACTCCAACAGATTTCCAGCGCTCCTCCGCAGGAGTTGATTGACCAGTGTTTCACTTTTAGTCAAAGCCTCGTGTCCGACGACGTGACGCTGGCGGCGATGCGCGCGACGCAGGGCATCACGAACAGCAGGTATCCGAGCGTCGTTATTGACCACGGAGCCCTGGTTGGCTTGACGGCCTCCGTCGCTCCTTACATCGTGTCCTCAACCGCCACGCGCTGCGACGGCACACAGGTCAAGTTGCAGCGCACCATCAACAATTATCTGATACCGCTCTTTCAGTTCGGAACCTTCAGCGACGGCGACCTTGAGTTCTGGCCGCAGCCGCCGATGACCTTCAACGGTCGCGTCCATGCCAACGGCAATATCTACTTCGGCGGCGACATCACCTTCACCTCCAAAGTGACGACGGCCAACGAGGCTGTGCGCACGCTGCTTCGCAATAAAGCGACTCTCGCCGCCACCTATTCCGCGGGGACTCCGCGCTTCGTGATTAACGGCGTGACCGTGGCGATGAATCAGGGCAGCGTGGTCGGCGGGCCGAGCATGACCCAACCGCGCACCGACAAGCGAGGCAATTTCCCGGACTCTCCGGGTGGCACCGATAACTCTGTCTGGAAAACCAAGTCAGTGACGGCTGTGCAATCCGGCGTCGCAGACCAATTCGGCGGTCAACTGCTGACCAAATCCACGGGCGCGCTCCCGCTCCTGCTCCCGATGCAGCTCGACGGCAATAAGCCCCGTGAGATTATCAAGCGACCGATGCCCGACGATAGCTCTGCTTTAACCACCGGACGCTTTAGCTCCAAGGCCGAGATACGCATTTTGATTGACGATGAAAACGTCAATGGCGGGCCGTCCAACGTGGCTGGCATTCCGTCAAACAAGGGCGTCTATCTCTCGCAGTTCGACCCGGACATGCTGGACGGCGGCAACGCCCTGCGTCCCGTCACAGACACCGGCTCGTATGCGAGCACGACGGATTGGCTTCAAGGCAATCCTACGCTCAACAAGAAGGCTCTGACGGTTCGCGGCATCAGGTCTTATACCATCACCAGCTCAAGCACAGCCAGCACAACCACCGGCGGCAAGAACGTCACCTCGACCGAGTTGGCTAACAGCCTGCTCACCGGCAACGTCAATTATTCAGTTCCGAAGACGACGAACGGCGCGATGATTCCGCCCGGAGCGGGCATCAAAGGACACATTCTGATTGAGGCGCGCAAACCCGACGGCACGTTCGTCGATGTCACACGGGCCATCCTCAGCATGGGCATGACGGTGGGCGAGCCGAACGGCATCGTCTATCTACAGCGACCGGCGTGGGCCGCCTTCATGCAGGGCGGGCGAGACAGGAAGGGCGACACCACGCATCACAACTTCCTGAACTACTTCCTCGACACGACCGTCAGCGACCGGCGCTCACTGGCCGACGGCGAACTTACGAAGAGCGTGGCCTTTGCTCCGGCGGGCTACATCAGCGCCATTGATAACTCCTTTGATGACGACCCTCATTCAGGCTCAACTCCGTTTCTGCCGACCACCGCAACGATGTCGCGCGACGACCAGTTTGCCACCACGTCCGGCAGTCTCAACCGCATCGTGCCTATCACCATGTACAACGTGCGTGAGGGACGCATTGACGAAGCCCTTACTGACACTCTGGTCTACGGTCGCGGCATCACCACCGTCGTTGACATCAACATGCGGAATCTGGCCCGCTGGTTGGACGGCGCTTACGACGCGAACCTCCTGCGCGGCACGACTGCTCTCGGCGGCAACATTGACGGGTCTGAAGGCTATGTGGTCTACGTCTCCGACCGCAGAGGCGACCGCGTGAAGACCGAGCGCAATTCGGTCGGCGCGACCATCAACACCACCAACGGCCTCGTCGATAACGAAGATATCTACGGCTACAACCAGACCAACGGCTCTGTGCCTGACCCCGGCGAAGACGTGATTGATGCGGGCTTCGACCCCGCCACGGGCAAGAACAAGAAAGACTCTTTGCAGGTTGACCTCAACGAATTGCCGGGGCCGAGCGCGATTCCGACGCCTGCGAATCTGACTCCTCCGACCGGCGTTGACGCCACCGATTTCACGCGCGCCGTCACGGTCACGGAATGGAATCCTTCGCCACCTGCGACGCCTACCGCCACGTCTCCCAACTACTTCTTCCGTCGCGCCGTCAGGCTGCTCAACGGCGAAGATATGGTGGTGACGGGCGCGACCGGAAAGCTGTCGGCCACCAAAGGCATCACGGTCGCCACAGAGAACATGGTCTACATCTGGGGCAACTACAATACGACCGGCATCAACGGCCAGCCCACCAACGGCTCGACGCAGAACGACCCGACGCAAAGCTTTTACTACACCGGCGACCAGATACCGGCCTCGATTGCTTCGGACGCATTCTTCCCGCTGTCGAAAACGTGGTACGACGCTTTGCCCTCCATCTACCCGGAAGGCGGTTTGAACAGAATCGCCGACGCCGGAGCGGCCACCGACGCGACGGCCATTTCGGTTGGTCAGGAAACTTCCGTCCGCTGCGGCATCATCTCCGGCACTACTTTGTCTTCGATGGTCGCCAACACGGCTCCGACCTACTTTCTCAAATGGCTGAACGGCGGTGTGCATAACTTCCCGCGCTTCCTTGAAACGTGGGGCGTCGCCAGCACTTGGGAGAAGCGTTGGAACTACACAGGCTCATTCATTCTGCTGTATGGCTCGACGCAGGCCGTCAGTCCCTACAGCGTGCTCAACTCTGTGGTCTACTCGCCGCCGCGACGTAACTGGGGCTTCGACATCACGTTTATGGAGCCGGCCAAGCTGCCGCCCGGCACGCCGCAATTCCAGTTCATTTCGCCGACGGCCTTCCGGCAGATTTTCTAAGTCAACGCTTCATTTGCCACCCCTCCGGCAAGATGAAAAGTCGAAGCGCAATCGTTGGAAACTTAACGATTGCGCTTCGACCGTCACATCTTCAAGATGGCTCTGACGAGCGAGCTTTGAACGTGCTGTTCTAACTTGTCAGCTTCCGCTTTTAATGTCCACGACGCTTCAACAAGAACGCGCTACGCCTGACACCGCCAAACTGATTGTGGCTCTTATCGCGGGCGCCTATTTTCTGTGGGCGATGCTGCACCCGCAGGACTGGCGCTTGATTGACGGCGTGAATCTGGTCATACACGAAGCCGGGCATCTCTTCTTTCGGCCCTTCGGTGAATTTATGATGATTGCCGGAGGCTCGCTCTTTCAGTTGATTGTCCCGGCCACCTTCGCCTTCTATTTTTACTATCAAGAGAAGCCTTACTCGTGCGCGCTCGTGCTGCTGTGGGCTGGCGAGAGCCTGCTCAACGTCTCGGTCTACGCGGGAGACAGCGTGGCGATGCAACTGCCTTTGCTCGGCGGCAACGATTCGATTCACGACTGGAACTATCTGCTCGACCACATGGGCTGGCTCTCGCGCACAAACGGCATCGCCAAAGCTTTGCATCTCGCCGCCGCATCCATCGTCATCGCCGCCACGCTCTGGGCCATCATCTCCGCCTCGCGCTCTCAAAAGAAGACATACGTCTGAAAGTCCAATGTCCAATGTCCAAAGTCAAGACCGTGCGCTCGACCTTGGACATTGGACTTTAGACTTTGGACTTGGCTTAGCCGATGCCTTCCGGCAGTTTGACGAAGGGCATGCCGCGCATGATGACTCGCTGGCGGCGCGCGACGCGACGCGGGTTCAACTGCGGGTTGAAATCCTTGCGCGGGTTGGGAATGATGGCTGAAAGAAAGGCTGCTTCACGAAGGTTGAGGGCGGCGGCGGGTTTGCGAAAGTAGTATTGCGAGGCCGCCTCCGCGCCGTAGATGCCGTCGCCCCATTCGATGACGTTCAAGTAGATTTCGAGGATGCGGCGTTTCGAGAGCTTGCGTTCAAGAAAGTAAGTGAGCACCGCTTCCTTCGCTTTGCGGACGAAAGATTTTTCGGTCGTCAGGTATAGATTCTTGGCCAGTTGTTGCGAGATGGTCGAAGCTCCGCGTTTAAAATCAAAGCTTGGCCAACTCCAACTCGACTGGTCAGTCTCGCCCTCTTTCTTCGCTTCCTTCTCAGCTTCGCGTTGGGCTTCATCCCACGCGCGTTGAATCGCCTGATAATCAAAACCGTGATGCGTCGCAAAGTTTGTGTCTTCGCCGGCCATCACGGCGCGGACTAGATTGGGCGAGATTTTTTCCAGCGGCGCCCATGTTTGAAACTTGCGTGGCTGCTCGCCGCGCGCCGCCGCCTCCTTGATGCGAGTCTCAATTAGAGCGGTCGTTTCCGGGTTATGGTCGCGCAGGCTGCCGATGTCCGGGAAGGCCAGAAACTGATAGATGAGCCAGCCGAGAACCAGCCCGACGGGAACGAGAAACGCGAATTTTATCCAACGCCACATTAGCTAACAGTTAGTTTAACGATTAAGAAGCAAACGCTCCGGCGCAAGGCGCTTTGAGCGACCATTCAAGACATCCGTGATTATAGTGCAACTTGCTTTGGCGCGCAGGCCGGGAAAGCGTTTTTCAGAAGAGGCGAGCCGTAGCGGTCAGCGGCAAAGGTGAATGGACAGAAGAAAGCCCAGGCGGGCGGAGCAAGCAGGGCCGGCCTGGACTTTCTTCCTCTTGAATCGATTGAGCGGCGATTAGCTGGACAATTCTTTGCGCGCTTTGCGCCGTTTGCGCGCGCCCGCGGCCAGCCCCGCCAGTCCTGTTCCGAGCAGCACCATCGTCGCCGGTTCCGGCACGGTAATCTGCTCCTGCCCGTTGGGGCCGGTCGGCGTCAGGATGCGGAACGAACTGAAATCAAAGCCTGAGAAGTTTTGACTCATGGCTTGGTTGAGCCAGAAGGTGGAGCCCGGCGTCACGAAGTCCGGGTTCGTCGAAAAGACTCGCCACGCCGCAAACTGTATGTCGCCCCAAGCCGATTGCGGGTTGTTGGCGAATTGCAGCGAGAGCCATGCGGCCTGTTGATATTTGGAGAGCACGCTGGCGTTCAAGTCGCTGAAGGTGCGAACGATGACCGGCCACGACTCGCCGTAATTGACCGTGTGATTTGCGTCGATGCAAACGGTCGCGATTGAAACTCCGTTGAGCAGTCCGCTCAGCGGGCCGACATCATGGCCGTTGTAAGACGTGCCGGTTGAGCCGGTCAGTTGAAACGTGACCGGATCGGCGAACGCGGAGCTTTGACTGAATGTCAAAATAGCAATAGCGACGAGGCTGAGAATCAGGGGCTTCAATATCGCGTTGATGGGCTTGTTCATAGCAGATTCCTCTTCAAAGCTTCCAATAACCTGACGAAGTTACTACGGCGGAGCAAGAGGCCGAAGTCTTCAATGGCGGAGTTGGCGGGGGCAATCGTCAACTCTGATGTGTGTTCGTTTCAGCTTCCCGGCGGGACATCGGCGCCTGCGTTCGGCCGGGATTCGGCATTCACTACTAAGACCTTTAGCCGGAGTATAGACGCAATTTCGCCACTTTTCCAGAAAAATTTACAGAGCGGATTGTAAAAACTACACCACAAAGGCTCTCGATTGCGCGCCTTTGAGAGCAAATTTTACAGCGCGCCAATCATCTCGGCCACGATTTTGCCGGAACTGATGACGCCGGGCAGGCCCGCGCCGGGATGCGTGCCGGCCCCTACAAAGTAGAGATTCGGCACGTCTTCGCTCAAGTTGTGCGGGCGAAACCAAGCCGATTGCGTCAGAATCGGCTCGACGGAAAAAGCGCTGCCGAGGTAGCTGTTAAGCGTGTCGCGGAAATGGAGCGGGTCAATGTGATGCTCCGAGACGATGTGTTTTGAAAGCTCCGGCAGGTAACGCTCTTCCAGGTATTTGACGATGGCGTTGCGATAGGGAAGAGCCTGCTCGCGCCAGTCTGTGCTGCCGCCGAGATGCGGGACGGGCGAGAGCACGTACCAGCTATCGCAGCCCGCAGGGGCGAGCGACGCGTCCGTGGCGGTCGGGCGATGTAGATAGAGCGAGAAGTCTTCGGCCAGCGTCTTGCGCTTGAAGATGTCTTCGACGAGTCCGCGATAGCGCGGCCCCATCAGAATCTCGTGATGCGCGATGTCGTCGTATCGCCGGTCCGTTCCGAAGTAAATGACGAAGAGCGACATCGAATAGTTCATGCGCTGAATTTTACGGTCTGTGTGCTTGCGGCGGAATCTGGGCGGGACCAGATGCAGGTAGGTGAAGGCCACGTCGGCGTTGCTGACCACGGCGTCAGCCGGAAGAAAATCGCCGCCCGCGAAACGCACTCCGGTCGCATGGCCACTCACTTCGTTAAAAACAATTTCCTCCACTTCGCTCTCAAGCTTGATTACGCCGCCGCACTCCTCGAACAGTTGAACAAGGGCTTTGACCAGCGCGCCCGTTCCGCCCATCACAAACCAGACGCCGAACTGCTGCTCCAACTTATGTATGAGGGCGTAGATTGAAGTGCTCTGAAACGGATTGCCGCCGATGAGCAGCGGGTGAAAGCTGAAGACCTGTCGCAGGCGTTCGTCCTTGATGTGTTGATTGACGAAGGCGGCGACGGATTTGTGCGATTGCAGGCGAACGAGGTCTGGAAGGATTTTAACCATATCGCTGAAATGCGTGAAAGGCTTGTCTATCAACTCAAAGCCCTTCTCGTAAATCTTCGCGGTCGCGCGAAGAAATCGCGCGTAGCCCGCTTCGTCCGCCGGGTTGAAAGAGCGAATTTGACGGAGGACGTTTTCGCGGTCGCCGTTGTAGCGAAAGACCGAGCCGTCTTCGAAGCGAACGTTGTAGAAAGGGTCGAGCGGGACGAGCTTGAGGTAGTCTGCGGAATCTTTTCCGCAAGCCTTGAAGAGGTCTTGGATGAGCCACGGCGCGGTGATGATGGTCGGGCCGCCGTCGAAGACGAAGCCGTCCTGCTCGTAGACGTAAGCGCGCCCGCCGGGCTTGTCGCGCTTTTCGATGATGGTGACGCTGTGCCCTTGAGCCTGCAAGCGAATCGCAGCGGCCAGCCCGCCGAAACCGCTGCCGATGACAACAATGTTCATGCTGAATCAACTATCCAAACTCTAAAATCCGATGTCCAACGATTGACTCTCAAGCGCAAGTCTGCGCGCTCTGCGCCGACTGGAAAATGTGGCGCACGGCGCGAATCGTGTTGCAGTGAATCTCGACCGTATCGTTGATGTCTTTGGCGTAGCCGCCGGACATCAGCGTCACGATTGGCGATCCGCGCTCGCGGCATTCCGACAAGACCAACTCATCGCGCGCACGCAAGCCCGCCATCGAAAGCGCGAGGCGTCCGAGCTTGTCGCCGATAAACGGGTCGGCTCCGGCCAGATAAAAAACGATGTCGGGCGCGTGCGCGAAGACGCGCGGCAGATGCGCGGCCAGAGTCTTCAAATAGTCTTCGTCCGCCGTCTCATCCGGCAACTCAACGTCTAAGGTCGAGAGAGCTTTGAAGAGCGGATAGTTTTTCGCGCCGTGCATAGAGAAGGTGAAGACCGTTTCGTCTCCGGCAAAGATGGTTGCCGTGCCGTTGCCTTGATGCACGTCGCAATCGACGATTGCCGCGCGTTCAATCAAACGGTCGCGGCGCAGGACGCGAATGGCGACGGCGACATCGTTGAGCACGCAGAAGCCTTCGCCGCGGTCAGCGAAGGCGTGATGCGTCCCGCCCGCGAGGTTCGAGCCGACGCCCTCCGTCAACGCCCAACGCGCGGCGGCGATGGTTCCGCCCGTCGCCAGAAACGACCTGCGCACCAGAGCCTTTGACCATGGCAGTCCGAGCCGCCGCAATTCGCGCTCGGTCAGAGAGCCTGCGCGCAGCCGTGTCACGTAGTCTTCCGTGTGCGCCAGCCGCACGTCCGCGATGGGCGCGGGCTGCGGCTCGTGTATGTCCGCGGGCCGCAACGTTCCATCCATGAGCAAGCGGTCGCGCACGAGTTCAAATTTGCGAATCGGAAAGACGTGGCCCTCGCCGATGTCGGCGTAATAACGTGGTGTGTAGAAGACGCGCATTGTTAAGTTGAAAGCGAGAGATACTAGCTCGCCGCCCGTCGCCAAAGAAGCACGCCACTGTTACGAATAGTTCAAGTCTTGAAGTCGCCGGTCATAGAAAAAGTTGAAAGCAAGCGGTCGAAGAAAAAGTTGAAAGGCCACGTTTTCGACTGAAGACTTCCGCGCTTGTTTCAGTATTGAATCAAGCTGCCTTCGCGTTTGGCGCGGCGGACGGCGCGGCCAAAGACCCAGAGCGAGAAGGGAAGCAACACGAGCAGGAAAATGAAAAGCACGGTCAGCGGCTCGCGCACTTGAGCGAGTCCCTGTCCTTCAATAAGGACGCGGCGGATGCCGTCGAGCCCGTAAGTCGGAGGCAGAGCGCGCGAGACTCTGCCGAAGCCGCGCCCCAACAGTTGCGTCGGAAAGAAGACGCCGGAGAAGAGGGCCGAGCCTGTGCCGAGCAGCACCCCGAACGGGTCGCCGCGCTTGAAGACCATCGCAAAGCTCGCCGAGAGAATCCCGACGCAGGCCAGCACCAGCGTCGTCAACAGCAGAAAGAGCAGGGCCAACAGGAAGTTTCCGCGATAGTGAACGTCGAAGAAGAGCCAGCCGAAGAAGAGATAAAGGAACGAGAAGAACGTGGCCTGCACGAAGTCCCAGGCCGAACTGGCGACGATGACGGTCGGCAGGTTGAGCGGCGAGAGCAGCACGCTTTCGAGCGTTCCCTGCATCTGTTCGGAGCGAATGGCGCTGGCGAGGCTGGAAAATCCGGTCATGAAATAGTTGAGCACGGCGAGGCCCGTAATCCATGCCGCCAGCGGATTCTGCCACTGCGAGAAAGGCGATTCGGCGCACGCGCAATCTGAATTGGTGATGAACGTTTTCGAGATGAAGAAGAGCGTCGTGACGATGAAGAGCACGGTCAGCATACGCATGAAAAATTCCATCCGATAGCTGATGGCGAGTTGGAAGTCCCGCACGATGAAAGCGCGCACGCGGCGCAGCAGCAACACGAACCCCTTCATCATGTTTGACCTCCCGCTGGCTGTCGCTGCTCCAAGCTCTCGCCGTCCAACTGCTCTTCGCGCTCGTAGCTCTCCAACACGTCGAGCAGCGTCGCGCTCTCCGTCTCAATCGCCAGCGTCGCGCCTCCGTTTTCAAGAATCTGTCGCAGCGCAAGGTCCAGGCTCCGGTCTTCAATCTCGCGCGTGAAGGCGACGACGAGCCTGTCGGGCGTCTCCGTCAACTCGATGTCTTTGAGCAAGGGTTGCAGGGCAACTTCGGCCCGCGCGCGCGCGAGGCCGCCGACGATGATGCGCACGCGCTCGGTCGGCTTATGGTCGGAGCGCAGGCTTTGCGGCGGGCCGAGCGCGCGAATCTGCCCGCGACTAATAATCGCCACGCGCTCGCAGAGTTCTTCGACCTCGGCCAGATTGTGCGAAGTGAGCAGGATTGAGACGGGCGGGTCGGCTTGCGATAGCTCGTTGATGAGCGAGCGCATGCGCGCGGCGGCCAGCGGGTCGAGCGAGCGCGTCGGCTCGTCCAACAACAGCACAGGCGGTTGCGCGAGCATGGCTCGGGCGAAGGCCATGCGTTGCTTGTTGCCGGTCGAAAGCTCTCCGAAGCGACGGCGGGCGACTTCCTCAAGCTCGAAGCGCGCAATCAATTCGCCTATGCGGCGTCGCGCCTGCTGGTCGTTCAAGCCGTAGAGCCGCGCGAAGAAGATTAGATTCTGTTGCGCCGTCAGACGCCAGTAGAAGCTTCGCTCTTCCGCCGTGGCGAGGCCGATTTGAGCGCGCACTCTCTCTTCCTCGCGCACGCTGTCAAAGCCGTTGACCGTGACCGTCCCGCTTGTTGGCTGAACGAGTGTAGCGACGATTTTGGTGAGCGTCGTCTTGCCCGCGCCGTTGCGCCCGATGAGCCCGAAGATTTCCCCCGCATGAACATCGAAGGAGACATCGCGCAAGGCTTCGACCGGAGGCTTGACGCGACGGCGCAGAAAACGCTTGAGCCGCGCGAACGAAACCGGATAAGTCTTCGAGAGATGATTGATGGAAACGGCGACAGGGCGAGACACGGCGACGCTGCGACGCTGCGACGCGGCGACAGCTTGGTCATCATCAAACGGCACAGTCGCTACCTCACGTCTCTCCACGTTACCACTTTGCTCTTTCTCCGCGTCTCCGCGTCGCCATGTCACAGTGTCGTTGCTTCATCGTTTCCGCTGGCGCGGGTCCAGATACTCGCGCAGCCCGTCGCCGATAAAGTTGAAGGCCAAAACGGTGAGCGCGATAGCGATGCCGGGGAAGATGAGCGCGTGCGGGGCCTGGCTGAGCGTGGCATAGTCGCGCGCTTCCTCAATCATCACGCCCCAAGAGGGCGCGGGCGGCGGCACGCCGAGGCCGAGAAACGAGAGCGAGGCTTCGGACAACACCGCTCCGGCCATGCCGAGGCTCGCCTGCACGATGAGCGGCTGAATCGCGTTGGGCAGAATGTGAACCAGCAGGATACGCATGTCGCCCGCGCCGAGCGCGCGAGCCGCCTGCACGAAATCATACTCGCGCACCTTCAACACCTGCCCGCGAATCAGTCGCGCGTAGCCCACCCATCCGATGATGCAGAGCGCGAAAATCATCTTGTCCAGACCGTTGCCGAGAAACGCGACGAGGGCGATGGCGAGCAGCAAGCCAGGGAAGGCCAAAAAGACGTTGAAGAAATAGCCTGAGACGATGCGGTCAATCCAGCCGCCGTAGAAGCCCGCGAGCGCGCCGAGGAAGACTCCGATGATGCCGGAGACGGCGACGACAATCAGCCCGACCTGCAAGGAGATGCGCGAGCCATGAACGACGCGCGCAAACACGTCGCGTCCCGTCCCGTCCGTCCCGAACCAGTGAGCCGCCGACGGCGGCTTGTTGCGATAAGCCGGATTGGTGTCGATGACAGACCTTTGGCGCGCAATCAGCGGCGCGAAAATCGCCGTCAGTATCAACACCGCGACAATCACAAATCCAACTTTGGCGAGACGATTCATAACTGCGCGAAACGATTCATTAACTCTCTCTGCTCAGGATAAACGCCGCGAGCGATGAAAGCCGAGCTATCAAGATGAAGGCCAAGCTATAGCGATGAAGGCTGAGCTACGAAGAGCTTGCGCTTCATCGCTCGTCGCCGTCCGTCGCTTCAAGGCGTTTCAAGAGACTCTGATGCGCGGGTCGAGCCAGCGATAAACGGCGTCGGTC
This sequence comes from Blastocatellia bacterium, assembly GCA_033855775.1. Taxonomy (GTDB): domain Bacteria; phylum Acidobacteriota; class Blastocatellia; order Pyrinomonadales; family Pyrinomonadaceae; genus DASVTR01. Next base: position 4,274 of record JAWVFT010000038.1, on the reverse strand, counting down.
AGCGTGTTGACGAAAATATATGTGATGCTGATGACGAGGACGCAGCCCTGCACGAGACGATAATCGAGCTTGGCGATGCCGTCCGTGACGAGCAAGGTTCCGATGCCTTTCCAGTCGAAGATTCGCTCGGTGATAATCGCGCCCGCGAGCAGCACGCCGAGTTGGAGGCCGAGAATAGTGACGACGGGAATCAGCCCGTTCTTCAGCACGTGCTTGTAAACGACTTTCGTTTCGCTCAAGCCTTTGGCCCGCGCCGTCCGCACGTAGTCTTCGCCCAATTCTTCTATCACCGACGAGCGCACCATGCGCGTCAGTATCGCCGCCAGGGCCGCGCCGAGCGTGACGGCGGGCAGGATGATGTCTTTCCAACTCTGGCTGCCGGAAGGATTGAGCCAGCCGAGCTTGACGGCAAAGACGTAAACGAGCAGCGGGCCAATCACAAAGCCGGGCAAGCTGATGCCGATGAGCGCGACGACCGAAGAGATGTTGTCAATCAACGTGCCGCGATTTTTTCCGGCGACGACGCCGAGCGGAATCGCAATCAGGATGGCGATGAACATCGCCGCCAGCGCCAGTTGAATCGTCGCCGGATAACGTTCGAGGATTAACTCTTTGACTGGTCGCTCTTCAGCCGGATTGGCTTTGAACGTGTTGCCCATGTCGCCGCGCAAAAGTCCCTTCCAATAATCCGCGTAACGATTGTCCGCGCCGTGCCATTGAAAGTGGCGGCTGCCGCTATCGTCGCGCGGGAAGGAGAAAAAGAAGGGCGGCTTGTCCAGCCCATGACGATGACGAAAGTTGGCGAGGTCTTGCGGGCGGGCGTCTTCGCCGAGAACCGCGACCGCAGGGTCGCCGACAATCTCAATCAAGAGCGTCACCAACGACACGACCGTCCAGACGACCAGCAGCAGAATAGCGAGACGGCGCAGCATGCCGAGTAGCTTGTGTTTCATCGCAAGCAGGGCAGAGACTCACACAAAATAAAAGAGAGATGTTTCAGACCAGAGCGGATAATAACAGATAAAGAGCGCGGTGTGGCAACCGTGTGGCCGAAGGGCTTCGCTTGCGGAATGGAAAAGTGGAAGAAAGAAAAACGTAGCCCGGCGAAATTCTCGTCTTCACGTTGAACGCAACAGCCCCGACAACCGTGCGCTCTAGAAAACGTGAACTCGCCGGACTACGATTTTTGGTTGCTCAAGCGGCGAGCGAACTCGCTACTTTGGTGGCAACCAAGCTCAATCTGCTTTGGACTGGCGCGGGCGCGTTCCCAAGTGAAGCGCCGCTATCCCGCCTGTCAAATTCTTGTGCTCGACTTCGATGAACCCGACTTCCGTCATCATCGCCATCAATCGTTTCTGGTCAGGGAAACGCGAGACGGAATCGGGCAAATATTCGTAAGCCCCGCGCGAGCCGCTGACGAGGCCACCGATTCGCGGCAGCACGCGCGTAAAGTAAAACTGAAACAAAGAACGAAAGCCGGGAACGACGGGCCTCGAAAATTCAAGGATGGCCGCGCGCCCGCCCGGTTTCAGCACACGCCATAATTCCTCTAACCCGCGCTCGACGCTCGACAGATTGCGCAGCCCGAAGGCGATGCTCACCGCGTCGAACGAATCATCGGCGAAAGGCAGCCTCAGCGCGTCGCCTTCGACAAACGGAATCGAGCGCGCATTGGCCGAAGCTTTGCGGGCCGCAATCTCAAGCATCGGGCGACAGAAATCTGTGCCGATGACGTGCGCGCCAGTCCCTTCGGCAATCGCCAGCGAAAGGTCGCCCGTCCCGCAGGCCACATCCAGAGCGCGAGCCTCCGTTGCTTGCAGCGCGGGCCGTAGCCTGCGCGCCACGAGCCGCCGCCAGCGCGTGTCCGTATTGGCCGACAAGAAATGATTCAAAAAATCGTAGCGGCTGGCAATCCCCGCAAACATCTCGCGGACGCGGCGGGAGTGCTCGCTCTCTGTTACGTTTTTCTTGTCAGGCACAGTTAAGCTAATTCCGTCCGGCTGATGGTTGCAGGAGGGTTGCGATACGTTTGTAAAATTCTACGGTGTCCTGGATGGCTGAGCCTGTTTCTTCGTTTCGGGCGCGGGCGCAGCGCCGAAGATTTCGACTTTGCCCATGCGCTGCAAGTCTGTGCTCAGTTGCGTTGCGCCGCCGACGGCGACCGTGGCAATCGAAGCGTCAGGAAAAAGCTTAGCTGCGACGCGCTGAATATCCGCGGGCGTGACGCGCGCGAAAGCGCGTTGCTGTTCATCAATCGAAGGCAGCTTGAACGTCTCTATGTCGAGCCACAAGTTGGCTAGAGTCGCGGGGTCGTCGAGTTGCTTGTTGAAGACTGCGAGAGCTTCGTTGCGCGCCTTCTCTAGTTCGGCTGGCGCGGGAGACGACGTTGCGAGCGACTTCAGGACGGCCCGCGCAGATGTGACGGCGTTGACCGCCTGCGACGTGCTGACCGACGCGCCGAGGACAAACGCGCCCGGCAGCAGATGCGCTTCCTGACGGACGAAGAATGGGCTTTTGACGAGTTCGGGCAAGGCCGCCTGCCAGCGGTCGCGCGCCAGCAGCGAGAGCAGTTGAGCCGCCGCCGCATCATTATCCGAGCGCGCAAGACCGCGCACAGCCAGTCGCACTTCCACCGCAGGCGCTCCCGGCAAATCAATAATCAGCGGGCGGGTGTCGGGCGCGTCGGGCTGGCGAAAGGTGGCCGGAACAACTGAATCGCTGCGCCGCCAGTTGCCGAGCAGTTGGCGCAACGTTCGCAGGACGCGCTTTTCATCCACGCCGCCGACGATGATGAGCGTCGAGTTGTTCGGGTTCAGAAAACGCTCGCGGGCGAGCATCAAGTCCGGGCGGTCTATGCGAGCGAGCGTGTCGGGCGTGCCGGAGCTTGCGCGCCCGTAAGGGTAATCGCCGAACAGCCGCGCGGCGATGGCGCGGTCTGCCAGCAACGCCGGAGAGATGCCCATCTCGCGGCTCAGCTTGATGCGTGCGTCACGCAGGCTGTTCACCGTCTCAACCGTCAAAGGCGTGTTCACAAGGGCCGTGCGCAGGAGTTCGACGATGCGCTCAAAGGACTCGACGCGGCCCGTCAGAGCGATGTTGAGCGTCTCGTAATCGCTGTTGACTTCGAGGCGACCGCCGAGTTCGTCCGTGAAATACTCGCGCGTCGCGGGGTCTGGAAACAGCGCATCGCTCAGCATCGCCATCGTCCCGGCCTTGCCCGTTAAATCGAAAATGGCCCCGCTGTGGACGCGCAGCTTGAGCATGACGTAGGGGTCTGAGGGGCGATACCACATCTGTATGGCCAGCCCGTTCAATAACTGCTCGCGGCGCGGCTGCGGCGTCGTTTGCCCGAAGCCGTTCGCGCTCATCTTGAGCAGCAAAACGCAGAGCAGCATGGCGGTCAAACCGGCGCGGATAATTTGTTGAAAAATGGTTCGTTCGTTCATAAACTGGTAATTACGAAAAGGGAAGAAAAAGCTTCGGAAACTCTCCCTGAGTTATGATGCAGCGCAACCGGCCAGAGTCAAGGGAAAGTTCGGTTGGGGAGCAGCGGAAAACAGTTTAAGTGTCCGGCTGTCGGGGCGTCAACCGTTTGGCCTTTCGGCGCATCAAAGGGCTGTGAAATGCGGGAATTAAAGTAAACCTACGCCCGCTTCACACTCAGCCGAAGCGTAGTATAATGTGGCGCGGGCGAAACAGTGACCTCCGATGAGCAACGCTGTTTCGGCCAGACGCGTGTGAGAGATGAGTTTGAAGCCGCCTTTGAGGAAAGCCGTTTGACAGCTTTCCCACCCCCGCGGTCAAGAGGATAAAGATGAAACAGTGCTCCGTATGCCAGGAAGAATTCGCCGACAAGTTCACATTTTGCCCGATTGACGGCACCCCGCTCGCAGCATTTTCGGCACGCCCCGAAGCTTCAGCTTCGTTGAACGAAGAGACTGTTCCCTCGATGCCTGCGACGGATGAAGACTTTTCGTTGCACGAGTTGTCCGCTGCTCATGAGAGTTTTACGGCCAGCCGCGATGACGAAGCCGACGATGCCACGCAGAACGCGGGAGCCTTTGGCGCCGCAGCAGCGGCAGGCGCGGGCGCAGCAGCAGCAGCAAGCGGACGCGGTGAATTTCACCTGACGATCATCGAAGATGCGGGCATCACTCGCCGCCTCGCTCAGCAACTCTCCGCCGTCAAACATCAATCTCAACTCACCTGGCCCGAATTTAAGCGCGACCCTGCTGGCTTCACTCGCCGCATGGCCTCCGGCTACGGCTCTTCCG
>JAWVFT010000037.1:0-87322 GCA_033855775.1 Blastocatellia bacterium | reverse complement strand
GAATGGTGCGAGCCTGGTCGGCAATCGCTCTGGTTATCGCCTGCCGAATCCACCACGTCGCGTAGGTCGAAAACTTGTAGCCGCGCCGCCATTCAAATTTGTCCACGCCCCTCATCAAGCCGATGTTGCCTTCCTGAATGAGGTCCAGAAACTGTAGGCCGCGATTGGTGTACTTCTTGGCTATCGAGACGACGAGCCGCAGGTTGGCCTCCGTCAATTCACGCTTCGCCTGAACGGTCTGAGCCTCGCTCGCCGCAATCGAATGATGCGAGCGACGAATTTCGACGGGCGAGAGGCCGTGGTCAATCTCAACCTGTTTGAGTTGACGCTTGGCCGCGCTGATGTGCCGTTTGTAATCCTTCTCCTGTTCGGGCTTAATCCGTTTCTGGTTAAGCTTCTCGCTATACTTCTCAATCTCACGCTCTTGAGCGCGCACGGCCTTGTAGGCTCCGCCGATGGCGTCAATGAGACGCTGGCGAGCGCTTTCCTTGAGCTTGAGTTGCTTAATCTCGCGCGCCAGGTCGAGACGGATGCGCGCAAGTTTACGGCGCAGCCGTAGAAGTTTCTTGCTCTTCTTCGTGCGCGAAAGCTGCTGTTCCGCGCGCAGCTTTTCAAGTTCCTTGATGCCGCCATGATAAAGCTGGCGAATCCGCTCAAAGCCTTCGAGCGTGCGACGCAGATACTCGTCGGCCTTGTCTTCCATCTCGCCCATGTCTATCTGGTCGGACAGCGCGACGACATCACGCAGGTTGAGTTTGCCGCTCTCAAGCTCTTCGCCGATGCGCAGCAATTGTTGCAGAGCGATTGACGAACGAGACAGAGCCTTGTGTGTCCTGATTTGGCCGCGCTCGATGCGCTGCGCGATGGCGACTTCCTGTTCGCGCGTCAGCAGCGGGACGGTTCCCATCTGCCGCAAGTACGTGCGCACAGGGTCGCTCGATTTATCTTCGACGCCCGCCGAGAGATCAAGTTCGTCTTCGTCGTCCACGGAAAGGTCGTTGTCGTCCGTCACGGTCTGCGAGGCGACATCATCGAGCAGCAACTCGTCAGTGTCAGCCTCGGACAGGCTGGCTCCGCCAAGCTTCTGCAAAACCTCTTCGATTCTTCCCGTTGCCAACGCTTCGTCTTGGTGCTCGCCGTCGAACGGCAAATACTTGTCGGTCGTCAGCCCAAGCGTTGAAATTCCACCCTCATCCATATTCTTCTCAGCCATATCCAAATTTTTACCGCGCGCCCTTCTGAAACAGTCGCGGGAAAATCCCGTGCCTAGACTTCTCAATCCAAAGGGAATGCCGAAACGGACTGTTTCCGAACGAATCGGCTTCCTATCACTCTGACCAAACGGTCAATCGTGATACGCATTGGATGATAAAAAAGATTGAAAAGTTTAATGCCGAACCAGAACTTTACGCCCTAAATGTTGAAATAATTTCGCATCTGGCTCTCGCGCCAGTGTCTTCGGGCGTAAATTGCAAAAATCCCGTCAATTTAGACGAAGCCGTCCAATTCCCGTAGGTCGCCCGTCTGGTTAATCTCCCTCAGAATTGTTAAGTTGCCATTCAAGCGACAATATACGATTTCGACGCTAAACGCGAGCTTATTTTGACTGGCGGCGCAGGAAGATTGATGACAAACTGCCCGTTCGGTCGTTCAAGGCGCTATTATCCGGCGCAGATTTTAGACGAAGGAGAGACGATGAAAGCTATCAGAGTTCAGGAATTTGGCGGGCCGGAAGTGATGCAGCTTGAGGAAGCGCCGGAGCCTGTGGCCGGGGCGGGGCAAGTTTTGGTGCGGATTCATGCGGTGGGCGTCAACCCGGTTGACGCTTACATCCGCGCGGGCCAGCACAAGCAGCGGCCACAGTTGCCTTACACGCCGGGAACGGACGGGGCGGGAACAGTCGCGGTCACTGGCGAAGGCGTCGAGCGTGTCAAAGTTGGCGACCGTGTGTACCTCGCATGGACGCTCACAGGCACATATGCGGAAGCGGCTTTGTGCGACGAGTCGCATTTGCATGCGCTGCCGGACAGTATCTCTTTTTCGCAAGGCGCGGCGGTGAACGTGCCTTACGCCACGGCTTATCGCGCTTTGTTTCAGCGGGCGCAGGCAAGGCCGGGCGAATCCGTGTTGGTGCACGGCGCGAGCGGCGGCGTCGGCATCGCAGCCGTGCAGTTAGCCCGCGCCGCAGGGTTGACGGTCATCGGCACGGGCGGAACCGAGCGTGGACGCCAACTAATCGAAGAGCAGGGCGCGCATCATGTGCTTGACCATCGCGCTCCAGACTACTTGGAGCAGTTGATGAGCTTGACGGGCAATCGAGGCGTGAACGTCGTGCTTGAGATGCTGGCGAACGTCAATCTAGGTCGTGACCTGAACATCCTCGCGCATGGCGGGCGCGTCGTGGTGATCGGCAGTCGTGGCACAGTCGAGATTGACCCGCGCGCGGCGATGGGACGCGACGCGACGATTCTGGGCATGTCGCTCTTCAATGCTTCCGCCGCCGAGATGGCGAGCATACACGCTGCGCTCGTCGCTGGTCTGGAAAACAAAACGTTGCGTCCCATCATCGGCAGGGAGATGCCGCTACTGGACGCGCCCGCAGCGCATCGCACAGTCCTTGAGCCGGGAGCATACGGCAAAATCGTTCTGCTGACTTAAGACGAGTCTCCATCGCTTTGAGCCGGTTTTGAGAAACACAAATCAACCGCTGTTGTCATGTGTCCGGCGCGACGGGAAAACTTTCGCTATGCGCTGGCCGCTTGATTGAATTTCGTTGGGTGTGAGAAATTAACTGCTCACTTCCGGTTTTAATAAATCAAATTTAAATGGAGAGAGAGAATGCCTCAAAGTCGCAAGCGGCGCGCGCCGAAGGGAAGAAGGCCCACCGCGCAAACTTACTCGAATAAAACGAATGCTCCACAGAGCGGCGGAGTTGACAAAAGAACGCAGGTCATCGTCGGCATTACCATCGCCGCGTTGCTCGCCGCCGGAGTCGTCTACTTTCTGACGCGCGGCAGAAAAATTGACGACGCTCCGCCCGTCAATGAGATAACGACTTCGAGCGGGCTGAAGTATGTTGATTTGGTCGAAGGCACGGGCCAGTCGCCGCAGGCCGGGCAGACCGTCATCGTGCATTACAAGGGGATGCTTGAGGACGGGACGAAGTTTGATGACGATAAGGGCCGCCCGGTTCCTTTCGTCATAGGGCGCGGGGCCGTCATCAAGGGTTGGGATGAAGGCTTGATGACGATGAAGGTCGGCGGGAAGCGAAAGCTGACTGTCCCGTCCAAGCTCGGCTACGGCGCGGTAGGCAGGCCGCCGCAGATTCCGCCCAACTCTACGCTCGTCTTCGAAGTCGAACTGCTCGGCATCAAATAAACAACACAAGCGCCGCAAAACTCAATCTTGCGGCGCTTGATGTTTTATTAACGATGCGACAATCGTTCGCGGCTCACTTGATAGTGAAGATGACATCCACTGTGCGGTTATCGCGGTTCGGCTTGTACGTCATGGAACTGTTGTCGGAGAGACGCAAGCCCGCCGCAGCGATTTCCATGGACGCTTTCTTCATGAACGTTTCAAAGTAGGAAGTGTCGAACGCATCGGCTCGTTGGAGCTTCCAACTCTCCATCAGCCGCTTCGTCAAATCTTCGGGCAAGCCATGGATTTCGAGATTGCCCATGCGATACTGCGGCCCTTCCGTGACGGTGTAGCTATAGCTGACGCGACGATTGGCGTCGTCGTAAGCAGGCACGCCTCTGACGCGCGGCTCGATGTAGCCCTTCTTGCCGTAAGCGGCGATGACGTTAATCGGGCCTTTGTCAATCTTCGAGCCGTCGGCGCGCGCGCCGTTTTTCATGCCGAGCGCGATGGACAAATCCTGCGCCGTGAGAACTTCGTTGCCGCTCCAATCCGCTTTGTCCCATGTGTAAACAGAGCCTTCGTCAACCTGCATGGAGATGCTGACGCCGTTCTGGCAATTCTCGTCGGATTGCGGCTTGACTACCGGGTCTAAGAAACTGGCGCGCAAGTGTCCGCGCTGGCGATAGAGCGGAATCAAGTTGACTCTGGCAAACGTCTTGATGTCGCCGGAAGAGAAATCTTGATTGAAGAGCGGCTTCGAGGTTTTGATTAGCTCGCTCTCTTTAATGTCCTGCGCGCCCGGAAACTGAAGCGCGCAGATGGGAATCTTCATGCCCTTGATGCTGAAGAAATGTTTCGCGTTTTTCCCCGCGAGGTCGGCTGAATACATATAATCAACCTGGCCGGGAATCTTTCGCTCGTTGAGCAAGGCTTGCAGCGCGGCCTTGATTTTCTCAGGCATGTCGCCCGTTTCGGGAGCCGTGCCGTCGTAGGACGGGATTTGACGACGAATCGCGTCCTGCAATTCCTGCTCGCTAAACCAGACGAAGTTATCGAAGACGACGGGCGCGGATTCCGTCGCCTCGACCACTTGAAACGTGACTGTGACTTGACTGCCAGCGGAGCGAAAACGATAGCTCAAGGTCTTGAAGAGACCGCTGCTCATCAGTTTGCCGGCCGCTTCGTCGGCGGTTGTAATATCTATGGGCTGGCCGATTTGCAGCCCGCTCGCGGCCACCACTTGTTCCTGCGTGATGTGCTCAAGGCCGACGACTTCGATTTTGCCGAGCCGCAGATTCTTCGCTGCCTGCTGAGCCTGAACGTTTGGAGCAGAGTGTAGAAACAGAGCGAGCAGGAGCAAAGGCGCGGCTAGAAGTTTTCTCCTGTGAAGCTTGTTGATTCTCAAAGAGTGGAATAAGCGAGGGGCAATCATAAAATCTCCTTCGGGTCGTCGAAAAGCTATTATCGAATTTTGGTCTTACAGAATTATTACCGGAGCGAGCCGGAAAGTTATGGCTATAAAAGGGGGCGCGTGGCTGAAGAACTAAACAGCCTTTGAGCAAACTTCAGAAGGCTTTGATGCGGCAGGCGCGAGTTAGTTGCTGGTCGTTCGGACGGTAAAGCCTTCTTTGATGTCCAGCACAAACTTTTCCCATTTTTTCTGGAAGGCTGGCAGGTCGCTCTCGCCCAGAACCTTCTGAAGGCTCAGGTAGCCGGTCGGGTCTGTCGATTGATTCGCTGTGAATACGCTGTAAAATTCCGCCAGCAATCCGCGCTCCTGTAGATAGTAGCAGAGGTAGCGCGACTGCGCGTAATTCGTCCCCTTATCCTGACGATAAAAAGCCTCCGCGTTCATCTCCATCAGCGATTTGAAAGAGGGAACAGCCGAAGCTTTGATGGCAAGTTTCAGAGCGGGCAAGCGCCAGTTGGGATAGCCGTGGAGATGGCCGTCCACTTCGCCTGACTGCTCATAGAGCGAGGCCAGTCCTTCGTTGAACCACGGCGGGCAGGCTGGAAAGTTGGCGTCCATGAAAGGATGCACAAGCTCGTGGACGAGCGTGCCGCTGCCGGTTTCGATGTTCATGACGAGCGCGCGATTCGCGCTTGAGTAATAGCCGTAGGGCGTGTCGGGCTCGTCGTTGAAAAGCTGGCGGGCGTGGCGTTGGTAAGAGTCCGTGTCCTTGAAGAGCCAGATGTTCAGAATCAACGGCAGGTTCTTTTTAAAGTAATCTTTCCTGAGCAGGTCAATCGTCCATTTCACAGTTTCGGCGGCTCGCTGGCGCACGGTCGCGGCGGGTTCGTCGCCGATGACGACGAAAGGCGATTGGACGACGAAGGTAAACTCGTTCAGTGTAAATTGTTTTTTAAGATGAGCGATGTGCTGTTCAAAATCAGCGGCGGTGAAGTCAACAGCGGCGGCAGTGTGCGAGGCAAGCGCGGCATCGCGCGGCTTGAGTTGTTGAGCGAGGCTCACGCTCTTTGAAGGCAAGCCGCATTGGTTGCTCGTCGTCGTCAAGAGCAGGGAGGCGATAAAGATTGGAAGCCGGAAACTCATGCTCTGAAGATGTCTCCAAACAATGATAGAGTTGGCCGCGCGATTCTTTTACACTGACGGCTGCGGGGGAAGCGAATTGCCGAAGCGGAGGGCGAGTGGATGAGCGGGACGGCGGATGTCTTGATTATCGGCGGCGGCATCGTCGGGGCGAGCGTGGCTTATCATCTGGCGGAAGCGGGCTGCGCGAACGTCGTCATCCTTGAGCGCGAAGCGGCGCAGGGCTGCGGCTCGACGGGACGCGCGACGGGCGGCGTGCGCGCGCAGTTTGCCACGGCCATCAACATACGCATGTCGCGCTACTCGATTGACTTCATCAGGAATTTTAAAGAAGCGACGGGCCACGAGTCGGGCTACGACCCGGCGGGATATTTGTTCGTCGCCACCACTGAACAGCAGCTTGACGCTTTGAAGGCGAACCGCGAGCGGCAGCGACTTGAGGGCGTGACGAATGTTGAGATTATCGGCGCGGCGGACATCGCGGCCCTCGTTCCGCAGTTGCGCGTTGACGATGTGGTCGGCGGCTCCTTCTGCCATACGGACGGCTTCGTCAGGCCGCTTAGCATCATGAAGGGATTCACAGAGAGCGCGTGCGAGCGCGGCGTTCGCGTCTGGCTTGAGACGGAGGTGAAGGGCATAGCGGTTGACGGCAACGGCGTGGCGGGCGTGATGACGACGCGCGGATTTGTTTCGACGCGCGTGGTGGTGAATGCGACGGGCGCCTGGGCGGCTGAGGTGGCGCGGATGGCGGGCGTTGAGCTTCCGGTTGTGCCGCTCAGACGGCAGTTGGTCTGCACGAAGCCGTTGGCGGCGATGCCCGCGCGCTTTCCGATGGTGATTGATTTGACGGACGGCTTTCACTTTCGCCCGGACTCGGCAGCGGCTGCGGCGGGCGCGGCGCAGGGAGTCTTGCTGGCGTGGCCTGACCCTGCGCAGACGCCGGGATTCAACACGGAGTTTGAGCCGGAGTTTGTCGAAAAGATTCTGCCGCGCGCAAGGCACAGAGTCCCGTGTCTGGCCGGCGCGTTGATAGAGCAGAGCCGTTGCCGCGCGGGCCTCTACGAAGTGACGCCTGACCATCACGCGATAATCGGAGAAGCGGCGGGCGTGCGCGGGTTGTACTTCGCCAACGGCTTCAGTGGTCACGGCGTCATGCATTCGCCCGCGACGGGTCGTTTGCTGGCCGAATTGATATTGGACGGCGAAGCGCGCTTGATGGACGTTTCATCTTTGAGCGCGGAACGGTTCACGCGCGGGCAGTTGTTGACGGAGACATCCGTGATTTGAAGTGAAAGAACTATGTCGCAGGGAGCGAAAACAATCTCACGCAAAGGCGCAAAGCCGCAAAGAAAAAACGGCAGTAAGCAACTGCTCAACTGTCATCATTGCTCGCTTCTTCCTTTGCGGCTTTGCGCCTTTGCGTGAGACTTTTGCCTGGGCCGGTCGAATGCCTTAACGTGTCATCTCAGAGTTCGCTATTAACGGAGGAGTGAATGAGACATTATCTGTTTCGCTTATTTTTGTTTGTGGGATTATCGCTCATGCTCGGCGGGCTGGCGGCGGCAAGTGATTTGAGTTGGTCGCCGTCGGGCGAAGGCAAGGGCGTGGCTGCGCAGGAGCAGGCGGGCGGGCAAGCAGCGTGGATGAAGGATGCGATGGCAAAGATGCAGGGCGAGTTGCTTGGCAAGTATGGCGAGGGACAGCGGGCGCGCGTCGAGCGTGGGTTGAAGCAGGTGTCGGAGTTCTGGCGCGCGGAGGATGGAGACGCGGCGGCCTTCGAGGAGTTTGTGCGGACGAACTTCGCGGGCGAGCAGCAGACGCTGGACCGTATGTTCGAGAGTTTCGAGCGCAACCTTGAGCAGTTGGACGGCCACATGGGCGAGCTTGGCAGAGAGTTTCGCCAGCAGTCCGATTTGGATGTCGGGCCGATTCTGCCGCTCGACGAGATGTTCGCGGGCTACGACCCTTCGGCGCATGCCGTTGACGACTTCTTTCAAAACAAGATTGCCTTCACCGTGTTGCTCAACTTTCCTTTGACGACGCTCGCGCAGCGTTTGACGGAGGGCGAGCGATGGTCGCGTCGCCAGTGGGCGGAGGCGCGGCTGGCGCAACGCTTTTCCAGGCGCGTTCCGGCGAGCGTCAATCTGGCGATAGCGGAGGCATCGGCGGACGCTGGCCGCTACATCGCGGAGTACAACATCTGGATGCATCACTTGCTGGACGAGAAGGGCGTGCGGCTCTTCGCGCCGAAGCTACGGTTGCTGTCACACTGGAACCTGCGCGACGAAATCAAGGCTGACTACAGCGACAAGGCGAGCGGCCTTGCGAAGCAGCGCATGATACAGCAGGTGATGGAGCGCATCGTGACGCAGACGATTCCGGCGGTCGTCGTCAATAATCCGCGCGTGGATTGGAACCCGTTCACGAATGAAGTGAAGGCGGCGGCGGTCAACGATGCGGAGGGCGCGGGCGTGCAGGCGAGCGCTGCGAGCATGAGCGCTCCGGCGAACGCGCCTGAGCCTGACACGCGTTACGCGAAGTTGTTGCTGACGTATCAGGCTTCGAGGAAAGCAGACCCTTACTCGCCGACGGCGCCGACTTTAATCACTCGTCGCTTCGACGAGAATCGTGAGATACCCGAAGCGCGCGTGAAGGCTATGCTCGAACAGGTTCTGTCGTCGCCGCGCGTGGCGGAGGTGGCAAAGTTGATTGAGACGCGGCTTGGCCGACCGCTTGAGCCGTTCGATATTTGGTACAACGGCTTTCGTCCGCGCGGCGCGTACACCGAAGCGCAGTTGGATGAGATAGTGGCGAAGAAGTATCCGACCGCCGAAGCTTACAAGCAGGACATCCCGAACCTGCTCGTTCAACTCGGCTTCACAAAGGAGCGCGCGGAGTATCTGGCGAACAACATAGTGGTTGACCCTGCGCGCGGTTCGGGCCACGCGCTCGGCGCGGGGATGCGAGCGGCGAAGACGCACCTGCGGACGCGCGTGGAAAAGGGCGGGATGAACTACAAGGGCTTCAACATCGCGGTGCATGAGATGGGCCACAACGTCGAGCAGACTTTCTCGCTCAACAACATAGACCACACGCTCTTGCAGGGGGTGCCGAACACTGCCTTCACGGAAGCTCTGGCCTTCGTCTTTCAGGGGCATGACCTTGAGTTGCTAGGCCTCTCGAAGCCGAACAGGGCGACGCGCGCCCTGAAGACTTTGGACGACTTCTGGGGAGCCTACGAGATAGCGGGCGTGGCCCTCGTTGACATGGCCGTCTGGCATTGGATGTACGACCACCCGAACGCCACGCCCGCGGAGTTGAAGGCGGCGACGCTCAGCATTTCAAAAGACCTCTGGAACAAGTATTACGCGCCCGTCTTCAAGCGGCGCGACGTGGTTCTGCTAGGCATCTACTCACACATGATTGATTCGTTCCTCTACTTGCCGGACTATCCAATCGGCCACATGATTGCGTTTCAAATCGAGGAGCAGATGGACAGGGCCGGAAACATCGGCGCGGAGTTTGAACGCATGGCGACGACCGGCGCCGTCATCCCGGACCTCTGGATGAAGAAAGCCACAGGCACCCCCGTCGGCCCCGAAGCCCTCCTGACGGCCACCGCACACGCTCTAGCCGACATAAATGCCGCAGGGAAATAGGACACACCCGCGCGACTAGCAAAAATATTTGCTAAACCTCCGCCATCAAGCCCAACAGCGACCGCTTCCCGCAAAGAAACGGTCGCTTCGAGCTTTCCTACGCATTTTGCACGACTTACAGCCTTCGCCGCACGGCTCCGAACGCCCGCTGCACGCTCAGGAATGCTCACTGCAAGCGTTTGAACGCCCACTGCACGCCAAAGAACCGTCACTGCACGCGTTGGAACGCTCACTGCAAGCGTTGGAATCGTCGCTGCACGTGAAAGAATCGCCGCTGCACGCGTAGGAATCGCCGCTGCAAGCGCTTGAACGTGCGCTGCACGCGTTGGAATTGACGCTGCACGAGCTTGGATGGCCGCTGCACGGCGGGAATTGGAGCTGCATGGGGAGGAATGAAGGCTGAGGGTTATATTCCTCGGGCTGATGTCTTGGAATCTCACGCCGGTTAGGGCTGTTTCTTCAACTCTCTGTCAAACTCTATTTCTTTGTTCGCTTTAATGTCGATAGTCTCTTCCAGTGTCTCGTAGCCGGGTTTGCTGAGTTGGATGCGATGTGGGCCGGGGTTACAGTAGGCGGTTGTGGGAGTGGTTTCGGTGAGGCGTTTATTACCGACCATCACTTCGGCGTCCCCTGGCGTGGAGGTGATAGTCAGGATGCCGAGCGCTCTGGCGGTTTGAATCAAGGCTTGGGAAGATAAGCGTTGCGTGGGTTTTAAGCGCCCGGTGCGTAGATAGTACCAGCCGGTGAGCATCGCCTGTGCCGCATGTCGAGCGTCGAGACCCTTTTTCTTGAAAATAGTTTTTACTACGGGCAGAGAGGCATCGAGGGCTTTCCAATCCCGATAAAGCATGTCATCGGAAACAGCGGGCTTGACGGCTTTAATTTCAAGTTGGGTAACGCTCCGGCTTCTCTCAAAAACCATGCGTTCCAGCCTTGCGGGGTCATAATTCCTAGTCTGGCCGAAGGCGTTCGTGCTGATGATGGCGATGGCTGCGAGCAACAATAGGGTTCTCATTTGGCTCTCCGTCGGTGGCTGTGGTGAGGGTTGTAGCTGTCAGGAAAACCCTTTACTGCTTCTTCAACTCTCTGACAAACTCTGTTTCCTCGTTCGCTTTAATGTCGATGGTCTCTTCCAGCGTCACATAGCCGGGTTTGCTCAATTGGATGCGATGTGTGCCGGGGCTGCAATAGACTGTGTTGACGTTTTTGGCGAGGGGCTTATTGCCGACGATGATGGTGGCGTCGTCGGGCGTTGATTTGATGATGATGATTCCAAGGGTGTCAGCGAGAGTAATCAACGTTTGGGGGGCTAACATCTCGGTCGGTTTTAGTTTCTCGGTGCGCAGATATTGCCATGCAGTGAGCAGCGCCGTAAACGCATCTTGAGAGCTATGATTCTTGCGCTTATAGCTTAGCGCTATCGCCGGGTATGAAGCCCTGAGAGCCTCCTGGTCTTGCTGAAGCATGTCAGTGGTGAGGGTCGGCTGGCGGACTTGAATCTCGCTTTGGGCGAACAGCATAGCCGATAACGCCGGATTGGGGCGCGGAATCATAAAGCCTGCGAGATTCTCGGTTGGAGTTGACGGGTCTGATGTGGCAGCCATCCCCGGCGTTGGGGCTGGCATGGGCGTTGACCTCTCGCCGCTTGGGTTGGAAGAAGTCGATGTTCTATCGTGTGGCTCTTTGTCTGCGCTCCTGTCACGGTCGCTCCGCTCTCTTGCCATGTCCCGGTCTATTTTCTCGCGCGTCTCTCTGGACTTGTCTCTGCCCTGTTGAGCAAAAGCCTGTGTGGTCATTAAAGCGATAGCAACGATGATGAGTAGGGATTTCATTTGGGTCTTCCTCCTTTGATGATGAGTGCGCTGAAAAAGGTGATGAAGGTCAGGACTATACCGGCGACCAGACAGCGAAACTGGTAGTCGGAAAGGAACTCGATGTTTTCATCCGTCACATCGGGAATGAAGGGATTGGCGGCTTTGTAATGCCTGCTCGCCAGATCGTAGATGTAAGAGATTTCGTGGACGTACCAATAGTGCAGGACTAAGGAGAAGAGGACGAGGAGGAACGCACAGGCGAACATGATAATCTCAGGCGGCTTGGAGAGGGCGAAATTCGCCGCCCCGTCTTTCGCAATGTCCTTGGTAATCAGCAGGCCGCTCAAACCGGCTATCACCACCAGCCCCACCTGAAAGAGATTGGTCGAGAGGTCCAAGCGGCTTTGGATGCTGCCGTTGGTCAGTTCGTTGAAGGGCGCACCGGCAATCACAATTGTGGAGTTGAAATACTGCGAAGTATTTTTATAGCGGCGCACGGTGTAGAAGACGACCAGCAGAAACACTAAGAGTGAGAGCACGGCTAAAGTGGTCCGCAGGGATAAGCGGATACGGATGGGGACGTGGGCGATGGAACGATTGAAGGCAGCGGCCCGTGCTTTCAGCGTTGACATCCAGGCTGTGATTAGTCGTACGGCCTTTGAGGACATGATGAGCCTCTTTCGACGAAAGAGAAAACTGAGCGCGGGAGAAGCAGAATCTCCACATGAATTCGTCATTAACTATTATAAATTCCCGCCCGTGTCAATGGTTATTGATGGCGCTCAACTCAGACGGGTGTATCGTCACCCATTCGACAGAGCTCATCGCAGGTTCGCGCGCAGCAAATGCGCTGCTTGCCCGCGAGAAAATATTGAGAAGACCAGCCGATAGTCTTCAAGCTTGACCGTGAAGCATTGTTCATCCAGCGCTTTTTATAACGTGGAGCATTACTTTTAAGGTAAGATGCCGGGGCTGTTCAACTCGCCTCAATGCTTGCCGGGAGAGTCGCCCCATGAGTGGTTTGCAGGAATGGCTGCCGAAGCTTAAGCCGACGGTTGATTCTGTTATACGGTTCCTCAAGGCGCGACGCCGCGAAGAGGCCGCGCTGGCGTTGGCGGCGTTGCTGGTGTGGCTCGGCTATTCCTTTATCAAGTGGTTGCCTGAAAGGCTGCAAGAGTTCGTTAAATCGTGGAAGGGCGATTTGATTGTTCCGGGCGTGTTTTACGTTGCGGGGCTGCTCGTGCTGTTGTATGGCATTTATCGCATCTGGAAATTGACATATACACCGGAGTTGCCGCCGCCCGCCAATCGTCCTTCGGCGATAAAGGGGCCGCTGGCTTTCACGCCCGCCGATGGAGAGTTGTTTCGGAAACTGGGAAGGGAAGACGAACTGCGTAAGCTGTTCGGTCACGTAGCGGACGATCAAGTTCGGCTGGTGGTCCTGATGGGAGCGTCGGGCGCGGGCAAGACTTCTTTGCTGCGCGCGGGGCTGACGGATATTTTGAAAGAGACGGGCATCAACTATCACTACTGGGAGGCGAGGCCGTCCGATTCATCGCAAGGGTTGCTGCTGGCCGTCCAGCAAAACTGGCGCTCTCAATCGAACGGCGAGGGCGGCGATAAGCAGGCTGCGACGGAATTAAAATCTTTGGACGAACTGGTCAACCCGGCGCCGGAGCTTGGGCGGCACGTCATCGTGCTCGACCAGTTCGAGCAGTTGGGGGCGGCGGACAACGGGCAGATATTCCGGCTCCTGCGGAAGGTGGCGCGAAGCTCAAAGCCGCCGCATCGCGTGACGTGGGTGATTGCCTTTCGCCGCGAGTACAGGGCGAACTGGTCCGACTTCATCATCCCCGAACAGGACCGCAAGTTCTTTCCGCCGGAGCTTTCCGTGCGGCTGTTCACGGCGGAGCAGGCGCGCGATGTCATCAGCCAGTTGATAGAAGCGGCGGGCCTGTCGGTCGAACAAAAGGTCGTTGACAATTTGATAGACGCCGCCACGGTTGACGGCGAAGTCTCTTCGGTGGACATCGGCATAGGCTTGCTGGTCCTGTCCGAACTGCACGAGCGGCAAGGGGCGAAGACCCTGACCGAAGACGTTTATCATTTCGCGGGCGGCGCCGAAGGCTTGCTGACGCAATACATCAATCGCTGTCTCGAAAACTTTCCAGACGAAGACCGCCGGACTCTGCTCGCCGCCATGCTCGCCCTGCGCGACGAGGAAACAAACCAACGCATCGCCGAAGGCAAGACCGCCGCTGAACTGGCTGCGGAAGTCGAAGCGGCGGCAAACGAACCCGTCAACGCCGCTCGCTTAAAAACAGAACTCGAACGCCTCACGCAGCGAGACATACGCCTGCTCGAACACGCCACAGCCGACGACGCAGAGACGCGCTATCGTCTCCCGCACGAACGCCTCATTCCAGCTATCAACCGCCTCGCCGGAAAACTAATCGGCGAAAGGGAAGAAGCCAAACAGAAACTCTCCGGCGCGTTCTCTGCATGGCGCAACAGCCCCGCCTCGCAATACCTGCTCAAAGGCAAAGCCCTGCGCCTCGTCGAGCAATACCAAAGCCAGATACCCTGGGGCCGCGACGAACAGGAAAAGCTCGCCTTCCTCAAACGCAGCCAACGCCGCCGCGCCACCAAACGATTGCTCTCCCTCGCGCTCGTCATCTCCCTGCTCGCCGGAGGCTGGCTCGGCTACCCGCTAGTCCAGCGTTATGAAGCAAGAAAATATTTGCAGGAAAACAACTATCCCCCCGAATTATATGACTACCAACGCCAGTTGAAGACGCTGGGGCTCAGCACGCCGTTAAATTTGAAGTACCTGTCTTTCTTAAATTCAGATACTTTGGAGGAACTCGGTATCTCAGCAACAAAATCAACAAATTCGATGGAAGGGCTAGCCGATAGTTTGAGCAGATACCCGAACATAAAAAAATTAACTCTCTCGCTTAGCAACAGCGAAGTAATAGACGTGTCAGGATTGCCAAACTCACTAAAAGAACTTACGCTCGAACTCAGCAACAGCAAAGTAACAGACGTGTCAGGATTACCGGACTCGCTCACCAAACTTTCGCTTGACCTCAGCTACAGCAAAGTGACCGATGTGTCACAGTTGCCAAACTCGCTCACTGAACTCACTCTAAACATTAGCCACAGCGAAGTAACAGACGTGTCGAGGTTGCCGCACTCGCTCACCAAACTTTCGCTTGACCTCATGTTCAGTGAAGTGACAGGCGTGTCGCAGTTGCCGCGCTCGCTCACCAAACTTTCGCTCAACCTCGGCAGTAGCAAAGTGACAGACGTGTCGGGATTGCCAAACTCGCTCACCGACCTCACGCTTGACCTCGGCGACAACCAAGTGAAATTCCTGCCGCCGTTGCCGCACTCGCTCACCAAACTTTCGCTCAACCTCGGCAGCAGCAAAGTGACCGATGTGTCGCAGTTGCCAAACTCGCTCACTGAACTCTCGCTCGACCTCCGCGACAGCAAAGTGACCGATGTGTCGAGGTTGCCGCACTTGCTAACTGACCTCTCGCTCTACCTCGGCGGCACCAAGGTGACAGACGTGTCGCAGCTGCCGCGCTCGCTCACCAAACTCTCGCTCAGCCTCGGCGGCAGCGAAGTGACCGATGTGTCGGGATTGCCAAACTCGCTTACCGACCTCATGCTTGACCTCGGCGACAACCAAGGGAAAGTCCTACAGCAGTTGCCGCACTCGCTCACCAAACTTTCGCTTGACCTCGGTGTCAGCAAAGTGACAGACATGTCGGGATTACCAAACTCGCTCACTGACCTCACGCTCCACTTCGGCTACAGCGAAGTAACAGACGTGTCAAGGTTGCCGAACTCGCTCACCAAGCTTTCGCTTGACCTCATGCTCAGTGGAGTGACAGACGTGTCGGGATTGCCAAACTCGCTCACTGAACTTACGATCTACCTAGTCCGCAGCCAAGTAACAGATGTGTCGAGGTTGCCGCACTCGCTCACCAAACTCTCGCTCTACCTCGGCGGCAGCCAAGTAACAGACGTGTCGGGATTGCCAAACTCGCTCACCGACCTCACGCTTGACCTCCGCGGCAGCCAGGGGAAAGTCCTACAGCAGTTGCCGCACTCGCTCACCAAACTTTCGCTCAACCTCCGCGATAGTAAAGTGTCAGATGTGTCGGCTATACAACAGCTTAATTGTCAAACTCTTGATCTGAGCTTAACTACTGAACAGCGGATGTCTCTAAAAACAATTCCGAAGAGCGTGACTTACTTGGCGCTGTAAGGTTAGATGAGGCTAAGGAAAAAACCGGAGAAATTTTTCTTCACTTTTGCCGGGGCAGGAGTATAATCGGGGGCATCGGACAGGGAACTCTTAACACTCAATTACGCTTTGCCCTGTCTTAACCTGTGAGGGAAGCCCAGCCCTCCTTTTCTCTCAAAAAGGAGCAGCATGTCATGCAGGATTCCGAATCACGTCAAATAGACAGAAGCCAGCGGGTAGATGTGTTTACTGCCGCTAATGCGGCGGCTTTTCCGGCAGGCTCGCGCGGCGCCGAGTTGATTGTCGAGCACAATGCGCTCAGCATCGAGATTGAACAGCACGCGGCCAAGCAGGCGGCGGCAACTCTCGACTGGCAGGAACAGACAGAGCAGAGAATGCGGCTATCAAATCATTGTTGGAGTTGATGCGCGCTATGAACCAGACGGCGCGCAGTATTAACAAGCAGCTTCCGGGCATCGCCGACCAGTTCAAGATGCCGCGCAGCAGCGACCAGAACGTGCTGAACCATGCGCGCGGCTACATCGAATCCGCCACGCCGATTCCCACGGAGTTTACGAATCGCGGCCTGCCCGTCAGTTTCCTGACAGACATGCAAGCCGCCATTGGTGGGGTCGAGGCGGCGGAGGGCCGCCAGTCTCAAGCCCTCGCCGATAAGACAAAGGCGACGGCGAACCTCGTCGCCGCCCTCAAGCGGGAAACTGACATCGTGCGCGAGTTAAAGGCCATCGCGCGTAACACATTTCGCAATGACCCCGGCACGCTCGCCGCCTGGGAGAGCGCGAGCCGCGTGGAGAAAGGGCCGAAGAAGGCAAAGAAGCCGGAGCCGCCGCCGAAGCCCTGAGCGTCCGAAAACGTCAGGCGCAAGTCTTGAGTTAGCAAGTGTCAGGCGCATAAAATAATCAACAAGAGCGGGCAGGATGAGATTGCTGTAGCCGCATGACTCATGTGAGAGCGGTCGTGCGGCTCAGTCTGTAAGCTCGACGGCCCGCGCGATGATGTAGGTGACTGTGCGGTTGGCGTTGCCTTGCAGGCGCTTGGCCCATGAGGTTTGGAGGGTGGGCCATTGGGAGGCGGGGAGCAAGCCTTGTTCGAGTATCTCGAAGCCTGCGGCTGTGTAGTTGGGGAGCAGCGCTGCATCAATGAATGCTTCGGTGAGGGGCGGCAGGCCGAGGCGTTGTGTCTCTGTGTGGTCGCGTTCGGGGTCCAGGCCGATGATGACTTCGAGCAAGGCTCCGGGGGCGCAGATGCGGCGCAGATTGCAGAGCACGGCTTTCTCCCCGGTCGCCATCGCGCGCAGCAAACTGCCCCAAGGGAAGTGTACGTGGACGACATCGGCGACGCCGTTGAGTTCATCGGGAAGCTCTTCGACGGCGGCTTGCAGGAAGAGCACGTTGGGCAGCCCGCCCTTCGAAGGCTTCCTATGAATCTTCTCCGAGACTTTCCACAGCGGGCGCGTGTTCGCGTCTATCCCGATGTAAAACTTCCGCGGGTTCCGGCGGGCAGACTGGTAAACAAAGTGACCGTCGCCAGTCCCTATGTCTATCACTATCCCCTCGCCTGTAGGGCGTGATGAGGTCGTCGAAGTCGCGTTGGTCGAGTTATCAGGTGGTTCTGCCACGGATAAACTTTAACATGATTGGAGTCCTTCCTAAGCCGTCAGTAGAGTGTTCAACTCAGGTCTGACTGAGCGTCATAAATCAAATCCGGCCTAACGAATCGCCGCGCAAGCTCTCACTGGTTGATACACTGGCAGCGCGTGCGCCGCACGTCTCCGACGGCGACGAAGCTGTTGCCGTTCCAGCGATACTGCGTTATCTCGTTGTGGTCGCAGCGCGAGCCTTCGCCGTAGATGCGCTCGACCATCACTGTGCCGTCCTCGACCTTGAGATAGTTGACCATCTCGCAGCGGACGTTGCTGGCGACGGTGAAGGTGGCGAGCAGCGCGGGCTTTCCGTCGCGCAGCGTGTAGACTCGCGCCTCGGCCATGTTGGGCGCGTCAACGGGGCCGTAGCGGAGCACGAAGACTGCCTCCGCTTTCTTGTCGCCGGTCAAGTCAACGTAGTAAGGGCCGTCGGCGAGGGCCAGTTCCCACTGCGCGCCGGGGGCGACGGTTCCGGCGTAGAAACCGTCAATCAATTTGTAAGCCTTGCCGTCGAGCGGAAGAGTGTAGTTCCTGAAATCAATCTGCTGGATGTTGATGACGGACTGTTCGGCCAACACCGCCGCTGCGCGCCGCCTGCTGCCTGTTTGAGCAAAGCCGCTCGCCGCGCATAGCATGACGATGACGGCGGCTATCTTGATTCGTTTCAAAACCCCTTGACTCCTTACACGGTTGAAAACATGCGCCAGCGCTTCTTTGAAAACGTGCGCCCGCAACTCTTCATTATTCATCCGAAGCCTTGCTGCCCTGCATGACCTTCTCGCGGAACTGCTTGACCAGACGGTCGGCCAGCCTGGTGACGGTGCCGAGCTTCAAAGGCCCTATCAGATAACGACCGTGCGCGGCCTCGCGCAGTTCGTCCAAATCGTATCTGTCCTTGAAGTGATCGCGGTATGCGTCAAACGAAACGACCAAGCCTTCTATCGAACTCTCGTCGAGGCTGACGAGGAACACGAAGTCTGCAACGCTCGGCTTTTCGGCGACCTGAAAGAAACGCCACTCTTCAATTCGCTTCCTCACTTTCCGCTCGGCGTCCAAATCATAGTCGGAATATTCCGCGCGCTCGACAGTCGAGCTAGCGGACGTGTTGCCCGAAGCGTCCGTGATGGGCAAGTATGGACGGATGCGACGGTAGGCGACGATGTACATCCGCTGCCCCGCGCGAAAGCTGAAGGGAGCCGCAGACGACTGCTGCGCCTGAGCACTCGGAACAGCGCAGACGATAAAAAGCAGAGCTAGAATTGGAGCCAGCAGGGAAGAGAGTTTTCTTCCCCTCAAGAAGGGCGCGGCGGCGATGTGCGCAAGGTTTCTCATAAGCCGAAGATTATGCCTGCTCGCGCCGGAAGGTCAAGCGCCGTCAGGCGAGCGACGCGACGCGGCGATAAGCAGGGACGCGGAGACGCGGCGAGATGTTGAAATGGATGACGGCATCTCGATAGAAGCCGCATCGTCTTTCGTTATCGTCGTTCCTTCTCTCCGTGTCTCCGCGTCTCGTTAACTCCGTGTCTCCGCTACTGCGGGATGAAGGCGGCGGGAATCGGGATGTCGCCGCCGAGTCCTAAGTACTGGACGCTGACCGTGTTGGTTCCGCTGTGGATGATGTACCAGGTGGCTTCCGTGGGACGCCAGACGGCGATGTCTGTCTTGCCGTCGCCGTCGTAGTCTCCCGGCACGGGACGGTCACTAGAGTCGCCCCAGTTGCGAATGATGCTGCCGCCGCTGCTCTTCTTGATATACCAGTTGCCTTCGGACGGGCGGAAGACGGCTATGTCTGTGATGCCGTCGCCGTCGTAGTCGCCCGCGACGGCGCGGTCTGCGCCGAGTCCCCAGTTGATTTGCAGCGAGCCGCCCGTGCTCTTGACGATGTACCAGTTGCCTTCTTCGGGTCGGAAGACAGCGATGTCGGCCTTGCCGTCGCCGTCGTAGTCGCCGGGGACCAGACGGTCGGACGGATTGCCCCAACCTTGAGCGAGGCTGCCGCCGCTGCTCTTCTTAACGTACCAGTTGCCCTCCGCGATGCGGAAGACGGCGATGTCCGTCTTGCCGTCGCCGTCATAGTCTGCGGGAACTGGCACGTCGCCGTTTTGTCCCCAATTTTGAATTGTGCTGGCTCCGTTCGCGCTGGTGAGAATGTACCAGTTGCCGTCAGAGGGGCGGAAGATGGCGATGTCCGTCTTGCCGTCGCCGTCGTAGTCGCCCGGCGCGGCTAGGTCGCCCAGACTGCTCTGTCCCCATTGTTGGAGTTGGGTCGCGCCGTTCGCAGACTTGATGATGTGCCAGATGCCGCTGCTCGACTGCCAGACGGCGAGGTCTGTTTTTCCGTCGCCGTCAAAGTCGGAGACTTGCCTGCGAGCCTGCGGTTGCGAGTTGCCGCTGACGAAGATGGCGCTCTGGTCTGAATGCAGGCCGCTGAAAGCCGCTTGCGCCGGGGCGAACGTGATGCCGTTGGCCGCCGGCGCGACCGTGTAGCTGCCGCCCTGCGGCAAGCCGCTGAACATATAGTTGCCGTCGGCATCGGTCGTGATTGTCGCGCTGCCGCTCTGCGCCAACTCGCGCGCGGTCGCGTTGCGGCTGGCCGTCAAAGCCGCCGCGTTGAAGTTTGAGCCGTTGAGCACGACCACGACTCCGGCGAGCGGCGCTCCGTTGTTGTCAACGACGCGCCCGGCGATGTTGAAGTTCTCGCCGTTGACGGTGATGTCAACGGGCTGCGAAGTGGCGCGAGCGCCAGTGTTGGCGACGTTGCGAACCGAGATGGTATAGCGACCGGGCGGCACGTTCGTCCATGTGAAGCTGTAGGGCGCGGTCGTGTCCGTGCCGAGCAGCGTCGTCCCCTGATAAAACTCCATGCGGATTGTCGGGTAGTTGCTCGACTGGCGCGTGGCCTCGATAGTAATGGTCGCCGGAGCCGTGAACGTCGCCTCCGCTTGCGGACTCGTCAACAGCGGCGGCGGGACGGGCAGCGGGAATGGCCCCGGCCCCGGCGACGGCTGCAAAGTGATGGTGACGGGCGCGGAATCGGTCGCTATGCCGAGGTTGTCTATGGCGCGGGCCGTCAGCACGTAAGTCGTCGTCGCCGGACTGTTCCAGACGATTTCGTAAGGCTCGGAATTGTCTGTGCCGATTAACGTCGTCCCGGCGTAGAACTCAACGCGGGCCAGCGTTCTGCCGGAAGCCGCCGCGGCGTTGGCTGCGACGAAGACGTTCGTCGGCTGCGTGAACGTCTGGTTGTTCGCCGGGTAAGTGATGTTGACCGTCGGCGAGTCGGGCAAGACGCCGACTTGCGTGACGGTGAATATCTGGCCGGAGACCGTGATGGTTCCCGTGCGCTGGCTGGTCGAAGGATTGTTGGCGACCGTAAAGCTGGCCGTGCCGTTGCCCGTGCCGCTGGCGGTGTTGACCGTTATCCAGGAGGCGTTGCTAACGGCGGTCCATGCGCATGTCGAAGAAGTTGACGAGACGGCGATTTGGCCGGAGCCGCCGTTGGCCGCTAAGCTCAAACTCGCGGGCGAGATGGAGACTGCGCAGGGCAGCGTCGCCGAAGTGTCAATCGCGTAGAAGTAGGTGTAGTCGTAGTTGGCGGCGATGTCGGTCGAGATATACGCCGTCCGGCCGTCGCTTGAAAAGACCGGGCGATTGAGCGGGCGCACCTGCCCGTATTCGCCGTAGCCCGGCTCAACCGGCAGCGGCACGCGCCATAACTCCGCGCCATTCGCCGGATTCACTCCGAGGAAGAAACCTGCCTGCGGATAGCCGGGCGTGCCGGGAACGAAGATGACTTGATTGGCAGGGCTGACCACGGGGTCGTCCAAGGTGCGACAGTCGCCGCCCGGAACGCAATCGTCGAAATGCCACTTCTCCGCGCCGCTCGGATTGATGGCGTAGAGGCGATAGTAGTTTTGGAGCAGGTAGTGAACGCTGTCGGGGCCGATGTCCTGCGCCCCGGTCGGCCCCTGCCCAAAGAGCGGGAACGTCCAGTTGAGCGCCAGTTGCGGCGAGTAAGACTGGGTGACGTTGTGAACGGTCTGGTCTGGAGCGACGATAACGTCCGTGCTGCTGCTGGCTTGAGCAGAATACTGGCGCTGGCCGTTGTCTAAGCGGTGCGCGAAGATGCCGCCGTTGGAATAGGTCAGCGATGTGGATTGGAAGTAAACCAGCCCGAGTTGCGCATTGAAAGAGAGCCGCCTGCCGCCGTTTGAATACACACCATATCTATCGTAATTATTCCAGACCACATGCCCGTCTTCAGGCGCGAGCGCCAACAGATTGAGCGTCGTCGGAGCGGTGGCCTTTGGATAGAAGATGGCGTAAACCTTACCGTCAGGCCCGACCTCCGGGCCGAAGGTCACGCTGTCCGATTCGGGCGCGACAAACTTCCACTTCTGCGTTCCATTGGGATTGAGCGCGAGAACCGCGCCGACCAGCGGTGTCCCTGTGCCGCCCGGTTGGGCGACCGTCGCAGTATAGATTGTGCCGTCGTTTCCGACCGAGACGTGATTGTCAGTGCCATACTGTCCGGCCCCCTTAGTCCACTTCAAGATGCCGTCTGCCGACAAGGCGTAGAGCCGTCCTTCATCGTCAATGATGTAGACAGACCCGTCTGGGCCGACCGCCGCGCTTTGCCAGACATAGCCGCCGTCAACCGTGAAGCGCCACTTGATGCGACCGTTCTGCTGGTTGGGCGTGACGTTCAGATTAAGAGCGTTGCTCAGACCGTTGGAAGTCTCGACCTGCACCTGAACCGTGCCGAAGTTTGCCGCCTCCGGCACGTAGGCTTTGATTGAGGAATCGCTCCAACTGAAGACAGTCGCCGGGGCGTTATCAATGAGCACACGGCTGCTGTCCTGCGTGCCGCCGAAGTTTGCGCCCGTGATGATGATGCGCTCGCCGCGCGTCGCCGTGGTGGTTGACAGTGTGTCAATGCGCGGGCGACCCGTCAGCGTGCCGTAGAGACTGAAGACGCCATCGCCGTTATACGGATGAGTCCATGCGGCCCCGGCGGCGAGGTTGTCGCGTTGATAGACAGAGGCGTTGCGCGGCGCATTAGTCCGCGAGGTTGACCACCACCAGGAATTTCCGCTCGTCAGGAGTTGGACGGACATGAAATGCTTGCCGGTCGCCGTGAAGGCTGTCGGAAGCTGTATGTCGAAGAAGGTGGCGGTAGTCGGGTCGTAAGCCAGATTCGGGCTGCCGGCCGCGATGAACTGCTCGCTCTGTAAGGCGCCCGGCACGCCGTTCAGCCATTCGTAGAAGCGCACGTAGGCGCCAAAGACTGGCGGGTTGGGCGGCGCGTTGAAATCGCGGTAGCCGTACATCATGACTCGTTCAACCGTGCCAACGATGTCGAAATCGTCCGCCACTTCCTTGTCAACCGAGAGGTTCTGCGCCTTCACGCTCGGCCCGATGAAGGATTGATTGTCGCCCGCCTGCGACCAGATTAAATTGTTGGTTTGTTGAGTGACCGTCACGGTGACGGGAGCGGAAGTGGTCATCGCTCCGCGATTGTCCGTCGCCACCGCCCGCAGCACATACGTTCCTGCCGGGACGTTGAAGCGCGACACCGTGTAGGGGCTGCTCGTGTCTGTGCCCCATGAACCGGAGCCGCTGAAGAACTCGACCTGCGCGATAGAGCCGTTGCTGTCGGAAGCTGTGGCGTTGAAGACGAGCAGGGCTGGCGCTCTGAGGCTCGTGCCGTCTGCCGGGGAGGTAATGGCGACAGCCGGAGGCGGGTTGGGCGGCGTCGCTTCATTCGTGTAAGCCGAATCGCCCGCCAGACCGTAGGCCCGCACGCGATAGAAATAAGCGGGGCCGTTAGGATTGACCGCCTGAGAGTAAGTCGTCACGCCGGGGCCGAGGACGGCCATCTGCGACCATGCGCCAGTCGCGCCAATCTTAGACTCAACCTTGAAGCCGCGTTCGTTGTTGCTGTTGTCCGTCCAGGTCAGTTGGTTATTGCTCGGATTGCCGCCCGGTTCCGTCACAGAGAGGTTGGTCGGGGCGGCGGGAATCGTGCCTAAATCGGGCGGGGCGAAGCGCGCCGTTTGCAGCGTGATGCGATGCGATTTGTAAGGAGCCGTGTCGTAAAACTTCGCGTAAGCGAAGATGGTCAGGCCGTTTGAAGCGATGACGAACGGCGTCGCTTCCGGCAGTTGCGAATTGGCTATCGGAAACTCTTCGAGCGGGATGTTGGTGATGCTGACGCGCGCCCCGTAGATGTCGCCGCGCGGTTGAGTTGGATAAGTCTCGTTGCGATGGTCTACCCAATCAACGACATACTGCGCCCCGTCCCATGCGACAGCCGGAAGCGCCTGCGTGTTGGGCGCGGTCGTGACGGCGTAACCGGCGGAAGGGTCTGGAAACGTGCCGTCGGCGTTGATGCGCCGCGCGTAGATGTCGCCGTTTGACCAGACGATGAGAGCCGAGTTGCCCGCGACGGCCAGATGCGGCGTGACGCCTATGCCACCCGCTTGAAACGCGCCGAGCGACGAGCCGTTCTGTTCGACAAAGGCTCCGTAAGTGATGCCGGGCGAATCGTCGTGATTGGAATGATGTTCCCAGACGACGAGCCAGCGCGCTCCGAAAGCCGCGACGCGCGGCACGAAGTTGAAGCTGAAATCAAGACGCGTCGGCGCGCTGCCGACGACGCCAAGGCCGCTGACCGTCACGCTCTGCACGTAACGTTTTTGATTGCCGACCGGAAGAATGTTGGCGACGAGGAACGCGTCTCCGAGCGCGGCCACGTCCGGCTGCTCGCCGGTCATAATCACAAACGGCGCGGCGTCCAATGGCACGCCTTCCGGCGTCACGCGCCGACCGAGCGTTTGACGGCTGCCCGTTGCGCTGCTCTCCCACACGACCAGATAGACCGCGCCGTTGAAGGCGACGGACGGATTGATGTTGGTCGGCGAGCCGCTGGCGATGACAAGCGGTTCCGCGTCAATCGGGTTGGCGTTCGCGTCCAAACGCTGCGCCAGAATGCGCGAGTCGTTGGCCGACTCGCTGCGAAAGACAGTCATGTATCCGTTGCTGCCCTGCGCGATGCGCGGCCTCGTCTGTCGCGGCACGCCGAGGCTCAGCGTCGAGGCCGCGCCGACTGTCCCGCTGCTGGAAACGTTCGCGCCTTCGACATGCGAGATGCTGTATGAAGGGTCAAAGGTCGGAGTATGTAGGACGACCTGCGCGCCGCCGTTGACGCCGTTCGTGATGGCGGCTCTGTCTCCGGCGCGAACGAAAATCCCGTTCGCGTCGAGCGGCGCTCCGTCGCTTGTCGCGCGAGCCACGCGCACTTCACGCGAAGAGCCGGACGCGCTCTCGTAGGAAGCGAACCACAAACTGCTATCGCCGCACACATCAATCTGCGGCGCGTAGTCGTTCATGTTAGCGACAAACTGAACCGGGCTTTGGTCTAACAACTGCCCGCCCGTCGAGATTCTGCTGCCGACTAAAGCGTTGTTTGTCGTCTGCGCAAAGCCTCTGGCCCAGACGACCATGTAATGCTGGCCGTTGAAGGCGACCTTCGAGTTTGACGAGCCGACCGCAGAGCCGTCGCTGATATTAAACGGAGCGCCGTTCTGGTCAAGATTGAGATTGAGCCTGACGCCCTTCAAAACGTTCTCGAAATTCGGCCCGGCGCCAATATCGACGAAGGTCAGCAGGAAGCCGTCGCCGCCGAACGCGATGTCGGGGCCGTCCAAGTACTGGCTCGTATGCCTGTAGGCTTCCTTGCCTTCGGGGTCGAGCACGACACCCGCGGGCGAGACACGCGCGACGAAGACGGAGCGCTCGACGGCGCCCGCTCTAAAGGTTTCCCACATCACTATCCAGTTCACGCCGTCGCTGATGATAGTTGCCGGAGCGACCGCGTTGCCGGAGAAAGGCGAAGTGATGACGAGCGGAACGGCGTCTAACACAGTCCCGTCGGGCGAGACGCGAGCCGCGCGAATCTCCGTATAGTTGGGATTGCTCTGCGCCTGCGATTGCCATGCGACCAGCCAGTTCTGGCCGTTCCATCCGACCTTCGGCTGTTCCTGATTATGCTGAGCCCCGGAAACGATGATGGGCAGCGTGTCCAGCACATTGCCGCTTGCGTCTAAGCGGGCCGCGTAAATATCATCGAGCGAGCCGCTGCCGGGGTTGGAGCTTGGCGAGCCAATGCCCGGATTAAGTCCGTTGACGACGGTTCGGCTATCCGTCCAGACCGCCAGATATTTGTCGCCGCCGCGCGCCACACGCGGGTTGAATTGCATGCCGGGAGCGGGCGTGATGCTTAAGTCTCCCGGCAGTATGACCGGGGCGGAGAGGTCAGCCGAGCGGACTACGACCAGCCCGCAGACGAAGGCCAGGGCCAGCCCGACCGAGAGCAAGAGCAGCCTGCTTTTCGACGCGTTTGGAAATAGAGTGAGCCGGCGATTTCCTGAAGCGGCATTGGAAGGTCGGGGCATGGCAGAGACTCCTTATGTTCACTGGGCAAGCGAAATCAACAACGCATTGGGGGTCGTAAATTGAAAAGCAAGGCGACTGGCGGCAAGCTCGCGCGTCGTCATTTTCAGCGTAGCCGGGCAACTGAAAAGACCGGAAGCGGAGCAGTCCGCGCCTCGGAAAATTTAATTGGAAGCCCTTTGGCTAATCGTTCGGGTCAATGTATAACCACAAATTAGCCTGGAGCCTACGTAGCGGGGTGAAAGCATCATAGCTGATAACTGTTGAATTTTCGAGTTGTTTTGTTGACAAAAGTGTTGCCTGAATTAACGCTTTGACTAACCGCAGCGCATCTGTCAGCCTAGTCTCGAAACGGCCTGAAGTTTCCCGACGCTCGCCTGACAGTCTCGCGTCGGGCTTGAAAAATACATCTTGCGCGATAAGCGATTGCGTGTTGAGAGATAAACGGCAGCATGAAGATTAAGCGAGAGACGGGCAGCCATTTTGATTTGCCGGAAGACGAATCGCGCCGCCTGCTCGAAGAGATTCTTGCGCGCCCGCTCTTTGCTCATCTGGCGACCGGCTCGGAGTTTGGGCCGCGCGAATCGCCCGTCTGGTTTTTGTGGGAAGACGAAGCCATCTGGATTATCGGCAACTACAAGACGGACTCTTTCCCCGCGCGCATCGAGCGCGAGCCGCGTTGTGCTCTCGGCATCGTTGATTTTAATCACAAGAGCGGCCTCGTGCAGCACGCGGGCTTTCGCGGGCGGGCCGAACTGCGGCCACACGACGCGGAGCGCTTGCGCCGTTTGCTGAGCCGCTATCTGGGCGCGAGCCTTGAGGAATGGGATGAGCGCTTCGTCAAAATTCTGGGCGACACGGATTACGTCTTCCTTCGCTTCGAGCCGTTGAGTGTGGTCGTGCGCGACCAATCGTTTATCGTCAAAAGCAAATAATTTCAGGATGAAAGGTAAGCTCAAGATGCTTCGTCGTTCGCTTCATTTTCAACTATTGTTCCTGCTTCTCTTCGTCGCTCCGATCTCGTCGCTGGCGCAGACGGAGACGACCGCCGCGCGTCTCAAGTCGATTGACGAGTACGCGAGCAAGGCTTTGAAAGACTGGCGCGTGCCGGGTTTCGCGATAGCGATTGTGAAGGACGACGTGGTTATCTTTGCCAAGGGCTACGGCGTGCGAGAGCTTGGCAAGACGACGCCCGTTGACGAGCGCACGCTCTTTGCCATCGCCTCGAATACGAAAGCCTTTACTGCCGCCGCGCTGGCGACGCTGGTTGACGAAGGCAAGATTAAATGGGACGACCCGGCGACGAAGTATCTCCCCGGCTTTCAACTCTACGACCCGTACGTGACGCGCGAGTTGACCGTCCGCGACCTCATCAGTCATCGCAGCGGGCTGGCGACCTTCGGCGGCGATTTGCTGTGGTACGACACGACCTACAACCGCGACGAGATACTGCGCCGCATACGTTTTCTCAAACCGAGTTCGAGCTTTCGCAGCAAGTACGGCTACCAGAACATCATGTTCCTCGCCGCGGGGCAAATCGTCGCCGCCGTCACAGGCAAGAGCTGGGACGACTACATCAAAGAGCGCTTTCTGCTTCCACTCGGCATGACGGCGACGACGACCAGCATCAAGGCTTTCAAGAGCACGGACAACGTGGCGAGTCCGCATAACGAGTTGTACGGCCATCTGCGCGTCGTGCGCTATAGCAACGTTGACGGCGTTGGCCCCGCCGCCGGCCTCAATTCAAACGTCGCGGAGATGGCTCAGTGGCTTCGGCTCCAACTCGGTCGCGGCAAGTATGAGGGCAAGCAGTTTTTCAGCCCGTCGGTCGCCAGAGAGATGTGGTCGCCGCAGACCATCGTTCCCATCAGCGAGGGCGGCGAAAAGTTTAACCCGACGCGCCACTTCAACACCTACGGCCTCGGCTGGTTCCTGAGCGACTATCACGGGCGCAAGGTCGCTTCGCACAGCGGCGGCCTCGACGGCATGATTTCGCAAGTCGCCTTGATGCCCGAGGAAAATCTGGGCGTCGTCGTCCTCAGCAACAGTGAAACCTCTGTCCCTTCGATTATGGTCAACAAAATTCTTGACACCTTTGTCGGCGCGCAGCCGCGCGATTGGAGCGGGGAACTGCTGACACGCGCCGCGCAAGGAAAGGCCGCTGGCGAAGCCGAGGAGAAGAAATTGGAAGACGAGCGCGCGAAGAACACCAGCCCGTCGCTCGCGCTCGCGCAGTATGCTGGAACCTATACGGGCGAGATGTACGGCGACGCGAAAGTGTCGCTCGAAAATAATCGTCTGGTCATTCGTCTCATCCCGTCGCCAAACTTCGTCGGCGACCTTGAGCACTGGCAGTACAACACCTTTCGCGTCAAGTGGCGCGACACCGTGAGCTATCCATTCCCGAAAGGCTTCATCACTTTTAATTTGAACGCGCAGGGGAAAGCTGAAGAGATGAAGATTGACGTGCCGAACCCGGACTTCGACTTCAAGGAGTTGGAGTTCCGCCGCGCGCAGTGAGTCGAACTTTCATCCGCGCTTTGCTGAGAAGGAATAGAGATGTCGCTTAAACGTTGTTCATTGATGTTGCTGTCGCTCACGCTGCTGATAACGGCGCGGGCAAGTGTGTTTGCTCAGAAGCAGGAGATTGACTTCGGCGAGTTGGAAAAAGTGTTGCTCGCGGAATTGAAGGAGACGCGCACGCCGGGGGCGGCGATAGCCATCGTCAGCGGCGACCGCATCATCTACGCCAAAGGCTTCGGCGTCGCCAACATCGAGACGAATGCTCCAGTCACGACGGAGATGCTGTTCCGCATCGCTTCGGTGACGAAGATGTTCACGGCCACCGCGCTCGTGACGATGGCCGAGCAGGGAAAGCTCAAGCTCGACGCGCCCATCGGCTCGTACGTCTCAGGCTTAACCACGCGACTCTCGCAGGTGACGCTTCATCAACTGCTGACTCACACCGCGGGCATCGTCGCCGAAGTCCGGCGCGGCCCCGCAGCCGAACCCAATCTGGCCGCTCTGGCGCGCGGCTGGAAAGACGAGCAAATCTTTTACGACCATCCCGGCAATCTTTATTCTTACTCGAATCCGGGCCTCGTGCTCGCGGGGCTAACGCTTCAGGAAGCGGGCCGCAAGCCTTACGCCGCGATGATGAGCGACCTCGTTTTGAATCCGCTCGGCATGAACCGCACGACCTTTCGCGTCAACGAAGCGATGACGTATCCGCTCTCGATGGGCCACGATTTCGGCGAAGATAAAAGGGCGACGATTGTTCGTCCCTTTCCAGATGAAGCGGAGAACGTGCCGGCGGGCGGAATGCTCAGCAACGTCGCGGACCTCTCGCGCTTTGCCATCGCCTTCATGAACGGCGGAAAGTTGGATGGCAAGCAAATTCTCTCGCCCGCGGTCATCGCCAAACTCACGACCGCTTATGCCGACCCGCACAACGCGGCAGGCGATTGGCGGCAAGGCTACGGCATGAGAGTCGGAACTTACAGAGGCGTGCGTCTCGTCGAACATCGCGGCGGCACGACCGGCTTCGGCGCGCTGCTCAGAATGGCGCCCGAACATCGCTTCGCCGTCATCATCCTCGCCAATTCGACCCTCGCCCTGCTCAGCAAGACGACAGACAAAGCGATGGAGTTGATGCTCCCTTTGCGAGCCGCCACAGCAGAGAAGCGTGAAACGGCTTTGCCGCTGAGCGCTGCGGAGATGAACGCCTACGCCGGAACTTATCAAAACGGCACGTTCAAATTTCAGATTTTCAAGAAAGAAGAGAAACTCTATTTGAAGGTGGGCGAGGATGAGATTGCGCTGAAGAAGACGGGCGAACGCTTGCTCGCAATTGACGAGAAGGAAGAAGAGACGACCGCCGAGTCCGCGCTCTTCAAGGACATGCTCCTGCTGCCCGGCCCCGAAGGCAAAATCGAGTATCTATACTTCGTCGGTCGCGCACTGAAGAGAATCCCTTGAGGCCAGCGGGGAAAAGCTGAACGATGAATGACAGAGTTGCGGTTGATAGCTCGTCATTCATCGTTTCATGTAAGGCTGCGGGTGACGATAAAAAAGGCCGCCGTCAATTGCTGGCGGCGGCCCTTTGTTTTGTGTCTCCGGTTTGCAGCGTCACTGCGGTTGGATGCGCAGCGTGTAGCTACAGATTTCGATTCGCTCGTCAACGCCGACCGGGGCGCGTTCTTCGCGCGAGACTTCGCGCCCGCCGATGAGCGTTGAGTTTCTGCCCTTCGGCGTCAACCAGAACTGTCCTTGCTCGTCGCGTCCGAGTTGCGCGTGAATCCGGCTGATTTCCGGGTCGCCTTTGAGCGGGATGTCAACGGTCACAGACCTTGAGCCGCGACCGATTGTGACCTCCGGTTTGGTGACGGGGATGACGGCCTGGCGAACGCCTTCGTGCCAGACTTCGATGGAGAAGATGGTGGCGGGACGCGCGCGCACGACCGTCGGGTCGTCCGTTGCCTGTTCGGTCTGAACGGACGCGGGATTCTCTGTGGTCACGCCCGGCATGGACGCGCGCATTATCTGTTCGCTTGGGCGAGCCGTCACCATCGTATGGCCGCTTTCGGTTTCGTCCCAAACGGGCTGCACGCGAAACTCGCCTTTGTTGAGCGTGCCGTCAACGCGCAGTTCGACGGCGAAGGATTTGGTGGCAAGCTGCGTCGAGCCGCTCAATTCGCGCGCTCTGTCCGAGAGCACGTGAAAGAGTCCCTGTTCGAGGCCGCGCCGCTTGTCGCCCTGCCAATCCTTGTCGTCATCGTTGCTGAGGTAAACGATATACTCGCGTGGAATGTATGTCGGGCCGCCGGGCGGCGTGAACATCTCGCGCTGCATGACGGCTTCGACTTCGCGCGCGACCTTGACCAGAAATTCTTCCCAGACGCGTCTGGGTTTGGCCCGATCGTCAGCCGCCTCCAAAGGGTCTGCCGCCCCGTCGCCATCAATCCACCGTCGAATGGATTCAATCAAACCCACAGTTTCTATTGCTCCTCTCGCTTCAAACGCCGCTCGTCTAATTTATATCTAAAAATCTTTTATGAATCCAACCTCTGTCCGGCGAAGTCGGCTCTATCTTAACACGCCCGTGCTCCAGAACCTGAACTTCATACCAGTTATTGCTGACGCTCAGGACGCGCACGCGCGAGCCTTGCTCGGCTATACCGATTGCTTCGTTATTCACGCTCGGAGCGGGCCGCAAGTTTACATCAGTTGTGGTTGTCGCTTCACGCCCGACCATCGAAGCCGCATCGCTGCCTGACTGCGGAGTCGTTAACGCGCGCCGCTTGCTGACGTAATAGTTCGTGGCGATGAGCATCCCCGCGAAGAGGATGATGATAAGCGCCGCCACCAGAGCGCGCATGCCGCGCCCGGCCAGCGCAGCCTTGCGACTACCGGCGGCGCGGCGATGCTCTTTCGGGTTATCGTCTGGCAACTCCGCGAGAATCTCTTCCGCCCTTTGTCTCTGCCGCGCGGGCTGCTGGCCTTCGGACTTCGCCTGCGGCATCGAGACGACGATGCGTGGCCGCGCGACGCTGCTCTGTTGCAGCTTCGAGAGGTCGAACGCCTGGCTGGTGTTAAAGGTCGGGCGCGGCGGAGCCTTCGTCGCAGTCTCGCTGCGGCTGGCGCTGGGACGACGGCGAGCGTCGCTGTCGGGGCGCGGGTTGAGCGGCTGCGTCGGCGGCAGGGCGGCGTCCGCGAGGTCTGCCCAGAAGTCCTGCACAGTTTGATAGCGGGCCGAAGGATTGCTCTGCGTGGCCTTCTGCAAGACGCGCAGGACCGACGCGGCCCAACTCTGCCCAGCGATTGCTTCGGGCAAAGCGGAAATCTCACGATGAGAGAAACGGCGCGGAGCTTCGCCCGCGAGCAGCGTGTAGGTGGTTTTGGCGAGCGAAAAAATATCAGCCGCCGGAGTTAGCTGCTGTTGCGTTTCGGTGAGCCTTGAAGGGTCGAGCGGGCCCGTCTGCACGAGCGGGTTATGTTCAGGCGCGGCGTAGATGTTGGTTCCGACGCGCGTAATCGCGCCTTCGCTGGCTTCGAGCTTGGCGACGCCGAAGTCTGCGATTTTGACAATCTCGCGGTCAGCCGTCAGCAACAGATTCTGCGGCTTGATGTCGCGGTGAATGACGCCGCACTCGTGCGCGTGGGCCAGTCCGGCGCAGACTTGCTCCAGATAAAAGAGCGCGCGAGAAAGCGCGAGCGGTTGATGGCGGCAGAGCGCGCCCATGTCGCCGCCGGGCAAGTATTCCAGAACCAGATAATGAAAGGTGACTCCGGCGAGGTCTATCGCCGTGCCGTGGCCGAGGCGATTGATGATGTTGGGATGGCGAACGCGGTCGAGGGCGACGGCTTCGTTCTGAAAATTTTCAATCAGCGTGCGTTCCAACTCGGCATCAGGCACGCCTTGCAGCAACAAATTGAGGGCTTTGATGACGACCGTTTGCGGCTCGCCGATGGCTGCCGCCGTGTCGCGCGCCACGTAAATCTCCGCGTAGCTGCCGCGCCCCAGGCATTCCACCACGTCGTAACGACCGTCGAGCCTGCACTGCTGTAATTTAAGTTCCGTCATCCGCTCCGAAGCTTTCAACGTCTCCTGCCGCCGCCGTTTTTAAGATGCGTGTGGCAGCGTTATTGTTGCGGGGACACGTTTGCGTCGCCCGGAGTGGAGGCTCCGACGGGGCCGCTGATGTTGGCGGGCGGCGGGGTCGCAGGTTTGTTAACCATGTCTATGACCTGCTCCAAATCCTTCGAGGCCGTCTGCGCCGCCGTCCAGTTACCGGAGCGCAACGCGGCGACCGCCGCCGCCAATTTTGCTTCGACGACTAAAGAGCGGTTAGGGCTGTCTTTCAATTTTTCGAGCGACAACTTGAAGGCGTGGATGGCGTCGTCGTGGCGATTGGAGAGCAGCAACGCTCGTCCATACAGATACAGAAATTCGGGGTCGGCGTTCTCCAAAGGCTTCGCGCCGTTCTCCTGTTCCATGCGAGCGACGTTCGTCGCCGGGGCGCGGTCAATGTCGCGTCGTCGTTTATCAAATTCAGCTTCCGTGTTGACGGGCGTGGGCGTCGGCGTCGGGCTGGTGTTCGCGTTGGCGTTGGTGTTGCCGCTGGCCGTTAGCTCTTGCCTGGCTTGATAGCGGCCCGCGTAGAAGGCCGCGGCCCCGACTCCGGCCATCAACAAAATCATTAGCAGCGCGCGACCGAACGACCCGCCACGGCTTGGGCGCGCGGCGACGGGCGGCGGTGGCGCGGCTGCGCCTGGTTGCGGCGCGGGCGGCGGCGCGGCTCCATCCTGAGGAGGAGGAGCGGCGGGCGGCGCGGGCGTGGACGCTTCGGTCGAAGGGAAGGCGACTCTGGACGCAGGCGTCAAAGCGGCGGCGGACGGTTGTGACGGTTGCTGCGCCCTCTGTGGGCCGGAATCCACCGCGAATCCGGGCAGCGTGTCGTGCATCGCGGAGGATGAATCTATGTCGAGCGTTTTCTCAAGGTCCGCAAGGTGGCGCGCGGCAGGCCCGCCGACGCGCACGACGACCGCCGTCAAATTGTCTTCGGCGCCGCGCTCGTAACAGCGACGCTTCATCTCCGTGCAGGCTTCCTCAAGGTCGCCGTAGCGGAAAAGTATGTCGCGTATTTCGTTGTCGGGAATGTGGCGCGTGATGCCGTCGGAGCAGAGCAGGAAAGCCGTGCCTTCTTCGACTTCGACAATCTTCATGTCAACTTCGACGCTCGCTTCGGCTCCGAGGGCGCGACTGATGACGTTGCGGCTCGGATGATGCGCGGCCTGTTCGGGCGTCATCCGTCCGGCCCTGACTTCTTCCTCGACGACCGAATGGTCTGCGGTGTCGCGGAACAGCTTGCCTTCGGGCGAGAGACGATAGAGGCGCGAGTCGCCGACGTGGCCGATGGTGGCGACGCGCCCGTCCAAGTGGAGCGCGACCACAGTGGTCGCCATCGCCGCCAGCTTCGGATGCTCGCGCGCCATCTGGTGAATCGAAGCGTTGGCGCGCTGGATAGCCAACTCCATCAAGTCTTCGATGTCGGCGTTGGCTTCCTGATTACGAAAGGCGTCGTCCAGGACTTCCATCGCCGTTTGCGAAGCGACCTCTCCGGCGTTGGCTCCGCCCACTCCGTCGGCGACGGCAAAGATGCGCCGCGCCGTGTCCGAGAGATACGAGTCTTCGTTGAGCGGGCGTTTCTCGCTCAAGCCGCGGTCGCTGATGACGGCAGCGTGAATCTGCGTCGTAGTTGTAGTTTGCTCTTTCATTGAACGGCCTCCGGAATTGAGGGATCGCCGGGGCTTGCCGCACGGCGCGGGCGCGGCGCGGGTTGCAGGTCGCGCGCGTTCCGGTGCGAAAAAGCCAACAGCATTCCGAGCATCGCAAAGCTTGTGACTAAACTAAAACCCCCGTGACTGACGAAAGGCAGCGTAATGCCTGTCATCGGTAGAGCGCGCGTCACGCCGCCGATGTTGACCAATGCCTGAAATCCGATGAAGGCCGTCAACCCGGCGGAGCAGAGCTTGGTAAACATATCACGCGCATCAATCGAAGTGCGAACACCCGCCGCGACGAAAACGATGAGAGCGAGAATCACAATGGCTCCGCCCGCCAATCCCATCTCTTCGCCGATGGCCGCGTAGATGTAGTCGGAGTCGGCCACGGGGATGACTTCAGCAAAGCCGAGGCCGAGGCCGCGCCCCGAACTTCCTCCAGACGAGACGCCGAAGATGGCTTGCGCCGGTTGAAACGCCACGCGGTCAAACCACACGTCAACGTTGACCACCTTTTGCATCCCCGGACTCTCCTGCGCCAGTTCCCGCATCTGCTGGTCTTTGCCAAGCGCGTCGTCGTAGTCCTTCTTCCACCAAGAGATTTCCGGCGAGGGCGGCGTAAAGCCGTCGAGCCAGAGATGAAAGCGTTGTTGAATGCGGTCAGGCAAGGCCGCCTGCACAGGGCGCGCTAAGGTCGGCAGAAACGGCACCTTCTCCTGCACGTCGCGCGGCAAGGCTCCGACGACCAGCACGCTGATGACCAGCACGACCGAGCCGACGAAAAGTAAGAGTTGCGGCCAGCGACGCACCGCGACCAGATAGAGCGTCGCGTAGGCTCCGCTGAAGACGAGCATCTGCCCGAAATCTTTCAGGGCGAAGAAGGGGATGAAAGGCATCATCGCCATCACGACGAGCGGAATAATGTCGCGCGCGCGCGGGATGCCCCAGTAGGTGCGCGCTAGGTCGCGATAGCGCGCCGTCAGGATTCCGGCGAAGCCTAAAAGGAAAGGAATCTTCGATGGCTCCCATGGCGTCATGTTGCCCGCCGCTTTGCCGAATCTGGAAAAGGCCACCGCCGCCGTCAAAGGGACGAGCGTTAAGAGCACGATGATGAAACTGTGGCGCTGTATGAAGAGCAGGAAGCTATCGCGCGCGCAGAAGTAGAAAGCGACGGCGAAGGCGAAGAAGGAGAAGAGCGGAATCCACGTCGAGCCGGAGGTCAGAGCGTTGTAGAGAGAGTAAGAGGCTTGACGGACTTGCTCGTTGTCAAGGTCTACGGGCTGCGCCGGAGTCGGCGGCAAGCCCATCAGCTTTTTCTTCTCGGCGTCGTACGTCTCGTTGATGAAGCGGCGGCGCAGGGTTTCTGTCTTCTCGGCGCGGGCGACGGCTTTGTTGCGCGCGTTGTATTCGGGGTCGCTGTACAGTCGATACTGCACCAGCATGCCGATGGAGAAGAGCAGGATGGCCGTTGTGTAGAGCGTCCAGTTGCCCGCGAACTTCATCACGCGCGTCAGCCAGAAGACGAGGAAGATGATGGGAACGTACATCAGCAGGTCGCGGACGCCGCCGACCCAGGAGGTTTCGTAGCCGCGTATCAACGCCGCGCGATGGACAGCGATGTAGCCGACAATCTCGAAACCGATGATGAGCAGGAGCGCTAACAGATGTGACGATGCGCGATTCTTCATAAATGCGTGACCCGATTTTTTCCAACAAGCATTGGCTGAGAAAGTTGCTGACTAAAATTCAGAACTACTGCTGCGCTACGGGCGGCCTAGGCTTGTCCGCGGGCGGCCTTGGCTGTTGCGACGGCTGCCGCTTCTGATTATTGGGCGGCGCGCTTTGGTTGCGATTGACGGGCGGGCCGCCGAGCAGTCCAAGCTCTTTCGCTTTCAGGACGAGGGCCGCCGCCACGGGCGCCGCAGACTTGGAGCCGTAGCCGCCGCCTTCGATAATCACGGCCATCGCCAGTTGCGGATTGTCGAGCGGGGCGATGCAGAGAAACCAGCCGTCGATGCGCGGCTCAGGAGCGATGACCAGTTGCTCATATTCGCGGATAATATTTCCCTTCGGGTCTTTCTCGACCTTCCTGACTTTCTTCGGCTCGCCCGTCTTCGGGTCGTAAACCGGCACATCCTTTTGCGCCGTTCCGGTCTTGCCGCCGGTGACGATGCCAGCCGCTTTGACCGGGCCGAAGACGCCGCGCGCCGTCCCCGAAGGCCCGCCGGTGACGAGTCCCATAATCTCGCGCATGCGTGCGGCGAGTTGCGGCGAGATGACTTGATTGTAGGCTTCGGGCGGGCGGTCAAACTCAATCTTCGGCTTCATCAACTGGCCGTTCATGTTGGCGATGGTCGAGGCCAGCAGAGCCATTTGAAAAGGCGTCATCTGCCCGGCGTAGCCCTGGCCGTAGCCTTCGAGCGCGAGGTCGAACTTATTAAACTTGTTGCCGAGCGGCCCGGCCACCATCGTCGCCTCGCGCGGGGCGAGAGCCTTCTTGATGGCGTCGGAACTGGCGTTCCATATTTCCGGCTCCCTGCGCCCGCGCGTCGTCTCAGCCGGAGTATCGTAAGCTCCGATGCCGACCAGCTTCGCGGCCTCTTTGATTCTCTCCGGGCCGAGCCTGACGGCCATCTGCGCGAAGTACTGGTTGCAGGAGACTTCATAAGCCGTGTCGATGCCAATCTTGCCGTGGACTTCGCCCGCCCCGCCATCGTCGAAGATGGGCTTCGCTCCCGGCATTGCCACGTAGCCGCCGCCGCTACAGACGAACTCTTCGTTCTGCATCCCTGCGCGATGCGCGGCAATCATCATCATCGTCTTAAAAGTCGAGCCGGGAATGTAGTACTGGCCGAGGGCGCGACTGACGAGCGGCTTGTCGCGCTCGTTGGCGTCTAGGCGAATCCACGTCGCTTCGTCCTGCACTTCCTTCAAACTGTAAGACGGGTTGCTGTACATCGCCAGCACTTCTCCCGTCTGCGGATTAAGGATGACGACCGCGCCGTGCTTGTCTTTCAACTGGTCAACCGCCGCTTGCTGCAAGTCGCGGTCAATCGTCAGCCGCACGTCCTGATTGGCTTTCTGCTGCATGTCTTCGCCCATCAAAACCTGCCATGCCTCCGGCACCTCGACGCTCTGAATGCCGAAGAGCGCGCGCTCCAATCCGGGGTCGCCGCGGTCGGAGCCGAACAGGTGAGCCATCGCTTTGTCGAGCGGATATTCGCGCACGATTTGATTGTTTTGATAACGATAGTAAGCCAGAGCTTTATCCAGATTGCCGGAACGGTCCAGAATCCAGCCGCGCAAGGTTGACTCGGAGAGACGACGATTGCGCAGGTCTTTGTAGCTTAGTTCCTGAAAGCGCTCGTTGCTCTCCTGCGCGTAGAGGGCCCAGTAGACGTGAAAGCCGAAGACCGCCAGAGCCAACGCGACGAAGAGCCAGCGCAGGACTTTGAGGCCGCGATTGGTCGTCGTCGTGCCGAGCCGCTGTCGCACTTCGTCCGGCAAGTCTTCGGGCGCGACGCCCGCCAGCGCAGAGCGGCGGCGATTGCGAAAGACCGAGAGCAAGAGCAGCAACACCATCAGAGCCAGCCCGCCCATGTAGATGACGCTCAGGAGAGCCGGTCGCTTTTCCAGCGACTCTCTGACCGCAGACGGCGCGGCGGCTTGGAGCAAGAAGAGCAATAAGAAATTCATAATCGGGATTAGTGTTTCTGGAAACGAACCTCAACGTCGCCGAAGCCGACGACATCGCCTTCCTCAATCTGCCGCGCTTCGCCGTATGCGAGGCGGCGGCCATTAATATAAGTGCCGTTGGTCGAGCCCGTGTCGGAGACGAGCAGCGTTCCCTCGCGGTTCATCAACAGCGCGGCGTGAATCTTCGAGACGCTGCCGTCATTGATATGCACCTCGCTGTCGCGTCCACGGCCAACGTTCAAACGCCTGCCGCCCGGCTTGAAAAGCAAACCAAGTTCACGCGGGCCGTTGGCCGTCGTCACGCGCGCCGTGACTTTAACATCGTGGACGGTCGGCGCGGTCTTCGGAATGTTCGGCGTGCCGAGTTCGGCGGCGCGGCGGCGTTCCTCGTCCTGCTGCTTCAACTCTTCCTCAAACTCGCCGAAGGTCGGGTCAACGGAGACGCCCGAAGTGAAGATGTCAATTTCGGTTTCGATGGCGACGGGCGCAAACGTGCGGTAGCGGCAATCGTTGATGTGGTCAATGGCCGAGGCCAGAACTTCGTGCTCCAACTCTTTGATGATTTCCGGCGGGGCTTCCGAGTGCGTTCCCCATTCGACCTTGAGCTTTAAGAGATGCGGGGCGAACTGGCCTTTGCGCCCTTCGTCGCGCACGCGCTCGTCAATCAAGCGTTTCATGCGCTCTAGAAGCTGCGAGGTCGTCAGGCCGCTCTGGCTCATCGTCGCCCGACCGAGCTTGCGGTCAACGACCTCGCCGAAACCTTCCAGCACACGGCGGAGCAGGCGTTCCGGCAGCGCTTCTTTTTGCGACTTCTCAGGTTTCTTGTCCGGCGGCTTA
Organism: Blastocatellia bacterium; assembly: GCA_033855775.1. Taxonomy (GTDB): domain Bacteria; phylum Acidobacteriota; class Blastocatellia; order Pyrinomonadales; family Pyrinomonadaceae; genus DASVTR01. Next base: position 48,744 of record JAWVFT010000037.1, on the reverse strand, counting down.
TTCATAAGTTTAAGTAGACGATTCCGATGCTCAAGCGGCATCGCTTCAATTAGCAAGAGCGACACAGATTATCATGCACGCGCCGCGCGGGGGAGGCATTTTAGATTATTTTTGAACGCGGCGTCATTCTAGCCGAAATATGTTGCCGGAGAGAAGAGGCAAGGCGCGGAAATGCGACGCGCAGACCGAGGCGACGCGGGGACCGAGGCGAAGTGGAGACACGATAACGCGGCGACTGACGGAGCAAGTCGAGCGGCGTGCCGTGCGCTAACGCCGCGCCATGCTCCGATAACGGCTTCTTTCATCATTCATTATCCTTCCGTCGTCTCCGAAAATCCTCGCGGTCCGTCGTCGCTTTATCCCCGCGTCACCGCGTCGCCTCGGTCCCCGCGTCTCTTTGCCGCGCCGCTTCGTAGAGCATGACGGAAGTGGCGACGGCGACGTTGAGGCTTTCGACGGGAGCGCGCATGGGAATCTTGACTTGCTCGTCCATCGTCGCCGCTTCGACTCTCAACAATCCAATCGCCTCCGAGCCGACGACGAGCGCGCATGGTTCAGTCCAATCAACTTCCGTGTGCGTGCGTGTCGCGCGCAGGTCGGAGGCGACGGAGCGAATGCCTCGTCGTCTGCACCAATTCATAATCTCCTCGAAGCTCGCGCCCGTCCACAGCGGCAATCGAAAGCTCGAACCCATCGCGCCGCGCAAGGCTTTGGGCGAAAAGATGTCGGTCGTGCCTGCGGTCGTCGCCGCTCCGGTCGCGCCCGCCGCCTCAGCCGCGCGCAGGATGGCTCCGGCGTTCGACGGATTGTTGAGCGAGTGCATGATGACGAGAAGCGGCTTCGTCGTTGATGGTTGTTCGAGGGCGGCGCGTCCCGTGTGCGGGCGGGCGGCGAGCATGATGATGCCTTGCGGCGACTTCGTATCCGAAAGGGAAGCGAAGACGCTTTCGCTGACGAGCGAGACGCGGTTGCGCGCCTTGCCGAGCAGCGGAAAGAGTTGCGCGCCGCGCTCATCCTGCGCGAACTGCTCCGTGCAGATAACGTGCTCGATGTCGAGCGCGGCTCGCGCCGCCTCCGTCGAAAGGCGCAAGCCCTCGATAAAGATTTGGCCCTGGACGCGGCCTTCGCGCACGCCGCAAGCGCGTCGCGCCAGCCCGTTATCGCGGCTCGTGATGACTGTCTCTTTCATGATGATGTTTGCTCTGCTGTGTTCAAGTTGACTTCGACCCAGACGGGCCAATGGTCTGAGACGCCGAGGCCGCGCGCCACGCCCCATCGCGTGACTTCCAGCCCGCGCGTGAAAATCCAATCGGTGTGCAGGCGAATCAATCCTGCGCGCCAAGTCTTCGCGCCCGTCGGCAAAGGCGTGCTGTAGCCGTGCGACTCAAGCAAGCGACGCATCTCGACGCAGGAGTTTCGGGAAAGCGTGTTGAAGTCGCCGAGCAGAACGACGGGGCCGCTCAATTCAGCGGCGCGGGCGAGCACGGCTTCGTGTTGCGCCAACTGCTCTGCGATGGCCGCGTGCGGGTCTATGTGCGAGTTGAAAAGATGTAGCTTGACGGCTCCGACTTGAATCGTCGCGGACAGAGCGAGGCGCGGACGCCATGCGCACTCCGTCCATGGCAGAGCCACGCGCTCCGCCTTCTTCAAAGGCAGGCGACTGAGCAACGCTATCCCTGTGTCGCCCGCATCGGTGGGCGGGATGTGCTCTTCAAAGTCGAGATACCACTGCTTGGCGTGCGGCTCCGCGTCGCGCGGAAGATTCGTCAAAGCGCTCGCGTAGTCCATCTTGAGAGCGGCGGCTAACTCGCGCGCGATGTCGTGGCCCCCGGCGCGGCGCGTCTCTTTATCGGCTTCCTGCAATGCTACAATGTCGGCGGGCGGCAAGCGTTTGCCGTCTGTGAAGGCGAGCGCGGCGCGGCGCAAGTGTCGCTCGACGAGCGCAGGGCGACGGCTCGGCCATGACAATCCGGCGCGGCGCAGCAAACTCCCGCTGATTAAAAACGAGCCGACCGCATAGCGAATATTGTAGGAAGCGATGATGAGACTCGAACGCGCGAAGGGAACCGCCGCGTCTCTGAAACTGCCCGTCTCAAGCTCAAGCGATTCGGCGGGCGGGCGCATCTGTGTGACGACTGTTTGAGGGCTCATCATGCGCCGCTATCTTGACGCAAAACGCGCCGTCATTGCAAAACAATTTTCGCGTTGTGGCGCGAATAAAATGAGAGCGAGGTTGAGACGTTGAAGAAACCCATCATCGCGGCGGTTGACGATATGTTCTTCGCAGCGAAGATACGCGCGACCGCCGAACACCTCTGCGCCGAAGTCAGCTTTAGCCGTAACACGGACGCTCTCATCATAGCGGCGAGAGAAACCAAACCCGCGCTCGTCATCGTTGACCTGCACGCGCAAAAGTTTGACCCGTTCCGGCTCGCGCAAATTATAAAGTCGGACGAAGAGTTGCGCGCCATCAAGCTGCTCGGCTTTTTCTCGCACGTTCAGACGGCCTTGATGCAGCAAGCCAAAGAGGCTGGCTTCGATTTCGTCATGCCGCGCTCCGCCTTCACAAACAGGCTGGCGGAAATCTTGGAGCAAGGGATGAACGGCGACGCGGAAAGCGAAACGCGGAACGCGGAACGATGAAGACGGAGCTATCAATCGCTCGTCTGTCATTCATCGTTCCGCGTTCAAGAGTTGCACGCCAGTTGTTTGCGCGTTCGATAGCTGCGCGCGAATCGTTGCGCTGTTGATAACTCTGCGCTCAAGCGTCGCTTTATTCGGCGAGCAGGCTGCGTAGCATCCAAGCCGTCTTTTCGTGAACCTGCATGCGCGCGGTCAGCAAGTCGGCGGTCGGCTCGTCATGAGCCTTGTCAACGATGGGGAAGACGGAGCGCGCGGTTCTGACCACGGTTTCCTGTCCTTCGACAAGCAAGCGAATCATCTCGGTCGCGTTTGGCACGCCGTCTTCTTCCTTAATCGAAGAGAGACGAGCAAAGGCCGCGTAGGTGGCGGGCGCGGGGAAGCCGAGAGCGCGAATGCGCTCCGCGATGAGGTCAACGGCGAGGGCCAGTTCGTTATACTGCTGCTCGAACATCAAGTGCAGCGTTTGAAACATCGGCCCCGTCACGTTCCAATGAAAATTATGCGTCTTCAAATAGAGCGTGTACGTGTCGGCCAGCAGGCGCGAAAGGCCGTCCACGATTTCGCGGCGGTCGTTTTCCTCAATCCCGATATTGACCGGCATCGCCTTCATTCCGGTTCCAGCATTACTTGACATAAAACTCCTCCTCGAACAAGAGCTACTTAAAAGTTTAACTGACGGGCGTCGGCGCCATCGCTTCATGAATCGCGCGCACCTCGTCAACAAGTTGGTCGTACTGCTCAAGCGTCAAAGCCTGCGCGCCGTCCGACAGCGCGCGCTCCGGTTGGTCGTGGACTTCGATAATTAAACCGTCCGCCCCGACCGCCACGCCCGCGCGCGCCATCGGCGTCACCATGTAGTTTTTCCCGGTTCCGTGCGACGGGTCAACGATGACCGGCAAGTGCGAGAGACGGCGCACCGCCGGGACTGCCGACAGGTCGAGCGTGTTGCGCGTGTGCTGCGCGAAGGTGCGTATGCCGCGCTCGCAGAGGACGACATTGTAGTTGCCTTCAGCCATCACGTATTCGGCGGCGAGCAGCCATTCGTCGAGCGTCGCGGCCAGCCCGCGCTTGAGCAGGACGGGCAAAGGCGAGCGGCCCGCGCGACGCAGCAACGAAAAGTTCTGCATGTTGCGCGCGCCAATCTGAATCATGTCGCCGTACTTTTCCACTAAGTCAATGCTCGCTTCGTCTAAAGCTTCGGTGACGATTTTTAAGCCGTAAGCCTCGCGCACTTCCGCCAGAATCTTCAAGCCTTCTTCGCCTAAGCCCTGAAAAGCGTAGGGCGACGTGCGCGGCTTGTAGGCTCCGCCGCGAAAGAAACGAGCGCCGCTGCGACGTACGGCTTCGGCGACGGCAAAAGCCTGCGCGTGGCTCTCGATGGCGCAAGGCCCGGCGATTATCGCCAACTCTTCGCCGCCAATCGTCGCGTCGCCGATGCGCACGACCGTCTTCTCCGGGCGCAAGTCGAGCGAGATGAGCTTGTAGGGCTTGCTAACGCGAATGGCTTCGGCGACGCCCGGCAGATTCTCGAAACGCGAGACATCGACCGCTCCCTGATTGCCCGTGATGCCGATGGCCGTTCGCGTCGCGCCCGGCATCGGATGAGCGCGAAAGCCGAGCGAGTTGATGATGGCGACGACCGCTTCAACCTGCTGCTCGGTGGCATCGGTCTTCATTACGATGAGCATGAATTATTCTCCATCCAAAGAGCGTCACGCTTAAGACACTTGAAGCGATAAAAGCCATGCTGGCTTCGGTTCACGATTCACGGTTTTAAGCTCGACGCTGCAAGAGCATTCTTGATAGTTCCCGCTGTTGACGAAAGCGCCGCGAAGCATTCTTTCTCGACGGCGGCAGTCGTCTTCACATTCTTTCCGGCACGCTGATGCCGAGCATCGAAAGGGCCGCCGTCAACTGCCTGCGCGCCACGTCCGCCACCGTCACCAGCACAGCGCGCCGCGTCCGGTCTTCTTCAGCGATAATACGATAGCGATGGTAAAAGAGATTGAAGGCTCGCGCCAGATTAAAAGTGTACTTCGCAAGATACGAAGGCTCAGCCGCGCTCGCCGCCGCCGCGACCGTCTCTTCGAGCCGCGCCGAGAGCGTCACCAGCGACCAGATTTCATCGCCGCCTTCGCCTTCAAAAATAGCCGCCACCTTTTGTTTCATCGCAGCGTCTTCAAACGCTTCGTTATGCAGCAGCGTTGCGGCAGCGGCGCGGGCCTGCGGCTCAAGCTTGCGAAAGATGGAGTTGGCGCGGACGGCTGAGTATTGACAATACGGGCCGGTTTCGCCTTCGAACGAGAGCGCTTCCTTAAAATCAAAAGCGATGACGGAGTTGCGCGTGAACTTCAGCAGGAAGTAGCGCAGGGCGCCGACGGCAATTGCTTCGGCGGTCGCCAGTCTCTCATCATCTGACAACTCTGGATGACGGCTCCCGACTTCATCGAGCGCGTTCTTGACGAGCAGGCTGATGAGGTCGTCAGCCTTGACGCCGACGCCTTTGCGCCCGCTCATCTCGACGTAGGGGCGCGAGCGGTCTTCCGCGCTCAACTCCAATCCCAACTGGTCGCAGGCGGCGATGGAGAGCGCGACCATCTCATACGCCAGATGCACGCTCGCCTCTTCGCCGACTTGCGGCGCGACAGCGGCGACGCCGCGACGAACGACATCCTGCGTGTACGACTGGCGCGAGTCAATGACGTTGTAGACGGTCGCGCCGTTGCCGAAATGGGGCAACTCGCTTTCGTTCGGCTCGCAGGTGTCGGAAGGCTGCGCCGCGTCGGTCGTCATCCATGTCAGTTGCCCGTCCGTGTAGGAGCGAAACGGCTTGTAGTAGAAATCAAGACCGAGTTGGCCGAGCTTCCAGAGTTGATAAGCGATGTCCTTGCCCGTGTACGTGACGGTGCCGTTTGAGCGGACGATAATCTTGTCGGCCTCGTGCTCGTCCGTGCCTGTGTGCGTCTCGAACGGCATCACCCAACAACCCTTGTTGCGTCCTTCGTCTTGATAATGAATCGCGCCCGTCTCCTTCATTCGCGCGAAGGCTTGGTCCCAGAATTTGAGGCGCAGGATTTCGGATTCGCGCGGCAGCACGTCGTAGCGAATGCCGAGCCGCTCCATCGTGTCGAGGATGCACTCGACATTGCGCGTCGCCACATACTCGGCCAACTCGGCTGTCGGGTTGCCGCCCGCTTCGATGTCGTGCAGCGTCGCGGCGCGCAGCTTCAGGCGTTCGGCGGCGGGCGCGGCGTCCGGGTCGTCGTTGCGATAGAAGAGTCCGACGCGCGTGTACAAATCCCAACAGTAATAATCGAAGGGACGCTCGGCCGGCAGCGACTTGTCGAGCGCGCGTATCTCTTCGAGCGTCATGCGCTCGATGTGCATGAAGCCGACGACAACATCGGCCACCTGCACGCCCGTGTTGTCTATATAATTTTGAACTTCGACGCGCTCATTCGCTCCGCGCAGGATGCGGACGAAGGTGTCGCCGAGAACGGCGTTGCGGACGTGGCCGATGTGTGCGGCCTTGTTTGGATTGATGCTCGTGTGTTCGACCATCCGCTTCGGGCGCGTGTCCGGCGATGCCTGCGCGTCCGCTTCCGGCCTAGTCAACTCCGCATCAAACGACGAGAGAAAGGCCGCGCGGTCATAGAAGATGTTGAGATAGCCTGCTCCGGCCACTTCGACGCGCGCTATTCCCGGCGCGGCTTCCAGCAGCTTGCCGAGTTGCTCAGCGATAGCGCGCGGCGGGCGTTTCTCTCCGGTCGTTTGTTTGATTCGCTTCGCCAGTTCAAAGGCGACGGGGAAGGCCAGATCGCCCAACTCCGTGCGCGGCGGGACTTCCGCGCTGACCTGTTCGAGCGCGACGCCGAACAATTCCAACGCCGCCTCGCGCACATGCTCGCGCAGTCGGCTCTGTGTCTCAAGCAAGCTCACTTAAACGTTTCCCCAGTCAACTTAGTCATAAACAGCCACACGCGGAAAAGCAGACAGTATAGCCTAGCGCGCCCGCGCGTGACCAATCGCGGCTCATCGTTTGCTTTTCATCATGGCCCTTGCTTGACAGTTTCACACTGCGCTCTGCTACCATCCGTGCAGCGCCTTTATGCAGCAAAATCATCAAGTCTCAATCGGCGCGGAGTTGCGCGAGCGGTTCGCGTCGGCGCAGAGCGTCCTTGTTCTGACGGGCGCGGGCGTCTCCGCCGAATCCGGCGTCCCGACCTTTCGCAGCGGCGGGCAGTCTGCGGTCTGGAAGGGCATGCCTTTCGAAATCATCTCTTCGGGACAAATGGCGCAGAGAGATTTGCGCGCGGTCTGGGAGTGGTTCGATTACAGGCTTGGGCTGCTGCGAAAGCTCGGCCCCAATCCGGCACACGCGGCTCTGGCGCGCTGGCAAGATTGGTTCAAGGGCTTCACGCTCGTGACGCAGAACGTTGACGGCCTTCATCAAGCCGCGGGGTCGCGCTCCGTCGTAGAACTTCACGGCAACATCTGGCGCGCTCGCTGCACGGCATGCGAGGCGCGGCGCGAACGGCGCGTGGAGACGAAAGAAGAGCTTCCGCCAGTCTGTCATGAATGCGGCGAAGCGATGCGACCCGACGTTGTGCTGTTCGGCGAGATGCTGCCCGCGGGAGCTTTTGAACGCGCGGCGCGAATGGCCGCGGAGTGTGACCTCTGCTTTGTGGTCGGCACGTCGGCTCTGGTCTATCCGGCGGCTTCGTTGCCTGAACTGGCGCGCGAGGCCGGAGCCTTCGTGGTCGAAGTCAACCCGGAAGAGACGCCGCTGTCGGCTTTGTGCAACGAATCTTTGAGAGGGAAAGCGGGAGAAGTCTTGCCGCTCTTCAAAGCCGGATGAAGACGCTCTACTTTGACTGTTTCGCGGGAGCGAGCGGCGACATGATTCTCGCCGCGCTGGTCGGCGTCGGCGTTGACCCGTCGCGCTTGCGCGAGCAGTTGTCGTTGCTCGATGTCGCGGGCTACGAGATAGAGTTCGGCACGGTGAATCGCTCCGGCCTGAGCGCGACGCGCGCCGACGTGCGGACACGTCATGAGCACGCGCATCGTCATCTCGGCGACATACTGAAAATCATCTACGATTCGCGTTTGACGGACGGCGTGAAAGAGCGCGCGGCGCGCATCTTCTCGCGGCTCGCGGAAGCTGAAGCGCGCGTGCATAACGAGCCAGTCGAGAAGATACATTTTCATGAAGTCGGCGCGCTCGATGCCATCGTCGATGTCGTCGGAGCCTGCATCGGTTTTGAATTGCTCGGCATTGAGCGTTTCGTCTGTTCGCCGCTGCACGTCGGCAGCGGGACGGTGAAGATGGCTCACGGCGTTTTCCCTGTGCCGCCTCCGGCGGTCGCGGAGTTGTTGAAGGACGCTCCCATTTATTCGACGGAGATTGCCGGAGAGTTGGTGACGCCGACGGGCGCGGCGATTATCAAAACCGTCTGCGAGACGTTCGGGCCGCTGCCGTTGATGCGAGTGGAGCGCGTAGGCTACGGCGCGGGCGGGCGTGAGTATAAAGATTTTCCGAACGCTCTGCGCTTGCTGCTCGGCGAGACGAATGAGGGCGGCGCGCTCGGCAATGATGTGAGCCGCGCGGTCGTCAATGATGAAAGCGGAGCGATGATGACGGACGAGCGTTTGCTCGTTCTCGAAACTAATATTGATGACATGTCGCCGCAGGTGTTCGGCTATGTCATGGAGCGTGCGCTCGCGGGCGGCGCGCTCGATTGTTATTTGACGCCCGTGCAGATGAAGAAGAATCGCCCCGGCGTGTTGCTGTCCGTGTTGTGCAGGCAGCCGGAGCGTGAAGCGTTGACGGAGTTGCTGTTCAGGGAGACGACGACGCTCGGCGTGCGTTGTTATGAAGTCTGGCGCCGCGCGCTTGAGCGAGAGATGGTGCGTGTGGAAACGCCATTCGGGGCGATTGATGTTAAAGTAGCTTCACTGAACGGGCGCGTCGTCAAAGAGATGCCGGAGTATGAGCAATGCCGCGAGGCGGCGGAGCGCGCAGGCGTCGCCCTCAGAACGGTCGAAGCGGCAGCCCGCGATGCTTTGTCGAAGAAGTAAACGCGCACGAGGCGCATCTTGCCGGAGATACTACAATCGCAGCAGCACAAGACAGTCGAGTTGACTTGGAAAAAATCGCGCGGGGCGTGCGTTTGATTCTCGAAGGCATCGGCGAAGACCCGGAGCGCGAGGGCTTGCAGCGCACGCCGCGTCGCGTCGCAGAGATGTTCGCCGAGTTGACCGCCGGGATGGACGAAGACCCTGAGCAACACATTCGCCCTTTGCCCGGCGACACGCACCGCGAGATGGTCATCGTTAAAGACATCAGCCTCGCTTCGCTCTGCGAGCATCATCTGGCGCCCTTCATGGGCAAGTGTCACATCGCCTACATTCCGAAAGACGGGCGCATCCTCGGCCTGTCGAAACTGGCGCGGCTGGCCGAAGCCTACGCGCGCCGCCTGCAAGTGCAGGAGCGGCTAACTTCGGAGATTGCCAACACGCTTTACAAGCAACTGAACGCGCTCGGCGTGATGGTCGTCATCGAAGCCGAACACACTTGCATGACCTTGAGAGGCGTGAAGAAGCCGGGAGCCATCACGATTACTTCCGAAGTCCTCGGCGCGTTCCAGCACGACTCGCGCACGCGCGCCGAAGCGATGGCTCTCATCAAGGGTTGACGACGGATTTTAAAGTAGCGAGACGAAGTTGAAAGATTAAAAATTGACGGCGCAGGCAGCGAGACGAACATGATGAGAAGATGGCTCTGGAATATAACCGTGGCGGCGTTGATAGTTTGTGGCGCGAGCGGCTCCGGTTGGGCGCAACGAAGGACTGCGGCTCAGCCGAGCGTGATTAACGAAAACGCTCTGCGCGCTCATATCAAGTTTCTCTCGGACGACTTACTGGAAGGGCGCGGGCCGGGAACGCGCGGCGGTGAGATGGCCGCCAAGTATGTCGCCGCGCAGTTCGAGGCTCTGGGCTTGAAGGGCGCGGGCGCGAAGGGCAGTTTCTTTCAGCCTGTCTCGCTGGTCGGCGTCAAAGCCAACCCGGACATGACGCTCAGTATCATCAAAGGCGATTCCGCCGACCAAGAGACGTTCAACTTTCCGACCGACTACGTGGCGTTCACCGGAGCGCAGACGGCTGACCTTGATGTCAGCGGCGAGTTGGTCTTCGTCGGCTACGGCATCGATGCGCCGGAGCAACGCTGGAATGATTACAAAGGCAGCGCCGATAATTATCGCGGCAAGATTCTGTTGATGCTGGTCAACGACCCTCCGGCCACGGCTTCGGAGCCGGGTCTGTTCGGAGGCCGCGCGCTCACGTACTACGGTCGCTGGACGTACAAGTTTGAAGAGGCGGCGCGGCGCGGCGCAGCCGGAGTGATTCTGCTGCACACGGACGAATCGGCGGGCTATCCTTGGAGCGTCGTTCGCACGTCGAACGGCTCGTGGCGCTATGACATCGCGCGTGGCGACAACGACCGGACGCCTTTCCTGAAGATGCGCGCATGGATGACAGACGCTTCGGCGCGGCGGATGTTGAGCTTGAGCGGGCAGAACCTGGACGAGTTGCGCCGCAAGGCCGCCTCGCGCGATTTTCAGCCCGTCAATCTCAACTTAAAATCGCTGCTCAGTTTCCACAATCAACTCAAACGTGTCGAGGCTCCGAACGTCGCGGCCATCCTGCCCGGTCGTGACCCGCGACTGCGCGACGAATACGTCGTCTACTCGGCCCACTGGGATCATCTCGGCATCGGCGAGCCGAACTCAAAGGGCGACAACATCTACAACGGCGCGGTGGATAACGCTTCGGGCGTCGCCTCTGTCATAGAGATTGCCAGAGTCCTTTCGGAATTGCCGCCGAACGAGCGACCGCGCCGCTCCGTTCTGTTTCTCATCCCGACCGCCGAAGAGCAAGGCTTGCTCGGCGCGGAATGGTACGCCAAGCATCCGCTCGTGCCGCTCTCGAAGACCGCCGCGAACGTCAATCTCGACTCGATGAACATACTCGGCACGACGCGCGATTTTGTGCCGCTCGGAGCAGAGCGTTCGTCGCTGCAAGCAGTCGTCGAAGCGGTGGCGCGCGAGCGTTCGCTGGCGGTTGTTTCCGACCCGCGACCGGAGCAAGGCTCTTTCTATCGCTCAGACCATTTCCCGTTCGCGAAGGCGGGCGTGCCTTCAATCAGTTTGAAGGAAGGCAAGGATTTCGTCGGGCGGCCCAAAGGTTGGGGCGAGGAGAAGTTTCAAGCCTACAACACGGCCAACTATCATCAGCCTTCGGACGAATACCATGACGACTGGGACTTTCGCGGGATGACGCAGGAAGCCGAAATAGCGCTCGCCATCGGTCGTCGCATCGCCGACCTCAACGAGATGCCGCGCTTCAACGCGCAGGACGAATTTGCCAAAGCGCAAAAGAACCGTAAATAGCAAATCCTTCATCGTGCAGCTTGAACGGAAGAGACGTTTTCTTCCAACGACGCTTCACGATTGACGACCGAAGACCTCGACGATTCACGAATGAAGACCTTCTACATCACAACGCCGATTTACTACGTCAACAGCCTGCCGCACATCGGTCATCTCTACACGACCATCGTCGCAGACAGCATGCGCCGCTTTCAACGCCAGCGCGGGGCCGAGACGTTTTTCCTGACCGGAACCGACGAGCACGGCATCAACATCCAGCGCATCGCCGAACGCAAAGGCATCACTCCGAAAGAACACGCCGACGACATCGCGCGCCAGTTCAAGGAGATGTTCGCCAACTTCAACTTAGACACGGCGCACGGCGGCTACGACATCTTCATGCGGACGACCGAGCCTTTCCACTACGAAGGCGTGACGGAGTTGTGGCGGCGCGTTCGTCGCGCGCAAACGCCGAAGGGGCGCGAGGCCATCTACAAAGGATTTTACGAAGGCTGGTTCTGCGCCGCCTGCGCCGCCTACAAAACAGAGGACGAGTACATCAAGCCGGAAAGGGAAGGCGACCCGCCGCGCTGCCTCGAACACTTGATTCCGCTCGACCGTGTTTCCGAAGAGAGCTACTTTTTCCGGCTCAGTGATTACGCGGATGCGCTGCTCAAGCTCTACGAAGAGCGCGCCGATTTCATTCGACCCGAAGCGCGGCGCAACGAAGTCTTGAGCTTCGTGCGCGGCGGCTTGCAGGACTTGTCCGTCAGCCGTCAAACCTCTTCCGTCAGTTGGGGCCTCCCCGTGCCGGACGACCCGACGCACACCATCTATCTCTGGATTGACGCGCTGACCAACTACATCACCGCGATTGGCTTCGGCAACGAAGAGCGCGAGCGCGCGGTCGGCTTTGAAAAGTTCTGGCCCGCAGTCCATTTGGTCGGCAAAGACATCCTGCGTTTTCACGCCGTCTACTGGCCCGCCCTGCTGCTGGCCGCCGGGCTTGAGCCGCCGCGCACGATCTTCGCGCACGGCATGTGGCTCGACCCGAACGGGCGCAAGATGTCAAAGACGCTCGGCAACGCCATCGAGCTTGAAGTCCTTCATCGCCACTTTCCCAACGATGTCGTGCGCTACTTTTGCCTGCGTGAAATGGTCTTCGGGCAGGACGGCAAGTTCGGCTACGAGGCGGTCGTTGACCGCGCTAACTCAGACCTTGCGAGCGGCCTCGGCAATCTTTCGAGCCGCACGCTGACGATGATTCATCGCTACCGCGACGGGCTGGTTCCTTCCGGCGACATCACGGAAGAGAATTACCTGACAGCCAAGCGCGCGGGCGTTGACCCTGACCCGCAGGCTCTCGTCTCCGCCCTCGAACAACACAGAGACCAGTACGTCCGTCTCTTCGAAGACTACTCTTTCAGCCGCGCGCTCGAAGCGGCTTGGGGAATTGTCGCGCGCGTTGACAAGATGATTTCCGACGCCAAGCCATGGGAACTGGCGAAGCAGGATGAGCAGCGACAGACGCTCGATGCCATCTTGTATCGCGCCGCCGAAGCCCTGCGCTGGCTCTGCGTCCTGCTGCATCCGGTGATGCCGGAAGCGACGCGCGGCATTTATGCTCAACTCGGACTGCCGGACAATCTGGCCGACTCCGACCCGTCCAAACTTACCTGGGGAACTCTTTCCGCAGCGACGCGCATCGGCGAAGTGCAGCCGCTCTTTCCGCGTCTTGATAAAGCAAAAATTATGAGCGACATCACGAAGGCCACAGAGCCGCACGCAGGAACGCACGCCACCGAAGCCGACGCCGTTGAAGGCTCCGCCATCACTGCGGAAACTCAGCCAGCGCCGCCCACGCAGGGCGCGACCGAAGCCGACGCCGTTGCGCCCTCAACGGACGCGCAACCGCAGGAAGAGAAGCAAGCTGAAAAGACTTTCATAGAGATTGACGACTTCGCCAAAGTTGACCTGCGCGTCGGCGAAATCCTGACCGCCGAGCGCGTGCCGAAGTCGGACAAGCTGCTGCGCTTCACCATTGATTTGGGCGAAGCCGAGCCGCGACAGATTCTGGCGGGCATCGCCGAACACTACGAGCCGGAGAAGATGATTGGTCGCAAGGTCGTCGTCGTCGCCAATCTCAAGCCGCGAAAGTTGCGCGGGCTTGAATCGCAGGGCATGGTCGTCGCCGCCTCCGTCGGCGATGAAGGCCGTCCCGTCGTCGCCACCTTCATCGAAGACGTTCCCAACGGAGCGAGACTCAAATAACGGCTGCTGCCTTTCGCGCATGTTTGTTGATTCGCACGCGCACATCGACGGTGAAGATTACGACGCAGACCGCGACGAGGTTGTCGCGCGTGCGCGCGATGCGGGCGTCGTCGCTATCCTGAACGTCGGGACGGGCGACCCGCACAGCGGAACGCTTGAGCGCGCCGTTCGTGTGGCCGAGCGTTACGATGATGTTTACGCGGCGGTCGGAGTGCATCCACACGACGCGCGCTTGTTCGATGACGCAGCCGAGCAGCGTTTGAACGAACTCGCGCGACGCAGCGAGCGCGTTGTGGCCTGGGGCGAGATTGGTCTTGACTATCACTACGACCACAGCCCACACGACGAGCAACGCGCTGTCTTCGCCCGCCAGTTGCGACTGGCCCGCGCTGCGAGCCTGCCCGTCATCATTCACTCGCGCGCGGCGGACGATGAGACGGTCGCTATCCTGCGCGACGAATGGAGCAGTTCAAATGTGGGCGGCGTGATGCATTGTTTCGGCGGCAGTCCACGCATGGCCGAGAGCGTGTTGGAGCTTGGCTTCATGGTTTCCTTCGCGGGGAACGTGACTTTTAAGAAGGCCGATAATTTACGCGAGGCGGCGATGCTGGTTCCGCTCGACCGCTTGTTCATCGAAACGGATTGCCCATTTCTGACGCCCGTGCCGTTTCGCGGCAGGCGCAACGAACCGGCGCGCGTCGTCGAAGTGGCTCGCTGTCTCGCGGAGTTGCGCGGGTTGGAAACTGAAGAACTCGGTCGCCTGACAACGGAGAATTTCTTCCGCTTTTTCAACTTGAAGCCGCCGCCGCAATCCGCGGACGCTCAGCTTGACCGCGCATCTCAAAGATGAAATCTCAGCGGAACTTTCATCGCGCTCGGTTTTGATGTTATGCTCATGCGTTCGCTTTTTCGATGCGCGCGAAAGGCGCAAATCGTTTTAGATTCTTATGGCCCAACAGAATTCATTCGACATCGTTTCCGAAGTTGACCGCGCGGAAATCAACAACGCCATCAACCAGACGATGAAAGAGGTCGGACAGCGTTTCGATTTTAAGGGAAGCGCGGCCCGCGTCGCTTTGGAAGAGAAAGAACTCGTTTTGACAGCCGAGGACGAGACGCGGTTGCGCAACATGAACGACATCTTCCAGCAAAAGCTGGTGCGTCGCGGCGTGCCGCTCAAGGCTTTGAGCTATCAGACGGCTGAGCCTGCGGCCGGCGGAACCTTGCGCCAGCGCGTGCAGATTCAGCAGGGCATCCCGCAGGACAAAGCGAAAGAGATTGTCAAGTTTATCAAGGACACGAAAGCGAAGGTGCAGGCCGCGATTCAGGGCGATGTCTTAAGAATCACAGGCAAAGACCGCGACACCTTGCAGGATGTCATCGCCAAGCTGAAAGCCAAAGACTTCGGCATAGACATGCAGTTTACCAACTACCGTTCTAACTAAGAGCAGTGACGAGTGACGAGTGACAAGTTAAGAGCCACGTTTTTAACTTCATTGCTTGTCACTCGTCACTTGTCACTTGTCACTGGATTAATATGTCAACTTCAAGCCACGCCGCATTCATGATTGACCCGCAGGTTTCGGCGCGGCGCATCTTCAAATTGATAGCCTCCGAGCTTGCCCTGGTCGAAGAGGAATTTGAACGGCAGGCTCGCTCAAACATTCAGGTCATCGCCTACTTGAGCGATTACCTGCGCGCTTCGGGCGGCAAGCGTGTGCGTCCCGCTTTGACGCTGCTGGCCAACTACGCGGTCGGCGGCGAAGCGGCTCGCCCGAACTCGATTCGGATGGCCGCCGTGATGGAATTTCTGCACACGGCCACGCTCGTTCACGACGACATCATCGACAACGCCGAGACGCGCCGCAATCGTCCCTCGATTAACTCGCGCTTCGGCAACCAGACCGCCGTGTTGATGGGCGACTGGCTCTACATGTCCGCCTTTGAAACCAGCCTCGCGGAACGCTCGCTGCCGATTCTCGATATTCTGACTACCGTGACGCGCAAGATGACCGAAGGCGAGTTGCTGCAACTGACTTTGCTCGGACGCACAGACTTGTCTGAGGCGCAATATCTGGACATCCTGCAACGCAAGACGGCTTTTCTCTTCAGCGCATGCTGCGAGATTGGAGCGATTCTCGGCGGCGCGGATGAAGAGCGTCAAAGCGCTTTGAGAAACTACGGCCTCCAACTCGGCACGGCCTTTCAACTCATTGACGACCTGCTGGATTTCACAGCCACCGAAGAGACGCTCGGCAAAGCAGCGGGCGCGGATTTGCTTGAAGGCAAGCTGACCTTGCCGCTCATCTATCTCCTTGAGCATGATTCGTCCTTGCGCGCCGACGTGCAGACCGTGATGCGTGAAGGGAACTACGAGCAGGTCAATCGAAAGGCGCTGCTTGAAGCGGTCGAGACGAGCGGCGCGCTCGAACGAGCGCGCGAGCGCGCGTGGGAATATGCAGACGCCGCCCGCCGCTCGCTCTCCGTCCTGCCGGAGTCGGAACACTGCGACGCGCTGCTCTCGATTCCGACTTACATCATCGAACGCGACAGGTAAAAATTGATGGCCACTGAAAACCTGATTTCGACGCTCGAACAAAGCTTGCGACAAGCGCGGGCCGCGCGCACGCGCCTCGCCGCGCGCCTCGCCGAACTGGAAGCGGAGGCCGAGACAGTCCGCGCCGAACTGCAAGAGATGGACACGCTGACGGGACAGACGGAGGCTGCCATCTTTCGTCTGCTGTCATCCGTCCTGAGCGCTAACTCTACGCCGCAGCCAGCCCCCGCAGCCATCCCGTCGGACGCCGAACTGGAAGCCGCGCTTCGTCATGACAACGCGCGCCCGGTTCAAACGCAGGCGCGCGACAGCCTCCCCAAGCATCACATTCCGCCGCTGCGCAACGATGTCGAAGTGAAGGACGACAGGTTCGCTGACCGCACGATTTCATACGCGGCGACCGCCCTGCTGCGCGAGTCGCGCGAGCCGCTGCACGTCAACGAGATTTATAATCGCCTGCTCGAAGGCGGGTTCAATTTCACAGGACATAATCCGACCATCAGCATCGCCGTCTCGCTCAATCGCAATCCACGTTTTCGCAAAGTCGCGCCCGGCACGTTTGATCTGGTGATGCGCGATGCGTCGCAGGCTTCCTAAGGCTTCGCCAGTCATCTGCCTTCGCCCGGTCATTTGCCACCGAGCCATCTCGTTTCCCTCGAACCGCGCTTGCTATCCTGCGCTCGCGCCCGTTGAACGATTCTCTCTCTCTGAACGCTGAAAGTTTGTAGACGGACGCTATGAAAAACTCGAACACCAACGCGCGCATCAACGCGCTGAGACACGTTGCCCTGCAATCGCGCGCGCGGGCTGTTATCAACGCTAGTCTCGCGCTCGTCGCGCTCTGTGTCCTGAGCTTTGCGGCGCAAGCGCAGAACATCAATCTGGTCGGGCAGCTTAATCCTTTCGTCGGCAATGACCAGTATGCGGATTTGGGCGGCGACGGCCATCTGGCGTTCCTCGGAACCTACAACGCGCGCGGAGCCTTGATTATCGATGTCTCGAATCCTTTGGCTCCGTCGGTCGCGGCGCATTATAATCCTGCGCCCGCGCAGCAGTTTCTCGAAGCCATCGGGCGAAACGGCATCGCTTATTTCGGCAGCGGCAACGGCGGCGGCGTCCACGTCGTCAACGTCTCCAATCCGGCCAATCCAATCTTAATCAGCAAGATTACTTCGACCAACGGCGGCGGCTTTGACACGATTCACGAGATTTTCCTCGACGGGAATTTTCTCTACGAGGCCGACTCGCGGACGACGACCATCAAGGTCATCAACGTCAGCAATCCTGCGGCCCCGGCCTTCGTCAGAAACATCATCGCCACCGACGCGCGCTTCATTCACGCCATCACGGTCGTCAACAATCGCATGTTCACTTCCGGTTGGGGAACGGCGACCAGCACGGGCAAGACGGACATCTGGGACGTGACCGACATCGGCAATCGCGCGCCCATCCTGCTCGGCGTCGTCAATTCGGGAACCAACTCACACAGCAGTTGGCCGACGCCCGACGGCAACTATCTGGTCAGTTGCCGCGAACTCCTGAACGGCGATGTCCGCATCTTCGATATTAAAAATCCGGCGGCGCCAATTCTCGTCTCATCTTTTACCGCGGACACTTTCGGCATCACGGCCATCTGCCCGCACAACCCTGTCGTCGTCGGCGATTTGCTCTACGTCTCTTTTTATCAAGCGGGCTTGCAGGTTTTTAATATCAGGAATCCGGCCAACCCGATTCGCGTCGGCTCCTACGACACATTCCCCGCCGTCGTCCCGCCGGGGACAGACAAAATCAGCGGCCTGCCTTTCGGCCTTCAGCCCAACCAGCCGAGCCATGATTGCGACAGGCCGGAAACTCCTTATCACGACGAATGCCAGCCCGGCACGTTTGACGGCAACTGGGGCGTCTACCCGTTTCTGGGCATGGACAAGGTGTTGCTGAGCGACCTGGATAACGGCTTGATTATCGTTGACGTGCGCCCGCTCGCGTTGGGCGCGGGGCAGCGCACGCCCGACTTTGACGGCGACGGCAAGACGGACATCGCAGTCTGGCAACCGCAGACGGGCGTCTGGCGCAGCCTCAATAGCTCGACCAACTCGCTGCTCGAACAACAGTGGGGCGCGCGCCCGCTCGGCGACATCAGCGTGCCCGGCGATTATGACGGCGACGGCAAGACAGACTTCGCAGTCTTCCGCCAGCCCGAAGGCAACTGGTATGTCCGTCGTAGCTCGGACAACACAGTGGCCCTGCAAAACTGGGGAGGCAGCGGCGACGTGCCTGTCCCCGGCGACTACGACGCGGACGGCAAGACTGACTTCGCCGTCTACAGATTAAGCGAGGGCAACTGGTACATACGCCAGAGCAGCAACGGCTCGGCCAGAGTGCAGGGTTGGGGCGACCCGACAGACAAGCCCGTTCCCGGCGACTACGACGGCGACGATAAAACAGACATCGCCGTCTACAGGCCAAGCGAAGGCGCCTGGTATATTCTCAATAGCTCGAACCCTGCGACTGTGATGAACTGGGGCTTGGCGAACGACAAACTAGTCCCCGCAGATTATGACGGCGACGGGAAGACGGACATGGCCGTGTATCGTCCGGGCGAGGGCGTCTGGTACATACGCAGGAGCGGCGGCGGCGTGACGATTCGCGGTTGGGGCGACGCTTCAGACCAACCCGTTCCCGGCGATTACGACGGCGACGGCAAAGCGGACATCGCAGTCTTTCGTCCCTCAGAGAGCAACTGGTACATCCTTAACAGTTCAAACAACGCGGCGCAGATTCGTTTGTGGGGCGAGAGCGCCGACCAGCCTTTGCCCGCGGCGTTTATTCCACAGTGAGCAAAAAGGGCAGCAGCATATGCGCGCGATGATTCTCGCGGCTGGTTACGGGACGCGGCTTTGGCCTCTGACCGTTGACCGCACCAAGCCAGCGATTCCCGTTCTGGGTCGCCCGCTCGTCGGCTACGTGGCCGAATATCTGGCCGGTTACGGCTACACGGATGTTGTCGTCAATCTGCATCACCAGCCGGAGTCTGTGCAGAACTCGCTCGGCGACGGCAGCCGTTTCGGCGTCCGCCTGCACTA
Organism: Blastocatellia bacterium; assembly: GCA_033855775.1. Classification (GTDB taxonomy): domain Bacteria; phylum Acidobacteriota; class Blastocatellia; order Pyrinomonadales; family Pyrinomonadaceae; genus DASVTR01. The sequence continues at coordinate 29,761 of JAWVFT010000037.1, read as the reverse complement.
CGTCTTCGAGCCTGTCATACTCGGAACCAGCGGCGCGCTCGACAACGCGAGGCATCTGCTCGAAGACGGCACGTTCATCGTCGTCAACGGCAAAATCATCACAGACATCAACCTCGACGAAGCTCTCGAAACGCATCGCCGCACAAACGCGCTCGCCACGCTCGTGCTCCAACGCAACACTGCGCGCGAACGCTTCAGCATCGTCGAAACGCGCGACGGCCTCGTCACAGGCTTCGGCGGCATGCCGACGCCTCCGTCCGATAACGCCGGAACTATCCATCGCAGCGCAGGAGAAGGCCATGACGATGAAACTCATGACGACGAAGCGCATGATAGTGACGCTCATGACGCTGACTTTCATGAAGTCGAAGCTCGAACTGTTGAAGCTCGAACTGTTGAGGCTCGAACTAGTGAAACTAGCTCTGGTGAAAGTCGAACTGTTAATGAAGCGCGGCTGACGATTGACGACGCGCCGTTGATGTTCACGGGCATACAGATTCTTGAGCCGCGCATCTTCGACTACATTCCGCGCGGCGTCTTCTCGCATTCGGTGACGGACGTTTACCTGCCGGCCATCGCGCAGGGCGAATGTATTGCCGCGCACGTCGCGGGCGGCACATGGCGCGAGCTTTCGACCATCGAGCGTTATCTGGAAATCAACCTCGCGCTGTTGGCCGCAGAGGGCCGCGATATGCTGTGCGGCGAAGGCTGCGCGATTGCGCCGTCGGCGTCGGTCCGGCAGTCAATCCTGTGGGACGATGTAGTGGTTGAAGCGGGGGCGAGCGTTTCGCGCTCCATTCTGGCGGACAAAGTGCGCGTCGGCGCGGGCGAGATAATCGAGAACGCGGCGGTCGTGCGCGCAGAGCTTGTGCGCGGCGAAAAGCCACCGCCGAAAGCTCTGCGAGGAGAATTTCGGGGCGATAACTTTGTCGTCCCGCTGCCTGAGTGATACAATCTCAACATTCAAAGAACAGGAGATGGCGGGACGTTGAACGGAATCGTCCCGCCGCTTTATAGGGAGCTTCGTCAAGCTTCTCCAAGTCCCGGCATCTCATGAGTCAGGCTCCACAAATCAACTCGAACGCCTTTGTTGAACCCGCGCGCCAGCGGCTCTTCAACTTTTTGTCCGGCAAGGGAAAAGTCGCCGGAGAGAAGATTCATGCCCTGACGCCCGACGCTTCGACGCGCGAATATTTCCGCATCCCGTGGAAACGCGGCACGGCCATCGCCGCCGTTTATCCAGAACCCTTCGACCCCGACTTTCACCCGTTTCTGGACGTGACGCGCCTTTTTGTCGAAGGCGATTTGCCCGTGCCGGAGATTCTTGACGTGGACGCAGCGAGCGGCATCATCGTGCAGGAAGACTTGGGCGACCGCCAGTTGCGCCTCGTCTATGAATCGTCGTCGGACGAAGAGAGCGACGCCTACAGAGAGCGCGCGATAAGCTTAATCGCGCAGATTCAAGCAACGACCGCGAAGGCTTACGAGCGCAACTCGATTGCCAGTCGTCTGGCCTTCGACGAAGCAAAGCTCGCATGGGAACTCGCCTTCTTCTTCGAGCATTATTTCGGCAGCCTGCGCGGCGAGAAACTCGGCCACGGCGAAGCCGCCGAATTGAAGGCGGAGATGAACGACATCGCCGCGGAACTCGCCGCCCGCCCGCGCGTCCTCTGTCATAGAGACTTTCACGCGGCGAATCTGATTGTTGACCGCAAGGATAAACTTCGCGTCATTGATTATCAGGATGCGCGCATGGGGCCGGCCAGTTACGATTTAGTCTCGCTGCTGTTAGACCGCCAGACCGCGCCGCCTTCGCTGGCCGAAGTGCGCGGGCAGCGGCTCTTCTTTATTGATGAGCGCAGGCGGCACGGCCTCGACGCGCTCGACCCTGACGATTTCGCTCACGAGTTTCGCTTGATGACCGTCCAGCGCGTGCTCAAAGCCATCGGCACGTTCTCGTATCAAACGGCGATCTGCGGGCGCGGCGCGACCTACACGCCATTCATTCGACCGATGTTCCTGATTGTCCTTCAGGCCGCCGAATGGCTCAACCGTTTCCCGGCCTTACGCCGCGCCATCACGGCGCGCATAGATGATGAGATACAAAGCAGTGATGAGTGATAGGTGATAAGTAAAAGCAAGATAGTTTCTCTTATCACTTATCACCCATCACCTATCACTGATGACAGATATGAAGCAAACTTACATTAACCATTTATCCGGGCATGTGGGCGAAGAGGTCACGCTGAAGGGGTGGCTCTATAATCTGCGTTCGAGCGGCAAGCTGTTGTTTCCGCAGTTGCGCGACGGGACCGGGATTGTGCAATGCGTGGTTTTCAAAAAGGGCGTTGACGAGAGCGTGTGGGACGCGCTCAAAGGTTTGGGGCAGGAATCGGCAATCATCGTGCGTGGCACGGTTCGCGCCGACGAACGCGCGCCGGGCGGCTACGAGTTGGATGTCACGCACGCCGAAGTCGTCAGCGAAGCGCACGATTATCCGATTACATTGAAAGAGCACGGCACGGAATTTTTGATGGATCATCGCCATCTCTGGCTGCGCTCGCGCCGCCAGCACGCGATTTTGAAAGTGCGCCACACGGTCGTCAAAGCCGTCCGCGATTTTTTAGACAACGACAACTTCACGCTCGCGGACTCACCTATCTTTACGCCCGCCGCCTGCGAAGGAACCTCTACGCTTTTCGAGGTTGACTACTTTGAAGACGCCAAAGCGTACCTGACGCAATCGGGCCAACTCTACAACGAAGCGACGGCGGCAGCATTCGGCAAGGCTTACTGCTTTGGCCCGACCTTCCGCGCCGAAAAGTCGAAGACGCGCCGCCACCTGACGGAGTTCTGGATGGTCGAGCCGGAGATGGCTTTCGCCACGCTCGACGACGTGATGGATTTAGCCGAGCGCTTTCTGTCCTACATCGCCTCGCGTGTTTTGGAAGAGCGCGCAGAGGAGTTGAAAGTCCTTGAGCGCGACCCTGCGAAGTTGCAATCAATCGTTCCGCCTTTCCCTCGTTTGCATTACGATGAGGCTGTGAAGTTGCTGCACGAAGGTCACGAGCGCGGCGAGATGGAGACGCGCTTTGAGTGGGGCGGCGACTTCGGCGCGCCGGACGAGACGTTTCTCTCCGGCAAGTTTGACCGGCCCTTGATGGTGCATCATTACCCCGCGGCGGTGAAAGCTTTCTACATGGCGCGCGACCCGGAGAGGACGGAGCTGGCTCTCGGCGTTGACGTGCTTGCGCCTGAAGGCTACGGCGAAGTCATCGGCGGCGGCGAGCGCGCGACCTCGCTCGAATTTCTGCAAGAGCAGATTACAGAGCACGGCTTGCCGGAAGCGGCCTTTGATTGGTATCTGGACTTGCGTCGCTACGGCAGCGTGCCGCATGCGGGCTTTGGAATGGGCATCGAGCGTTGCACCGCTTGGATGTGCGGCATCGAGCACGTCCGCGAAGCTATCCCTTTTCCGCGCCTGCTCTATCGTCTCAAACCTTAAATCACAGTCTGTAATCAAGGAGTCTGTTTATAACTTCAACCTCCGGCTCCTTGATTCCAGACCTCAACCTGCGTGGCTATTATGAGCGAGACACATGAAAGAATCGTGACTATCTTCGGCGGGTCACGTTGCGACGAACATTGTAGCGAGTATGAGCAGGCGCATCGCGTCGGCGAACTGCTGGCCGAGTCGGGCTACACGATTTGCACGGGCGGCTACCTTGGCGTGATGGAGGCCGCGAGCCGTGGGGCGCGCGAGAAGGGCGGGCGCGTGCTCGGCATCGTGATGAACCAGTTCAAGGCCGAACCGAACCGCTTCCTCACGGACAAAGTGGCGACCGAACATTTCTATGAACGCTTGCAGCAATTGATTACGCGCTCGGTCGGCTTCATCGCTCTGCGCGGCGGCATGGGGACGGTGACGGAAGTCTCGCTCGTCTGGAATAAACTGCAAACGCGCGTCATACCGCCGCGCCCGCTCGTCCTGCTCGGTGATTGCTGGCCGCCCGTGGTCGCCACTTGGCGCGAGCATCTGGTCGTCAGTGACAAGGATGTCGCGGTGCTGGACTTCGCGCAGACGCCCGAAGAGGCCGTCGCGCTTATCCAACAAAAATCGCAAGGAGTGATTTTATGAACTGCCCTCAATGCGGGGCGATGCTCAAGCCGGGCGCGAAATTTTGCGGCGGCTGCGGCTATCGTCTACAGGACGCGCCGCCCGTCAGCGCGCCGCCGCCCGCAGGTTATGCTCCGACGCCGCCACCCTTACAGCCGCCGCCGCCGTCATCGCCACAGCCGCCGCCGCCGTTTGCAGGAGGGCAAGGCATCAACCTTGACACGGACGCGCGCGGCCAGGGGCAGGGCTTCGTTTGGGAAATTCAACATCAACCTTCGTTCTCGCTGGCTATCATCAGCCTGCAACCGGAGCAAGCGATTCAAGCCGAGGCGGGAGCGATGGTGGCGATGTCCGCCAACGTCGAACTGCAATCACAGATGAAGGGCGGGCTATTCGGAGCCATCAAGCGCGCGGCGGGCGGCGAGTCGGCCTTCGTCTCGACCTTCACGGCGCGCGGCGGGCCGGGCGAAGTCTGCTTTGCTCCCGGCGCTCCGGGCGACATCGCAGGGCTTGAGTTGCGAAATCAAATGTTCTACGTTCAGTCCAGTTCATATCTGGCGGGCGACGCCGGATTGATAGTGGATACGAAGTGGGGCGGGGCGAAATCCTTCTTCGGCGGCGAAGGCTTGTTCGTCCTACAGGTGAGCGGCACGGGCTTGCTGTTGCTCTCATCCTTCGGCGCGATTCATCGCAAGCGCCTCGCGCCGGGCGAGCGTTACGTTGTTGACACGGGCCATCTGGTCGCATGGGAAGGCTCTACGCAGTACACTCTGCGCAAGGCCGCCGCCGGATTCTTCCGCAGCATGATGAGCGGCGAAGGCATCGTCTCGGAGTTCACAGGCCCCGGCGAGCTATTAATTCAAACGCGAAACCTACAGGCGTTCGCCGGACTCCTGAAGCCTTTCTTCCCCACGCAATCAGGCGGCGGCAGCGGCTTTAACGTCAACCTCGGAAATTAGAAATCACGCTTCTTCAAATTGTTCTTTATGAGTGAGACTTTAATCGCAACAGAGCCGAACAACTTGCCGTCAGACCGCCCCGGCGTGGGCCGGCGCGTCAGCATTCTCGGCGTGCCGCTCGGTTTCGGCAGCAGCCTCGCGGGCGTTGACATCGGCCCGGCTGCCCTGCGCGTCGCGCGCCTCAACCAGCGCATCGCTCAACTCGGCTATGAAGTCCGCGACCTCGGGGACATGCGCATCACGCGCCCCGAATCTCTTATAGAATCAACTGAGAAGCCGAAGTATCTGCGCGAGATTAGCCGCGCCTGCGAAGACTTGGCCACGGAAGTTTACAACGTTTTGCGAGCCGGAGAAATTCCGCTGACGCTCGGCGGCGACCACTCCATCGCCATCGGCTCGATTGCAGGCGTCTCGTCCTTCTACCGCGAACGCGATGAACAAGTCGGGCTCATCTGGTTCGACGCGCACGCCGACATGAACACGCCTGAGACTTCGCCCTCCGGCAATATTCACGGCATGCCGCTCGCCACGCTGCTCGGCCACGGCGCGCAGGAGTTGACCGGCATCGCCGGCTTCGCTCCCAAACTCGACCCAAAATTCTGCGCGCACATCGGAGCGCGCGAACTGGACCAGGGCGAACGCGAACTGATTCGTCAACTCGGCATACGCTTTTTCACGATGCGCGAGATAGACGAACGCGGCATCGCGGCCTGCATGGATGACGCGATTGCTATCGCCGCCCGCGCGCCCGCAGGCTACTGCGTGACGTTCGACATAGATGCCCTAGACCCCGGCGACGCTCCGGGTTCCGGCACGCTCGTGCGCGGCGGCATGACTTACCGCGAGTCGCATCTGGCGATGGAAAAGATTGCCGAAGCAGGCGGGATGCGCTCGCTCGAAGTCGTCGAGATTAACACCGCGCTCGACATCAACAACCGCACCGCTGAACTCGGCGTCGAACTGATTCTCTCTGCGCTCGGTAAAATTATTCTTTAACTATCAGCCGGAGTTTTGGAATCATGGGTCAAGCCAAAAATTACTTATGACTCCCGATTTCCGAACTTCCGGCTGCTGACTCTCGGATTACAGACTTTTTTTATGGCGAGCAAACTACGTGTTGGCGTGATTTTCGGCGGTCGCTCCGGTGAGCACGAAGTCTCTTTGCGTTCGGCTCATTCCGTCCTCGAAGCTTTAGACCGCTCGAAGTATGACGTGATTCCAATCGCGATTACGAAGGAAGGGAAGTGGCTCGGCCCTGCCGATGCGGTGGCCCTGCTGCCCGCGCAGTCGCAACGTCTGCTCTCAGAAAAAGCTGTCGCCAGGGCCAGCGAGACTTTGAGCATCATCGGCGACCCGGCGCATCCGGGCTTCATTTCTGAACGCGGTGGCGACCAGCGGACGGACGGGAAACTGCTGGATGTCGTCTTCCCAATTCTGCACGGGACGTACGGCGAGGACGGAACGATACAAGGTTGGCTGGAGATGTCCGGCTTGCCTTACGTCGGGTGCGGCGTGCTGGCTTCATCTTGCGGGATGGATAAAGTCGCCATGAAGGCTCTCTTCCGCGACGCCGGACTGCCTCTGTGTCGTTACGTGTGGTTCCTGCGCTCAGAGTGGGAGCGCGACGCTGCGACGGTCGAGCGGCGCGTCATGCGCGAGATTAAGTTTCCCTGTTTTATCAAGCCCGCCAACCTTGGCTCTTCGGTCGGCATTTCAAGAGCGACGGATAAGAAATCGCTAGCGCAAGCTATCGAACTGGCCGCGCGTTATGACCGGAAGATTATCGTCGAAGAAGGGCTTGATGCGCGCGAGATTGAATGCGCCGTGATGGGCAACGACGAGCCGGAAGCGAGCCTTCCCGGCGAGTATATATTGAAAGACCGGTCCGCCTCTTTCCTTGACTATACAGAGAAATATTCGAACACGGGCCACGTCGAATTCGTCGTTCCCGCTCCGCTCACGAAAGCCTTGATGAAGCGTCTTCAAAGCTTGGCGACGCGCGCCTTCAAGGCTCTCGATTGCGCCGGACTGTCGCGCGTAGACTTTTTCCTGTGCCGCGATACCGGCGAGCTGCTCATCAACGAGTTGAATACGATGCCGGGCCTCACGGATGTCTCCGGCTTTCCTAAAATGTGGCGGGCCAGCGGCCTCTCCTTCACGCAGATATTCGACCGCCTGATTGAACTCGCGCTCGAACGCCAGCAAGAAAAATCGCGTAATCAAACGAGCCTTTGAGTCTTAAGGCACGGCTCGGCGCTCAACTTAACAAAGCTGCTGAAAGCTCTCGGTCGAAGCGTCGGTTATTTGGGAGCGCGATAGCCTTTGCGTGTGCGGGCCGTCAGTTCCGGGCGCGATAGCTTGACTTCGAGCGCGCGCCATTTGCCGTCACGCACTCGATTGGTGGGACGATAGCCGATGGTGTATTGATTGCTCAACTCTTCTGCGATGCCGGCGAAGGCTTCACGTAAAGCTTGCCCGCCCGGCGTTGAGATAAAACGCCCGCCGCTCTTCGCGGCAAAATTCTTCAACACTGCGACATTCTGCTGCCCGCCGGGATTCGGCCCGATTCCGGCGGACATATCAACCGTATAAATCGTCGCCTGCGCGGCGAGAGCTTGATTGAGGGCTTTCTCGATTGAAGCCGAACTGCGCGTGTCCATCCCATCGGAGAGAACGACGATAGCCCGTCTCTTCTCAGGTCGTTCGTTGAGGTCATGAGCGGCGCGCGTCATCGCGTCGTATAACGCGGTCTGTCCATTCGCGCGCAGCCCGTATGCCAGCGGAGCCAGGTCGCGGCTCGGCGAGAAATCCTGTATCCGTTCAATCTCTGCGTCAAACTTATAAACAGCCGCAACGTCATCGGGTCGCAGTCCATCCAGAAAGCGAATCGCCGCCGAGCGGGCTAAAGACATGCGGCTCTCCATGCTGCCGGAAGTGTCCAGCAGGACGGCGGCGGCAAACGGCGTCTCCTCGACGCTGAAGGTCGAGATAATATCTGCCGGCTGCTCTTTGCCGTCCTCAAGTATCTTGAAATCGGCGCGGCGCAAGCCATGCACATACTTGCCCTGCGCATCTACGACCGTCACGTTCATCACTACCAAATCGCTGTTAATCCGAACTACGTCATCGTCATCCTGTGACTGCTGCGCCGTCGCATGAAAGGGAAGCAGAAGGACGCAGAGGGCTAAGAGCAGACGGGCAAGCAAGCATGCGTGCGGATGCGACGGGTCTTGAGAGAGAGTTCTCATTTGGCCGATTGGTCGAGCTGACGCACAAAGGCGCGGGCGAAGTGAATAATTTCAAGCAGTTCGTTGGTGCGCTCGATGACCGAAGCGGAGATGACCTGGCGCGGAGTCTTTTCCACTCCCTTGCGCATCTCTTCGGAGATATCCGCCATCCGTCCCACCGCCGCTTCAAGCTGACGCGGCGGATTCTCAATCACCACATCGCTGTCAGAGCCACCGGCTTCTTCACGAATCTTGCGCGTGAGCTTTTCCAGGCGCTCCAACTTCTTAATCTCCGTGCGGCTCAGCGTTTGGTTCTTGAGAAAGGAGTCACGAATTTCCGTGCCAAGTTGCGCTGCTTCGCGCGCGCGGTCCAGATTCTCCCTGCGTTCTTTTTCCAGAAACTTGATATCCCGCCGCGCCTTCATCTCGGCCTCCGGCGTCCCTGTCATGATTGCGGAATCGGAACCTGACCCGGAGCGGTCGGCTCCGAGAATTGGGTTTCTCGGCGGGTTGCTTTGAGCCGCCGCCGCAACGCACCAGAGAACCAACAGACAAAAGCAGGCTGGAACACGAAACCTCATTGGCATCACCCGACCAATTGACGAAGTTGGAAAGACATGGAGTTTCATCTTCGCTTCAAATATTAGCGAAACCGTTTTCAGTCAGCAAGTAAAAGCAGCAGCGTTGCTCTGACGTTCACGAGCCGATGATAGGTTGTCTTCGTCCAGCCGCGAAGATGGAATATCGGAAGAGAGACAGGCGAGCAATTAAGCCTAACGGCTCTCCTTCACGCAAGACTAAGCCGCTCTCGGAGACTCTTGCTCTCGTCTGAAGTTTCGTTGACTAAGCAAAGGAGAGTTCAGTGGATAAATCATAAACACAGAGCTTGCAAGAAAAGAGTGTGAACGGTAAAAGAATAACGTTAAGTCTGTCGTCATGCCGACACTTGACGCAGAACATGAGCGTTCAGTCGAGAAGCTTGCTCGCGCGCTCTTCAATCAATCACATCAGATGAAAAATCTGCTGGCTGCAAGGTTTATCTTATGGGACTCTGGTGGGAGTGTCCGGCGTGTTGATAAATTCCTCGCCTGACGGTCTAGGCGAAGGACGCTCAATTGTGACGACTCGCGTCGGCGGCTCTGTCGGCAATTCTTTGGGACGGCGCGCGCCGGGCGCAGTCTTAAAAGCTATCAAGGCCGGGCGGTTGGAACTCTTCAAACGCTTAATCTGCGTCCCACTAAATTCCTGTCGCGCAATCTGGAAAGAATATTTGCCCTCCGCGCCGGGAGCGATTGTTTTTGGCTCGACCGGGACGGCGCGAACCTCTGTGCTTCCATCCGAACGCCTTTTCAACTCGATGTCAAGCGAAAGATTGTTAAGCGATTCACGCGACAGATTACGCACAGTGCCGCCGATGACGGCCTTCGAGTCTTTGAGAATCGGCTCGTCTTCAAAAATTTGAGCCTCCGTTGCGACAGCCGCAGGCGTGTCACTCTGTCTCTGCTCCTGCCGCGTCGCTTGCTGCTCTGCGTTGCGAAAGAAGAGCAGGTAGCCGATTGTGATGAGCGCGCCGAGCAGCAAGCACGCAGCTATAATTGAAGCGGGCGCCGTGCGTCGCTTTGGCTCAGGGGCGGGGCGTTGAAAATCCTGCCCGGGTTCATTCAAATTTCCCAAGATATTCATCTGATGTAATTCGCCGGGAGTTAAAGATAATTCTGAGGGATGGGGAGGCAAATTGTTGACAGGAATGACGCCGCAAGTCTGAAGCGTCATTCCGCAAAAGCGCAAGTTCGATGTCTGATTATGGTGTGCGTCCCGGCGGCGGCGCGCCCGTCACGCTTTCAATCAAGGCGCTCAATAACTCCTGCTCGGCTGTGCCGTTGCTACGCAAAGTGACCCATTCGGCGCCGGAGACTCCATCGGTTCGGCCCTCCAACTTGACGTTCACGGAGACGTTGGTGTTAACGCCGTCAATCGGCTGGACTTCGATGATGTAAGTGTAGCGACCGCGCGTCCACCCGCGAGAAGTAGCGTTCGGCAACTGGGCGTAGCGGTTCAACTCGGATTCCGTTACGACGGCGCCTTTGCTGAAGATGAAAGGCTGGCTAATCAGGATGCCGTCATCCGGTTTTGAGGCAGCCGTGTCCAGTATCAGCTTACGGTCGCGCATTAACTCTTCGATGGCTTTGATAATCGTATCGCGGCGCGCTGTCAGGCGATAGGGATTGGGAATCAGCGGCGTGGTCGGCGTCTTCCCCTTGCCGAAATCCATGCCACGGCCAGCGCCGTTGTCCTGCTTCGTTCCGTTCATTGCAGGCGCGCGGCTGTTGCCCGAGTCACGGATGTTGCCGCTCTGCGTGTCCACGCCTTTCTCCTGCGCGTTGATGCAGACAGCCGCCAAGAGTAAGAAGAAGATGATGGAGATTGCTTTTTTCACTGCCAAGCCCTTCTGAAAAGTTACGCCATGAAATTGTCGCTTCGATTTGGGAAACACTTCGGAGCATAAATCAACGTGTGCGCAAATTCAAGCTCATTGCGCCGGAGCCACGACCGGAAAGCAATAGTTTCGCTAAGTTGAAAGACGCGATTGACCAAAGCGGCTTATTGAGCCGGAGCTTCCAGATTCGCGTTGGAAGAGTTTGACGCAGAGCCAGCATCGCGCGCACGCTCCCAGTTGCGCAGAGCCTGCACGCCGCGTTCAAAATCAGCCGCGTTATTATAAAAATTATGCGCGCCGTCATTACGGTCTGGATTACGCACGTAGTATAGAAAATCCGTCGCGGCAGGATTCAGCGCGGCTTCGAGCGCGGTCAGTCCAGGCGAAGCGATGGGGCCGGGCGGGAGTCCCGTGCGCAAGCGCGTATTGTATGGCGATTGGCGGTCGAGGTCGCTTTTGTAAACCTTGCCGTCGTTCTTCCATTTCCCGGCCAGCTTGGAAGCGTAGATGATGGAGGAATCGATGCCGAGGGCCATCTGCTTTTGCAAGCGATTGTAGATGACGGAGGCGGCGAGCGGGCGTTCGTCTTTCAGCTTGGATTCGGTTTCAATCAACGAAGCAATCGTCACGATTTGTCGCGGAGTCATATTCAGAGCGCGCGCACGCTCCGTCCATTGTGGTTTCCATTCCTGACGGAAACGCTTGACCATTGCCGCTATCATCTGCGGAGCCGTCGTGTCCGGCGGGAAGTTGTAGGTGTCTGGATAAAGATAGCCTTCCAGATTCTCAGCCGCAGGGTCCAGGTCACGAATGTCGCTCACATTATTCATCAGCGCAAGGGCCGCATCGGAATCCTCTAACTTCAACTCCGGAAGACGCGCCATCGCCGCCGCTATGTCCCAACGCGTCCAGCCTTCGATGACAGTAAAACGACTGAGACGTTGTTCGCCATCTTCCAATTTCCTGAGCACGCCAAGCGGCGAGATGGGAGAAGGAAAGCGATACTCTCCGGCTCTGAGGCGAGAGGCCGCGCCCGTCAGCTTGATGTACGCGAGCAGCGGCCAACTGTGTCTGATAATGCCTTCGCCGATTAACTTGTTGACAATCTCGGTTGGCGTCGAGCCGCGCGGGATTTCGATATACTCGGCGGATTTCTGATGAGCCAAGGGCGCATGCAAGTCTCTGTAAGACCAGTAAGCAGTTCCGCCGACGGCTGCCAAAAGAAGAATGATGATAAAGAGAGCGACCCGTTTACGCTTCATAATCAAATCAAACGGAACAAAAAATGACGAGCCAGAGTATAAAATTGACGGACTGAAAAAGCTTTACGCGCGCGCCAGATAGTCTCTGAGAATCAGGGCCGCCGCCGCGCTGTCGACACGATCTCGAACTTGCTCTGGATTATAACCGGCGGCGCGCAACTCGCTTTCGGCCTCCTGTGACGTAAGCCGTTCGTCTTGTAGAAAGACGGGGAGACCGAGCGACAGTTCAAGGTTACGCGCCTGGCGTTTGACCTCTTGCGCCGCAGAGTTTTCTGCGCCGTCCAGGCTGAGCGGTAAACCAATCACCAGCGATTGTGCGTCAAAGTCTTTGACCAGCGCAGCCAATGTGCGCACCAGTTGTTTCCAGTTGGCGCGGCGCAGCGGGGGCAGTTGACGAATGGTGATTCTCAATTCGTCTGTGATGGCAAGTCCCACGCGCTTCTGCCCAAGGTCGAGCGCCAGCAGGCGTCCAGGCTTCGCAGTCTCCGTCAGGGGCGCGTCGGCCGTTTTGTTAGTCTTGGAATTTGACAAGGCGAAATATTCTGTCAACAGCGCGCGGAGTATAGGAACGCGGCTCAAAGCATGTCAAGCTCTCTCGTTTCATAGAGCCTTGCGCGCCCGTTCCAGCCGCTGTTATGATACGCTCGCGCGCCATGAACCAGCCGTCCAGGGCGCGACCATGTTTTTACTTTCGACGGCATAACCTTTTAGAGGCTCTTAGATGTCATTCCGAACCAAGTTTGCTTTAGTTGTTTTATCGGCGACCATCGCTCTCTACGCTGTCGTCGGAGGCTGGCTTCCGACCAGCGCGCAGCAGCAGAACGATCCGGGCGCGCAGCTACGAATTTTTGAAAATGTGCTACAGCACATCCAAAACGATTATGTAGATGAGCCGAACATGGAGAAGGTTCGCGCAGGGGCTTTGCGCGGGCTGGCTTACGGTCTGGACCCGTATTCGACTTATCTGACCGCCGAGCAGGTGCGCGATTACCGTTCGAGCCCAGGCAAAGAGCAGGCAGGAATCGGCGCGGAACTCTCGCAAGTCTCATCCTACCTCTACGTGATCGCGCCTGTGAAAGGCTCGCCAGCTGACCAGGCGGGCGTTCGCGCGGGCGATATTATCGAATACATAGACAACAAGGCGACACGCGATATTTCGCTTTACGACGCGCGCCAATTGCTCAACGGAGCGGCTGGCTCGGAAGTGAAACTGAGAATCCTGCGCTCGCGCCCTGTGACCGTGACGGTCAAGCGCGGAACTTTCAAGGCTCCCGCTGCCGAAGCGCGGATGGAAGCCGGGAAGGTCGGCATCCTGCGCATCAACAGCTTGGCTGATGGCGAAGCGACGGACGCGCGCTCTCGCTTGCAGGAGTTGATGAAGCAGGGCGCGCAGAAAGTCGTGCTCGATTTGCGAAGTCTGGCCGGAGGCTCTCTGGCAGAAGCCGTCAACGTCGCCAACCTGTTCATCAAGGACGGAGTTTTGGCGCAAACGATTGGTCGTGAAAGCAAGACCTTGAAGACTTTCACGGCTGAGCCGAAGGCGGCCATCTTCAACGGGCCGGTCGTCGCTTTGATTGACACTGGCACGGCGGGCGCGGCTGAAATCATCGCTTCGGCCTTGTTGGATCGGAAGCGTGGTGACGTAGTTGGCGAAAAGAGTTTCGGCGCTGGCACAGAGCAACAACTCTTTACCTTGCGCGATGGCGATGGCCTGTTGCTGACGACCATCAAATGGGCGTCTGCGAACGGCAAGCCTTTTCTAGGCGAAGACCGCGCCCGTTCGGGCGTCGCGCCATCGGTTGAGGTTAAGCGTCAGGAAGTAGTCGAAGCGATTGACCCGGAAGATTTGACCGGCAATGACGATGACGCCGTGGCCAAGCCTAATCCGCAAAACGACAAGCGTGAAGTGGCTCCAGACGCAGCAACGCCGAAGCAGCAACCGGAAGATGTGCAGTTGAAAAAGGCCCTCGAATTATTGAGAGGAAACGGAGCCGCGCCGAGCCCGCGCGCCGCTTAGCTATACTAAAACATGCAGCGATGAAGAGTAGAGGCCGAGAGAGGTTGATTGAACCCTTCCGGCCTCTACCCGTTATTCAAGGACAAGCGGGAAACTAAAATGGCAGCAGGGAAGTCCGGTCGGCTAGAACCGGAGAGTCAGCGAAAACAGCGTGCTCTGGTCGTTGATGATGAACCTGACATACGGCTCATGCTCGACCTTTTTCTAAGAAACCTTGGCTACGATGTCAACGCCGCTGACTCTGCACACGCCGCGCTTGAATTGGCGCGGGATGAAAAACAAGCTTTTGATGTCATCGTTTCAGACATCGGACTGCCCGGCATGGATGGCTATCAACTCGCTCAGTCGTTGCGCCGCATTCCTGCCTACCGCGCATCACTGATAATCGCTGTGACAGGATTTGTAGAATACGCAGACCGCACACGCGCTCTCCACGCGGGCTTTGATGAACGCCTCACCAAACCTGTCAACTTCGACTTGCTTATTAGACTTATCAAAAGATTTAAGCGCGAGCATAGCTGCCAGAAAATTGATTGAGTCAGCCTCGAAATTTCTTAAAGTAAATCCTTAACTATAACTCTCAAGGCTGACGGCTGACGACTAGCTCCAAAGCCTTTTTCTTCTGCTTCCAATCAACTTTATAGCGGAATGTTGCCGTGCTTCTTCGGCGGATTGGTGTCTCGTTTATTCTCAAGCAGGGAGAGCGCGCGAATCAATTTCGGCCTGGTGACGGCAGGCTCTATCACTTCGTCAATAAATCCGCGCTCGGCGGCCACGTAAGGGTTAGCGAATTTTTCTTCAAATTCGGAGATACGCGCTCTTCGCACTTCATCTTGATTCTGCGCCTCGCTGATTTCACGGCGATAAAGAATATTGACAGCGCCTTCTGCGCCCATGACCGCAATTTCGGCAGTCGGCCACGCAAAGTTGATGTCCGTGCGAATATGCTTGGAGGCCATCACACAATAAGCGCCGCCGTAGGCTTTGCGTGTAATCACAGTAATCTTCGGCACAGTCGCTTCGGCGTAGGCGTAAAGCAACTTGGCCCCGTGCCTGATAATGCCGCCATGTTCTTGCTCGACGCCCGGCAGGAAGCCCGGCACGTCCTCAAAGGTGATGAGCGGAATATTAAAACAATCGCAAAAGCGGACGAATCGCGCTCCCTTCACGGAAGCATTTATGTCCAGCACTCCTGCCAGGTGCGCCGGTTGATTGGCGACGATTCCGACCGAACGCCCGCCGAGGCGCGCAAAGCCCGTCACGATATTGGGAGCGTAGCGTTGGTGGACTTCAAAAAAGTAGGCATCATCAACTATCGGATGAATCACGTCGCGTATGTCGTAAGGCTGGTTGGAGGCTTCCGGCACAATGCTGTTGAGGCTCTTTTCCGTGCGCTCAGCAGGGTCGCCGGCAGACAGTCGCGGCGGATCGTCCATGTTATTGGACGGTAGATAAGAGAGCAATTCACGAACCAGCCGCAATGCCTGCTCGTCCGTTTCGGCAGCAAAATGCGCGACGCCGGAGATGCTGTTGTGTGTTGACGCGCCGCCCAATTCTTCTTTTGTGACTTCGGCATGCGTGACCGTTTTAATAACGTCAGGGCCGGTGATGAACATATATGAAGTGTCATTAACCATCACGTTGAAATCAGTGATAGCCGGACTATAGACTGCGCCGCCGGCGCAAGGCCCCATGATGCAACTGATTTGCGGGACAACTCCGCTGGCCAGCGTGTTGCGCAGGAAAATGTCGGCGTAGCCGCCGAGGCTGACGACTCCTTCCTGTATGCGCGCTCCACCGGAATCGTTAAGACCGATAATCGGCGCGCCCACCTTGAGCGCCATGTCCATCACTTTACAGATTTTGGCGGCATGCGTTTCGGAAAGGGAACCGCCAAAAATGGTGAAATCCTGCGCGAACACAAAGACGCGGCGTCCATCAACAAGGCCGTGTCCCGTTATCACTCCGTCGCCGGGATAAAGTTGCTTGTCCATTCCGAAGTCACGTGAGCGATGGACAACAAGCTTGTCGAATTCTTCGAACGTTCCATCATCCAGAAAGAAGTCCAAGCGCTCGCGCGCAGTCATCTTGCCCGTGGCGTGTTGTTTTTCGACGCGGGCCGCTCCGCCGCCTGTTTCTGCGAGGCGCGAACGCTCAATGAAACGGTCTAGTTTATTGTTGGTTGAGATTTGTGGTTTTTCTGATGCCATCTTAATAATCGCCTCAAATTCGGCTCAGGAATTCATGCGGCCCGGCCTTAAACTATGATTCAATAAAAATCCCGCTGACTTTCAGGCGAAATCTATGGTTAAAGTTTTACTTTAAGCTGCTGAAGGGAAAATCGCGCCTTTCTATCAGCGAGACAAGCTCAGTCAAAGCCTGATAGGCGCGCTCTTGAATGTTTAATGGGTAGTTATATTTGGCTGCATTTATATCAAACTCGTCTTCGTCAACTATCTGATAAGTCAAGTCCGGGGCGACTAAAATGTCTATGTCGAGGTCTATGTAACTGAGCACATGACCGTCAAAAGTTGGAGGAATATTCACGTTACAATAAAAGCTGCGCAATTCGCCAGTTGGTTTGAGAAAGCGAAAGATATTATACCAGCGATCAAACCAGTAGTATTCGATGCTGGTCGTCCCGCGCGCAACCATGCCGAGTAATTGATGATGAATATCTTCCGTAAATTCGGCATCGAGGATTAATAGATTATCGGCGACCTTTGTTATGCGCGCAGGCCAGCGGCGATGCTCTGTGCCATCATATTTGCAGGCTCTGACGATAATCTCTCGCTTAGCCTCCTCGTCACTCACAAAATAATGCTCCTCTTTTTAACGGGACGGAAAAGCTTGAAAAGCGTTTCCTCATGCAACACTTCAGAAGTCGGCGTGACGACAATGGTTAAAGCAATCTTTAAACTCAGGCTTGCGAAATCCGGCAAAGGCTAGGCCTTCCGGCCTTCAGGACTAAGCTGCTGGAGACCGCACACTGTTGCTCAATACTCCGATTCCTTCCACTTCGACTTCAACCACATCACCGGCCTTCAACCTTGAAACGCCCGCGGGCGTCCCTGTGGCAATCAAATCGCCCGGATACAAGGTCATAATCTGAGAAATATATCGGATGATGGCAGGGACAGAAAAAGCCATGGCGGAGGTTCGCGCTTGTTGTTTGACCTCGCCGTTGACGCGCGCCGTGACGGCCAAGTCATTCGGCCCAAGGGCAGTTTCAATCCAGGGCCCAACAGGGCAGAAAGTATCGAAAGATTTGGCCCTGGTAAATTGCACGTCCTTGCGTTGTAAGTCACGAGCGGTGACATCGTTGACGCACGTGTAGCCCAAGACGTAAGCCAACGCATCATCCGTTACGGCCAATCGCCGCGCCGAGCGTCCGATAACGACCCCGAGTTCTCCTTCGTGCTCTACCTGATTTGACTGAACCGGCAATTCAATCGCTTCAAGTGGAGCGATGATTGCCGAAGGTGGTTTGAAGAAGAGGAGCGGTTCGGTCAGCATGGAGTTGCCGAGTTCGGCCGCGTGGTCTCTGTAGTTTCGCCCGACGCAAACTATTTTGGAAGGCATGACCGGAGCAAGCAGCCTGACTTCGCTCAAGCTGATTTTGTCCTCGCTTGTGCGCAGCGGCGAGTCGAATGGATTCGCGCTCGTCAGCGGATGGATTGTTTCGCCTTCGATGATGCCGTAAAGCGGATTGAAATTTTCTTGATTGGTGAAGCGACAGATTTTCATATTTAAGGAACTGTATCAGAGACGACTTCGGACGCAGGGCTGGTGTTGCCGGCAGTGTCTACAGCCGTCAGATAGTAAAAATACTTCTTGCCGCTCTCGACCGTCTCATCCTGATAGGTCGTGCGTGTCAGGAGCGCGTCGTTCAATTTAACCCATCGTTCCTTCGGCAATTCAGGGTCGAGCGAGCGATAGACATTGTAGCCCGCGACATCGCGTTCAGGGTTAGCGGGGAAGAAGAGCGAGATGCGTCCGGGCGCGGCGTTGATGCGTAGATCAGTGGGGGCGGAGGGGGCGAAAACGTCTTGCGTCTCGACGGCGGAGGCGTTGGAATTCAAGCTCTCGACCTGCGCGCCGCCCGTGCCAAGCGAGACGGAGCGCACAATGTAAGTGTACTTCTCGCCGAAGCGAAAATTCTTGTCAACGTAGCTCGTGCCGCTGACGAGCGATGTATTGAGCGGGACTTGGCTGAGTTCAGTTTGCGACGACTCGATGCGATAGACGTTGTAGCCGAGCAGGTTGACGGGCGTCGAGTTGTCAATGTTGGCGGCGGGGGCTTTCCAGTTGATATTGATGCCTGCTTCGCTGACCGTTGCGTCAAGCAGGACCGGCGGCGACGCGATTCTGGCAGCCGGTTCAATCAAGAGAAAGTTGGAGAAGGCGGCGCGCTGTCCGGCGGCATTGACGTAGCGCAGCGCGTAGCGCAGGCGCGTCGGCTCGCCGGCCAATTCAAGCGTGTCGATATAGTTGATGGTCTCGTCATCGGTGCTGATGGTTTCAAAAGGAACGGAGCCGATGAGCGTCGAGCGTGTGGCGAACTCCTCTTCGGTGAGGGGCAGCGGAGCGGTCGGTTTCTCGGCGAGGCGATAGATGTCTATACGGCGTATGCTCTGGACGCTGCCGGAGGAAGCGTTGCGCAAGGGCGCGGGCCAACTCAAGACCACTTGATTGCCGCGTTGCGCGCCGGAGAGCAGTTCGGTGCGTTGCGGGACGCTTTCGAGCGGAGGCTGTGGCGGTCGTCGCTTGCCGCATCCGGCCAGCGGGGCAAAGGCGCACAGCAGGAGCAAGATGGGCAGAGCTTTGAAGTTAAAAAAAGGGCGCGGCCTGCGACCGTTTGGCGCGCTCTCTGCCGCAGCCGCGGGATGACGGAAGTGTGTGCCGAAAGCCGAATGTTTAATCACAGGATGTAACGACTCAGGTCTTGATCTTTGACGGTCTCCGCGAGCATGCGTTCGACATACGCAGCATCAATGCGCTGCTGCTTGGGTTCCAGATCAGGCCCTTCGAAGCTGATTTCGTCGAGCAGCTTTTCCATGATGGTGTGCAGGCGGCGCGCTCCAATGTCTTCCGTGTTCTCGTTGACGCGCGCGGCGAAGTTGGCGATTGAGTCAATCGCGTCGGCGGTGAAATCAAGTTCGACGCCTTCGGTCTCCATCAGGGCGCGATATTGCTTAATGAGCGCGTTTTTCGGCTCGGTGAGAATGCGCTTGAAATCCTCAATGGTCAGCGATTCCAACTCGACGCGAATGGGAAAACGGCCCTGCAATTCCGGGATCAAATCCGAAGGCTTGGAGACATGAAAAGCTCCCGCGGCGATGAACAAAATGTGATCTGTTCTGACCATGCCGTAGCGCGTGTTGACGGTGGTGCCTTCGACAATCGGCAGGATGTCGCGTTGCACGCCTTCGCGCGAAACGTCCGGCCCGTGGCCCGTCTCACGACCGGCGATTTTGTCCAGTTCGTCCAGAAAAATAATGCCGGAAGATTCGACGCGTTCGAGGGCGGAGCGCGCCACGGTGTCCATATCTATGAGCCGCTCTTCCTCTTCCTGCATCAAGTATTCCATGGCCTCATCGACGCGCATCTTGCGCCGCTTGGTGCGTCCTTGAAAGAGATTGCCGAGCATGTCTTTCATGTTGATGCCCATCTCTTCGATGCCCTGCGGGCCGGCCAACTCGATGGTCGGGAAACTCTTCTCGCGGACTTCTATTTCGACCAAACGATTGTCGAGCTTGCCGTCGCGCAGTTGCGCTCTAAGCTTCTCGCGCGTCCGTGTGAAGTTATCATCGCGGCCAGCAGGGGCGGCCACTTCGGGCGCGGCTTCGGTTGTCTCTTGAGCTTCGCTTTCGTCGAAGTCGAAGAAGCCTGTTGAGAGAGCGGACTTGGGCGGCGGCAAGAGCAAATCAAGAATGCGCTCTTCGACATTGAGTTCGGCTTTGTCCGCTATCTCTTCTATCTTTTCTTCGCGCGTCATCTCGACGGCAATCTCGGTCAGGTCGCGTATCATGCTCTCGACATCGCGCCCGACGTAGCCGACTTCCGTAAACTTGGAGGCTTCGACCTTGAGGAAAGGCGAACTGGACATGCGCGCCAGACGACGCGCTATCTCCGTCTTGCCGACGCCGGTCGAGCCAATCATGATGATGTTTTTGGGCATCACGTCGGCAGCCATCTCCGGTTCGAGCTTTTGCCTGCGGACGCGATTGCGAAGCGCGATAGCGACGGCGCGCTTGGCTGCCGTCTGCCCGACGACGTGCTTGTCCAACTCGGTCACGATTTGACGCGGCGTCATCTCGTCGAGCCGCGCTTCTTCTTCCGTTTCACCTGAGAGATAGATAACCATAAAAAGGGGTTGGGGGTTGGGTGTCAGGGGTTAGGAAAATCAATTCCAGACCTTCGGCCCCAATCCTGTCGTTCAAATTTCTTCGACGATAATATTGTTATTGGTGTAGATACAAATCTCGCCCGCGACGCGCAGGGCTTCGACGGCGATTTCGCGCGCGGGCAGTTCCG
The DNA here is from genome assembly GCA_033855775.1 of Blastocatellia bacterium. Classification (GTDB taxonomy): domain Bacteria; phylum Acidobacteriota; class Blastocatellia; order Pyrinomonadales; family Pyrinomonadaceae; genus DASVTR01. Next base: position 9,205 of record JAWVFT010000037.1, on the reverse strand, counting down.
TATGTTTCAAGAGGGCGCGGGCGGCGGCGAGGGCGTAAGCTCCGCCGGAGCCGATGGCCAGCACGCCGTCGTCCGGGGCAATCACGTCGCCGTTGCCGGAGAGCAGGAAAGAGGTCTTGTCGTCGGCGACGACGAGCAAGGCTTCCAGGTGGCGCAGCATCTTGTCCGTGCGCCAGTCTTTGCTGAGTTCGATGGCGGCGCGCTCAAGATTGCCGTGATACTGTTCGAGCTTGCCTTCAAATCTTGTCAGGAGCGAAAAGGCGTCGGCGGTCGCGCCCGCGAAGCCCGCCAAAATCTTGTCGTTGTAGAGCCGACGCACCTTGCGCGCGTTGGATTTCATCACCGTGTCGCCGAGCGTGACCTGCCCGTCGCCCGCGAGGGCGACGCGCTCGTCGCGGCGGACGAGCAGCACAGTCGTGCTGCGAACTCTGTTTGCTTCTGTCGTCTTCATGTTGATAACAGAGCACTATAGAAACAGGCTCAAAGGTAAGTCAAGCCGCCTCGTCGGGAAAGTGGAATCAAAGCCTTGTCAAATGACCGAGGCGCGAAGAGTCGGCTAAGCGCGCGGGGCTTTTTGCGTTATGATGACAGCGAAGCAGCGATGGCCGCCAGCGGCGAGGGCCGCCGGCTCAAACGGAAAGGCGACGCAACCGAAATGAGAGAGACGCGACCGCGCATAGGCATCACGATGCGCCTTGAACTTGAGACAGACCGCTTTTATCTTTCGCGTTATTACAGCGAGGCTGTGGCGGCGGCGGGCGGCGCGCCCGTTCACCTGAGCCTGATTCCAGACGGCGGATACATAGAAGCAGTGATGGAGCAGCTGGACGGCGTGCTCTTGCCGGGCAGCGATTCGGACGTAGACCCTCTGCGCTACAATCAAGAGCCGCATCCGCGCTTAGGCTCCGTGCAACCGTTGAAGGACGCGACGGACCTGCTCGTCCTTGAAGAGATAGAGCGACGCGCGATGCCGCTCTTCGCCATCTGCTTCGGGATGCAGGTCTTGAACGTCGCGCGCGGCGGGACTCTGATTCAGGACATAGAGAGCCAGATGCCGGAGGCCATCAAGCACCAGCAGGGAACGCCGCGCGACAGGCAATCGCATCGTGTGCGCCTGCTCGAAGGCAGCCTGCTGGCGGGCGTGGCCGGAAGCGAGAGCGCGCTCGTCAACAGTCATCATCATCAAGCGATAGCGACGGTCGGGCGAAACCTGGTGGCGACCGCCTGGACTGCGGACGGGTTGGTCGAAGCCCTGGAAGACCCGCGCGCAGAGCGTTTCGCGCTCGCGGTTCAATGGCATCCGGAAATCGCCTGGGAGCGCGACCCTTTCTCCACAAATCTCTTCGCTCGCTTTATGGAGTCCGCGCGCTCGTATGCTGCGACGGAACAGTCGCCCGCGAATGCTTTAGCGCGGGAAGGATAAAGAGTTCACTTGAACATCCCTTTAGCCCTGTCGATAGCGCGGAGTCCGATAACGTCTTAGATGTGAGCGGCGACAAAAACTTTAGTCTGATTAAAAGTGGAAAGAGAGCAGCGGATTATTATGAGCATGAATGGCATGCAATTGAAGGGGCGCGTGGCCCTTGTGACGGGCGGGTCGCGTGGGATTGGGCGTGCGACGTGCGAGCGGCTGGCGGAGCAAGGGGCGGACGTTGTGGTCAATTATTTTCGGGACGAAGCAAACGCTTTGGAGACGGTCGCGGCGGCAAAGAAGCACGGCGTCCGTGCCATGGCCTTGAAGGCGGACGTGTCGCAAACTGCGGAGGCTGAAGCCTTGACGCGGGGCACAATCGAAGCCTTCGGTCGCCTTGATTTTTTGGTCTGCAACGCTGGCGTATGGGACGGCGCGCCCGTCGAATCCTTGAGCGAAGAGCTATGGGATCGCGTCATAGATATTAACTTGAAGGGGACTTGGGCGGTCTGCCGTGCGGCTGTGCCGCAGATGAAGCGGCAGGGCGGCGGGCGCATCGTCATCGTCAGTTCGACCGCGGGGCAGCGCGGCGAAGCAGGCTACTCGAATTACGCAGCCTCAAAGGGCGGGCAAATCTCTTTCACCAAATCGCTGGCCTCTGAACTGGCCGCGCACCAGATTAACGTCAACGCGGTCGCTCCCGGTTGGGTCGAAACAGAGATGAACACGGGCGTCTTTGCGAACCCCGAAAAGAAGGCCGCAATCGAGCGCGGGATTCCGCTGGGGCGCATCGCCAGCGCGGACGACATAGCTCTGCCGATTGTCTTTCTCTGTAGCGAGTGGGCCAGACACCTGACCGGCGAAGTCTTGAATGTGAACGGCGGCTCGGTTCTGTGCGGTTAGGTTAAGCTCTGTGAGTTTAAAGTTTTAGAGCCTGCGACTTGTTGTTACAGTTGAAGGCTGTTGAGAAGGAAAAAGATGAGGACAGTATTGGGTTTGGAGAAACTGCTGGAGGGCGCGGGCGAACCTTTGCGCGGCGCGCGCGTCGGCTTAATCTGCAATCAGTCGTCCGTCAATGGAGAGTACAGGCACGCCGCAGATTTGCTGCACGAGCGGCGCGACATAAACCTGACGGCCCTGTTCGGCCCGCAGCACGGGATTCGCGGAGACGTGCAGGACAACATGGTCGAGACGGCGCACGCCTTTGACCGCGTGACGGGGATTCCGATTTATTCTCTGTACAGCGAGACGCGCGAGCCTACCGAAGAGATGCTCAAGGACGTGGACGCGCTGGTCTTCGACATGCAGGATGTAGGCTGTCGTATCTACACCTTCATCTACACGCTGGCCAACTGCATGCGCGCGGCTGAGAAATATCGCAAGCGCGTCGTCGTCTGCGACCGCCCGAATCCAATCAACGGCCAGAGCATCGCCGGAACGATGTTGGAGCCGGAGTACGCCTCCTTCGTCGGCCAGTTTCCGCTGCCGACGCGCCACGGCATGACCGTCTGCGAGCTGGCCTTGATGTTCAAGGGCCATTTCAAAATAGATTGCGAGTTGGAAGTCATCAAGATGGACGGATGGGAGCGCGGCATGTGGCACGACGAGACAGGCGCGCCGTGGGTCTTGCCTTCGCCCAACATGCCCACGCTGGATTCCGCGACGGTCTTTCCGGGAACGGTTCATCTGGAAGGGACGCAGATGTCCGAAGGACGCGGGACGACTCGCCCCTTTGAACTCATCGGCGCGCCTTACATAGAGGCGGAGGTTTACGCCGGAAAATTGAACGGCCTCGGCTTGCCGGGCGTCTACTTTCGCGCCTGCGGTTTTCAACCGACATTCCAGAAGCATTGGAAGGAGACTTGCGGCGGGGCGCAGCTACACGTCACGTCGCGTGAAGACTTTGAGCCTGTCATAGCGGGAGTGGCCGCGGTCAAGATAGCGCGCGACCTCTACGCGGAAGAGTTCAAGTGGAAAGAGCCGCCGTATGAGTACGTCTACGATAAAAATCCTTTTGACGTGATAGCCGGAACCGCAAGGCTGCGCGAGTCCATAGAGCGCGGGGAGAGTTTAGGGCAGATTCAGGAAGGTTGGCAGGAAGGCTTGGCTGCGTTCAAAAGAGCGCGCGAGCCGTTTCTGCTTTATTAAGATTTGGGAGAAGGCAGAAGCTTTGCAATCCGTCGATGAATTACTGGAAGAGTGCGGGCGTTTGCACGGGCATCTCTGCGCAGGGCAATTGCTCGGCGTGCGCATGGCCCTGCTCGGTTGTCGCCTGATAGGCATAGCAGAACCGCGCGGGGCGGACAGAAAAAAACTGATTGTCTGGGTCGAGATAGACCGCTGCATGGCCGATGCGGTCGGGGCTGTGACGGGCGCGCGTCTGGGCAAAAGAAGCCTGAAGTATCTGGACTATGGCAAGGTTGCGGCCAGCTTTCTAAACACGGAGACGGGGCAGTCCGTGCGCCTTGTCGCCCTGGACGAATCGCGGGTGCTGGCGGACGCGCGCTATCCCACGATTGCGGATAAAAAGGAGCGGCAGTTTCGCGCCTACAGGGAAGCGACCGACCGGGAGTTATTCAAAGCCGCTAGAGTCTCTGTCAAGTACGGCTTGATGGACGCGCCGGGCAAGCCGCGCGCGCGCGTCACCTGCGAGCGTTGTGGCGAAGGCATCAACGACGGGCGGGAAGAGCTTGGGCAGCTTGGGGAAATCTTGTGCCGCCCTTGCTCCGGCGCAGGCTATTATGAAGTGACCTCGGCAATCAGTTTGGATGGCTTGGAAGATGCTTGAGGCGTAAAAGCCTAGACTTTCAAAGCTCCTGCGCCGAAGGGCTTTGGGGAAACTGTGTGCCGTCGGATTTTCCGGCTCTTCTCCGGCGAGCGGCCAACGCGTAGGGAAGCCGCAAACAACTAAGCAGTCGTCAAAAGTTTTTCCAGCCGGGACGAGCGCGCACAAAAGATGAGAGGTTCGCTATGTGTATTTGAGTTGGCCCACATTGCTCCGTGCGTCCGATAACGTTAGGCTCAAGAGTGAGAGCTTTGCAGGAAGTCAATTTCACGTGGATATATGGACACAGACAAAGATTGACCTACACTATGTTGTGCTTGTTGCGCCCTTTCCCTGCAAAGCCCAAAGGGAGTCAAGATAGTGTGCTTCAGGCAAGCCGTTACTCTTGTGCCAAACGCTTTAACAGCTACTTTCGCGGAAGGCTTTTTCCGGGATGGCTATCATTAGGCGATTAAAGTTAGACAATTAAAGCAAAGCATCTCAGCATAGAACAGATGATCTTTCGTCGTTGGAAATTGAAGGCAGCGTTGTCTGGACTGCTGGCTCTGTTTTGCTGCCAGTTTGTCTGGCGCGCGGAAGTCTGTGGGCAGAGCGGGCGCAGGTCGCAGACGCCTGAGGTGAATCAAGGCGAGGCTGGCCAGTCCACGGAGGCGGACGATGTGATTCGTGTGCGCACGGACGAGGTGTTGCTGCCTGTCTCTGTGCGTGATTGGTCCGGGACGAGCATCAACGGGCTGAACCGCGATGATTTTATAGTCTACGACGAAGGCGTGCGGCAGCAGATTAGTAGCTTCAATCGCCAGCGTGTGGCGGCCAACATAGTCTTGCTGTTGGATGCTTCGGGCAGCGTCTTTCAAGAGATGCGTTTTATACGCGAGGCCGGCAAAGGCTTTATAGAAGGGTTGCTGCCGGCGGATAAAGTTTGCCTGATGCAGTTTGCGGATAAGGTAGAGTTGTTGCAGGACTGGACGGCTGCGACCAATCAAGCGGCGCTGGAGAAGGCTCTGGACTGGCGTTATCATCCGGGCGAGAGCACGACCTTCTACGATGGCTTGTACCTGGCAGCGGATGAGCAGTTGCGTAAGGTGGAAGGGCGAAGGATAATTATTCTGCTGACGGATGGCATTGACACGGCTGAGCGCAGAAGGGCAGGGTACACGGACGCGCTCAATGCCATACGGCGCGCGGACGCGAGCGTCTACGTGGTCAGTTTAACGGGGATGCTGCGGGAGATGATTCAGAGACGCGCCGGCGGGCGTGTGACGCAGACCTTGCTGCGCGGCTACGACCCTAAGCAGGTGGGACGCTTTCTGGCCTTAATCAATAATTCAGAGAAGCAACTGGCTGCGCTGGCCACACAGACTGGCGGGCGTCTGTTCCTTCCTTTGAAGGATGAAGATTTGGCTATTGCCTACAGGGCGATTGCGGAAGAGTTACGCGCACAGTACATTATTACTTATAAGCCGACGACGCCCGTCGGCGCCGGACAGTGGCGACGCGTGCGCGTGCTGGTCTTGCCGGGCGGCTATGAAGTGGGAGCCAGAGAGGGCTACACGGGGCGCAACGAGCGTTAATTTTGGAGAAGACCCTTGGGAGGAAGATTTGAGCTTGAGAGAGAAGAGAAGTGAGACTGCCCTGACGGAGACGGTTCCGGGCGGGGCCTGGCTGATAGGCTTGCTTGGCTGGTTTGTCCCTGGCGCGGGCCATGTTGCGCAGGGACGTTGGGGACGCGGCCTGTTAATCGGCGGGGCTGTGATGGCCATGTTCATCATAGGCCTGGCCTTCGGCGGCCACCTCTTTCCGATAGGCGATAGCCAGGGCGTCAGCGGATGGTCCCCGCTGCTGCAAGTTCCGCCGATGATTGCCAACTTGGGCGCAGGGTTGCTGTATCTGGTCTGCTGGGTGACGAACACAGGATTTGTAGAGCAGGCGAAGTTAGAGACCTTCGAATACGGCAACACGTTTTTGCTGGTGGCGGGCCTTTTGAATTACTTGGGGATGCTGGACGCCTTTGACATAGCGGTCGGGAGGAAGCCTTGAAGCACTTGCTGGTGATGATATTGTTCGCCGTCCTGGTCGCCACGGTCTTTGGAGTGGTGGCGCGCAATAGCGTGCGTGAGCGTTTGCTTTACGGCCTTAAAATATTCGCAGAGTTTATAGGCATCGGTCTGGCCCTGGCATGGCTCCTGTACTTTTTCCCCTTTTAGCCTCAAGACAATGTGGAAGACAGCGCAGGAAGAGTCGCGTCCGATAAGCTCTTAAGCTTTCAGGTTTGAGCTTTTCAAATTTGGGAGTGGTCAAAGGCTCGTCTTCAGAGCGACGGGAAATTTTTTTGATGGGTCTGGTCGAAACAGAAGCGGTCGTGCTGAGGGTTTATCCGCTGGCAGAGGCGGACAAGATTGTCGTCTGTCTGACCAGAAGCGCGGGCGTTGTGCGCGCAGTGGCTAAAGGGGCCAGACGTTTGAAAAGCAAATTCGGCGCGGGCTTGGAGCCTTTCACGTTGCTCGATTTGAGCTACTATGAAAAAGAGGGGCGCGAGCTGGTCACCTTGCGGCAGACGGAGATACAGCGCTCCTATTTTAAGCTTTCGGAGCGCGCGGAAACCGTCGCGGCTCTCTCGTACCTGAGCGAGTTGGTGTTGGAGTTCGCGCCGCCGCATGAGCCGAACGAAAAACTGTTTAGGATGGTTCGGGCGACTTTAGAAGCAGTCCCGCAGGGGGCAGCGGATTTGAACCCGCTGCTGCGTTATTTCGAAGTCTGGACGCTCAAGCTGGCGGGCTTTATGCCTGAGCTGCGCCGCTGCGCGGAGTGTGGCAGAGTCTTCAATGAAGCGGAGCAGAGCTACCTGAACGCAGAGTTCAAGATGCGTTGTAAGGTTTGCAGCCATCAACTGGGAATGGTCCTGGGCGGGCCGTCTCGCGCGCAGATACACAAGATGCTGCGACTATCACCGCTCGATTACAGTCTGAAGGCTGCGCCCTTTGAGCGCGCCAGCTTAGATGAGATAGCTCAACTGACACGGAAGCTAATCGGGCATGCGCTCGAACGCAGTCCGCGTGTCCATGCCACTCTGGTTTGAAGCCTTAGCGCGCCGGATGACGCTGAAAAAAAATAGTTAAACGGCGAAGGCAGTCTTTTGAGGCGTTTATGCGGCTCGGCGGCAGATTAGTCGAAAGATATATTTGGGGCGCGATTCTGCCGTACCTTTTGCTCTCAGCCTTGTTGCTGGCGGCGATTTTGCTGGCGCAGCAAGCCACGCGCATCACGGAATTGCTGGTCTCGACGCGCGTTCCGCTGGGCCTTGTGTTAGACGTGCTGGCGGCTTTGCTGCCGAACGTGCTGGTCTTCGCCTTGCCTATGGCCACGCTGGCGGGGACTGTCATAGGGTTCAGTCGCATGGGCAGCGACAGCGAACTGGTAGCGATGCGCGCGGCTGGCATAGGCGCTTGGAGAATCATCTGGCCTGCGCTTTTGCTGGGCCTGCTTTTAACCGCCGGAACCCTCTATCTGAATCTGCAACTGGCGCCACAAGCGGCGCGCATCTGGAAGCAAGCGACCTTACGAGCAGCTATCTATAAACTGGATTCTCCTGTCGAGCCGCGCTCTTTCACGACGGATATTCCGGGCTTCGTCATCTATGTGCGGGACGGCGATAAAGAGCAAGGGGTCTGGGATCGTGTCTTTCTTTATTCGCAGACGAAAGACGGTAGCACACAGTTGGTGACGGCGCGCTCGGGGCGCATTGACACGGCAGCGGAGCGTTCGGAACTGGTGCTCAGCGATGCGGCCATCACCACTTTGCCGCCTTTAAGCGTCAATGGCGAAGCCTCTTACGTGACGGAGAGGCTGGTGCAGGTCAGAGTGCAACTAGAGACAGGGCGAAAGGCTCTGCTGGATCGCCTGCGGCGAGAGCAGGTTGACCCGGAAGAGATGAGCTTGAGCGATTTAGGCGCGTATGTTGAGACACAATCGGGGGCCAAGAAGCGCGAAGCTCTAACCCTTTGGCATAAAAGACTGACGTTCGGGTTGACGCCTTTAATCTTCAGCCTGCTGGGAGCCGCCGTGGGTTTGCGTGTGCGAAAAGGCGGTCGCGGTTTAGGCGTTGTGCTTTCGCTGTTCCTGATGATTGCTTATTACCTGCTCGCGCTGGGCGGGGAACAGTTGGCTCGCGCCGGGACGCTTCCGGTCTTGATGGGGACATGGCTGGCAACCCTCTCCGTGGTTGGCTGCGCGTTATTGATGTTGCGCCTTAATCATAGACCGCTTTTTATCTGGAGACGGCTGAAAGATCGGGCCGGGTCCGATAATACTAATTCCAACCATAGTGAAGTGATTTTGAAAAGCAAGCAACATCACCAAAAAGATGCTGGAACCCGACTGTTGAGCTTTCCCAGTTTACTTGACTCAAGCGTTCTGCGCTCGTTGATCCTCAGTTTCATGGCCGCGCTCATCTCGCTGGTCGCAATCTTTCAGATTTTCACCATTTTCGAGCTATGGCGTTTCATTGCTGCGACCGCCTCCGGGGCAGGGATGGTCTTAAGATATCTGCTCTTCCTGCTTCCGCTAGTCGTAGTGCAACTAGCACCCGCCAGTCTGCTGATAGCAATCCTTGCGTCGTACGCGCTAATGGCCCGGCGAAGCGAAGCAGTAGCTTGGTGGGCTTGCGGGCAAAGCATCTACAGATTGATGATTCCAGGGGTCTTGTTCGCAGCCGCAATCGGCGGGTCTGTTTGGTTTGTGCAAGAGAGATTAATGCCGGAGGCCAATAAAAAACAGGATACGTTGCGCGGCCAGATTCGCAGCGGCGTCTCTCGAGCGACAACCAATTTGGGCCGTCAATGGCTAGCCTCTACAGAGACTGGACGACTTTATGCCTATGATTATGAGGAAGAGGACGGGAGACTGAAAGAGCCTGCAATTTATGAGTTTGACAGCGAAGGCGTGCATTTGGCGCGGATTATTAGGGGAAGATCAAGTAGTTGGACAGCACAGAATCGAATGGAACTTGA
>JAWVFT010000036.1:0-49438 GCA_033855775.1 Blastocatellia bacterium | reverse complement strand
GCAGCAGCCGGACAAATCTATCAATGGAACGGGCGCTGGCTCGTTCCGGTTTATCATCCGAGTCCGCAGGTGCTCGCCTCGCATCGTCGTGAGGCGGCGCAGTTGCAGGACTACCGGAGCATAGCGCGCGCTTTAAGACGCGCCGGCGTGGTTGGAGAAAAGCGTCGCCCTGCGGCGCAAGAGAGGTGAAGAGATGTTTGGATTTTTAAATAGCAAGGGGCAGACAACGCGCACGTTTGTGCTCGCGGGCGGGCTTGGCGTTTGTCTCATCGCGGCATGGATTGGCTTGAGCGGTTCGTTGAGCCGCACGACGGCGCAGCAAAAGGCTATCGCCGGGACGAACGGTAACGAAAAGGCGGCGAGCGCGGATGCCAGCGCGGCTCCGAAAGTCGGGCAGGCCGCGCCGGACTTCAGCCTGCCGTACGCGACGCAGGAAAAAATCTTCTTCAAGCCCGAAGAACGTCTCTCGCTCGCGGCGCAGCGCGGCAAGAACGTCATCCTCGCTTTCTATCCGGCTGACTGGTCTGGCGGCTGCACGAAGGAAGTCTGCACGCTGCGCGACACGTTTGCGGAACTGTCGAAGCTCAACGCGCAGGTGCTCGGCATCAGCGGCGACTACGTTTTCTCGCATCACGAGTGGGCCAAGTTTCATAAGCTGCAATTCCCCTTGCTCTCCGACCACGACCACAAGGTCGCGCGCCTCTACGGCAGCTACATGGAGGATGTCGGCTTCAACAAGCGCACCATCTTTCTCATAGACAAAGAAGGCGTCGTGCGCTACAGCAATCTGGATTTCAAAGCCGGAGACGCGAAGGACTACGCCAGCCTCCGCGCGGAATTGGAAAAGCTCAAGTAGCGGCGGCAGTAGTAGTGATGAGTGAAGCAGTAGAACAAATCGCGGCGCGTCGCTCGCCGCTCGATGAGCTACACAGGCGGCTCGGCGCGACGATGTTTGAGCGCAACAACTGGCTGCTGCCCGCGTCTTACGGCGACGCGGCGGCGGAGTATCGAAGCGTGCGCGAAGACGGCGCGGGGCTGCTTGACTTGTCTGCGCGCGGGCGCATCAACGTCGGCGGCGCGGAGGCCGTGCAGTTCTTAAACGGCCTCGTCACCAACGATGTCAAGGCTCTGGCCGAAGGCAGTTGGATGACGGTCGCTTTCCCCAACGCGCAGGGGCGTCTGCTGGCCGCCGCGCGCGTCATGCATCGCGCCGACGGCTTCCTGTTCGAGACGGAAGCGGCGACGGCCACGCGCGTCTTCAAGACGCTCGAACGCTTTACTCTGGCCGGAGATTTTCGCGTCGCGGAGATGACAGAGGAGCTATCCGCGCTCTCCGTGCAGGGAGCGCGGGCCGCCGGGATTATCGCGGCGACGCTCGGCGCGGAGGCGTCAAAGGTCGAGCGCGGTCGCGTCCGGTCTGAGCTTTGGAACGAACAGCCCGTCAGCCTGATTCGCGCGTCTCACACGGGCGAGGACGGCTTCGACCTGTTCGTCGGCGCAGAGCAAGCGGCGTCGCTCTTTGAAGCTTTGATGGCGGCGGGCGCGCGCCCCGTCGGTCAGACCGCGCTCGAAACGTTGCGCATCGAAGCGGGGCTGCCGCGCTACGGCGTTGACATGGACGATAGCAACGTCGTGCTGGAAACAGGGCTTGAGGGAGAGGCCGTCAGCTACACGAAAGGCTGCTACATCGGGCAGGAGATTATCGCGCGCATACACTGGCGCGGGCATGTGGCGAAGCGGCTCGCCGGACTCGCGTTCGCAGACGAAGGGGAAGCTACCCGCGTGGCGAAAGTGAGAACCTTGGACGGCAAAGAGATTGGCCGCCTGACCTCGACCGCCGTTTCGCCGCGCCTGAACAAAGCAATCGCGCTCGCATACATCAAGTACGATTACCTCGCGCCCGGCACGGAGGTGCGCGTCCTCTCTGACGAAACAAACGAGCGCGCGGCCTTCGTCACAGAGTTGCCCTTCGTGCGCGGCAGTTGGTTTGCCGGAGCGGCGAGCCCTGTGGAGCAACCCGGATGAGCGAGCAAGCTGGCATGGATGATGACGACGTTGCTGATGATGCGCCGCGCGATTTGGACTTCGAGCAGGCGCGGCTCGCCTACTCGATAATCCAAAATCTGTTGGAGCACACGAGCATCATCAGCGACCTCATCGCCTTGATGGCTCAAGCCCTCGACGAAGACACGACCAAAGCCCTCACCAAAACGCCACACTGGAACGCTTATCTCGACAGCCGCCGGACGATGGAGCGCACGCGCGATGAAGTCGAAAGATTCGCCGCCATCATGAAGCGGCTCAACGCCGCCGCCAACGCTCCCGCCAAAGAACCGGGCGACAGCCTTTAGCCACGCGCGCGTTCGAGCAGCACCATCATAATCAGAGCGAGCAGCGTCCGCGTCTCGTCAACGGGCGGAAGCTGCGCCAGTTGTTCGATAGTGAACTTGCCCTCGAAGAAGGCGCGCTGTTTTTGCAGGCGCATGATGGGTTGCCCGTTGGTGGCGGAGACGAGATAGGACGGGTGAAAGAAGAAGCCCGTGAACATCCCGACGAGCGGGACTTCGCCGAGCAGCGCATCGAAGACTTTCGACCAGGGCTTCTCTTCCTTGACGGACATCACATGATTGTTGCGCTCGTCGTAGATGTCGTAGCTGGCACGCCAGATTGAGCGCATGCCCTGACGACGGACGGAGCCGAGGAGCGCGCCGTTGCGGTCTGTGAACTGGTAGTTGGCGGAAAAATCCAGAATCTTGTTGGCGTTGATATAGAAGAGCGGTTGTTGCTGTTCGGCGTCGGCAAAGACCGTGACGGCCTCCTTCAGCTTGAAGGCTTTCTGCTTCACATAAAAAATCAATTGGCCGCTTGTGTCGCGCAAAGAGAGTTGCTGCGCGATAGCCATCAGCTTGAAAGAGAGTTGCAACGGATAGTTCATTCGGTATTCTCCTGATGTCAATGGGAAATCGGTCGACGCTGCGCTTGACGCGGACCAGCGCGATTCATCGTTCGCCCTTTCGGGACGAAGCAAAATAGCTTATTACGAAAAGTTAGTAAACACTTGATTGACGACGCCCGCTTAAGTTCCCGGCAGATTTCTCAACTGCTCGCTCAGATACGAGCAATCGGCGAGCGAGCGCAGGAGCGGCCCCTGCTCTTTAAATTCAACGACGCTGAGCGAAGCGACCGGGCACGCCAAGCGCTGGCGAAAACGCCCGACATCAATGCCGAGCAGGATGCACAGGATAATCCGAATCGTCGCTTTGTGCGAAACGACCAGAACGTTGCCGTCCGCGTGGCCGCGCATTATCTCGCCGATGACGCGCAAGCCCCGATGAGCGATTAGGTCTGCGCGCTCGCCGCCGGTCGGCGCAAACCATGCGGGGTCGGCCATCCAGCGCAAGTAGTCGTCATGCCAGTCACGATTGACGCTCTCCGTCGTCCGTCCTTCCCACTCGCCGTAGCCAATCTCCTTCAACTCGTCTCTGACGTTCATCGTCAATCCCAACGCTTCGCAGAGCGGTTGAGCGGTCGTAATCGTGCGTCGCAAGGGGCTGGCATAGACGCCGTTCCATGAAGCCGCGACGTAAGCGGCGGCGAAAGCCTGCGCCATCTCGAAACCTTCGGGCGTCAGTTCTGGGTCGAGGCCCGCGCCGCAGAAAACGTTGTCGCGGCTGCAAGCGGTCTGCCCGTGGCGCAGGAAATAAATCGTCAGGCTCAAGGTTTGTTCCTCAATTTCTTTGAAGATAAATTCCGCATTCTTTGACGAAGCTCAAAGCCGCGCTGCTCGCGCACGCGCGTGGCTCTGAGCGCGACTTAAAAAAGCGAGGGCTGGTCTTCGAGGTCTTCCGGCTCAAGCGTCGGCTGGCCGAGCAATCGTTTCAACCTGGCGGCGCTCAGCGGCGCGTGGCCTTCATAGAAGTTGCTGAAGTAAGCGAAAACTTTCGGGACGCGCTCGGAGAGTTTGGCGAGAAGTTGGCTCCACGCTTCAAGGTTCTCGTCCTGCGGTCGCTGCGCGATGTCGAAGCGTGTCAGGTCGCGCTCGCCCATCCAGCGCACGTAGGCGAAGTCTGCCGCCATGATTTCCGCCATCCGCCGGACGCGCTCTGGGGCGAGCCACTGTCCTTCGACGAGCGCGGGCGCGACATTGTGTTTCCCTAAAAGCTCAGCCATGCTTTCGTCCAACCATTCCGGGCTGCGAAACTCTATGCTGAAGCGCATCTCGGACGGCAAGAGCGGCAGGAACTCGCGCAGCGCACGCGCGTTCTCCGGCGACATCTCAAACTGCGGCGGCAACTGTATGAGCACAGCCGCCAGCTTGTCTCCGAGCAGGCTCGCGTGGTCGCAAAACTCCGCGAGCCTTTCCCTGCAAGATAAGCGCAGTGCGTGCTCGTGCGTTATCTCCTGCGGGAGTTTCAAGGCGAAGGTGAAATGCGGCGGCGTCCGCCTGGCCCATCCGTCAACCGTCTTCGCAGACGGCACGGCATAAAAGGTCGAATCAACTTCGACCGTCGAGAAGACGCGCGCGTAAATCTCAAGCATCCCGGCGGAGCGCGTGCCGCGCGGGTAAAAGATGCTCTCGCCGCCCGCCGGGCCTGTCACCCAGTCTTCATAATTCCAGCCCTGACAGCCAACCTCGATTCGCTCGCTCATCACAACAACACACGGCTTTCATCACTTAACAAAATTAGCGCGAACTCGAACGCTAATATAACAAGTCGCACGGCAGACCAAAAACCATTGTCGCTCCAGGATTGTTCGTCAAGATGACGGACGACGGCTCGCCTGTCATTCGTCGGCCTCAATCAGCCTCAAGATGACTCGCCCGTCAGCAGTCATCAAGGCGACTCGTCAACGAAACCCGCCCTTCGTCTCGCTCTGTTGATGGTCGCTCGTCGCTTGCTTGCTCTCTACATTCTCGCAGCGAATGATATTGATGATGCCGAAGGCGCGCGGCTCGACGCTTATGATGTTGAGTCCGGCGCGACGCGCCGTGTCGGCTGTGCGGCGATTGAAGTGGTCGTCGAAGAGCGGCACGGTCAGCAGGTTGAGCAAATCGAACAGCCAGCCCAACAAGCCTTGCGGGCGAACGTGTTCGAGCAGCGCGATTGTGCCGCCGGGCTTGACGACGCGGCGCAACTCCGCGAAGACCGCAGCGGGCGAGGCGACCGAGCAGAAGAGCAAGGTGGCGCAGGCCGCGTCAAAGGAAGAGTCTGCAAAGGGAAGCTGCTCCGCGCGGTTCTGCGCCAGATGAACGTTTGCCGGTCGGCTTTTGGCTTGCGCCTGACGCAGCATCTCGCGGCTCAACTCCGTGGCGACGCCGACGGTCGCTTGTGGATAGTAAGGAAAGTTCAAGCCCGTGCCTGCGCCAATCTCAAGGATGCGGCTGCTTGAGGGCAATGCGGCCAGCGTCTCTGCGCGCAAGCGTGAGAGGAAGCGACGTTCGAGCGGGCCGATGGCGCGGTCGTAATGCGCCGCCACGCGGTCGTAGGTCGCGCGCTGTTGTGGCTTTGCTGTGGGCAAAGATTCGTGTCCCCGCGTTCACATCGAATGCATGACGGTGCGCCAGCGCGCGCGGCTGCGCTCGTCGTAGAGGACGATGCGGACTTGGGAGACGTGCGCGGGTTGGAGGGCCGCGAACGTGCGCGTCGCTTCGAGGATGAGCTTGGCCGCCAGGTCCATCGGCACATCGCCGACGCCTGTTCCGAGCGCTGGAAAAAGCACGGACTGCGCCCTGCGGACTTCCGCCTGCAAGAGCACGCGCAGGCAGGCGCGCTGCAAACAGACGGCGCCTTCGACCGCCGCCACAGCATGCGCCACAAAGCGAGCGCGCAATCGTCCGGCGCCAGTCCAGACGACATCGCCCATCGCCACCGGAGCGCGCGAGACGGCTTCGTCTTCGAGTTCTTGCCCGCCCGCGCGACGAAGCGCGCTGGCGACGCCGAGCCGCATCGTTAACTGCTGGTTAGCCGCGTTGACGATAACGTCGCCCGCTTGCTCCGCCAAATCGCCGGCAAGCAATTCAAGGCGCAGCCTGCCGATGCGCGCTTCGTCCGCGCCCGTGCAAACAATCTGCGGCAGCGGCTCGGCCACGACCTTCAGGACGCGCGCCAGTTCGCCCGCGTTCGAGAAGCGCTCTTCGGGACGCTTTCGCAAAGCCCGCTCGATGACGGAAAAGAGATAGGCTTCACTTGGCCCGTCGGCGATGGGCGGCTGATACGAGCGACGAACGTGAGCCTCGCGCAGTTCGTCAAGCCGCTCGTCCTCGAAGGGATATTCTTTAGTGGCGAGCAGGTGCGCGGTCGCGCCGAGCGCGTAGATGTCCGTATAGCGTCCGAGCTTTTTTCGTTCCCATTGTTCGGGCGCCATGAAGCGCGGCGTCCCGGCTCCGAGTTGCGTGTGGTCTTCCTGCAAGAGGTCAAGGGCGACGCCGAAATCGCCGACGGTCGCGATGCCGCTGCCGCAGAGAAAGAGGTTCGCGGGCTTCACGTCGCGGTGGATGACGCCCGCTTGATGAATGGCGTGCAGACCTTTGGCCGCGTCGATCATGATACGGCAAATCATGTTGGCGGGCAGACGCCATTCAGCATGTTGCAGGTGATTGACAAGCTCGGCCAGATCAATGCCGTCGATGTAGCGTTGGATGATGAAGGCGACGCCCGCTTCGTATCCGGCGTCGAGCACGCTGACGACGTTGGGCGAGGTGACGCGCGCGGCGAGGTGCGCCTCACGAAAAATGTTTTCCTCTTCCTCTGACCTGAAGACTTTGACGACGAGCGGCATTTGCAGGATTGGATGGCTCGCCAGATAAGCCGCGCCCATAGAGCCTTCGCCGAGCAGGCTATGCACCCGTAGGCCGCGAAACTCTCCGCCGACGCGCAGCCGCGGCGCGTCACCCGGCGCTAAAGTCTGACTCGGAACTGTCGGGTTGGCTGTCTCCTCCAAGAAATTTCTCCCGGCTTGTCTGCCGCGCATCATTTCATGAGTCTGGCTGTCATCCGTCTTACATCAGTCTTGAAAACCGATTTGTTGTGAACGACGCAAACGTCGCTGCTCTCGCGTCTCAAACGCTTCGCGCTCATTGTAGCATCATGACGACTTGGCGTTCACGACCGCCATCAAACTCGCAGAGGAAGATGCCCTGCCAGCGACCCAATAGCAATTGGCCGTTCGCGAAAGGAATTGTGACGCTTGAGCCGACGAGGCTGGCCTTGATGTGCGCGTCGGAGTTTTCTTCGCCGTGGCGAAAATCCATTCCATGCTGCGGCACGAGCTTGCGCAAGGCCAGGAGCATATCGTGCGGCACGTCCGGGTCTGCGTTCTCGTTGACGGTCAACGCGGCGGTCGTGTGCTGCACGAAGAGCACGCAGACGCCTTCGCGCGCTCCGGCTTCCGAGAGCTTGCTCTGCACCTCCGCCGTGAACTCCACCAACTGCTCGCGCTCGCGCGAACGCACCTTGATAACGTAGCTCATCGCTTCTTCGCCCTCTCTCCGCTCAACAGCGAAGCCCCTGACCGTCTGCACGGAACTCAGGGGCTTCAACTTACTAACAACGCGGCTTGACCGCTCTTTCAGCGTGACGACTTGCGCTTTAACAAAGCCCATCCAGACGGCAGCACGGCAGCCGCCAGCGCAATCTTAACGACATCGCCCAAAAGAAACGGCGCGACTCCCAACGTCCACGCCGCCGCGGGGCTGCTGAAGCGCGCGAGCCATGCCCAACCGCTCAGCAGAATCACGAGCGAGCCGATAGTCATCGCCGCCGCCGCCGTCACAAAGCGTCTGTCCCAACCGCGCTCGGCCAGTAGCCCCGTGATGAAAGCCGCCGCCGGATAAGCGAGCAGATAACCGCTCGTCGGGCTCAAGAGCAGCCGTTGCAAGCCGCTGCCACCGGCTGCGAAGAACGGCAAGCCGCTCGCGCCCTCAATCAAATAAGCGAGCATCGCCAGCGCGCCGAGGCGCGAACCCAACAGCGCGCCCGTCAGCAAGACCGCGAATGTCTGCCCCGTAATCGGCACCGGCGTCCACGGCAACGGAATCGCCACCTGCGCCGCCAGCGCGGTCAACAGACTGAAGGCGACGACCAACGCCAGCCCGCGCGCCCAGTCCAACGGAGCCAGCGCAGCGCTCGTCAACGTTTCGGCTTTAGCAAATGAAGTGTTCACTGTTTCTCAACCTCGAATGACAGAAGATGAAGGGCCGCGAGGCCGTAGACTCTTGAAGCCGTCGTTGGCTTTCAAGAATCTACGACCTTGCGGCGCCATGGTTTTAAGTTAGCTCGACCTCTTCGCCCGAACTGAACTCATCCGCTCTAGGCTCTTCCACCTGAATCCGCATTCCGTAGAACGAGCGCCAGACGAAGACCATTGAGATGATGAAGAAGGCGGCGGCCAGAGCAGGCGTGAGCCACGAGTACGTGTCGCGCGTGTCGTTCGACAATTTCACGGCTAACTCGACGGCCAGCAATCCGAAGAGCGTCGTGAACTTGATGACCGGATTGAGGGCCACCGAAGAGGTGTCTTTGAACGGGTCGCCCACCGTGTCGCCGACGACGGTCGCGTCGTGCAGCGGCGTGTTCTTCTGCTTCAGTTCGACCTCGACAATCTTCTTCGCGTTGTCCCAGGCTCCGCCAGCGTTCGCCATGAAAATCGCTTGATAGAGGCCGAAGACGGCAATCGAGATGAGATAACCGATGAAGAAGAAGGGGTCTAGGAAGGCGAAGGCCAGCGTCGAGAAGAAGACGGTCAGGAAGATATTGAACATGCCCTTCTGCGCATACTGCGTGCAGATTTGCACCACCTTTTTGCTGTCTTCGACCGAAGCCCTTTCGACGCCCTCAAGCCGTATGTTGGCCTTGATAAATTCGACCGCGCGATAGGCTCCGGTCGTCACGGCCTGAATGCTCGCGCCCGTGAACCAGTAGATGACGGCCCCGCCCGTAATTAAGCCGAGCACAAACGGAGCGTGTAGTATCGAGAGACTGCTAATCGCCTGCGCGTCGCGCAAGCCGCTGGTCAGGGCCATGATGATAGAGAAAATCATCGTCGTCGCTCCGACCACAGCCGTGCCGATGAGCACGGGCTTGGCCGTCGCCTTAAACGTGTTGCCCGCGCCGTCGTTCTCTTCGAGCAGGTGCTTGGCGCGGCTGAAGTTCACGTCCATGCCGAAGTCCTTCTTGATTTCCGCTTCGACGTTGGGGATTTGTTCGATGAGCGACAACTCGTAAACGGATTGCGCGTTGTCCGTCACCGGGCCGTAAGAGTCAACGGCAATCGTCACCGGCCCCATGCCGAGGAAGCCGAAGGCCACGAGGCCGAAGGCGAAGACGGGCGCGACCGTGGCCGACACCATCAACGCGCCGACGCCCGCCGTGCTGATGAGAAAAGCGATGCCCATCAAAGCGACGATGCTGATGCCGAGCCAGTAGCCCGAAAAGTTTCCGGCGACGAGGCCCGACAGAATGTTGAGCGAAGGGCCGCCCTCGCGCGATGAGATGACGACCTCTTTGACGTGGCCCGATTCGGTCGAGGTAAAGACCTTGACCAGTTCGGGAATAATCGCGCCCGCCAGCGTGCCGCACGAAATGATTGACGCCAGCTTCCACCACAACGTCGTGTCGCCGCCGAGCGTCGGCACGATGAAGTAGGAGACGACGTAGGTGAGCACGACCGAGATAATGGAAGTAATCCAGACCAGCGAGGTCAGCGGTTTCTCGAAGTTCATCACGTCGGCGTTTTGATAACGCGCCTTGGCGACGGCTTCGTTGATGAAGTAGGAGAGCGCGCTGGCGATAATCATCATGATGCGCATGACGAAGAGCCAGACGAGCAGTTGCACTTGAATGGTCGGGTTCGGCACGCCGAGCAGGATAAAGGTGATGAGGGCCACGCCCGTCACGCCGTAAGTCTCGAAGCCGTCAGCCGAAGGGCCAACGGAGTCGCCCGCGTTGTCGCCCGTGCAGTCGGCGATGACGCCGGGGTTGCGCGCGTCGTCTTCCTTAATCTTGAAGACAATCTTCATCAGGTCTGAGCCGATGTCGGCAATCTTCGTGAAGATGCCGCCCGCGATGCGAAGCGCAGCCGCGCCCAGAGATTCGCCGATGGCGAAACCGATGAAGCAAGGGCCTGCATAATCGCGCGGGATGAAGAGCAGGATGCAGAGCATGATGAGCAGCTCGATGCTGATGAGCATCATGCCGATGCTCATTCCGGCCCGCAGCGGAATCGCGTAAATCGGATACGGCTTGCCGCCGAGTCCGGCAAAGGCCGTGCGCGAATTGGCGAACGTGTTGACGCGGATGCCGAACCAAGCCACGCCGTAGCTGCCCGCGATGCCGACCAGACTGAAGAGCAGAATGATAATCACCCGCAGGGCTTCAAACTTCAGCAGCAACCCGAAGTATAGAATGATGACGACGGCGATGAAGGCTTCGAGAATCAGGATAAACTTGCCCTGCGTGATGAGATAGGTCTTGCAGGTTTCGTAAATCAACTCGGAAATCTCGCGCATCGCGCGATGCACCGGCAGGTTCTTCAACTGCATGTAGATGACCAACCCGAACAACAAGCCGAGCACGCAAACGCCGAGGCCGACGAGCAGCAAGGTGTGGCCGTCGGTGCCGAGGAAGTTGACGGTCGAGAGGTCAGGCAGTTTGAGGTTGGCTTCGCCGCCAGCCTCGTGCGTGGTTTGCGCGAACGACGCGGAGGCGTTGAAGGCGACGGCGGCGAGTGTGGCGGCAACGGTCAACGCGCCGCGCATGGCTCGTCGGGCCAGCGTTGACGACGGGCGCGCAAGCCCGCTTTCGTCCTTCATAGTGTTGTCGAAAAATTGAGGCGTTCCCCGCGAGGTTGACCGCCGCTCAGCAACCTTTGCGAGAAGGAAGAGAGCGAAGCCAAGCGAGAGAAGGCTGACGGCAAAAATCAGCGATAGTTCCACGATTAAGCGATTCCTTTCTGTTCGTTAAAAAAAGTGGCGAGATAATTTCCAGCCCAAGGCGCGACTGGCCCTTCGTTCTCGCGCGAGCGACAGGCCGGGACGCGCGCATGCGCGCCGCCTGTCTCTACAAGCCGAAAACCGAGTCGCGCTAAAAGCGGATATTATGGCCGATTTACCTCCAAACTGTCCACACCGGAAAGGAGAGGTCGGAAATCAAAACGCCAGGTGACGAATGAAAGCGAGCCGCTTTCTCATCCATCACCCGGCGTTTTTGACTGCTGATGTTAAATGAAATGGCGAGCCGAAAATATTCGACTCGCCATTCCACCCTCTAACCTCTCCCTAACGCAGACAAGGAGTTCTCACATGGCGTTTCACTAACGTTACGCCTGCTCCCATACTGTAGGCGTATGCTCCGAACCTCGAACAGAGCAACCAAATAATATTCACTTGCCTGCTGCGTGTCAACAGTTTTTTTAAGCCTAAATCGTTCCGGCTTCGGCAAGGCTCGAAGCCCTGGTGGCCGTCGCCGGACGCTGGCCGCGTCCCATCCAGCGGCGTATGGAATCGAGCAGGACGACGATAGCCGCGAGCATCAGAACGGCGGTCAAGGCGACGTTGATGTAGCCCTGCGTAGATGTCTCAGGCTTTTGCGCGAGCGGCCAGAAGTTGTCCGTGATGGATTGCCAGCCCGCGACGAGCGTCGTCGTGGCGACGAACGTTAAAGGCATAATCGTCACCCACGCGTGGCGCGCTTTGCCCATGTTGATGATGATGGTCGTGGCGACGCAGAGCGCGACCGAAGCGAGCAGTTGGTTGGCGATGCCGAACATCGGCCAGATGGTTGAAATCGAGCCTGACCAGATGAAGGCCGCCCATCCGGCGACGACCAGGGCGGTCGTGATGAGCGAGCCGGGCAGCCAGTTCGGCTCATCGAATTTTCGATAGAAGCGTCCGCCAAATTCTCCGACCAGAAAACGAGCGACGCGCGTGCCCGTGTCAATCGTCGTCAGGATAAAGAGAGCTTCAAACATGATGGCGAAGTGATACCAGTATTTCATGAAGCCGCTCAAGCCCGGCACGGCGTCGAAAATCTTGGCGATGCCGAGCGCGAGCGTCACCGCTCCGCCGGTGCGCCCGCGCAAGTTCTTCTCGCCCGACTCCGCTTCGAGACGGTCAATCTCCTGCGGTCGCAAGTTGAAATTCTCCGCGCTGTGCTCGTCAACCATCCGCACGTAGGCAGACCTTTGCGCGTCCGTCTTCTGCGGCGTGTTGATGGCGAAGTAGTCGCCGGGGAAAAGCGAGGTCGCGGCAATCAAGGCGACCACGCCGACCACGCCTTCCATCAACATCGCGCCATAGCCGATGACGCGCGTGTCAGTCTCCTTCATAATCATCTTGGGCGTCGTCCCCGAAGAAATCAGCGCGTGAAAGCCGCTGATGGCCCCGCACGCAATCGTGATGAAGACGAACGGGTACACCTTGCCGGGAATGACGGGGCCGCCGCCCGCGACAAACGTTGTGAAGGCGGGCATGTTCAGATTCGGATGGACGATGATGACGCCGAGAATTAGAAAAGCGACCGTGCCGATTTTCAAGTAGGACGAGAGATAGTCGCGCGGGCAGAGCAGCATCCAGACCGGAAGCACGGAGGCGATGAAGCCGTAGGCCGCCATCAGCAGGATGATTGAGCCGCGCGATAACGTGAACGTCGCGGCCCAACTCGAATCCGCCACGCGCCCGCCGAGAAAGACCGCAAGGAGCAACAGCGCGACGCCGACCGCGCTCGCCTCGCCAATATGGCCGGGGCGGATGCGATACATGTACAGACCCATCAAGAGCGCGAGCGGAATCGTGCAGCCGACCGTGAACGTTCCCCATGGCGATTCGGCCAGAGCGTTGACGACGACGAGGCCGAGGCCCGCCAGCGCGATGACGACGATGAAGAGAATCGCAATGCCCGCGACGAGGCCGGAGAGCGGGCTGATTTCCGCGCGGGCGATTTCGGCCAGCGACTTGCCGCGACGACGCACGCTCGCCACCAGAATCATAAAGTCGTGAACCGCGCCGCCCAAACAGACGCCGATGACAAGCCACAGCAACCCCGGCAAGAATCCGAACTGCGCCGCCAGCACAGGCCCGACCAGCGGCCCCGCCCCCGAAATCGCCGCGAAGTGATGGCCGAACAACACCCACTTGTTCGTCGGATAATAATTATGCCCGTCGCGCATCGTCTCGGAAGGCACGGGCCGCGCGTCGTCCAGGGCTAAGACTTTGGCCGCGATGAAGGCCGAGTAATAACGGTAAGAGATAGCCATCACGCAGAGCGCGCCGATGATGATGGGCAATGCGTTCATGAGTTGCTCCCTGCTCTCGAACGTTTAGGGCAAAGACGGTTTTGTTGGAGTACGAACCTTTGAAGGGCGCGTGGATTATAAATGAAGAACGCCGATGAGGCTAATGAAGCTGCCGAGACTGATGAACGGGCGACCGCGCATCGCCTGCTCAAAGAGCAGGACGCCGACCGTTGCGTAAAGCAAGGCGACGATGAACAGGAGCGAGACTTGACGGCTTGGCGCGAGCCGAGCGCGCCAGCGGCTCAGGCCGTAGCCGATGAGCGGGAGAAGCTGTAGCGCGTGAAAGCCCAGAAAGTGCGCGATGCGTAAATCTCCGGCGCGCGTGCTCCAGTTGACGATGGGCAGCCCCGGCCCGCCGTCCGGCTGCCCGACCGTGTGGCCGAAGCGAGCAATCATCGCCATGCCTTCGACGCTTGCCAGCAGGAAGAGCAACAGCCCTAAGCGAATGCCCCAGAGATAAGCGGGCGGCAGTTCGCTGCGCGTGCGCGCGAAAAAGAGAACCAGCGTGAGCAGGACGAGCGCCGTGTTGACGACAATCATCAAGCCCATCGTGCTAAAGACGGCGGCGTCGAACGGCGTCTTGACGTTGAAGTGCGAGGCCATGCCGCGCGCGGCTTGCAGGATGACGCAGAACATCTCTACGACGAAGAGGAAAGAGACGCCCCAACCGATGAGCCGCACGGCCCAACGCCTGTGCGCGAGATAGTCTAAGAACCATGCGAGCGTCCAGACGAAAATCGTAATCGAGATGGTGAACTTGAGCGGCTTAATCCAGGGGTTGATGCCCGTGATTGTGCGCGCGTCGAAGGGCGCGACAGAGAGCATCACTGCGGTCGCGGCCAGCATCAGCCAGCCCGTCGCCGCCAACGCAGGACTGCGACGATAAATCTCTGTGATGAACTCAAGCGCTCTCTTCATTGACGACGAGGCCGCGTTTCTTGATGTATCGCAACGCGAAATAGAGCAACAATCCGATTGGCCCGAACAAAAACGTCAGCGCCAGACAAGGCACGACGAGCAGATGATGAATCCCAAGCCTTTGCGAGTCGCGCACTTCCCAACTGCCGACGAACAAATCGAACGCGAGGTAATGAATCCAGCCCGCCAGCAGCGCGTAAGGATTTTGGAAAAGCTTTGCGACTTCGGCCAGCGTGCCGAAGCCGCCCTCGGATTCGCCGAAATGGACGACGACCAGATAGAGATAAACCAGCGCCAGCAGCAGCGGAATAAGGACGCCCGCGATGATGCGCGCGGACCAACGCCACCGCGGCGCGAAGACGAGCAACAACCAGCCCGGCACGACCAGCATGCTACAGATGCGAAAAAGAGTTGCAGGCGACATCTCGTGTTATCTCCTCAAACCAAACGCCGGCGATTGCGGTTTTGTTTCCCCTTAAAAGTTAGCGCAGGCGTTTCCTCTTCAAGTTAGCGGAAAGCCCGGTTCCCGTCGTTAGCAGATTGCGAAACTTCAAGAGCGCGCTTGGCAGCTTGCCAGTCTATCGCTTAAAGAGAGTCGCGAAAAGCCTGTCTTTCATCTTCTATGGCCAGTGGCATGTTGATTGATAGCGAGATGGTTGGCTGTCACACGAAACGGCTTTGACATGCGCGGCAGCCGCAACTTTCGGAATCGCAAGAGCGAAGGAGAAGACATGGACATCACAATCATCATTTACATGACGTACCTCGCTATCAGCATCGCGCTGACAGTTTGGGTGGCGCAAACTCTCTTCAAGAACGGTCGCGTTTTTCTGGTTGATGTCTTTCGCGGCAACGAGTCGCTGGCCGACTCTGTGAACCATCTGCTCGTCGTCGGCTTTTATCTCATCAACTTCGGATACGTGAGCCTTGCCTTGAAGCTCGGCTACGAGTTAGAGAACATGCGCGAGGGCATCGAAGCTCTGTCCTGGAAAATAGGGCTTGTCTTAGTCGTCCTCGGCGGGATGCACTTCTTCAACCTGTACGTCTTCAGCCGCATTCGTCGCCGCCCGCAAATGCCGTTCGTCCCGACGACGCACATGCCCGGAGCTTACGCTGACGCCAGCCACGGCTGAGCATTGTCCGGTTGGCTGAGAGCCGCGAGCGCAAGTTCAGTCAAGCATCGCGGAGGCTCTCTTTGAGATTGATGTCGCGCGCGGCGAGGGCTTCGACAAAGGCGGCGGGTGGAACACAACGTTCCTGCGGAATCGCTCCCTTTGAAAGCGTTCGCCCGCGCGCCATCATCTGCGCGATGATGGAAGCCGGAAAGGCCGTCGTCCGCATCATCGCGCTCAGGCCCGTGCGTTCGTCGAAGCGGTCGATGATGTCGTAGCGCAAACTCTGGCGGCGGCCATTCATCAAGCCGACGCATTCAACGCGCACGAGAACCACGTCAGGCCCGGTGGAAGGCAAGCGCCTTTGAAGCATCTCGCAGAGCACGCGGCGCGGGCTGACACGCGCGCCTTCAAGCTCAATCGCGTCGCTGCCCGCGAGGCCGAGGTCGAGCAGGAGCTTGAACTTTTCGCAGTGGCCGGGAAAGCGAATGGTTTTGTAGTCAAGCTCGCGGACGCGCCCGCGAAAACTGTCGGGCAAGGTCGAAGCCCCGCCGGAAGTATGAAAGGCTTCCATCTCTTCGTAAGGCGCGGGAAAGCTCAGCCGCTCAATCTCCGTCATCGAATCCACTTCGACAATCTCGCCACGGCGAACCACGCGCGAGCGTTCGATGTATTCGTTAATCAAGCCTTCGACCGAAAAGACAATCTGGTAATCGAGCGGCGGTTGCGGTTGCTGCGGCAAGCCGCCGACGCGTATGTGAACTTCGTCCAACTGCTCGAAGCGTTCCGCCCCGTGCGCGACGAGGACAGAAACCATTCCCGGCGCGAGGCCGCAGTCAGGAATAACGTTGATGCCCGCCGCGCGCGCTTCGGCATCGAGCGCGAGTTCGGCTTCGACAACCGCGTTGTTGCCGCCGAGGTCGCAGAAGTTAACGCGCGCTTCAATCGCGGCGCGGGCCAGTTGCAGGTTGTGAAAGTAAGTGACGCAACTGATGGCCGCGTCGTGGCCGCGCATCAGTTCGACGACCCTTTCTTGGTCCGCGACATCAACCTGCGCGGGCGACAATTTCTCGCCGCCGATGGTTGAGACGACGGCCCGCGCCCGCTCAATATCAACATCGGCGACTGTAACGGCTTCAACGCCGTCGCTGTGCGCGAGGTCGTAAGCCGCGCCGAGGCCCATCCGGCCCGCTCCGATGACAAGAATTTTCATGCTCTTGTGACGGGTCGCCAACGCCGCTCTAAATATTCCGCGACGCGCGTGAGCGGGAAGGTGAGCAGTAGATAAAAGATGGCGACGACGGGCCAGATGGTGAGCGGGGCGGCGTAGCGGCTCGCGGCTTCCTGCCCGGTGCGCGTTAGTTCCGTGATGCCGATGATGGTCACGAGCGACGAGTCCTTTAAGAGCGCGATGGCTTCGTTCGTCAGGGGCGGGACGACGCGGCGGAAGGTCTGCGGCAGAATGATGCGACGCATCGCCTGCGAGTAGGTCATGCCGAGCGCGCGCGCGGCCTCCATCTGCCCCGCGTCAATCGAGAGAATGCCCGCGCGGAAAATCTCCGCGATGTAGGCGGCGCTGTTTAAGGTCAGGGCGATGATGCCGCTCCAAAAGGCAGAGATACTGACGCCGAACGAAGGCAGCACAAAGTAGATGAAGAGTATCTGCACAAGCAGCGGCGTGCCGCGCATGATTTCGACGTAGACGGCAGCCGGAGCCGCGATGAGACGCGACGACTGCACGCGCATCAATGCCAGCAGCAATCCGAGGGGCACGCCGAACAGCAAGCTGAGGAAGGCGAGCTTGGCCGTCATCTTCACGCCTTCGAGAAAGACGGGCAGCATGCGTTTGACCAACTCGAAGTCGAAAGCCTTCGCGCTGCGCTGGCTGCCTTCCTGTTCGGCTGCGCGCTCGGCGGCTTCGCCAAACCACTTCTGATGAATCCGGTCATACTCGCCGCTCTCTCTGATTTTCTTGATGGCGGCGTTGATGGCATCGCGCAAATCCTCGCTGCCGCGAGCCAGAGCGATGCCGAACTTTTCGTCAGTGAATCGCTTGCCGACCGTCTTCAACTCACGAAAGCTCTGGAAGATCATGTACTTTAAAACGGGCGCATCGGAGACGACCGCATCAATGCGCCCGTTCTTCAAATCCAGCAGGGCGAGGTCTATCGTGTTGTACTTGGCGACCGTCACGCCCTCGCGCTTCTCCAGGTCGTACTGCGCCGTCGTGTTGATTTGAACGCCGGCCGTCTTGCCCTTCAAATTGTCGGGCGACTCGATGCCCTGAGAGTCGCGGCGGACGGCGATGAGTTGGCCCGAATCGTAGTAAGGGTCTGTGAAGAGCATCGCGGCTGTGCGTTCGGGCGTGATGGTGACGGAAGACATCACGACATCGAAGGAGCCGTTTTGCAGCGCGGGAAAAATGCCGTCAAAGCCGGAGTTGATGAAGGCGGGGCGAACGCCAAGCTCGCGCGCGATGGCGACGGCGAGGTCAATGTCGAAGCCAGTGAACTCGCCGCCTTCAGCCGTCTCAAAAGGCGGGTAGGTGGCGTCCGTCCCGACGCGCAACTCGCCGCGCCCGCGCACGCGTTCGAGCGCGGATTGAGCAAAGGCTGGGAGTTGAAAAAGCAACAGCAACAACAGCAGCGACGCCGAGACGCGGAAAGGGCGAGACGCGGTGACGCGGTGACGCGGTGACGCGGTGAAAGAACGTGACGCGGAGATAGCGCGACGGGGCGATGCCTGGAAGAAGCGATTGATGTTCATCGTTATGTATTTTTATCTGTGGGCTGTGCGTGTCTCTTCAGTGGCCATGCGTGCCGACATCGCCGGGGATTGGCATCGCCGCGTCTCCGCGTCCCCGCGTCCCCGCGTCTCTGCTCGTGTCGTCGTCTTCCTGAAAGCTTTGCATGAAGGCGCGCGTTTCGGGGCGTTGCGGGTGATTGAAGACTTCCTGCGAGGTGCCGGCTTCGACGGCGTGGCCGCCCTCGAAGTAAATCACCTGATCGGAGATGGAGCGGGCGAAGTTCATGTCGTGCGAGACGACGACGAGAGTTTTGCCGAGGTCGTCCAGGGCTCGCAGCATGCGCGCGACCTCTTTAATCAACTGCGGGTCGAGGGCCGAAGTCGGCTCGTCAAAGAGAATCACGTCCGGCTCCATCGCAAGGGCGCGGGCGATGGCGACGCGCTGCTGCTGGCCGCCAGAGAGTTGGGCCGGATAGAAATCAATCTTCTCGCTCAAGCCCACTTTGTCGAGATACTGACGCGCCGTTTCTTCCGCCGCCTGGCGCGTCATGCCTTTGACGGTCGTGGGGGCTTCCGTGCAGTTGCCCATGACGGTCAGGTGCGGGAAGAGGTTGAAGTTTTGAAAGATGATGCCGACGCGCTCGCGCAAACGGCGTGTCACTTCCTTCTCTTCCGCCGCGGTGAGTTGCTTGTCTTCCGTGCCGACGACTTCCACGCCGCCGATGACGAGGCGGCCACGGTCAAACTTTTCGAGCCGGTTCATGCAGCGCAGCATCGTTGATTTGCCGCAGCCGGAAGGGCCTAGAATGGTCGTCAGTTGTCCTTCCTGAATTTGAAAAGTCGCCTGGTTAAGGACGGTATTGTCGCCGTAGCGCTTGACGACGTTGTTGACTTCAATCACGTCTTCGCTCCTGAAATTGCGGTTCGGCTCAAAAAGATAGAGCGCGCTTGTTTGAAAGGTCTGGTTCGCTTCCCGCTTGTGTGGGCGGAGTTTGGCACGGAACGCGCGGCAAAGCAACCGCCTTCGCCGTCTCTCAAAGCGCGCCGCTCGCGCAAGCGCAAAGCCCTCGGCTTTCGCCGTCCAGCGCCAAAAGATGCTTGGCGAAAACTACTTCTTGCAATATAGTCGTCGGGCCACACTTTCAGGTCTTTACCATTTTTCGAAGGAGAAACCCCCGTTATGTCAGTCCTGTTTGCGTTATTGCTCATCGTCGCCGGAGCGCTGGCGGCAGCCTCGCTGATTATCAAGAATCAACCGAATGCCAGAGACTTGATTGCCAAGCTCGTGCCTTTTCAAGGCATCATCGGCATTATTCTGATGATCTGGGCGTTGGTCATCTTGCTCTTCAACTTTCTGCCAAACTTCTCGCTGCTCTTCCAGTTTGTGCCGATCAGAGCTTTGCTGGCGTTGGTTGCTTTGCTCGTCGCCATCGCGCTCGGCTTCCTCCTCGGCTATGGCTTGATAGCGCAGTATGCCCTGAACAAGAATGCGGGCGCGGCCAGCAGCGGCGAAGCGGCGCGGATGAAACTCGCTCCGATTCAAGGGCCGCTTGGCATCGTGGGCATCGTCCTCGGACTTTGGATGCTCTTCTCTTTCATGAGTTCGGGGATTTAACTTTAGACAGGCGGCAAGCACGGTTCTGAGTCGTCGTCCGCGCGCAGTCAAGGGCGTGATGCTCGAAGAGTCGCACGGAAAACTATCCGCCGGGGCTGTCGTTTGGCAGGCGCGGCCTCTGCTTCCGGCGGTGGAAGCAGTCAAGACCTTTTGCGTGATGCGGCGCAAAAGGTCTTGTTGATTTTTAACTTTTGCCTTTTTACCGTGGCCTTGATATGCTCCGCCGAAAACGGTCGGGTCGTCAGTGAAAATGCAAGCAGAGCGCAACGCGAAATCTCGTCCGGTCTATGAACATCTGGACACGGCTTTCGTTAATCTGGCGGCGCTGTTGCGCTACTTGCGGCAGCGCGCGTTCGTCGGGCGCGTGCATGTCGTGCTCGCGGAGTATGAAGCGGAAGTGATGTTGGATGAAGGCGGCGCGGAGCCGCGCGTGCGCGAGGTAGACCACGCGACCGGAAGACACGCCGAAGACGAAGCCGCGCTCGCGCGCCTGCTCGTGCGCTCAAGAGAGCCGGGCGGCCTCATCAATGTTTACGAAGGCGCGGAGGACGAGACGGCGGGCGCGGCTTCGTTGATAGATGAAAGTGAAGCGGCGGAAGATGATGCCGGTTCGCAGCCGCTAACGCCGGAAGAGTCTGAGTGGAGAGATTTGCTGCGCGCGAGCGGAGAGGTGATAGCGGCAGTTGAGCGAGCGGCTCTGAGCGCGCAGGCTGACTTCGCGGCTCTGTTTCGCGCGGCGCGGCTGGAACTGGCAGACGACTTTTCGTTCCTGGACCCGGCGACGCGCCGCTTTGAGTATGCTCACGCCACGGTGCGTTTGCAGAGTCGCCCGGGGACGAAAGCGTATGTCGCGGGCGTCGGCGAATGTTTGCGGCGCGTGGTCGAGAAGATGGCGAAGGGCGCGCAGTCAAAGCGTCTGCGCGAGCGCGTCGCGCTCGAACTGGCCGTCCTCGCCAGACGGCGGCAGACACAACTCGCGCGCTTCAAGTTGGCGCAACAGTTCGACCGCATCGCAGGCACGAGAGTCCTTTAAGCTGTAGCCGCCAGACGAGCGGAGAGAGCGACGAAAAACTTGCTCGCAGTTGTCTTAACGTTCCGGGGAAAACTATGAAAGGCAAAGGGCGAAAGGGAAGAGACGCGAGGGGAAGCCGTATTAGCAGCAAATGGTTTCCGCCGAACTCGTCGCCTATCATCTTTTGCCTTTTCACTTAAGCCATGTATCCATTCAAAAACATTTTGTTCCCGACCGATTTCACGCCGCACGCGCGCGCTGCTCTAAAGTACGCGGCGGCGTTTGCGCGCGCGGGCGCGGGCCGCGTTGTGCTCTTCAGCGTGCAGAGCGGCAGCGTCCCGGCCAACTTGATGACGCTGCCGGAGCATGTGCTGGACGAGCCCGACCAGCGTTGGCTTCAGCAGTTGCGCGCCGATGTCCGTAACCTGCTCGACGACCCGCTGCTAGACGGCCTGGAAGTCGAGCCGGTGATTGTCGAAGGCGAGCCTGCGCCGGAGATTGCGCGCGCCGTCCGCGATTTCGATATTGACATGGTGACTATCGTGACGCACGGGCGGCGCGGGCTGTCGCGCGCGCTGTGGGGTTCGACCGCCGAAGAGATTATCGCCGAAGCCACATGCCCCGTGCTGGCGATTCGCCCGCCGCAGCGGGATTTCGTCGAACACCGCGAGAGCCACACGGAGATACGCCTGAACCGCTTGCTGCTGGCGACAAACTTTCGCCCGTCGGTCGATGCCGCAGGGCAGGTGGCCGCCGAACTGGCCCGCCGCACGGGCGCCGAGTTTCATGCTCTCTACGTGATTAGCGATTACGTGGGCGAGATGGCGAAGCTGTTTCCCGAATCGGGCGTGCCTGCGCTGACGCGCCTGCGCCAGCACGTCGAGGAGAAGATGTCGGGCTTTGCCGCCGAGGCTGGCAGCACGGCCATCACGCACATCGTCGAAGGCAGGCCGTATGCAGAGGTAGTTCGTCTGGCGACGGAAAAGGACGTTGACTTAATCGTCATCGGGACGAGCGTTCACGCTTCGCTCTTCGGCGGCGCTCCCGTGCTCGGCCCCGAAATCGAGCGCGTCGTCCGCAACGCTCCCTGCCCCGTTCTCTGCGTCCCTTCCGGCAGAGTCGCCACGCCCGCGCCCGTCATGGTCACAGAGCCAATCCCTCAAATGCAGTGACGAGTGACGAGCAGCAAGTGACGAGCAAACGCAGTGACGAATGACGAGCAAACGCGATGACGAGTGACAAGCGATAAGCGACGAGCAACAGGCAAATAAAATAACGAGTGACGAGTTAAAAGATTTCGCCTTTAACTCGTCACTCGTCACTTTTAACTCGTCACTGTCTTACTGTCCCGTCTCGACCGGGAGGCCAGCGTTTTGCCATGCCTGCATGCCGCCGAGCAGGGCCGCTGTGTTTTCAAATCCGTGTTGCTTGAGTATCAGCGCCGAACTGGCGCTGGTGTGTTCAGCCGGTCAAGAGCAGTAAGTGACAATCATCTTATCGTGCGGCAGTTCGCTCAGATGATTGGCCACTTCGTTTGACGGAATCATAATCGCGCCCTTGATATGAGCCAGCTTGTAGGCCGCGTCGCCGCGCACGTCCACGACAATCGCCTCGCCCTTATTCAGAGCCTCATTCAATTCGACGGTCGTAATGCGCCGCGCGCCGTCGTTCGAAGCGGTCGCGGGCGGCTGCGTCGTCGCGTTCGTTGTGCGCGTTGTCGCCGCGCTATTATTCGCGCCCGCTTTGTCTTTTGAATTGCAGCCCGCCAGCCCCATCAACGCGAGGATGACGACAGCCGCCAGTGAAACAGGGAAACGCATTTACTAACCTCCGAAAGACAGTGATAAGTGGCGAGTGACAAGTGACAAGTTAAGACCTCTTTCCTGCGTGTCGCTTGTCATTTATTACTGCGGTTGATTGCCCGCGACCGTTGGAAGGCCCGCGCTCACCCAACCTTGATAGCCGCCGAGCAGGGCCGCCACTTTTTTATTATCGAAACCATTCTGCTTGAGTATCAGCGCCGCACCGGCGCTGGTGTGTTCAGACGGTCAAGAGCAGTAAGTGATAATCATCTTGTCGCGCGGCAAATCCTTGATGCGCGCGATGAAGTCGTTAAGCGTAATCAGAATCGCGCCTTTGATGTGGCCCGACTCGTAGACCTGATCGTTGCGCACGTCAATGATGATGGCCGCGCCTTTGTCGAAGGCTTCATGCGCTTCGGCGGGAGTGATGCGGCGCACGCCGTCTCCCTGTTCCGGCTGCTGCGGCGGCGGAACGGGGTCGCCCGTGTACGGCTGCTCCGGCGGCTTCGTTTTAGTCGTCTTCGCGGCTGCCGCTTTGGTCGTCTTCGCCCGTTTCTTCTTCTTGCCTTGCGCCGCCGCGCCGCCCGCAAGGAGCGTCAACGCGACAAGCAATGCCGCCGCTCTGGAAACAAAAAAACGCATCTGCTTCTTCTCCAAAAACTCTTTGGCCCGAGCCATTATTTCTCAAGCCGTCAAGGCATACTTCTACCACTTTCTTCCGCGCAGCACAAAGGGGAGACGCGGCGACACAGCGACCAAGGCGACGCGGAGACGCGGAGACCAAGGCGACGCGGCGAAAAACAGTTCCGGCAATCAATGCGTCTCTTTCCCTTGTCCCTCGCTGCGTCTCATCTCGCCGTGTCGCCGTGTCTCCGCGTCCGTCGCTTTGCTTCTCCTTGCTTTTGCTCCGGGGCGTGCCTATCCTTGTGTAGCGTTTGGTGTTTCAGGCTAGCGAGGTTTGTCAGATGTCGCAGCCGACGTATCTCACATCGGGAAGCCGCGTCGCCATCGTTGGCGGCGGCCCGGCGGGCTCGTTCTTCGCCATCGAGTTGCTGCGCCGCGCCCGCGCCCTCGGCCTCAAAATCAACGCGGACATTTACGACGGCAAGAACTTCGCGCGCAAGGGCGCGCCCGGCTGCAACATGTGCGCCGGAGCCATCGGCCACAACCTCATTCAAGAGATAGAACGCTCGACCACGACCATCCCGCGCGAAATCATCCACAACGAAATCGAAGGCTACGCCGTTCACTATCAAGACTCCTACGCGCGTCTCTCGAACGACCCGTCGAAGAAGATTTACGGCGTCTATCGCGGCGCAGGTCCCATCAGCGCCGAACACCCGGACGGCGCGCGCAGCTTCGACCAATTCTTGCTTGACCAGGCCGTCAAACTCGGCGCGCGATACATCGCGCAGAACGTCCACGATATAGACGTGCCAGCCACGCTTGAGCGTCGTCCCGCCGTTCGTCTCAACTCCGACGAGCGCATCGAATACGATTTGATCATCGGAGCCTTCGGCGTTAATTCGCAGTTGGCTCAACGTCTGCTCTACGGCTACGTGCCGCCGCCGACTTGGAAGACGTGTGTGATAGAGGCGCGCGTCTCGGCGGAGTTTCAGCGCGAGCGGCTGCACAACATGATTCACTTCTTCGTCCTCAAGCAGCCCGACATACGCTACGTCGCCCTCATCCCGAAGGGCGAGCACGTCACCGTCACGGCCATCGGCGAAGACGTTGACGTGGCGACGACCGAGCGACTGCTCCGCGATTCCTACATGCGCGATTATCTGCCGCCCGACTGGAAACTCGATTGCCATTGCCACCCGCGCGTCGCCCTCGGCGCGGCCCGCTTGCCTTACAGCGAGCGCTTCTGCATCGTCGGCGATGCTTCCGATTCGCGCTACCTGAAGAACGGCGTCGAGTCTGCTTTAGTGACGGCGCGACTCGCCGTCGAGTGCGTGATGAATCACGGCGTCACGGCGCGCGATTTCGAAAAGCATTTCTGGCGACGCTGCAATCGCGTCTTCGGGCGCGACAATATTTACGGGCGCATGCTCTTTGAGATTTACGACCGCATCTTTCCGCACCCTTTGCTCGCGCCCGTCTACTTCGCCGTGCTGCGCTCCGAGCGCAGGGCGCGAAAGCCCGGAGCCTTGCTGTCAAACGCGCTGCTCGCGGCCTTCACCGGCGACCAATCGTACAAGCGAATCTTGTTGTCGGCTCTGAATCCGCGACTGGCGGCGCGCATGGCCGGACGCGCCGGAGCGCTCGCAATCGAACGCGCACGCGCCGTCGTCTCGCTCTCCGAGCGGCGGCCCCTCAGAGGTCTGTACCTGCGCGACGGCTCGCGCGTCGCCATCATCGGCGGCGGCCCCGGCGGCGCGGCCACGGCGATACGCCTGCTGCGCAACGCCAAAGAGCGCGGCATCAACTTGCGCGTCACCATTCACGAGCCGAAGCAGTTTCCGCGCCAGCACAATCCCTGCATTGGTGTGCTCGCCCCGCCGACCGCCGAACTGCTGCGCGAGAAGCTGAAGATTGAACTGCCCGCCGAAATGATTAAGCGCACCATCAAAGGCTATCGCCTGCACGGCGACCGCGAAGAGATAGAACTACGCGCGCCTTCGACCGCCGAGCCGGCGTTGATGGTTTCGCGTTCCGACTTTGACCAGTTTCTGCTGACGCGCGCGATGGAAGAAGGCGCGCAGGTTTTGCACGACCGCGTGACGGGTCTTGAGTTTCACCCTGACAATCTTGAGCATCCCGTGCGCGTCTATTCCGAGGGCCGCTCACACTCCGCCGACATGGTTGTCGCCGCCTGCGGCTTAGACGACGGGTTGCTCTCCGTGCTCGAACAGGTCAGCCCGTTGAAGCAACGCTATCATCGCCCGTCCGAGTACATGCACTCGATTATCATCAAGCTGCCGTGCGATGAGCGCTACGTCGAGAAGCGGCTCGGCGGCGACATACACGCTTTCCTGTTGTCGGACTTGCCGCGCATCGAGTTCGGCGCGATTTCGCCGAAGCTCGGCCACGTGCTCGTCAACATCTCTGGCCGCCGCGTGCGTTCGACCGACATGGAAGACTTCCTGCTTCATCGCCGCGTGCGCACGCTCTTGCCGCGTTTCAACTTGCAGCAACTCGATTACTACGAAGGACGCGCGCCCGTGCGCCATGCGCGCCACGTCTCATGGGATCGCTTCGTCGCGGTCGGCGACGCGACCGGCTGGCTGCGTCCCTTCAAGGGCATGGGCATCACGACCGCGATTCAGACCGGCACGGCGGCGGCTGACGTGATGATTGAGCGCGGCATTGACGGCGTGGCCCTTCAGTCGTACGCGCGCCGCCTGCGCGAGTTGACGGAAGACCACTATCACGGGCGCGCTCTGCGTCGTCTCTGCCGGATGGGCATGAGCACGGGCGCGATGGACGGCGTTATCGAACTCGCCAGGACCAACGAAGACCTCTACGCCATTCTCTACGACACCATCTCCGGCCAGCGCTCCTATCGTCGCATCGCGCACGACCTGCTCCGCACGGCCCTCGTCTTCAAGATGAGCGCGCTCACCATCAAGCGCGCCCTGCGCCCGACCGGATAGACGGAAAAAGTTTTGTCGCGCGGCCATCTCTTAAGTTAAGATGCGGCGACCCGTTAAGATAACGACGATAATCAAGAGAGCTAAATGCGAGAGCTACCAATCTATGCGCAAGCTGAGCAGCCGGTTCAGTGGGCCAAGGTGATTGACCACACGCGCTGCATCGGTTGTCATGCCTGCACGACCGCGTGCAAGTCTGAGAACGAGGTGCCGCTCGGAGTGACGCGCACGTATGTCAAGCATGTTGACGTGGGCGAGTTTCCGCAGGCACGCCGCGCGCATCAGGTGACGCGCTGCAACCAGTGCGCGCATGCTCCGTGCGTCACGGCCTGCCCGACCGCTGCGATGTTCAAGCGCACGGACGGCATCGTTGATTTCGACAAGTCAATCTGCATCGGCTGCAAGGCGTGCATGGCCGCGTGTCCGTACGACGCGATTTTTATCAACCCCGAAGACCACTCCGCGGAGAAGTGCAACTTCTGCGCGCATCGCATCGACATCGGCCTGGAGCCTGCGTGCGTCGTGGTCTGCCCGACCGAAGCGATTCTCGTCGGAGACTTGCATGACAAGGATTCAAGGGTCGCGCAGATTGTCAATCGTGAAGCCGTCAACGTTCGTCGCCCGGAGAAGGAGACGCTGCCGAAGCTCTTTTACAAGGGAGCGCATCAAGCGACGCTCGACCCGCTGGCGGCGACTCGGCCCGAAGGCGGCTTGTTCATGTGGAGCGAGCAAAGGGAAGGGCCGCAGTGGGTCGTCTCCGGCCACCCGCAGCAAGGCAACTCTTCGGCGGCCGCGCTGCTCGCTTATGATGTGCCGCACGCGATTCCGTGGGACTGGCGCGTCAGCCTCTACACCTGGACGAAGGGCATTGCCGCTGGCGTTTACCTGGTTCCGCTGCTCCTGGTTATCGTTAACCTGCTCAACCCCGCCGCGCCTTTGATTGATGAGAGCGGCGCTATCTGGCTGTGGGTCGCTCCGGTGGTGGCGGGCGCGTTTCTCGCCGTGACGGGCGGCCTGCTCATCTGGGACTTGGAACACCCTTCGCGCTTCTACATGATTTTCACGCGCCCGCAGTGGCGCAGTTGGCTCGTCAAGGGAGCGTTCGTTATCGCCGGATATTCGCTCGTCCTCGCGCTGCACTTTCTGGCGAGCGTGCTTGGCCGCGCGGCGTGGCATCGTTACCTGCTCGCGCCCGGACTCGCGCTCTCCGCTTTGACGGCCATCTACACGGCTTACCTGTTCGCGCAGGCGAAGGCGCGCGACATGTGGCAGAACCCTTTGTTGCCGCCGCACCTGCTGGCGCAAGCTCTGCTCGTCGGCTCTGCCGTGCTGGCGCCGCTGGCCTTCCGCTTTGAGCCGTCGTTGGTATCGACGCTCGGTTGGATGCTGTGCGCGGCAACGCTCCTGCACTTGCTCTTCGTCTGGGGCGAACTGACGTTGACGCATCCGACGGCGCACGCGCGCCTCGCCTTGAGCGAGATGACGCGCGGCAGATACGCTTCTTACTTCTGGATTGGTCTGGCTCTCTCCGTGGCGGGCGGCTTCGCTCCGTGGTTGGGGCTGGCCGCCGCGCCGCTGGCTCTGACCGGGCTGCTGTTGCACGAGCACGCCTACGTGCAAGCGGGCCAGTCCGTGCCGCTGGCTTAGAGAGAGATAACGAAGAACCGCTTAGAGAGTCGGACGGCTTGTGAAAGAGACGACCCGTTGCGATTTGTGAAAGAGACGACGATGCGTTGCGCTTCAACGACTCGTTGCGCTTCGGAAACGATTCGCTGCGCTTCGAACGGGCGCGCGTTGATGATAAAGATGAGCGGACGACTTTCAATTCTGCTATTGCTGCTCGTCGCGGCTGTCGTGATGGTCAACGCCGCGCGGCCGGAAGATGTCTTGGAGTTCGGCGGCGACTTGCAGGAAGGCTCGACGTATCGCGCGGCCATCGCGCGTGGGCAGGACGGCGAGTGGCGCACAAGCGTTCCCTTGAAGATACTGCGTCATCACGCCGCGCGCATCGAATGGCTCAACCTGAAAGAGTATCCCGAACTCGATAAGCCTCAGCCGCGCTCTCGTCAAAAACAGATTGTCTTCACGGTGGTCAAGCGAGAGACGCTTAAGGTCGCTGGCCAGTACAGGTGGAACACGACTTACTACTGCCGCATCACTGCCGCGACTTGAGCAGCAGAGCAACGCCTTCATGAGGACTTGAAAAAAATGGCGCAGCGCATCGCATGGTTTACCAGAGAATTTTCCTTCGACCTGCTTCCCGTCTGGATGTATCCGAACGTCGTCGAGCGTCTGCGCGGCGCTCCCGCGCGCTTGGAAGATTTGCTCTCCACGCTTCAGCCCGAAACCCTGACGCGGCGCGACGGCGACAACCAGTGGTCTATGCAGGAGCAGGCCGGACATCTCTTAGACCTTGAATCGCTCGGCATGCATCGTCTGGATGACTACGAGGCAGGCCGCTCGTCGCTGCATGTCGCCGATTTGGAGAATCGCAAGACACACGAAGCGAATCACAACGCGAACTCCATCGCCGTCATCCTCGCAGACTTTCGCGCTGAGCGAACGGAATTTGTGCGGCGGCTCGACGCCTACGACGAAGCGTTCATCCAGCGAACGGCCATTCATCCGCGCCTACAGATGGAGTTTCGCCTGCTCGACTTGTGCTTCTTCATCGCCGAGCACGACGACCATCATCTGGCGCGGATTTCCGAGTTGAAGCGTTTGTTTGCGAAGTGAAACCTGAAACCGAGATGAAACTGAAAGAACTAGCGGAGCGCGTCAGCGCGGCGCGACGAGAGACGGAAGCTCGCGGCGAGACTTTTTATCCCGGCCCAAGCCGCATTCATCTGGCGGCCTTTCCGCCGAAGGAGCGTTGGGACGATTGGGTCGAGTTGGACTCGAAGGCTTGGCCCCGGCGCGTTGAGCGTCGTTACATGCTCGTGCCCACGACCTGCTTTAACTGTGAATCGGCGTGCGGCCTGCTGGCTTATGTTGATAAAGAGAGCTTGCAGGTGCAGAAGTTTGAGGGCAACCCTGAGCATCCCGGCTCGCGCGGGCGCAACTGCGCCAAAGGCCCCGCGACGCTCAATCAAATCACAGACCCGGACCGCATCCTGTATCCCTTGAAGCGCGCGGGCAAGCGCGGCGAAGGCAAGTGGACGCGCGTCGGTTGGGACGAAGCCTTGGACGACATCGCGGCTCGCATTCGCCGCGCTCTCATCGAACAGCGGCACAACGAAATCATGTATCACGTCGGGCGCCCCGGTGAGGACGGCTTCACCGAACGCATCCTCGCGGCGTGGGGCGTTGACGGCCACAACTCGCACACCAACGTCTGCTCGTCCAACAGCCGCGCGGGCTATCAATACTGGATGGGCTTAGACCGTCCAAGCCCTGACCACGCGGGAGCGAAAGTTATTCTGCTCATCAGTTCGCATCTGGAGGCGGGGCATTACTTCAACCCGCACGCGCAGCGCGTCATCGAAGCCAAGGCCGCGGGCGCGAAGCTGATTGTCTTTGACACGCGGCTCTCGAACACGGCGACGCACGCGGATTTCTGGGTCGCGCCCTATCCCGGCTCCGAAGCCGCCATCGTGCTCTCGATAGCAAACTATCTCATCGAGCGCAAACTCTACGACCGCGAGTTCGTGCGCCAGTGGTGGAACTGGGAAGAGTTTCTGGCCGTCGAGCATCCTGAGATTGAGACGAGCTTTGAAAACTTCGAAGAGCAGTTGAAGGAACTCTACAGTAGTTACACGTTCGAGTTTGCCGAGCGCGAGTCGGGCGTGGAGCGAAGCGTCATCGAACAGATTGCCGAGACTGTCTCGACCGCCGGAGCGCGTCTTTCAACGCACAACTGGCGCAGCGCCGGAGCGGGCAACAGCGGCGGCTGGCAAGTCGCCCGCACGCTCTTCATGTTGAATGCCTTGCTCGGCGCCATCGCCACCGAAGGCGGCGTCTTCCCGAACGCGTGGAACAAGTTTGTCCCGAAGCCGATTTATACGCCGCCGCACCCGCCGCGTTGGAACGAACTGACGTGGCCGCGCGAGTATCCGCTGGCGATGAACGAGCTATCGTTTCTGCTGCCGCATTTCCTGCGCGAGGGGCGCGGGAAAGTCGATGTCTATTTCACGCGCGTCTACAATCCCGTCTGGACAAACCCCGACGGCTTTTCGTGGGTCGAAGTTCTCAACGATGAAAAGCTCGTCGGTTGCTACGTCGCCCTGACGCCGACGTGGAACGAGACGGCTTACTTCGCGGACTACATTCTGCCGATGGGCCACGGCTCCGAGCGGCACGATATACATTCCTACGAAACACACGACGCGCAATGGATAGGCTTTCGCCAGCCCGTCCTGCGCGCCGCGCGCGAGCGCGATGGCGGCGGGCCAATCACGGACACGCGCTCTGTCAATCCCGGCGAAGTCTGGGAGGAGAACGAGTTTTGGCTTGAGTTGTCATGGCGCATTGACCCGGACGGCGCGCTCGGCATTCGCCAGTTTGTCGAGTCCAAAAAGAAGCCCGGCGAGCGTCTCGGCGTTGACGAATATTACGGCTACATCTTCGAGCATTCGGTGCCGGGGCTGCCGGAAAAGGCGGCGGCGGAAAACCTCACGCCGCTCGAATACATGCGCCGCTACGGAGCCTTCGAGATTCGCAGCAAGACGGGCGCGCTCTACAAAGAGACTGTTCCGGCGGAAGAGTTGGAAGACACGCGCACAGACCGCTTCGGTCGCGTCTACACGCGCGCCAGCAAGCCTCCGTCCACGAACATCGTGCCGCTGCCGAGTCCTGACCCGGACGAGGACGGGCGGCGGCTCGTCGGCGTCACAGTTGACGAACAAATCTTGCGCGGCTTTCCGACGCCGAGCGGTCGGCTTGAGTTCTACTCAAAGACCCTCGCCGATTGGGGCTGGCCCGAACACGCGCTGCCGACATATATCAAGAGCCATATTCATCCAGACAATCTACAGCCCGACCAGACCGTCTTGATTTCCACCTTTCGCCTGCCCGTGCAGATTCACACGCGCAGCGCCAACTCGAAGTGGCTCGACGAAATCGCGCACACCAACCCGCTCTGGATTCATCCGCGCCACGCCGCCCAACTCGACGTGCGAACCGGCGAACTGGTGCGCGTCGAAACGGAGATTGGCTACTTCGTCGTCCGCGCATGGCTGACCGAAGGCATACTCCCCGGCATCGTCGCGTGCAGCCATCACATGGGACGCTGGAAACTCTCAAGCGAAGGGCAGCGGCAGATGATGGCCACGGTCGCGCTCGAACATGAAGACAATCGTTGGGGCTTGAGACGCGAGAAGACGGTCGCGCCCTACGAGTCGGTTGACCCGGACACGCTGCGCATCTGGTGGACTGATGTCGGCGTTCATCAAAACCTGACCTTCCCGGTTCATCCAGACCCCATCTCCGGCCAGCATTGCTGGCATCAAGCCGTCCGCGTCAGAAAGGCCGAAGAGGGAGACGCCTACGGAGACATCTCGGTTGACATGAACGCCTCGCGCGCCGCCTACAGCAAGTGGCTCGCGCTTGCGCGTCCCGCCGACCAACACTCGCCGGACTCGACGCGCCGCCCTTACTGGCTCCTGCGCCCGCTCAAGCCCGCCAGAGAATTTTACCGTCTGCCCGCAGCACAGGAATTAGTAAACTCCGATTGACGAGCGGTTGTTATCCGAAAGGCGATGATGAACGACACAGGCACGGAGCATCCTTTACAGCCGCCTTTCGAGGCTTACGTCGGCGCGGAGCCTTTCATCTTCGTCAGCTACTCGCACGCGGACAGTCGCATCGTCTACGCCGAAATCGAACGGCTTCATCGCCTCGGCTTTCGCATCTGGTATGACGAAGGCATTGACCCCGGAAACGAATGGCCGGATGAGGTCGCCAAAGCTCTGAACGAGTGTTCGTTGTTTTTGGTCTTCATCAGCCCGCGCGCCGGCAAGTCGAAAAACGTCAGGGACGAAATCAATTTCGCCATCAATCGCAGCAAGCAGTTCATCGCCGTCCACCTGGAAGAGACTCCTTTGCCGGAAGGGCTTGAATTGCGCATGGGCGCGGTTCAGGCAGTGATGCGATACCGCATGCCCGACGACCGCTATTACCGGCAGATGGAAAAAGCTTTGCCTTCATCTCTCATCGGGACACAGCCGCGCGCAGCCCTTGAGAGCCACGACAGCCCAGCTTTGCCTGCTGAGCCTCCAACCAAGCCTCTGGCAATTGACGAAGGCCAGAAGATAGTTGCTCCTATTGTTGTTCCTCCCGCCGACGTTGCTCCGCCTCCGCCAAAGGTCAACCTTCCGGCTTCAACTCCTGCGCCCGGCGGGTCTGCCTTTAAGCCGAAACCTTCCTCGTCGGCGGTCATGGGAGAGGCCGTGGGGAAAGCCCTCTTCGCGGGCGCCCTTGGGTACAT
Organism: Blastocatellia bacterium; assembly: GCA_033855775.1. Classification (GTDB taxonomy): domain Bacteria; phylum Acidobacteriota; class Blastocatellia; order Pyrinomonadales; family Pyrinomonadaceae; genus DASVTR01. The sequence continues at coordinate 16,924 of JAWVFT010000036.1, read as the reverse complement.
CGTTTTCGCAGCGCCCATCAGGGCGATTCTGACCATGGTCGGATTTCTTCCTTACACTTCTTCAACGGGGACGAGCGTGCAGATAAGGCTTTATTCTGGCATCGTCTTCGCCGTTGGCGGCTTCATCAGTGTGCTCATCAAGCACGTCAATAAGTAGGGCTGACGGATGGAACTCTTTCGCGCGCTCGCCGTGCTGGCCGAGCCTCCGGGCACAGAAGCCGTGCGCGTGGCCGAAGCTTTAGAGCTTGGGCCGCCGCCCACGGCTGACGAGCATACAGAGCTTTTCGTCTTTCAGCTTTATCCTTACGCCTCTGTTTATCTGGGCGCGGAAGGAATGCTCGGCGGCGAGGCGCGCGACCGCATCGCGGGCTTCTGGCGCGCTCTCTCGCCGCAGCCGCCCCCGGCGGAAGCCGACCACTTGGCTTTGATGTTGGCGTTCTACGCGCGCTTGTGCGAACTGGCGAAGGCTGAAGGCGAGAGAGCGCAGGGCGCGGATTGGGAGCGAGCGCGCAAGGCTTTTCTGTGGGAGCACTTGTTGAGTTGGTTGCCCGTTTATCTCATCAAGCTCGATGATGTGGCCGCGCCGTTTTATCGTCGTTGGAGCGAACTCTTGATGAAGGCTTTGCTGGCGGAAGCGGAGGCGACGGGGCGGCCCGCGTCTCTGCCTTTGCACTTGCGCGCTGCTTCCGCGCTCGTTGACCCGCGTCGCGGCGAAGTCGGGGAGTTTATGCAATCGCTGCTGGCTCCCGTGCGCAGCGGGATGATTTTAACGCGGGCGGATTTGAGCCGCGCGGCGCGACGCCTCGGACTCGGCCTGAGACTCGGCGAACGAGCGTTCATCTTGCGCTCGCTCTTCGGCCAGAACGCGAGCGGGATGCTCGAATGGCTGGCGGCGGAGGCGAGCCTCTGGGCCAGGCGGCATCAATCCAGCGCCGTCTCGCTCGGCAGAATCGCGCTGGCCTGGGAAGCGCAGGCGCGGGCCTCCGCGCGCTTGTTGCTGGAACTCAACGGCGAAGCGAAAGAAATCTTTCCGCCAACATCGAGCCGGGAAAGCTAGCTCAAGGTCTGAGCGTCTAAAAATTGCTTTCCGAAATCCTCAAGGGTATGTTATAGAGACGCCTTACCAAAGCAACTTAAAACGAAGCGTTGAACGGAACTCGGACGAAGCGGAAGGGCTTGATTCCTGACGAAGGCTCACTGCACCCAAAAGACGTAGACGACGGCGATTGTGTCGAGCGACTAAGGATAAAGGAATGGCGATGAAAAATAGTCGAACTGCTCAAGCGCGATTTCAAGCGCGGCGAGAGTGGCGAGTGTTGCTGGTCTGCGCGTTGTTCTCGACGCTCGTGTTGAGCAGTTGTTTGCCGAAGCCTCCGGCGACCAACGCGGGCAGCCGCACCATCACCGTCTACGGCTTCTCCGTGATGAAGGAGTCTTTGGAGAAAGCTATCTTTCCAAGCTTCGCCGCGAAGTGGAAGCAGGAGCACGGCGAGGACGTGCATTTCGTCTCATCGTTCGCCGGGTCGGAAACTGTGACCAACCAGATTATCGCGGGCGTTCCGGCGGACGTGGCGATTCTCTCCATCGAGCGCGACGTTGACCGCTTGCAGCAAGGCGGCTTCGTCACCTCCGACTGGCGCTCCTTCCAGAATCGCGGCATCGTCAACAAAACGCCCTTCGTCATTCTCGTCCGTCGCGGCAATCCGAAAGGGATACGCGACTTCGCAGACCTGGCCAAGCCGGGCGTCAAGGTGATTCATCCAGACCCCGTTAGCTCCGGCGGCGCGCAGTGGTCTGTGCTCGCCATCTACGGCTCGGAGTTGAAGAAGTCGGAAGCGCAAACGGGCGGGCGCGACGAGGCCCGCGCCGTCAAGACTTTGAAGGACATCTGGCGCAACGTGATTGCGACGCCGGGTTCGGCGCGCGAGGCCCGCACGCAGTTTGAGACGGGCTACGGCGACGCCCTCATCACCTACGAACTCGAAGGCTTGTTGATGCAGCAGGCGGGCGCGGAAATCGAAATGGTTGTTCCCGAATCCACCATCTTCAGCGAGCATCCGGCGGTCATCATCGACCGCAACGTCACGGAGCAGGAGCGATCCTTAATCAAAGCCTTCGTCGAATACCTGTGGAGCGAAGATGCGCAGCGCGCCTTCGTCAAATACAATTTTCGCTCCATCACCAACGAGGCTCTCAACAACGACAACAAAGGGTTTGCCGAAATCAAGATGCCCTTCACGGTCGAATATCTCGGCGGCTGGTCCAGAGCCTACCCCGAAATCATCGAGCGCGTCTTCCGCGATCAGGTGCAGAAAAGCAAATGACAAGGGACGAGCAGCGAGTGACAAGCTAAAACCAAATGCTCAATTCTGAGCGTTGGCTGCTTGCTCGTCACTCGCTGCTCGTCACTCGTCACTGATTTTATGAGTTCAGCCCTTTCAACATTCAGGCATGTGCGCGGGTTCGATGTGGCGCGGCCCTTGAGCATTGCGGCGATGGTGGCGATTATGCTGCCGCTCATTTTGTTGCCGCTGGCTTCGATTTTTATCTTCGGGACGAACAAGGGCCTGGGAAGTTTCTGGGCTGCTTTGACTGCGCCGGAGGCCATCTTCGCGCTTGAGTTGTCGGTCGTGACGAGCTTCTGGGCGACCGTCTTCAACGTCATCTTCGGGCTGTTCGCGGCCTACGTTCTCTCGCGCTACAACTTTCCGGGGCGCACGGCTCTCATTGTTATCATCTCGCTGCCGACGGCGATTCCGACGGCGGTCGCGGGCTTCGCGCTGCTGCTGCTGTGGGGGCCGTACGGCGTGCTCGGTCGCCTGATTGCGCCGTATGGCGTGCAGGTCATGTTCACGGCCTTTGCGATTATTCTGGCGAACATCTTCGTCACGTTCCCGCTCGCGTTCGGCGTCATCAAGCCCGTCTTCGACACGATGAGCCGTTCGCTCGAAGAGGCTTCGGCGACCATCGGGGCGACGCGCTGGCAAACCTTCTGGCACGTCACGTTGCCATCTTTGCGCGGCGCTATTGTGACGGGCGCGCTCCTGACTTTCGCGCGGGCGGTCGGCGAGTTTGGCTCGACGATTCTCGTCTCCGGCAATCTGGCTTTGCGAACGCAGACCGCGCCGCTCTACATCTTCGCCAAGTTCAACGAAGGACAGGTTGAAGCCGCCAACGCTGTCGCCATCGTGCTCGCGCTCTTCTCCTTCGTCATCTTCAGCATTCTCTTTTTCGCGCGCGACTGGCTGGACACGGAATAGCGAATGAAGTCGGAAGTCGAAACACGGAACGCGTAAACGATAAATCGCTCGCCCGTCATTCATCGTTCAGCATTCATCAGGCATCGTTCGGTTGATTATGCAGTCGGAAGAGTTCACGACGATTTTCGGCGGTGAAGAGCAAGCAAGCGAAAGCGCGCCTGTCGCAAAGTCGCGCGGCGAGGCGGCGGCCAGCGTGCGCGGCGTGAGCAAGAGCTTCAAGGGGACGCGCGTGCTCGAAGACATAGATTTCGATGTCGCGCAAGGCGAATCGCTCGTCCTGCTCGGAGCTTCGGGCAGCGGCAAGACGACCATCCTGCGCATCATCGCCGGGCTGGAAGAGCCTGACACGGGCCGCGTCTTTTTGCACGGCAAGGAAGTGACGGAATTGCCGGCGCGCGAGCGCGGCGTCGGCGTCATCTTCCAAGCCTACGCGCTCTTTCCCCGCATGACCGTCGAACAGAACATCGGCTACGGCCTGCGTATCCGCCTGCGCGCTCCCAAAGAGATTAAAGGCTTGGCGTTTTTAGGACAATTCTTAGGGTCAATTGTCGGAGTGCTTTTAACGTCTATCATCCGCCTGGTGTCGTTTCCATCAACTATCCGCGCTCGCCGTCACGAGCGCAAACAGATTAAGGAGACGGTCAATAGTTTAATCGAACTCGTCAAGCTCGAAGAGCATCGCAGGAAATATCCGTCGCAGCTTTCCGGCGGCCAGCAGCAGCGCGTCGCCATCGCCCGCACGCTCGCCTACAAGCCGCAGGTCCTGCTCTTCGACGAGCCTTTCGGCGCGCTCGACGCGCAAACGCGCGTGCGCCTCCGACGAGAAATCCACGCCCTGCTCAAGCAAGTGCAAGTCCCCGCCATCTTCATCACGCACGATCAGGAGGAAGCTCTCGAACTCGGCGACCGCATCGCCGTCATCAACGCCGGGCGCATCGAGCAGATTGGCACGCCCGACGAGGTTTACAACAAGCCTGAGACGGAGTATGTGGCGACGTTTCTCGGCGCGGCGAATCTGTTGCTCGGCGTCGTCGGCGGAGGCGCGGTCGAGTTGGGGACGGCGACGATTCCGGCGGACGAAGAGACTGCTAAATTTCGTGACGGGCAAGCCGTCAAGCTCGTCTTCCGTCCGGAAGATGTGTGCCTGAGCTTGGACGGAGAATTTCCCGAACAGTGTCGCCGCCTGTCGAACGGCCTCATCGAAGAGATTCATTTCGTCGGGGCATACGAACGGCTCACGTTGCGGCTCGACCTGGCGGCGCGGCCCGCCAACGCGGCTGGCGCTCCCGCGCTCTACAACGTCACCATCACCACGCCGGAAAAGCGAACCGGCATTCCCATCGTCGTCACCCGCCCGAAATCCGAAGCCGCCCGCACGCGCCTCCGCATCGGCGACCGCGTGGCCGTCGGCCTCCGCGCCTTCCGCATCCTCCCCAACTACACGCTCGCCTCCGAGCGCGCTGGAAAAATCATCAGCGTTGAAAAGAAGTAAAGCAGTGACAAGTGACGAGTTGGTGACGAGTGACGAATAATGAATGACGAGTAGCAAGCCATCGCTTGCTACTTATTCATCGCTTATCACTCGCCGCTTCTTTTGCTCATCGCTTCTTTTTCTTGCTCGTCACTCGCTGCTTGTCACTCATCACTTCTTTACTTGTCCCGCCGTTTTGATTAGCATCAAGGTGTTCCCTCCAAACTTCGCGTGCGCTATGGCAGAGGAGGTCTCTGTTTGGAACCGCTGACCTTCAAGATTACCGTGAGCATTATCATCATCGTCATCGCCGCCGTCCACGGCTACGGCGCGGCGTGGCTGGCCATCTGGATGCTCTTTCACCCATACAATTCGGTCAAGCTGCTCGGCCTCACCATCTGGCCGCAGGGCATGATTCCGCGCCACCGCGCGCGGCTGGCCGAATCCATCGGCAACGCCGTCGGCAACGAACTGGTTTCGCAGGAGACGGTCTTCAACGCTCTCTTCGAAACCGATTTCTTTCGCCGCAAGGTCGAAGGCTTCGTCGCTTCCTACACGAACGACCTCTTGAACACGAGCTATCCGTCGTTTGTCGAAGCCTTGCCTTCGGGAGCGCGCGCGCCCGTGCTCGACGCCATCTCGTCGCTGCAATATCGCCTCGCGGAGCACATCGCCGCGCTGCTCAAAAGCGAAGAGACAGCCGCCGCCATCGGCCAGTTTATAGACCGCCGCGTTGACCAACTGCTGTCACGTCGCCTTGGCGAGACGGTCAACGAAGAGAGCTTTGAAAAGGTCATCGGCTTCATCGAAGAACGCTTTCGCGGATTGATGAAAGAGCCTGCGCTCGAAGCGAAGATACGCGATTTCGTCGGCGCTCGTCTTGAAGACTTAGCGCAGAGCAACGCCAGCTTGTCCGAAGTGTTCACGCCCGAAACCGTCGCTCTCATCAAGGAGCGGATTGACCGGCAACTGCCGCCCATCGTGCGTCATCTGGCGGAGATTGCGACCAGCCAGAAGACGCGCCTGCAACTCGGCGGCTTGATTAAACGCGAGGTTGACGATTACTACGCGCAACTCTCCTTCTTCAAAAAAATCTTCGTCTCGCGCGAGAAGATTCACGAGGAAGTTGACGAGATGGTCAACAAGACGCTGCCGCGCCGCGTCGAAGAATTTCTACAGGGCGAAGCCTTCGAGCAGCAGGCCGAAGCTTTCCTGAACGAGACGATTGATAACGTGCTGGCGCGACCCGTCAACGAGTTAATCGGGCAGATTGCGCCGGACAAGCTGGAACTGATTAAAACGGAAGTCGTCTCGCGCGTCCTCGCGCTGGCGCGCGGCGCGGAGCTTTCGACTTCTGTTTCGGCCTACGCCACGGATGCGGTCGAACGTCTCCGGCCACACACTTTGCGCGCGCTCTTGCAGCATCTCAACCCGGATTCCGCCCCGCGCTTGAAGAGCTTTCTGACGAAAGGATTGCTCGACGTGCTGGCGCGCGATGAAACGGCGCGAACCATCAACGCCGTCTTGAGCGCGCAGGTCGAACGCCTGCTCGTCGCGCCCATCGGACGCCTGCGCGATGCCTTGCCCGCACAGGCGGTCGAGCGCGCGGCTGCGGCTCTGACCGAACGCATCACGGAGGCGGCGCGCGAACGGCTGCCCGCCGCTATCGCGGAGTTTGATGTGGGCGGCATCGTCCGCAAGAAGGTGTCGGAATATCCGGTCGAGAAATTGGAAGAGCTAGTGCTCTCGGTCGCCAAGCAACATTTGAAGACAATAGAATTGTTCGGCGCGTTCATCGGCCTCTTTATCGGCATCGGGCAAGCCGTCTACTTCTGGCTGACCTACGTGCCGCGCCGTTAAAGAGAGGTTCTTCCTGCGTTGTTAATAAAACTTGCCGCGCGCCGTTTCTGCTAATGGAACAATTCAGACGGGGCGGCTCGCGCGCGTTCAGCCGCCAAACTTAGAGCAACATTAAATTGATAATTAGCGTAAGTCTTGGGCGAGCAGCAAAACCTGTCGCCGGAGGATTAAAAACATGAAAAAATTAGCTTGTTTACTTTTACTGGCGGCCTTCGCTTCCGGTTGCCACTTTGGCGGGTTCGGCGGAGTGCGCGGCTCCGGCAATCGCGTGACGGAGAAGCGCGAGGTTCCGGGCTTTCTCTCCGTCGATGTCTCCGGGGCTTACGAGATCGAGATTGTCGCCCAGAAAGAGCGCAGCATCGAGATTACGGGCGACGACAATATCCTGCCGCTCGTCACCACCGAAGTCAGAGACAACGTTCTGCACATCAGCAGCAGGAAGAGTTATAATATCAATCGCGCGATTACGGTGAAGATTACCGTGCCTCAGTTGGAAGAGATTTCGACTTCCGGGGCGAGCAAGATTAACGTCTCCGGCTTGAAGAACTCTGAGTTGAAGATTGGCTCTTCGGGCGCGTCGAAGCTGGCGCTGTCGGGCGAGACTAAAAAGCTGAGCATTGACACGTCGGGCGCGAGCAACATCGAAGCGAAAGATTTGCGCGCCGAGAAGGTTAGTGTCGAATCGAGCGGCGCGGGCTTCGTCAACGTCTACGCCACGGAGCAACTCGACGCCTCCGCCAGCGGCGCGGCGCGCATCGATTATTACGGCGACCCGAAGACCGTCAATCCTGAAGTCAGCGGAGCCGCCTCGGTCAACAAGAGAAGCTGATATGTGTTAAGGAGAAATTATGAAGCGCCTCGCAACGCTCATCTTGACTCTCTCTCTCGTCTGCCTGTGCCAGGCAATGGCGGCGGCGCAGGCAGGCCGCCACTCGACCGAAACGCCTAAGGCGACTTATCCAGTCCCACCGCCCGAAGAGTCTGAATCCGTCACGAAGATTGGGCAGGATACGCAGAATCACAAAATCTATCAATGCCTTGACGAGCGCATAGAGCTTGACCCGACGCGCTCCGTGGCGGCCAACGAAGTAGTCTTCTCTCCGAAGGACGTGGACACCAAGGCGAAGATACTGTCGAGGCCGCAACCGCATTACACGCGCGAAGCGCGTAGCAACGGAACGAGCGGCAGGGTCGTCATGAAAGCTTTGCTGTCGTCGTCTTCGAAAGTCACTTCGGTCGAAGCCATCACGGAATTGCCGGACGGCTTGACGGAGAGCGCGGTCAAGGCGGCGTGCGCCCTTCGCTTCGAGCCCGCGATGAAAGACGGCCACGAAGTCTCGCAGTACGTCATCGTCGAATACGGTTTTATGATAGACCATCGCTCCGGCCCCGGCATGCGCCGTCTGCCGTCTCCGTCAAGGCCCTGAGCCGAACGCGCTGAGCAAGGCTTTCAACATCTTCCGCTTGATGGCGCGCGGCATTTTTTCTTGAGCGCGACAATCCATCGCAAACGCCAACGCGGCGGGGAGCCAAAAACTCCTCGCCGTTTTTCATTGACCATTCCTTGCCGCTCAGGTGTAAGCTTGTCGCCGGTCAAGTGGTCGCGCGTGATGAGCAAAGGGCTTTTCAGTAATCCTTGATTGAGAGGCGAGCGAGGACACGAGCCATGTATGAGATGGTCATCATCGGAGCCGGGCCTGCGGGCATCAGCATGGCGGCGGAAGCGCGCGGCGTCGGCATCGCCGCCGGGAAGATTTTAATCCTTGAGAAAGGCGACGCGCATTCGTGGGCCATCCGCAAATTTTATCCGGCGTCGAAACCCGTGCTCGCCAACTACAAAGGCATTCAGGCCGTCTGCACCGGCGTCATGTGCCTGACCGACATGACCAAGGAAGAGACGCTCACATACATCGACCGCGTTATCGCTGATTGCCAGTTGCAGGTGCATTACAAAGAAGCTGTGACGGCGATTCGCCCGATGCAGGGCGGCGGCTTTGCGGTCGAGACTTCGGCGGGCGGCTATCAAACGGAACGCTGCATCATCGCCATCGGCATCTTAGACAAGCCGAACAAGCCGGCATACAAAATTCCTGTGACGGTCGGCAAGCGCGTTCACTATGACATCACGACCGTCGCTTTGACGAACGAAGATTGCCTCGTCGTCGGCGGTGGCGACACGGCTTCCGAGTATTGCCAGTTTCTCGTCCAGCAGGGCAATCGCGTCACGCTCTCTTATCGTCGCAAAGAGTTTGCGCGCCTCAATCCGGTCAATCACGAAAGCCTGCTCGCGCTCGAAGCCAGAGGCCAGACCGTTATCATGCGCGGCAGCAACATCGCTGCTCTCGAAAACGACGGCGGACGCCCGCGCGTCATGTTTCAAGAAGCGGAGTTTGCGGCGCAGACCTTCGACCGCATCGTCTACGCGCTCGGCGGAACGACGCCTTTGAATTTCCTGAAAGCGGTCGGCATCAAATTCGAGGGCGAGTCGCCCATCCTGACCGAAGGTTATGAAACGAGTCTGCCCGGACTCTACTTAATCGGAGATTTGAGCGCGGGCAAAAAGGGCGGCTCGATTAACCTCGCCTTCAACATGGCCGCTGAAGCGATGCGACACATCTGCACCTGCCCTTTGCCGTCGCGCCGCAACTGAATCCGTCCCCCGCCTTTGGCATCTCCGCTACGCTCTTGTCATCAACCGCACCTTGCTTTCATTTACGGTCTTGCGTCGCGCCCGAACGAACGGTCAACTCCGTGCCGCTTCTCAATTCAAGGTCGTCGCGCCCTTGCGCGTAGACCGAGCCGGCTCCGGCTCCGGCTCCGATGGCCGCGCCGATGGCCGCGCCTTTGCCGCCCTTGGCGATTGCGCCGATGATGGCTCCGACGGCTGCGCCGATGGCGACGCGCTGCGCCGTCTTCTCGCCGCGACTATCGCTCTCCTCTATCTGCCCGCCGCCTTCCGTGTCAATGCGCGCCTGCTCGCCGCCCGTCGCGCGCACGCTTTCAATCTCGCCGCTGAAGCCCGCCGTGCGACCGTCGCGCAGGCGAATCTGTTGAAAGTCGAGCGACATCAACGCGCGCCCGTTGACGCGCCCGCCCGTTTCAATCCGCGAGACAAAGCCTTCAATCGTCGCGCCTTCATATTGCGCGGGCGCATGGACGGTCATCGTGAAGCGGTCGCCCTCGCGCGAGCGGGCGGTCGTCAAATCATTATCGAGCGTGGCGACGAACTGTGTGCCGCTCGGAATGACGAGCAGGTAAACGTCGCTGGCCGGAGGTTCGACTTCGATGGGCGCGGGCCTCGGCTGCGGCGTGCGACTGCTCATGACGGGAGGCTGCGGCTGCGGCCTGTCGCTGCGATTGTCGTTCGTCGCGGGCGGAGCGTTGCGCGTCGAATTGCGCGCTGTGGCGCTGGTGCGATTGCTGGCGCGCGCGGTTTCCGGCTCGCCGTAAATGCTCCAACGCGCGATGCTGGAAACGCGGTCATAGATTGATTGCACGACGACGGGCTGGTCTGTTTGCGCGGTCGTGATGCGGCGCGTGACGCGCAGGCGGCTGCCGTTGTTAAGCGATTCAAAGGTGACGCTGAACTGGTCGTCGGGGCTGCCGCTGGACGTGACGGTCAACTGGTCGCCCGCCAGCGCGGCGCGCGTGCGAACGGTGTGGCCGTCGGCTGCGCGTTCCGCGCGCTCAAGCCCGTCTGCGTTGAAGCTGATACGCGGGGCGCGCGTCGAAGCGATGGAGATGTCGTTGCCGCGCCGCTCAATCGTTAGCTGGTCGGGCGAGGTCAGCCGCGCCGTCAGTTCATCAACTTCGCGTTGGTCTAAGCCGAAGGCTTGAGTGGTGGCGCGCTCGGCTGCGGCGCGCGGGTCGTCGCTGCTCGTCTCGTTGAGACGATACAGGCCGGTCAGGCGCAAGTCTGCCGCGCTTGATGAAACGGTTTGCGCGGCGGGCGCGGCGGGCCGTCGTCGCCGGTTGGTTTGCGCGCCCGCATTGATGCCCGCGAGCGCAAAGACGAGCATCCAGACGATGAGCCGTCTCGTTATTTTCATGTCTCTTTCCTCCGCCTCGGTTCAACTCTAAGGGGATTTAATCGGGGGAATGGGAGAGAAGCTGTGCGTGTGTCCAAAGGTTAAAACGGCGAGCATGATTATGCAAGCGGAAAGCATCGAAGCGAGCGGCTGCAAGCTTTGCGGCATGACGGCGACGGCTTTTGCGCTTGACCGCTGCCGCCCGTCGCAGGCAAGATTCACACGCTATGTCTTATAGAGCCTGCGCCGCGCCGCTCCCCGCGCGAGCTTCTAAGCTACAACGAAAATTTTTCATCGCGCTCTGCCTGACGTTGTTGTCCGGCGCGGCTTCGGCTGCGGCGCGCGCAGAGAGTCTTGAGCGTGAGTTGACGACGCCGGAGAAAGTCGAAGTCAGCATTAAAAATCGCAACGGGCGCGTGACCGTCAGAACCGGCGAAGAAGGAGAGCGCAACGTCCTGCTGCGGGCCGAATCAACGGGCGCGGCGATTAGCGACGCGGACGTAACTTCGATTGTCTCCGGCAGCCGCGTCGAGATAGCCGCGCGCGACCGCCGCGAGCAAGACCGCATTGACCTCATCGTGCGCGTCCCCGCCCGCGCCAGGGTCAAGATTGAGAGCGAGGCAGGGGCCGTCAGCGTCGGCGGCAACCTCTCGTCTGCCGAAGTCTCGACCGACACCGGCACGATTCACGCGGACGTGCCGGTTGATGCCTTGAGTTTCCAGTTTCTCTGGCAGGCGAGCCGCCCGCGTTATTTCAGCGACGCGGAGTTGCCGAAGGTCAAGGAGAAGGCTGGCGGCTGGTATGTTATCAGCGGCAAGCTCGGCGACAAGAAGGCGAAGAAGGAAGAGCGCGTGCGCCTCGATTTCACGACGCAGCGCGGCGTCGTCATCTTCAACGTTGACCCTTCGATGGTTCCGTCAGACTTGCGCGAGCGGCCTTTGACGGAAGCGGCGCGGGCCATCGTTCGCAGCGGCGATAGTCGCTTGATTGAATCCATCCGCAAGGTCAGCCCGAAAATGTTTGGCGACTACGCGAAGACTTTGCCACCGCCGAGGGACGCGCCCTCGCTCGTCACGCGCCGCCCGCCGGGACAGATGGCGACGGCTATTGCGCCGCAGTTGATGCGCTTGAACGCCAGCGTCACAGACCGCTTCGGTCGCGCCATCAGCGGCCTCAAACGCTCTGACTTTACCGTCATCGAAAACGGGCAGGAGAAACAGGTAACGGATGTCGAGCCGTCGAACGAGCCGTTCAATCTCGTCTTGCTGCTCGATGTCTCCGGCAGCGTCGAAGAGCGGATAGACTTTATCCGCAAGGCCGCGCGCAACTTTCTCAAGACCGCGAGCGCGCAAGACCGCATCAGCATCATCAGCTTCCGCGACGACGTGCAGGTCATCTCCGACTTCACGACCGACCGCCGCCTGCTTTCGCAACGGCTCGAAGAGATTGATGCTGGCGGGGCGACCGCGCTCTATGACGCGCTGGCCTTCACGCTCGTTGAGCAACTCAAGCCGCTGCGCGGCGAGCGCACGGCCATCGTCGTCATGTCCGACGGCGACGATAACAAATCGTTCGTGCCGTTCGGCGCGCTGCTCGGAGCCATCGGCGAATCGGGCGCGCTTGTCTACCCGCTCTACATTCCTTCGACGCTGATTCCGCAATCGAGCGTGCCAGCCCCGCAGACCACGCTCGACCCTTTGCGGACGCGCTTCCTGACCTTGACCACGCGCGCCACCGAAGAAGGACAACAACTGGCGAAAGCCTCCGGCGGCGTCTACTATCCGATTACGCGCCTCGAAGATTTGCAAAGAGCCTACGATGATGTGGTCGCGCAACTGCGCATGTCCTACACGATTACTTACGCCTCCGATTCGCAGGGCGCGCAGGAGCGGCGCATCCGCGTCCGCGCCAACCGCGAGGGCGCAGCCGTTCGTCTCAGCCCGCCCGTCAACGCCGCGACGCCCTGAGCGTCCAGCGATGAGACGGCGCGACGTTGAACGATGACGGCGCGGCCTTGAGCTATGACGGCGCGATGATGAACGATGAAAGCGAAGCGATAAAGAATGAAGCGGAGCCACGCCGTCGTCGCTTCGCTTCCGTCTCATGCCTGCTCATTCGACCATAGAGCCGCGGACTCGTTCGACCGGAGAGAAGATGACAGTGATGAGAAGAATAACGAACGTCGTCATCCTGGCAGGCTTGCTCGTCTCTCTCTGCTCCATCGTCGCGCAGGCGCAGGCGAGTCAATCGTCCGCGCCCGTTTCAGTCGCCGGGCATTACGAGGGCGTCATCAACACGCGCGGGCGCGGGAGCATTCCTGTTTCGCTCGACCTGAGAGACACGGACAAGAATCTGACGGGCGCGCTGCACACTCCGTTAGGCGACATCAACGTCACGGGTGGCTCTTACAACGCTGGCCGCATTTCCATCAAGATGGAAATCAACGGCGACGAAGCCTCGTTCGAAGGGCAACTCGACGGCGGCAAGCTCGCGGGCGAGTTTGGCGGCTTCGGCGAAACGGGAACGGTCGAACTAAAGAGGACGGGCGACGCCCCGCCCGCGCCCGATATGCGCGTGCGGCTTGCTTTGACGAAGCAAGCATGGCGCGAAGATTTGCGCTATCTCGCGCGCGAGATTCCGCAGCGACACAAAAACGCTTTTCATCTCATCACGCGCGAGCAGTTTGAGCGCGCCGTCAACGAGCTTGACGCGCAGATTCCGAAACTTTCAGACGACGAGATAGCTCTTCATCTCTCGCGCATCGCGGCGATGGTTGGCGACGGCCACACGCGCGTCAACTGGCATTGGGCTTACGCGCATGTGCCGCTCAATCTCTACTGGTTCGGCCAAGAGCTTCGTGTGACGGGCGCGACCGCGCCTTACGCCCGCGCGCTTGGGGCGCGCGTCGTCCGCATCGGCGGAGCGACGGTTGACGAAGCCTTCAAGCGAGCCTTGCCCTACGTTCATCAGGGCGAGAACCGCTGGTACGTCATGAGCGAGAGCGCGTTTTTCATGTCTTATCCAGCGCTGCTTCATGCAGTCGGCCTCGCGCCCGACTCAAGCCATGCCGAGTACACTTTGGAAGACGCGCGAGGCCGCCGCTTTACGCTCAACCTGCAAACGCCCACAGCGAACGAGACGCAGCAAACGTGGCTTGACGTTAGCCGACAATTGCCGCTCTATCTCTTGCAGCGCGACACGCCGCTCTGGCACACGTACTTGCCTGAGTCGCAGACCGTCTACTTCAACTTCAAAGGCTATCCGAGCCGCGACGCCTTCAGGAAATTTGCTGCCGACCTGTTCGCGTTCATAGACACTCATCCGGTCGAGCGGCTCGTCGTTGATATGCGGCAGAACGGCGGCGGCGACTTCACGCGCGGGCGCGACTTCATCATCCCCGAAGTCAAGAAGCGCGCCTCGATTAACCGGCGCGGCCACCTGTTCGTTATCATCGGTCGCTGGACGTTCTCCGCGGGGATGGTCAACGCGGCTGACTTCAGGAAGGAGACGAACGCGATGCTCGTCGGCGAACCGACCGGAGCAAGGCCCGACGGTTATCAGGAGAACCGCGAATTCATCTTGCCGAACTCGCATCTCAACGTGTGGGTCTCGACACAGTTCTATAAATTTCAGGAACGGGACACGCCAGCCGTCATGCCCGACCGGAGGATTGACCCGGACTGGCCGAGCTATCGCGCCGGGCGCGACCCCGTGATGGAATGGATTCTCGCTTCCGCTCAGAAGGACTGATGAAGATGTTGCTTCGATGCCGCGCGCTTCATGTGTGCGCTATGCTGTTGGCGATGGCCTTCTTGCCCGCCCGCGTTTCGTCGCAGACGAGCGCGGGACAGCAACAACAACAGCAACCGCCTGCCGCTTCCGCCGTGAAGGCTTCGCAGCTTTTGTTCAGCGTCGTTGACGCCGACGGGCTTTTTGTGACGACGCTGCGCGGCGAAGATGTGCGCGTCCTGGAAGACGGCGAGCCGCAGGCGATTCTCAATTTTCAAAGGCGTATAGAGCAGCCGCTCTCCTTCGTGCTGATGCTCGACACCAGCGTCTCGCAGGAGCGCGCGACACCGAACGCCAAGCGAGCGGCGCGCGATTTCGTTGACTCGATTATGCGACCGGGCAAAGACTCCGCTTGCGTCATCACCTTCACGGGCGAGGCGACGCTTGAGAATCAGTTGACGAGCGACAAAGAGCGCGTGCGGCGCGCGATTGACAGCATCAAGTTTGAGCCGCCGCCGGGCTACATGGCGGGCCTCATCCTCGGCAGTCCGCCGAGCAAAGCCGACATGATACGCACAGGCTCGACCGCGATTTGGGACGCCATCTGGGTCGCCACGGACGAAGCCCTCGCCCTGACTCCGCGCACGACGCGGCGCGCTCTCATCGTTCTCACGGACGGCGTTGACACCAGCAGCCGCAAGAAATTGAACGAAGCGATTGAGCGCGCGATTCAAGAGCGGGTCATCGTCTACGCCATCGGCATCGGCGATAAATCGTATGGCGGGATTGAAGCGGAGCCGCTGCGCAAAGTCGCGGAGCGCACGGGCGGGCGTTTGTTCCTGCCCAAGACGTTCGACGATTTGCCCGCCGTCCTCGTCCAGATAGAGCAGGAGTTGCGCTCCCAATACTCGGTCAGCTATCTCTCGACGAGCGCAAAGGGCGGCGACAAGATGCGCCGTATAAAAATCGAAATCGTCAATCCAGACCTGCGCCGTCAAAAGCTGCGACTCTCTCACCCGCAGGGTTATTTCCCCGAAGATTGAAGATTGATGAAAGCGGGCTTGTTTTTTCCTTTCTCATCCTTCATCCTTCCGCTTGAGTTATGACACACCCTTTGCTGATGTCACTGTTTGACGAAACGGAGCGGCGTCCGCTCTCCGTCTCGGAATTGACGACGCAGGTGCGCGGCGCGCTTGAGTCGCGCTTTGCCTCCGTCTGGGTCGAAGGCGAAATCTCCAACTTCAAGGCGGCTGCTTCGGGCCACTGGTACTTCACAGTCAAGGATGAGGGCGCGCAGCTTCGCGCCACCTGCTTTCGCGGCATCAACTCGCGCATACGCTTTCGCCCGTCCGACGGCTTGCAGGTGCGCGCTCGCGGTCGATTGACGGTTTACGCGCCGCGCGGCGATTACGAGTTGGTGGTCGAAGCTTTAGACCCCGTGGGCGCGGGCGCGTTGCGCGTGGCCTTCGAGCAACTGCGCGACCAGTTGGCCGCCGAGGGTTTATTTGACGAAGAGTTAAAACGACCGCTGCCTTTATTCCCGCGTCGCGTCGGCATCGTCACGTCGCCCACGGGCGCGGCCATACGCGACATCCTCCACGTCATCTCGCGCCGCACACGCACCGTTGACATCCTGCTCGCGCCCTCGCGCGTGCAGGGCGAAGGCGCGGGCCTCGAACTGGCGCGAGCCATCGAATCGCTTAACGAGTTGAACGAGCGAGCGATTGAGTTGGGGCGCGAGCGCGAGCGTGTGGATGTTATCATCGTCGGGCGCGGCGGCGGCTCGGCGGAAGATTTGTGGGCCTTTAATGACGAACGGCTGGCGCGCGCGATTCGCGCTTCGGTCATTCCTGTGATTTCGGCTGTGGGCCACGAAACCGACTTCACGATTGCGGACTTTGCCGCAGACCTGCGCGCCCCGACACCTTCAGCCGCAGCCGAAACGGTCGCCGCGCGCGAAGACGAGATGGCCGACGCCGTTCACGATTTAACGCGCGACCTCGTGCAGTCAGTTCGTTTCCGCTTGATGGAACAACGGGCGCGCGTCCACGAGGCGGCGATGTCGCAAGGCTTCGACGACGTGCGGACACGTTTGAGAGACGCCGCGACGACGGTTGACGAAGCGCGCCACAGGCTTGAGACGTTGATGGGGCGCGCGGCCACCAGAGCGCGCCGCCGCGCCGATGCCGTCAGCTATCGTTTGCAACCGGCGCAACTCGCGGCGCGGCTGGCAGGGGCGCGCAATCGCTTCGACGTGGCCTGCGCCGAACGCGACGCGGCCATCATGATGCGGCTTGATGATGCGCGCGCGCGCCTCGCCGTGTCGGTCGCTTCGCTCGACGCGCTCTCGCCGCTCGCGGTCTTGCAACGCGGTTACGCTCTGGCCGAAGACGAGCGCGGAAAACTTCTGCTCGATGCTCGCGCTGTCGAGCCGGGCGATAAGCTCACTTTACGTTTAGCGCGCGGGCGTCTACGCTGCCGCGTCGAACAGACGGAGAATCCCTGATGTCGCTCCCCGTTGAAAATAATCCACAGCCGAAGCGCAGCCGCATCGTCGTCCAGTTAGACCGCGCGCG
>JAWVFT010000035.1:0-10852 GCA_033855775.1 Blastocatellia bacterium | reverse complement strand
CACGGAAGTGCGTGACCTTGAGCGCACCAGAGAGCAAGCGGGCGCGCCCGCAACCAACGCCGGTTATCGTTTGAGCAACAACCCGAACGAAGACGAAGTTCATCTTCGTGATTACTGGCGCGCTGTTTACAAGCATCTCTGGCTGGTGCTCGGCATCACCGTTTTGGTGACGATGCTGGCCGCCGTCTACATGGCGCGCAAGCCGGACATCTACGAAGCAGGCTCGCGCGTTCAGGTTGACCTCGAAAACAGCGCGGGCCTCAGCACGCAGTCGAAGAACAATTCTTTCATCGTCAATAACCAGACAGACCCTGCTTACTTCAACACGCAACTGCAAATTCTGACCGGGCCGGGACTGCTGCGCCGCGTCGTCAAGACGCTCGACCTCGAACACGACCAGAGCTTCATCCGACCGCAGGGGCGCACCGTCTCAACGTGGCAAAGCCTGCTGCGCATGTTCGGCTTGAGCAAGAAGACGGCCACCGAACAGCAGGTCGCCGCATCAAACGAAGTCCCGCTCTCGGACGCTTTGGCCCCGGCTTCTTCGAGCGATGACTTGAGCGAGGCGCGGCAACTCGCTCCCTTCGTCAACGCTTTGCAGACGGGCTTGAAGGTCGATCCGGTGAAGGAGACGCGCGCGGGCGGCGTCAAAGAGACGCGCCTGATTGACATCCGCTTCACGCACTCGGACCCGCAGGTGGCCGCCAAGATTGTCAACGCCGTCGCCACCGTCTTCGTCCACTCGAATCTGGAAAAGAAGAATGAGACGAACTCTTCGCAGAGCAAGTTTCTGACCGAGCGCATCGCGGAACTGCAAAGCCAAATCCGCGACGGCTCTGAGCGGCTCCAGAACTATGCCAAGAGTCAGGAGATTCTTTCCTTAGACTCAAACCAGAACACCGTTGTCGAACGTCTCGCCGGGTTGAATCGTGAACTGCTCGAGGCCGAGAAAGACCGCACCGATGCCGAGGCCGCTTACTTCGCCGCGCAGCGTCCCGGCGCCGCCGAGGCGAAGGCTGTGGACGGCGCGAAGGTGATTGCCGAGTACGAGTCGAAGCTGGCCGAGTTGCGGGCCAAGCGCGACCAGTTGTTGCAGGAAAATACCGAAGAGTGGTTTGAAGTCAAAGAGGTCAATCAACAGATTGCCATCTTTGAAAAGCAGTTGACCGACACGCGCAACGAGGCGACCAAGGTCGTCAAAACAAACATCGACACGAAGTACCGCGAGGCCAAAGCGAGAGAAGACACGTTGCGCGCGGCCTACAACAAGCAGCGCGCCGAGACGATGGCTCAGAACGAAGCGGCCATCACCTATCGCATCATTCAGCAGGAAGTTGAAACCTACAAGGAACTCTTGAACGGGCTGCTTCAGAAATCGAAAGAGAACGACGTGCTGTTGGCCGGAACGCCGAACAACATCAATGTCGTGGACTACGCCATCTCGCCGGACGAGCCGGTCGGCCCCGGTCGCATGCGCGTCGTCGTGCTGGCTCTCGTCCTCTCGCTCGGCTTCGGCATGGCCTTCGCTATCTTCCTCGAATATCTCAACGACACCGTGCGCTCGACCGAAGACGTGGAGAAGATGCTGCGGCTGCCGACGCTGGCCGTCATTCCGGCCATCGGAGATTTGAAGGGGCCGGGCCGTCGCCTGCTGCCCGGAGGCGGCGGAAAGAAGGACGCCAACTGGCGCAACAGCAATGAACTCCTGCTCGACGCGGATGCGCGCTCGCCGCTCGCGGAAGCCTACAGGCACTTGCGCACTTCAGTCCTGCTCTCGACCGCCGGACGCCCGCCGAAGACGCTCTTGATAACTTCCAGCGTCCCCTCCGAAGGCAAGACGACGACCGCCGTCAACACGGCTATCAGTCTGGCGCAGACCGGAGCCAAGGTGCTCGTGATTGACGCGGACATGCGACGACCGCGCTTGCATTCGCTCTTCGATGTCGAGAAGCGTTTGGGCTTGAGCAGCATCCTGTCGAATGAGATGAGCGAGGCCGAAATCTTCTCGATGATTGAGCAGCACGAGCAGAGCGGCCTGTACCTTTTGACCGCCGGGCCGATTCCGCCGAACCCTGCGGAGTTAATCGGCTCAGAGCAGATGCGCGCTCTGATTGGCAAGCTTGAGCCGACCTTCAACCACATCATCATAGACTCGCCGCCCATCGCTTCCTTCACGGACGGCGTGCTCATCGCTTCGATTGTTGACGGCGTGCTCCTGGTCGTCCACGGCGGCAAGAGCACGCGCGACGTGGTGCGGCGCTCGCAGCAATTGCTGCATGACGTGGGAGCGAAAATCTTCGGCGTCGTCCTGAACAATGTCCACCTGCGCCCGCACGACTACTACTACTATCAGAGCTACTACCAGCAGTCTTACTACAACCGTGACCCGGAGGAAGGCTTGGCGGGAACGCAAGGGTAAGCGTTGATGGAGAGCAATCTGGCGGTTTCGGAAAAAGCTGTGCTGGCGGAGTCTGCGCCGACGCTGGTGATAAGACCGGCCACGGGCTGGACTGCGCCCGAACTGAAAGAGGTCTGGGCCTACAGGGAACTGCTCTACTTCCTGACGTGGCGCGACATCAAAGTCCGCTACAAGCAGACCGCGCTCGGAGCGGCGTGGGCCGTCATCCAACCTTTCTTCATGATGCTGGTCTTCAGCCTTTTCTTCGGGCGGCTGGCCGGTGTCCCTTCGGATAAAATTCCGTATCCGGTCTTCGTCTTCTGCGCGCTCCTGCCGTGGCAACTCTTCGCGCAAGCCCTCGCGGAATCGAGCAACAGCCTCGTCGCCAACGAGCGGCTGATTACCAAAGTCTACTTTCCGCGTCTGGTTGTCCCCATCGCGGCTGTGCTTGGCGGGCTGGTTGACTTTGCGATTGCCTTCGTAGTGCTGCTCGGCATGATGGCTTACTACCGAATCGTGCCGGGGCTGGCCGTGATTTATCTGCCGCTCTTTGTGTTGCTGGCGGTGATGACGGCGCTCGGCGTCGGCCTCTGGCTGTCGGCTCTGAACGTGCAATATAGAGACGTGCGTTACACGCTGACGTTCCTGACGCAGTTCTGGATGTTCCTGACGCCGGTGGCGTATCCGAGCAGCATCGTGCCGGAAAAATGGCGCGCTCTGTACGGGTTGAATCCGATGGCCGGAGTGGTCGAAGGCTTTCGCTGGGCGTTGTTGGGGAAGACGGAAGCGCCGGGGCCGCTGTTGGCCGTCTCGGTCGTGGCGGTCGTCCTGATTCTGGTCGGCGGCCTTTTCTACTTCCGCCGGATGGAAGAGACTTTCGCGGACATCGTTTGAAGCATGAGTAAAATTGCCATCCGCTGCGAAGGCGTCGGGAAGAAATATCGCCTCGGACAACGCGAGCGCTACAAGGCTCTGCGCGACACGCTGACCGACATGGCTTCGGCGCCTTTCCGTCTGGCGCGTTCGCTCTTTCGCCGCTCCGCTAAGCAGAAGGATGAAGGCGCGGGTATCCTGTGGGCTTTGAAGGATGTCTCGTTCGAAGTCGAGCGCGGCGAAGTCGTCGGCATCATCGGGCGCAACGGCGCGGGCAAGTCAACGCTCCTGAAAATTCTCTCGCGCATCACGAAGCCGACCGCTGGCGTCGTCGAGATACACGGGCGCGTCGGCAGCCTGCTCGAAGTCGGCACGGGCTTTCACCCGGAGTTGACGGGCCGCGAAAATATTTATTTGAACGGCTCAATCCTCGGCATGAAGAAGGCAGAGATTGACCGCAAGTTTGACGAGATTGTCGCCTTCGCCGAAGTCGAAGAATTTATAGACACGCCGGTCAAGCGCTATTCGAGCGGGATGTACGTTCGTCTGGCCTTCGCCGTCGCCGCGCATCTTGAGCCGGAGATTTTGGTGATAGACGAAGTGCTGGCGGTGGGCGACGCGGCCTTTCAGAAAAAGTGTCTGGGCAAGATGGGCGACGTGGCCAAGGAAGGGCGCACGGTTCTCTTCGTCAGCCACAACATGCAGGCCGTGCAGTCATTGTGTCGCCGCGCGATTCTGATTGAGTCGGGGCGCGTGGCCGCGACGGGCAGCGCGAAGGCCGTCGTCTCGCGTTATCTGGCGAGCATCTCCGAGATGAGCAGCGAGATGATTTGGACGGAAGCAAGCGCGCCGGGCAACAATGAAATCAAGCTCACGTCCTTGAGCGTGCATACGGAAAACAGCACGGGCGGCGTCTATTCGAGCAGCGAAGATTTGAGCGTCGAGATGGAGTTTATCGCGCGCATGCGCCACTCCGCCTTGTGCATCGGCTTTGATGTGGTCAACTCGGAAGGCGTGGTGGTCGCGCGCAGTTATCAAACAGACTTGCCGCCGGACAGTTGGCCGGAAGTGCAACTCGGCAGCAATAAGTGGCGCTGCACGATTCCGCGCGGCTTGCTCAACGCGGGCCTTTATTACGTCTGCCCGAAAATCGGTTTGCACAATATGTACTGGATAGTCAATCTTGATACGACCATCCGTTTCGAAGTCATTCTTGACCACGGCGTCTCGCCCTTCTGGGGAGCGCTGAACAGCAGTTCGCGGCCCGGCGTCATCGCGCCGATTTTCAACTGGGTTGCTTAACAGGCGAGAGCGTTAGAGCGCGGCGGGCGAACGGCGTGTGATGAGAAGCAAGTGGATACGCGGGCTGTGGCGTTTGGGACAACCGGCGGTCAGAACCTCTGGCCGCGACTTAATCAAGCTGCCGGGGCTTTACGCGCAGTTCCTGAAAGAGCGGAGCCAGTTTGTTCGGATGAGCGGTGAAGCCCCGTTCGAGGAACTGCATCCGAACTTGTTCGACAAGACTCCGGCCACGCAGACCGGCGCGCGTTTCGGCGGCCACTATTTTTATCAGGACATCTGGGCTCTCAATAAGCTTGCCGAATCAAAGCCCGCGCTGCATCACGATGTCGGCTCGCGCTACGACGGCTTTGTCGGGCAGGCGACGGCCATCTGTCCGGTCATCTCTTACGATATACGCCCGCCCGACTTTGAACTGCCGCGCTTTCAATTTTGCATCGCCAACATTCTCGAACTGCCGCTCGCGGACGAAAGCGTCGGCTCGCTCTCCTGCCTGCACGTCGCGGAGCACATCGGTTTGGGCAGATTCGGCGACGCGCTTGACCCTGAAGGAACGACGAAAGCTTTGCGCGAGTTATCGCGCGTGCTCAGGCGCGGTGGCGAGTTGCTCTTCAGCATGCCCATCGGCAGAGAGCGCGTCTGCTTTAACGCGCATCGCATCTGGCATCCCGAAAAGCCCATCGAGTTGTTCCCCGAATTGCTATTGGCCGAGTTCAAGGCCGTTGACGACGGCGGCAGCTTTCAGCAGTCGGTCGCGCCTGCGGATTTCGCGGCTGCCAATTACAGTTGCGGCCTTTATCGCTTCGTCAAAGCTTAGCTTATGAACTTGCTGCGGTTTCTCAAAAAGTGTGTGACAGACCCGGCGGCGGCGCGGGCGACGGCGCGTGTCGTGGCGCGCAATTACTACGGGCAGTTGTACTGGTCTGTGAAGCCGGGAACGCCGCTCGCTTATCAATTGCCGACCGGCGGCACCTTGCTGCTCGACCACAAGCACGCATTCACGGGCTGCTTCTGGCCCGACGTTGACCACTACGAGCCGGACGTGAGTTCCTTTCTGCAACACGCCTTGAAGCCCGGCGATGTCTTCATAGACTGCGGGGCCAACGTCGGCTACTTCTCCGTGATGGCGGGCGCGCTGGTTGGAAGCAGCGGGCGCGTCGTTTCCGTCGAAGCCAACCCGAAGACCTTCAAGCTGCTCGAAAGAAACTTGCGGGCCAACCATTTCGGCGCTGCTGTTCACTGCGCCCTGACTTCGCAGAGCGGCTCGGTCGAACTCTACATGCCGAAGGATTGGGACGTGTATTCCAGCCTCAGAGCGAACGGGCTGGTCGAAGGCAACGCAGACCACTCGTTCACCGTCAAGGCGCAGACGCTCGACGCGGTTGTCGCCGAACAAGCTCTGTCAAAAGTTGACGTGGTGAAGATTGACATCGAAGGCGGCGAGTTTGACGTGCTGCGCTCGGCCCCGAAGCTCTTGGCCGATTTCCGGCCTTCGGTAATCACGGAATACAGCATCAACACATGGGCCAGCTTTGACGTGACGCACAAGGATTTGAAAGCCTTAGCCGAAGAGTTTAAATACTCCCTGCGTCTCTTCGACCCGCAAGCGCAGCAGCTTACACTGGTCGGCGAAGAGGTCTGGCAATATCCATACGCCAACATCATCATGCTGCCCGACGAGCGCGCCGAAACTTCGCTCAGGGATTTGCGCGCGGGCCGTCGCCGTTAATCTTTATGCTGCTCGAAAGAAGAGCGCGAACTATTTCACCGGCGCGCAAACAATCGACTCTTAACTGATGCGGATTTTTACGGCGGTTCGCCATTCCATCGACCCCGGTTTTTATTACGGCGGATTGTGGAGCGGCAATTTCTATCCGGCGCTCCGGCGTCTGGGCCATGAGATAGTCGAATCGCAGACAGACCTTTTGCCCGCCAGCGTCTTCATGCAGGTCGCGGGCGGCTTTACCGCGCAAGAGCTTGCGGCGCGCTCTGAGATTACCGAAAAGATTGTTGACGAAGTTCGCCGCGCGCACGCAGAGCGGCCCGTCGAACTCTTTCTCAGCTATTTCTACAACTCGCATTTCGCTCCCGAAGCTTTCAGCGAGATACACCGGCTCGGCATTCCGACCGTCAACTTTTATTGCAATAGCGTTTACCAATTTGACCTCGTGGCGCAGATTGCCGCCGCCGTCAACGTGGCATGGCACACGGAGAAAGAGGCGCGCTCGTCTTACTTGAACGTCGGGGCGCGGCCCGTCTGGGTGCAGATGGGAGCCGACCCGAATGTCTATCATCCCGTCGAAGGCGCAGAGCGACAGCCGCGCGTCTGCTTTGTCGGTCAACGCTACGCAGACCGCGACCGCCATCTCGCCGCCCTCATCCGTCAGGGAGCGCCGCTCGATATTTACGGCAGCGGTTGGACGGCCAACGCTTCCGCTTCTCATAACGGCAAGGGCAAAGACGAACTGCCCTTCGAGATTAAGGACGAATATCTCGGTCGTCGTTTGAAAGAGGCTGGCGGCTTGAGAAGCTACGCGCAGGCGACTTTGGAAAACTTCGGCCAGCACGGCATGCTCGACGGAACGTTGCGCACCATCAGGCAGGCGCGCTATCGCACGGCGCGACGCAGCATTGACCCGCTCCTTGCGACAGCCGCGCGCGGCGTCGTCAATAATGTGAGCGAGACTTTCGCGCGTTACGAAGTGGTTCTCAATTTCAGCAACGTCTGGGCCGACGGGCGTCCCGGCTCGGCCTTGATTCCACACGTCCGCCTGCGCGATTTTGAAGCCCCGATGTGCCGCGCCTGCTACCTGACGGGCTATTCGGACGAGATACTTGAGTTTTACGAGCCGGGCCGTGAGATTGACCTCTACGGCGACACGGAAGAGTTAATCGAGAAGACCGAATACTATCTGGCGCATCCCGCGCAGGCTGAAAAGTTGAGAGCGGCGGGCTACGAACGCGCCCGTCGTGACCATACTTGGGAGCGCAGATTCGAACAACTCTTTCGTGAGATAGGCTTGAAGCCGTCGGCGAAACTTTCATGAGCACTACGCTGCGACTCTGGACGGTCAAGCTGCTCAGGGCTCTGGGGCTCAAGCGGTTTCGCGCGCAGAGCGGCATCAACCAGCCGTTCATCTGCCATCTGGGCGATTCAAATGGCGAGAATCCGTTCTACAACTTCACGTCGAGCCGCGCGGAAATCGTGTTGATGTCGAGTTGGTGCCGACAATTTGACGAGCCTGTGGTGTTGGATGTCGGCGGCAACGTCGGCTTCGTCGCCACGCAGATGGCGCAGTTGCTGCGCGACCGCAGCCCGCGCATCTTTAGCTTCGAGCCCGTCCCTTTTACCTTCGAGCTGCTCTCAAGTTCCGTCCGGTTGCTCGGGTTGGAAGAGATGGTTTATCCCATCTGTAGCGCGCTCTCCGACGCGCCGACGCTGGCGCGCATCACCTATTCAAAGCGCGACACGATGTTTGCGCAGATGTCGCAGGCTGAGCCGAACGAGCGCGTCGGAAGCAACAGCGCCTGGTGTTCGACTTTGACTGTTGACCAGGTGAACGAAGCGATTGGCAAGCGGCCCGCGCTCATCAAGGTTGATGTCGAAGGGCATGAGGTGAAAGTCTTTGAGGGAGCCTTGAAGGCTTTGTCGGGCGATGACGCGCCGGGCATCTGTTTTGAATCCAATCCGGTCACGCTCGCCGAATGTCAGACCAGCGTGCGAGAGCTCGTGGCGGCGTTGGCCGACTTTGACCTCTACTACATCAACGATTTTGAGCACCAGCGGATGAAGTTCGGAGAGCCGGTGGCCGACCTGACGAGCATTGATTGGGTGTGCAACATCTTCGCCGTGCCGCAGACCGACGCGGGCAGGCAGCGTTGGTCGCAGGCCGTTTCGGAGGCGGCGTCCACCCTCGGCTCTTTTCGTAAATGAGGACGGACGGACTGGTCTAGAGTAAACATTTCAAGATGGCTCAGCTATTGCCCATTTCAGGTTTGATTCCGACGCGCAATCGTCGCGCGCCGCTCGAAAGAGTCTTTTATAGTCTCGCAGAGCAGTCGGCGCAGCCCGTCGAAATCGTCATCGTTGACGCTTCCTCTTCGAACGAGACGGAGCAGTTGTGCCGCGCGAAAATCCCCGGCCTTGAGAGCCGCATCGTTTATCACAAAGCGACGGTGGCGGGCGCGGTCGAGCAGCGCAATCAAGCGATGTCTTACGTGACGATGGACGCCGTGCTCTTTCTGGACGACGACATCATCCTTGAGCCGGAATGCGTCGCGCGTCTCTGGCAGGCTTTCCAAAGCGACCCGGCCATTGGCGGCGTCAACGCGATGATTACCAACCAGCGTTACTTGCCGCCCGGTCGCCTCAGCCGCGCGCTGTTTCGCGTGCTCTACGGCAGCCGTCTCGATTCGTACGCGGGCAAATGCATGGGGCCTGCCTTCAACTTGCTGCCCGAAGACGGGGAAGAGTTGCCGGAGGTTTCAGAAGTCGAATGGCTCAATACGACCTGCACGCTCTATCGCCGCGCGGCCTTGCCCGACCCGCCCTTTATCTCGCACAAGATAAAAGGCTCGATTAAGGTTCCGGCTTTCCCGCAGGAAGACCTCGCGCTCTCTTTGCGCGTGGGCCGCAAGTGGAAACTGATGAACGCGCGGACGGCGCGGATTTTTCACGACAGCCAGCCGGGAATCCATAAAGCGAATCTCTCGGCAGCCGCCAAAGGCGAGTTGATAAATCGCCATTACTTGATGACCAACCTGCTCAATCGTCGCCGCTTCACGGACTATGCGAAGCTCGCGTTGATTGAAGCCTTCGGCACGCTGACCAGTTCACTTTCAGTCAAAGGCTTGCTCACTCTGCCGCCCGTCCTTTATGGAAAACTATCGGCGCTGCCGGTCATCATGTCTGCCCGTTATCCAAACGAGACTGACGCGCCGGAACTGCTGCCGCAAGAGTCGTCTTCGAGCGAGCCGCCGACGCTGTTGCCCGTGTCGGCTCTCGTGCCGACGCTTGACCGCAGAGTCGCGCTCGGTCGAATGTTGAAGAGCCTTGCGCGGCAGTCCGCGCAGCCAGCCGAGTTGATTGTCCTCGATGCTTCGGAGGGAGACGAAACGGAGCGACTGTGCGCGAGCGCAATTCCCGGCTTGTTGACCAAGCTCGTCTATCATCGCGCGACTGAAAAAGGCGCGGCCACGCAGCGCAATCAAGCCGCTCGATATGCGACGCAGCCAAACGTCTTGTTCTTAGACGACGACATCATCTTTCTCGAAGATTGCCTCAAGCAACTGTGGGAAGCTCTCGACAGCGACGCGCAACTTGGCGGCGTCAACGCGATGATTACCAACCAGCGTTACTTTCCGCCCGGTCGCGTCAGCCGCACGCTCTTTCAATTGCTTGACGGAAACAAGCGCGAATCGTACGCCGGAAAATGTATCGGCCCGGCCTTCAACCTGCTGCCCGAAGAGAAGGAAGAGTTGCCGTCTTGCGTCGCGGTCGAATGGCTCAATACGACCTGCGCGCTCTATCGTCGCGCGGCCTTGCCCGACCCGATTTTCCCAGAGCAGTTCAAGGGCTATTCATACCTTGAAGATGTCGCGCTCTCGCTGACGGTCGGGCGCAAGTGGAAGCTGGCGAACGCGCGGCATGCGCGGATTTTCCACGACAGCCAGCCCGCAGATTACAAGAACAAGACGATGAAGATGGCGAAGATGGAACTCGTCAATCGTCATTACGTGATGACGCAGGTGCTAGGCCGTCGCCGCTTCAGCGACTATGCCAAGCTCGCTTTGCTGGAAACATTCTTCGCCGCCAGCAGCCTTGTCTCGCTGCGCGGTTGGGCTTCCTTGCCCGCCGTCATGTTAGGCAAGCTGGCCGCCCTGCCAAAGGTCATCAACGGCAATTCTCAGTCGTCCATCTCGCCGCTCTCGGAATGAAAGTCTTAATCGGCATCACGACGCAGAACCGGGCAGCCATCCTGCCGAAGGCCATTCAATCGGCCCTCGATCAGGATTACGCGGACAAGGAAGTGGCCGTCTTCGACGACGCTTCGACGGACGCGACGCCGGAGTTGCGAGAGAGATTTCCGCAGGTGCGCTGGCATCGCGTCGAAGAGAAGCAGGGCATTTCGCAGGCGCGCAATCAACTGATGAGAGAGACGGACGCGGAGTTATATTTCAGCCTTGACGATGACGCATGGTTCATGCAGGGCGACGAGATAACGGCGGGCGTGAAGTTGTTGGAGGAGCGACCGGAGGTGGCGGCGGTGGCTTACGATATTC
>JAWVFT010000034.1:0-100662 GCA_033855775.1 Blastocatellia bacterium | reverse complement strand
CATCATCAAGCAAGTCTGCTGGCTCAACCGTGACGGCGCGCTCTTTCGTCGCGTCCGTTTCCCTGAGCGCGACGCGCCCGCCGTCGCCCTGCATCGCGCCGACTTACAACACATACTCTTGCATGCTCTGCCACCCAACCTGGTTCATCTGGGAAAACATTTCGAGAGCTACGCGCAACGGGGAAATGAGATGCAGGCGAACTTCGCAGACGGCTCTTCCGTCAATTGCGATGTGCTGGTTGGCGCCGACGGGCTTCATTCGCGTGTTCGTGAGGAAGCCTTTCAAGATGGATTGCCAATCTATCGCGGCTATACGGTCTGGCGCGGAATTGCGGCGTTCGTGCCGGAGCAGTTAGAGCCTTTGACGGCGATTGAACTCTTCGGGCGCGGGCAGCGTTTCGGCATCGGCCCGGTCGGGCAGGGACGCACGGGTTGGTGGGCGACGCGCAATGAATCTGAAGCGGCGACGGAAGACGCCTCCGAACATCAGGCGAAATTATTGAAGCTCTTCGGCGATTGGCACAAGCCCGTCGTCGAACTCATCGAAGGGACGCCGAACGCCGCCATCCTGCGCAACAGTTCTTACGACCGAATGCCGATTGACAATTGGAGCGACGGGCGAATGATGCTCATCGGCGACGCGGCGCACCCGACCACGCCCAACTTAGGGCAAGGCGGCTGCATGGCGATTGAAGACGCCGCCACCCTCGCCCGTTGTTTGTCGCACAATGCCACTGACACTCTCCGTGCCTTGCGAAGCTTTGAACGTCTGCGGCACGCGCGGACGGCGGCCCTCACACGCTACTCGCTGCGCTACGGAATGGTCGGGCAAACTGAAAATCTCTTTGCTCTACGCTTGAGAAACAGCCTCCTCTCGCTGATGCCAGAATCCTTAGCCCAAAGACTGCTGCGCCTGATTTTCGACTACGATGTCGAGCGCCTGAGAATCTGAACCACCGCCAGCGCAAAGCAACGGCGGCGAACGATAAACCTGACACAGTAGTCCGCCGCCCGCGCCTTGATTTTCGGCTTCGCATCACTGCTTGACGAGCAGCGCGCGAGCAGATAATCTTGCCGCGCCTGGTCCCGGTTCCCCCGCTTTGTAAGGTAGACCTCAATGAAAAATCTTGCTCATCAAATTGCTCTGAAGTTAGCCGCTCAATCTATCGTCTCGCTGCTGTTGCTGGCGTCGATTGCGCTCTGCGCGCCGGAGGCTTTTGCTCAGGAGAATCTGTCGGCCCAAGGCAAAGAAGTCTATAACCAGTTGAAGGCGGCGGCCCTGACGGGCGGGTCGGCTGAGGCCAAAGGGTTGACGCTGAAACGCGACCGCGCGGTGATGACTTTCGACGGCGTTTTTTATTTCGCCGCTCCGGTCGAAGGGCGCGTGACGAGCGCGGTCTTCATCGGTCAGGGGAGCTTTCGCGCGGACGTGCCGCCGAGCGAGTTTGAGAAGGAGAACATCCGTCGCCTCTTAGGCACAGACACCGTTGACTCTGACTTTAAGACCGCCGTGCTTCGTTTCACGGACGACACCTTCGAGCAGCTTGGACGCAATCGTCAGGCGGGTGGAGCCGCGAACGACAGGGCTCAAAAGCTGGCCTCGGAGATTGACGGGCGCATCCTGAAAGAGACGGGAGCCAATCTTTCAGCGCGCCTCGCTCTGTCCATCCTGAACAATGAAAAGCCCGGCTTCTTCTTCGCCAACTTCGACGGCGGCAGCCGTGGCCGCTTCAGCCTCCTGCTCGATTACCAAGACCGCATTCCGGTCGCCAACTTTAGTCTCAACGGCGGCGAAAAGGGAGTCATCTTCTCTTACGAAGGCGACCTCTACGGCAACGACATCTGGATGGCTTTCTATGCGCTCGCGGATTACCAGCGCAACGCCGTCGAGTATTCGGATGTCAACGACCTGATTGACATCACGCATTACGCGATGGATGTGAACTTGCGCGACCCCGGCAGCAAGCTGCAACTAACGGCGCGCGTCGAAGCTCAGGCTCGCGCGGCGGGCGTCCGCGCCGTCTCGTTTCAGATAGGCGAGTCGCTCCCCGAATATGAGAGCATGCGATTGAAGAAGCAGATGCGCTTGAAGTCAGCCCGCGCGGGCGGAGCGGAGTTGGCCGCGTTACAGGAAGACTGGGAAGGCGGCCTGACAATCTTTCTGCCGAGAGCGGCGCAGGCCGGGGAAAAGCTGGAACTCGAACTCGTCTTTGAAGGCGATTTCATGACCGACTCCGACTACGTTAAGGATTGCTTCTACCCCGTTTCAAATTCCACCTGGTTTCCGCGCCACGGCTATCTTGACCGCGCCACCTTCGACCTCACTTTTCATCATCGCAAGAACCGCCGCATCGCCAGCGTCGGCCAAAGGCTCAGCGAAGAGTTGGACTCGGACGATAAAGAGATGATGGTCACGAAGTATCGCATGCAGCATCCGGTGCCGCTCGTCACCTTCGCGTTGGGGCCGTTTGAGCGGCACACGCAGATGGTCAAGTGGGAGAAGGGCGGCGACCCGATTCCCGTCGAGTTCAACTCGCTGCCCGGCTCCTACATGGCCATCAAAGAAGACTTCATCGTCGCAGAGCTTGATAACTCGCTGCGCTACTTCAGCCTGCTCTTCGGCAAGTATCCTTACCCGGTTTTTAGCGCGGCATTTCATCCCTTCGGCTTCGGTCAGGGCTTTCCGACCCTCCTGATGATTCCCGCGACCGACCGCGCCAACAAGCGCACCTACTCTTTCATCGCGCACGAGACGGCGCACCAGTGGTGGGGCGATGTCGTCACATGGCGCTCCTACCGCGACCAGTGGCTCAGCGAAGGCTTCGCAGAATATTCCGGCGTCCTCTACACGGGCATCCGCGAGAGCGTCGATGCGCGCGACAATCTGATTGACGAGATGCGTCGCTCTTTAAGAGAGCCGCCGCAGACGAGCACAGGATTGGGCAAGGGAAAGCTGGCCGCCGTCGGGCCAATCATCCTCGGCCACAGGCTCAACACGCGCAAGACCTACGGCGCGTATCAAGCCTTGATTTACAACAAGGGCGCGCTCGTGCTGCGCATGCTACACTTTCTGATGAGCAATCCTTCGAGCGGCGACGACAAAGCCTTCTTTGCGATGATGACCGATTTCGTCAATCGCTATCGTGACAGCTTCGCCTCGACCGACGACTTTCGCGCCGTCGCCAACGAGCACTTTGCCAAGACGCCCATCGCGCAGAAGTACAGATTGCAGAACCTCAACTGGTTCTTCAATCAATGGGTCTATCAATCCGACCTGCCTTCCTACCAGATGGACTATCAGATTCAAGACCAGCCCGACGGCACAGCCATCGTCAGCGGAACCATCATGCAGGAGAACGCGCCCGACAATTGGTTCATGCCGCTGCCCGTGGTCTTCACCTTCGGCGAGAAGAAGTGGGCCAGCGGAACCGTGCACGTCTACGGCCCCAGGACGCCTTTTGAAATCAAACTGCCTGCGCGCCCCAAAAAGGTGGAGCTTGACCCCGGCAATTGGATACTCTCGGAAAAGACCTCGACCAGAGGCAAATGAACTTTTGTGTCCGGGCTTGCTTGAACCCGAACACTGATTTGAGGCGCACGGAAATGAACTTAGAAGAGTCTCTCTCCATCATCTTCTCCGAAGCGAACACGACGAGCGGCGAAGGTCTGCTCGTCTCAGTCAAAAGCGGCGAAGACCCCGGCGCGGCTAGAATGAGCGAGCTAAACTCCGCGCTCGGCTTTCTCTTTCAATCGCTCGAAGGCCAGACGGAACTCAACCGGCGGCTGGCCGCAGCCCTCTTCACGCTCGGCTCAGACGTGCCGCTGACCATTAGCTCCTGGGCGAGCAAAGGCCATGTCTGGCGCAAAGGTTTTATGGAAGGCGAGGTCTACGAAATGCTGATGTGGGTGCAAAGCATCTTCGAAGGCAAGTGGCTGCTCGAACCGGAGCAGGCCGAAACCGTCCACTAAGATTGATGACTAAGATTGACGACAACTCTTCTCGCGTCTACGCTAACTGCGTTCGACTCAATCGGCGGAAATCTTCAACATCTCTTCATGAGCGGCTGACAATTCCGCGGGGCTACTGATGCTCAGGCCCAAGTCGCGCAGCAGCCCTTCCTCCAACCTGTAAATCAAACCATGCACCGTCAACTCCTGCCCGTGTCGCCAGGCGCTCTGGACAATCGTTGTCCGGCTGACATTCAACACCTGCTCGATAACATTCAATTCGCACAACCTGTTGAGCCGTTGCCCCTCGTCCTCTATCCGCGCGAGCCGCCGCTCGTGGTCGTGCATCACATCCTGCACATGGCGCAGCCAGTTGTCTAACAAGCCGAGCTTGAGATTCTGCATCGCCGCCTCCACGCCGCCGCATCCGTAATGGCCGCAGACGATGATGTGATTCACCTTCAACACATCAACCGCGAATTGCAACGCCGACAAACAGTTGAAATCCGTATGCACCACGACGTTGGCGACATTGCGATGGACGAACAACTCGCCGGGCAAAAGTCCGACAAGCTGCGTCGCAGGCATGCGGCTGTCCGAACACCCAATCCACATGTAAGACGGCGACTGTTGCTTCGCCAAAGTCTGGAAAAAATCAGGGCTCTGCGCCTTGATGCCTTCGGCCCAGGTTCTATTCTTGTCAAGCAGGTTCTTCAAATCTCTCATAAGCCGGGATTCTACCAGCAGAGAATTTATACGCCTAACGCCCGCATCAATCCGCGAGCAATCAAGATTTCAAGAGACACGCTGATGGCAAGCCGTGTGTTGAATGAGTTATTAGCTGCCGCCCTTCGCTAATTGCTGCCGGAAATGCTCACGCCAACTCTCCGGCAGAGCTTCGACCGCGATGGCTCGCCGCATCGTCTCAAAGTCGCCTTTGTCTCGCGCATACAGCCGGACAATATCGGCGACCGTCACGTTATTCTCATCATGCCCGATCAACTCGATTTTATCTCCCGCGCCAACTTCGCCTTCGCGCTGCACGGAGAAATAGAATCCCGTTCGCCCGCTCGCCAGAAATCTCTTGAGGATGTCCGTGCGCCCAAACTTAATGCCGAGTTTATAGCAGGGCATGCGTGGCTCTGTGACCATCACTTCCGCCAGCCCAAGGCGGAAGCGGTCACCGATGTTGACGGTTGATTCGTCCAGCCCTTCAGTTGTGAAGTTCTCGCCGAACATTCCCCAGGGGAGTTCCGTGCCGGGCAACTGCTCTCGCCAGTAGCCGTAGTGTTCGGCGGGGTAGGCATAAGCTGCTTTGCTGAGGCCGCCATGAACGGTCAGGTCTGCTTGCCGGTCGCCGTCAAGGTTGAGCGTGCGCAACATCAAAGGGCCTTCGACGGGTGTTTTGTAAATGCCGGTCGAAACTGTTTGTCCATGCCACACGACGAGACGCGGGCGGCTGACGTTGACGGATATGATTTTCATAGTGTCGTTACGAGGGGCAGACAAATACTCTTACCGGATAGACAGACCTTGCCAATATTATTCCACGCATGAGAACTAATAGCATAGAGGAGCTACATTCTTTCAAGCCGCTTCACACACGCTTTCCGCGAAAGCTCTGCTGAGAAGGGCATGAAGTTGCGGTGGCCGAAAAGGTTTGGATAAGAAGCTGGCGGTCGGTTTCTGAACGAGGTCTTCGAGATAAAGATAATCAGAGGCTCGGCAGGCGACTTGCCGGACGAGCCTCTGAAGGAAAGACTCTGCGGCCCGCTCACGCAATTAGAGCGAGTTGAGGAAGGCCAGTATTTGATTCTTCTGCGCTGTGGGGAGCGCGTTGTATGCGCTTGTCACGGACGCGGCCTGCCCTGCGTGACGCTGGATGGCTTCCTGTAAAGTGAAGGTCAGTCCATCGTGCATCAGACGATTGCGCGTCCTGAGTCCCCACAGCGGAGCGGTGCGAATCTGATTCGCCGTCGCCGCGTATTCGGGAGTGGGTTGAATTGGAATGCCGTCGCCCGTCCCGATGTCGTGCAGCAGAAAGTCGCTGTAAGGATGAATGATTTTGTTGCCGAGCGCTTCGGGAACAAGGAGCGCGCCGCCGTTAATGAGCGAGCCGGGACTCGCTGTGGTGATAGAAGCCACATGGCAAACGCTGCACCCGACTTGCTTGAACAACCGCTCGCCAGCCAGCGCGTCAAGGGTGATGTCCCCGCGCGACGGAGCTTTCGTCGCGCGCATGAAGTCAGCGAACGCATTGGCATCAGCGCCGTCGTCCTCAGGCTCAGGCAGCGGGTCGTACTCTGAGCCGTAGCCGACGAAGTGGCCGCTCGATGTGTTCTCCTCCGGCAAGAGCGGCGTCGTGATGCCCATCTCGTTGAGATACGCATCCACGGCAAAAGAGACGAGGCTGGCGTGCTGGCTCTTCCATCCGAAGCGTCCGATGCGGGCTTCGCCTGTGCCTTCGAGGACGGGAACCATGACGGCGTTGCCGCGAAGATTGGCGGGTTGGCTGTCTCGAATCGTGAGGAGCGTGCTGTTGGCTATCGCCTCGATATAGCCGTCTCCGAGCGTGCCCGGCGAGATGCGGAAGGTTCGCGTGGTATCCGCGAAGGCCACCAGTTCCACGATGTCCGGATAGGTCGCGCGCGAGTGAATCAGCGAGCCGCCCATGGATTCAAAGAACTCGCCGTTTTCCGTCCGCCCGGTTCGCTGCACGGTCACCTGGCTGGCGCCTCCGGTGACGACGTTCTGGTGACATTCCCTGCAACTCTGCGCATTATAAGTCGGCCCAACTCCGTCCTCTACCTTTTCAAACTCTTCGTAGATGAAGCGATTGTCATTGTGCGAGCGGAGCGCGACCACGTTATCCTCGTTTAAGGTTTCAAAGGGCGGCCCCTGCTCTGTGTAGCCGTTGGTTAAGTTATCAAAGCCGGTGAGGGCTTCCTTTACCTTGCCAATCAAGTCGTTCTTGCTACGGGTCGTGCTCTGGCCGTTATCAACTTTGGGGGCGTCCTCGTTTCTGAGCGCTCCATTGTGGCTGAATCGTTCGCGGCGGGTCTTGCCGTCAACGGGCGAGCGACTCTCCTGCCCGCCCTTCTGGCTGCTGACGCTGTTTGTGAACGTCGCGGTGAACGCGAAGACCACCACGAAAGAGATGGTAATCATCACTTTCAATCTGTTCATATTGCCTCCGTTCCCGCGTGCGTCCTCGTTGGGGTCTTCAGGCGGGGGAATCTGACGCTCTGACTTTAGAGACTGTGATTGCGGGTCAGGGCGCGCTTTGCCCGCGCCCCTTTGCATCCTCCCGGCGCCAGGTTGGCCGAGAGGTGGAATCCGGTGGCAGCCTTCTCACCTTTCCGGATTCCGCATAAGACGTTTGGCAATCGTCGTTCCGCTATGAGGAGTATTGAAAATCAAGGAAGCTCGCTGCTGCTTGGGACAAAACTAACCAGCGTCGAGAGCGGCGGCCTCGAACCGCGTGACAATAATGAACACCGGCGGTCGGCTTTTGGTGAGGTGGCGGGACGAGCAGGACGAGCGATAGTCTCAGACTTTTTGCATCAGACTTTTTGCAGCGGCAATTGAATCGTAAAAGTCGAGCCTTTGTCAGGCTCGCTTTTAAGCGTCACCTGCCCGCCATGTCTTTCGGCTATCTCTTTGACCAGCGGAAGGCCGAGGCCCGTGCCGATGACCTCTGATTTGGCGTCGCGCTCCAGCCTGTAAAACTTCTCAAAGACGCGCCCTTGAAATTCCTGTGGGATTCCATTTCCATAATCGCGGACGTGTATGCGCACGCAGCCATCATCCCGCGCGGAGCCAATCTCCACACACGAACCGGCGGGGCTGTACTTGACGGCGTTGCTTAAAAGATTATTGACCGCCTGCGTGAGCAGTTGCGCATCGCCGATAAGCGTCGGCGACGGCTCCTCAAGTTTCAGCTTGAGTTGAATCTCTTTTCCCGCCGCGAGGCTGCCGAGCATACGGACACATTCTGTTATCAAGCGGTTGATGTTGACGGGGCGGCGCGTTAAGGACTGCGCGCCGGATTCAATTCTGGTGACATCAAGATAGCTGTTGATGAGGTCGCTCATGCGCAATGCCTCGGAGTGAATCGTCTCCAGCATCTCCGGCGAGTCTTCTGCGGGAACCGGATATTTGAGCAGCGCCTCGCTCAATCCACGAATCGAAGTCAGCGGCGTGCGCAGTTCATGTGATACGAGTTGCAACGTTTCGGCCTTGACGCGCTCAAGCTCACGACGCTTCGTCACATCGTTGATGATGACAATTAACCCTATGACTCCCGGATTTTCCTGTGCAGTTGCTTGAAAGTTATCCGCCCGCGGTTCGCGTTCGATGCGCGGACTGCTGCTCGCGAGCACCGCCGAAAATTGGACAGTATAAAAGCGGCCTTCCGCGCCCGATAGCTCAACATCTATCAGCACATTTCGCCCGCCCAGCGCTGCGTTCATCGTTTCGCGCAAACCGTCCATCTCAATAATTCCGCGTTCAACAAAAAGCTCAGTCAGACTCTTGCTCATGAGAGCCTCTGTGTCGAGACTATTCCAGAACGGGCGCGCCGCCGGGTTAGCGAAGATGACTTGGCCCGTGATGTCGGCGACCAGCAGCCCCTCGGTCATGCTGATGAATGCCTGATTCATAAAGCTTATCCGCGCCATCAAGAGCGCCGTAATCTCATCCACTGCGCGCAGCTTCCATGTGATGTTATGCGGCAGGTTGACGGGAAGGGAACGCGCTCGAAGTTGAGAACTCTGTTCAGCGGCTCTTAACTCCCGCGCTAACCCTTCCGCAAATTCGCGGGCCAGTTGACGCTCGCCCTCCGAAAACTGCTCTCCCGCTGCTCGTTTGATAAGCAACATGCCGAGCAGTTCCGATTCATCCGTCAGAGGCAAGCGAAGCGACCGTGAGGAATCTTCGGCAACGTTTTCAGCGTCTTCTATCCGAGATAATGTCTCGCCCTCGTCCGGCTTTTGTCCGAAGCAGGCTTCGAGTCGGAATGCCCTGCCAGCGGTTGGCTCTCTGTAGAGAGCGACCGTCTCCGCTCTCAGGATTGAGCCGAGAAAGGAGAGCGATGTCGAGAATGAATCTGTCCGCGTCCGAAGAAACATGAATCGCTTTTGGATGCGCGCCAGCTTCTCCAGTTTCCGATCCAAATCACGGCTTGCCGTAATCGAGCCGTTGAGCAACAGCAGCGGCACGACTGTGAAGAAGCCAGTCAGCATGGGAACCACGGGCGGGATGATGAAGTAATGGTTGAAAACGTAAAGGCTGCCGGAGATGACCAGACCTAACAGAATGCCAAGGCCCGCAATCACACGCCACCCGTCGAGCAAGTGAACCACGGCAGAGGCGCAGAGAATAACCAGCAACGCGATGCCGAAACCCTGCCAGTCGGAGCGAGGATTCAACGACACGCCCCGCCTGATAGTCTCAATCACGTTGGCGTGCACCTCGACGCCGGGCATCCCTGCGCCGTTCTGCTTCTCAAAGTCTCCGTAGTGAATGAAAGGCGTGATGCGCGTGTCGCCCATGGTCTGAGCCACGGAGCCGATCAGCACAATCCTGTCGTTGAAGGTCGAGGCTGCGACGTGGCCTTCAAGAACATCGACGATGCTGTAGTAAGGAAATGTTCTCGGCGGGCCGATGTAATTGATGAGCATCTCGTTCGGGCGGATGACGGTGACGCCGGGAAGCGTTGACTGCTCGGCCTCGTCCTGAATCGCAATCTCGTGCCGCCCGACGCGCAAGCTGCCCGTTCGCTCTTCAACTTGCTCCGTGGGAATTTGCTCGGCTACTCTGAGCGTCTCAAGGCCGAAGGCCCACAGGCGATTTCCCTTCGCGTCCGCCTTGCTGAGTTGAACTGTGCGCAGCACGCCGTCAACGTCCGGGTCTGCGTGCGCGTGGCCGGTGGCTGCCGACGCGTTTCTCATTTCGGGCAGGGGCGTGAGCCACGTCGAGGAGCCGCCCATCTCCGGCTGTGTTGTTTCAACTTCAGTCAACTGCGCAGGCAGGACGACGCGACCGCTGCGCCTGATGGCTTCAGTCAGGAGTTGGTCGTCAAACGCGCTTGAGCTTTCGGCATAAATCACGTCCAAGCCGATTGCTCGCGGGCGCGCTTCCGTGATGCGGTCGAGAGCGGACGCCATCACGGAGCGCGGCCACGGCCATTTGCCGACTCGCTGCAAGCTCGCATCGTCAATCGCCACGATGACTATATCGTCGGGGCGCGAGAGCTGGCCGCGAAACCGGAAGAGCATGTTGACGGACGAAGCCGTGAGGGACGGAACAAGCCATGTGACGGCAATTGACGCCGAGAGGCTTGTGACAATAATCAGAATGGTCGTGAAGACTTGTGAGCTTGGGCGGCGCACTTAGAATCAATTCTCGGCAGATTCAGCGGACGAGTCGGCATCAACTTGCTCATCGGTAGAAGAGGGAAGGGCTTCGGAATCTAGATAACGATAGAGTGTGCGCCGGTTGATGCCGAGCGCTTCAGCCGCGCGCGACTTGTTGCCCTCCGTTTCGGCAAGGATGAGTTGAGTGTAACGCCGGCTCAACTCTTCAAGGGTCGGTCTGTCATCAATCAGCGAGAGCGAACTTTGTCTTGGCCGGGCAAGGGGAACCGGCAGAGCTTTCCCGACAACGTGCTCCGGCAGGTCGCTGACTCTGATGAGATGGTTCGCGCAGACCGCCACCGCATGCTCGATAGCGTTCTCCAATTCGCGCACGTTGCCCGGCCAACTGTAGCGAGACAAGAGTTCCATCGCTTCATTTGAAACCTGCATTCCCACGCCGTACTTTTTAATGAAATGTCTGACCAGCAGCTTCAAGTCTTCCAGCCCCCGCTCGCGCAAAGGCGGCAGCTTGATGCGCAGCACGCCGAGCCTGTAAAAGAGGTCGGCGCGAAATTCGCCTTGCTCAATCAACTGTTCAAGATTCGAGTTGGTCGCCCCGATAACGCGCACGTCAACCTTTCGCGCTTCGTGCTCGCCGATGCGTCGCACTTCCTGCTCCTGTAGCACGCGCAGCAGGCTCGCCTGAAAAGAGCGGCCCGTAGTGCCCAACTCGTCGAGCAGGATGGTTCCGCCGTTCGTGTTCTCGAAGAGGCCCGGACGGTCAGAGGCCGCGCCCGTGAAACTGCCCTTAGCGTAGCCGAACAGTTCCGACTCAAGCAGCGTCTCCGTCAGCGCGCTACAGTTAATGGCCGTGAAAGGTCGCGTCGCCCTGCGACTGTAATTATGTATGGAGCGCGCGACGAGTTCCTTGCCCGTCCCCGACTCGCCCTCGATTAAAACGGTCGTGTGGGTTCGCGCCGCATACGCCGTGAGCTTATAGACGCGCACCATCTGCGGGCTGTGCCCGATGAGGCCGGAGCCGGAAAGGCGCTCTTCGCCCTCGTCCGTTGCGGCCTGAGATTGAGCGGTCGCGCGCTCGACGATTGCCATCACCTGCTCAAGGTCGAAAGGTTTAGCGATGAAATCTACGGCGCCCTCGGAAATCGCTTCCATGGCAATCTCTAAAGAACCCTGCGCCGTCATGACGATGATTTTCGTTTCAGGACTGAACCGGCGAAACTCGCGTATGACATCGAGGCCACCGACATCAGGCATGAAGACATCTGTCAGCACCAAATCGAAGTGAGACTGTTGACCTGCTTTAATCGCCTCGCGCCCGCTGGCGACGGAAGCCACTTTGTAGCCGCCTAGCTTGAGCGGCACCTCCAACGCGAGGCGCGCCCCTCGCTCATCGTCAGCGATGAGCACACTGATGTTTTTAGTTTGATTATCGAGCATGTGAGCTAAAGATAAACTCATCCTCTCTATCTGCGCTCAAGGTTTCCTGCCGCCATCATTATGCCCGCCGGAGCCGGGGGGCGAGCCACCGGGACTTCCTCCTGATTGTTTAGCGTCAGGGACGTTATCTCCTTGAGCATCCCGGTCGGGCTGTCGCCTTCGGTCAGCGTCTCCGGTCTGATTTGGCGCTTGCCCTCCTGTGTCTCTTCCTCCATGGGGGCGGTCGTCGTTCGGGCCTCTCTCCGGCTGGCCCGGCTTGAACATCTCATTATTGCGATTGGGCTGAAAGCGTGACGGCAGCTCCGGCGGTTGAGTTTGCTGCACGCGGGTTCTTTGGCCGGGAGCTAAGATAACCATCACGTCCGGGCGCGCAAAATTACTAACGGCCACCTCGCCTTCATGAACGAATACCTGCGTCTCTTGCTCCGTCACAAGAACATCGAACAGCGTGCCGCGCACCGCGATAACGGTCGTCGGCGTGTTGACCCGGTAAGGGTTGGGACGCCCTCCCACTTTCTCAATCTTGATCCGCGTCTTGCCGCGCAGCATGTTAAAAATCGTTCGGGGAGATTTCGAGAGGTCGGTCAGTTCCACGGTTGTCTTTTCAGCGATGATGGCCTGCGAGCCGTCGGCCAGCCCCAACACCAGTCGCCCGCCCGCATAAGTCTTGATGACATCGCCGGCGACCAACTCATCGTTTACCCGATACGTAATCTTTATCAACGCCCCTGGCTGTTCCTGCGCTCGGCGCTCAATCTCAACCGGCCCGGCGCTGCTGAGGATTCTCGCCGAAGCCAACGTTTGCGCCTGCCCATTGCTCGATGTTAAGAGCATAAAGTTTAAGAGCAAAAGGCAAGTTAAGACGACTCTTTTAAATCTCATAATTCACCTGTGCTGTAGACAAACGGAGTCCGAAGGCCAGCATCACGCCCGCTGGATGCATATCAATTATCATACCGCTATGATGCGCTAAAGCTGAGCAGAAGAGTATTCGTCTCAACTTATAAAGACGAGCAAGCTCGATTGGATTCGGATAGCAAGTTAACTAACGTGTGGCAGAAGTAACCATGAGTTGGCCCTTGCGTCTTCTGCTATTGTGACAAAACTGCTCAGAAGCGCCCGCCGCTCGCTCCAATGTCATGCCTTAAGTTTAGCGGCAAAAGTCGTAGAAATAGTCTGCACGCTGGCTTGCCCTGCGCGGCGCAGAAACTAACGCTGCTCGCCGGAGGGCGAACGCACGGGCGAAACCTCCAATCCCGAACAGACCTCAATCGCATCACGTTGAACGAACACGCGCTTCGTGCCGGGAGCCGTAATCCTAAACCTGCGATAGGTCGGACAGGGCTTTCCCATAGACCCTGCGCCTCTGGCATGATAATCAATCCAGAACGTCGCCTTGTTGCCCGGCTCAATCGTCACCAGTTGCGGAGCCTCTTTGAACTCATCGCCCATCCGGGTTAAGCCGTTAGCGGCCCGACCACCCCGGACTAGCCCGCCGGATTTATTCAACAACTCGAAACGCGGGTAGCCTTTCAGGGCGCATGGTGTTGACGAAATATTGGTGAAGAAAAATTGCATGCTGCGTAACCCGCCCATGGCTGCGTCTTCGCCGTCGTGGCTCAACGAGAGTTGATTGTCGAGACACCGGGCCGCGGCCAAACCTGTGTCGTGCGCGAAATCCTGCTTTACCTGCGCGGCGGCGTTGTGGACGAAGAGCATTGACAGCGCAATGAAGGCGAGCAGCAATCTCAGACCGCCATGTTCACTCCGGGAAACCTCTTTCATAGGACATAGCTCCTTTCAGCAAGTTGGTTAGTCGCTTCAAGTCTCCGTGATAAAAGCTTGAGCCGGACTTTAAGTAATCTAACGACCAAATCTAAACGGCTCGCATCATTGTTCCATCACCCACAGGCTTAAACTCATGAGAGCACAGCCAACGCTACGATTATCACCGCCTCCGCGATTCCATGGCAATAGGCTATGCCCGCGTCCGGCCCGCATTGTTTCAATTTTCTTGCCATGAAAGTCCGCTTCTAGTAGGATGCACGCGCTGCAAAGGTATCTACAACGCCAGCGTCACTTCGTGATTGGACCTATCTTCCGCAAGCAAATTAACTAACTGGAGAACAAACGAATGAAGCTCGTTAACGAAACTAACGTCGCCGTGAGCTACTGGATTACTGCCCCCAGAGGGGGTGATTGCGGCACGATTGCCGTCAATGGCATGGTTGATCTTCCCTACTATGACACTCAACAGAACGTCTCTGTCGAGTTTCTGCCCGTCGGAGGCGCCGTCGGTTTCTCGACCACTTGGGGCGCCACCGAAACAGGTCAGCAGACCGAACTGACGCTCGTGGCCCTATAGCCAGACCCCCAACGCTTCGCAACCCCGCCGATTTTTCGGCGCTCATGGAGTCACTTAAATAATGAAGTTATCCAACAACACACCGTGTCAGGTTATGTTCGGTATTACTTCCCCCGGCCACGGCGATTGCGGCACGATAGATCCGGGGGGCACGAGTGATTGGCCCAAATACGATAATCAGGAAAACGTGAAGGTGTCGTTTAACGTCTTGCCGGTCAGCAAACCGCCCCAGATTACACCTTTTAAGATCACGATTCCCAAGCCACACATCGGCATGACTGTCACCATTGGGATTTCTCGACTATAGCTGACGACCGACATGGTCAGCCACCGCGCGTCACTTCATTGAAGAGACGCTTCCACTGCGCCGCGATTGAACTCCAATTGAGTTCTGGTCGCGTCGCATTTCGATAAGCTGCTTCCGCTAAAGAGTCGCGATAGTCGCGATTGTCATAGAGTCGTTGCAAAGCGGCGGCGACACCTTCGGGTGTCACGATGTGCGCCTCAGTCAGATTTCCCGGATAAGTAAGTTTCGTCACAGGCTCTATAAACTCGGCAGCCCCGGCCCACAAGGGCGCCAGTGATGTGTGTCGCGGGATGATTTGCGCGGCCCTCGTGGCGGCGTGCTCGAAACTGACCATGCCCCAACCCTCGCCCGTGGTGGTCGTGATCCCGACATCGCACGCATTGTAGAGCAGGTTCAGTTGCTCGTCTGAAAACTGCGGACGCGAATTATCCGCCTGCGTCATAATCAGGCGGTCATAAATTCCATAACGTTTCGCCAGGATTAAAACGTTCCACCCGCTATCCTCGGTCGCCATGTGCAGATAAAGCTTGACGTTCGCGGGCTTGGCCTTTGCAAACAGCGCAAATCCCTGCATCGTGATGTCTATCCGTTTTCGCGGCATGTTCCGATTGGCATTGAGCACGATGAACGCCCCAAGATGCTCCTCGTCGTCGAGTTTCAGCGCCCGGCGCGCTGCAATCCGGCGCGCTTCAATCTCCCCGCGATCATCGTCCAGCGGGTAAAAGCGATGTGTATCCACGCCATGCGGAATAACATCAAGTTCGGGAAATTGGAAATGAGGATTCTGCGCCCGAACCGATTCGAGCGCTTTTGCGATCTCACCGCGACCGTACTGCGTATACAGCACGTAGCGCGAAACTCCTTGAAGCCGCTGTAATATCTCAGGCGCGATTGGCCCTGACTCAACCGGCGAATAAATAACCACCTTCGGTTGCGGCGCAGCCTTCCGCAACTCCTCCATGTAAGGAATCTGAAACGGAATGTCGTAAAGGAGAAAAGCTATCGCGGGCTTAATCTCTTCGATGAGCGGGAGAATTTGATCGTACCCGTATACGCTCTTGCCTTTCGCGGCTGGATACAACTTCCAAGGGTAGTCGTGAGGGCGTTCGTCATAACGTGTCGCCAATTGATGGAGTTCAAAATCATTGCGCAGCGGCTCGAAGATACTGCGAATCACCCGGGCAAAACCGGTGGGGGCAACCGCGTCGCCGATAATCAAGATGCGAGTCATTATTCGTTTCCAAATTATCTTAACCGAGAGCGGGACGCTGACACGACTGTTCGGCAGGCAAACTCTTCAGCGCGACTCTGCGCTCCATTGGCAGACCAAACGACTACAGGCAGCCAAAGGGCTGCCCGTAAAGTATAGAATCGATGGAGGCGGCGATCGGAATCGAACCGATGAATAAAGGTTTTGCAGACCTCTGCCTTACCACTTGGCTACGCCGCCCGGAGGGTGGAAGCAAGAAGGCGGAAGGATGAAGTTAAAACCGGGCGGTGGAAAGCGTGGGCTTTCATTGGTCATCCTTCCGCCTTCTTGGCTGATGTTTGGAGCGGGAGACGAGATTTGAACTCGCGACTTCGACCTTGGCAAGGTCGCACTCTACCACTGAGTTACTCCCGCTTTCGGAAATCCAAATTCTACAGATTCAACGCGAGTTGTCAAGTGGCCGTTAGAAAACGAGCCGGAAGCAGGGCGGAAGTGGGATGAAAGCGTGGCTCTCAAGGACGAGTGACGTGGCTCTCGGAGATGGGTGGCGATGTTTTTAGCGAGGCTTTGGTCGTCGCTTTTAGAGTCGCGCCGCCGTTGGTTATCTTTGATGTTCGTGCCAGCGGCGTTTGCGGAATTTTTCGTCAGTCCAGTAGTTGCGTAAGAGTTCGAGGCGCGGGCGAGGGCAGTGCCCGTCTTCGTCAGCGGGGGGCGCGATGACGCTGACGACATCGTAGCGAAAGGGTTCCTGGCGGAGGTCGAAGAGGCGGCGATAGACGCGCGCTGCGCGGGAGATTTGGCGTTGCTTGCGCAGGTCAACGTTGGCTTCGGGCGCGGCGAACCAGTCGGAGGCGCGCGTCTTGACTTCGACGAAGCAGAGCGTCGGGCCTTCGTAAGCAACGATGTCAATCTCCGCGTGGACGAGCGCGCCGCGCAGGCTGCGCCCGACGGGGAGTTGGAAGTTGGCTGCGACCAGACGGTAGCCTTTGTTGTCGAGAAACTCTGCGGCCAGTCGCTCGCCGCGCCGACCGAGCGCGAGGTGCGGAGCCAAGTCGCGGTCGCCGTCTTCTTCGTCTTCCAGGATGATTACTGCCCGGTCTTTAATCAGCATTGACGTAAGCTCAAAACTTTTTCGTGGAGAGTTTCCCGTTCAATAGAAACTTGAGCGCGGCGTTCCGCGGCGTTGATGGAAAAGCTTTGGCTTAAAGCCGCCGCCGCTCATTGCGCGTTGAGCGTCTGGATTCTTTCCAGAACTTGCTGCAAAGGCTCTGAGGAGGCGCGGACGTAGCCGTGAAAAGGATTGTCGAGCGCGAGGATGAGAAAGAGTATGAAGGCGACGACGCCCGCCAGCGCCGCCGTCATCAAGGCTTGCGAGCGGACGCTCCTGACGCCGAAGAAATAGGTGAAGGCGATGGTAATCGCCCCTCCGCCCCAGAGCAGAATTTGGATGACGCTCGGCAAATCATCGTGGCTGGCGTAGATCCGCAGGCGGCGGCTGGCGCCCACCTCGCTCAAATGTGTGATTGATTCTTGATAGAGCGCGTT
Organism: Blastocatellia bacterium; assembly: GCA_033855775.1. Classification (GTDB taxonomy): domain Bacteria; phylum Acidobacteriota; class Blastocatellia; order Pyrinomonadales; family Pyrinomonadaceae; genus DASVTR01. Next base: position 83,473 of record JAWVFT010000034.1, on the reverse strand, counting down.
TTCGCGGCTGGTCTGCGGTTCGATGCTCAGGTAAGCGCGCCATAAATCATCGAGCGCGGCTTGCGTGCGCGGGCTACCGTGGCCGTCGGCCATGGCGGGCCATTCGTCGTTAATCGCGCTCTGCGCGTAAGCCCGCATCATGGATAACGATTGTTGTCGCGCGGGTTCCTGAAACCCCTGAGCCAGATGCGAGAGGCTGCTCAATTGATTGGCTTCGCGCTCGACGTTGGCGCGGGCGTCTCCGTATTGATTCCACATCACGACGACGACGAAGGCCAGCAGCACGGCGTAGATTGCGCCGAGCACGCCGATGATAAAGCCCGCCACTTCATGATGCGATTGGAGGACGGCTAAGGGAACCAGACGGCGCACAAGGCGCAGGCCGAGATTCGTCAGCAGAAGACTGAGGCCGACGACGAGAAAGCCCAAGATGAAGGTCTGCATACTCGTTTTCAGTCCGAGGCGACTCGCGCCGCAAAGTTCCGAAGCAGGCGAGAGAGCGCTAGCGAGCGGAGCGCGCCACGGCCTGCTTCGGTCAAAGGGAAACAGCGTCAACGGCTAAAGAGCAGCCGTTCGGTGCAGAGAATATTTGTTTGGTCGTAGTACGGCTCCCACCATTTGTCCTTGGCATCCTTCGCTTGCAGCATCATCGGCTTCTCGTCGTGCGATTGCTGCATCTGCGCGCGGAAGTGGTAATGCTCTATGAGGCGTATCGCTTCGACGGCGTAAGCCGTGGCGACCGATTCGTCGTAGATGGCAATCAGGTTGTCGCCGTTGGCGACCTCGCCGCCGCTGGCCAGATTCGAAGAGCCCGTGAAGACGACCGGATGTGTGCCGTTGAAATCCACGACGACGAACTTGTCGTGAATGACCATCCCTGCGCCGCCGCTGTACTCGTCTTCGAAGGGGGGCGGAACTTTGCCCTTCAAGTATGAGAAGGGAACTATCATGGCGTCGGCGTGGCCCGGCTTGTAGACCTTGATGCCGCCCATCGTTTGCGTGACGCCGTAAGTGAAGATGGTTTTGCCGACGGCTTCCGTCTTCAACTCATCCATGACGGGGCCGCCGCCCGCCAACTCCATCACGGCGAAGATGACGGAACTGCCTGCCTGCTTGATGGCGTCGGAGACTTTTTGCAAAGAGTCTTCGGGCTTGCGGTGCGGAGAGAAGCTGACGGAGAAGCGCGGCAGTCCGGGGTCTTCGACATCCTGCCAGCCTTCGGCAATCGCGGAAGTCGAAAACTTTGATTCCTCGTCGAATGCTTGGTCGAAGGCTTGAGAGTAAAGCTCCGCTGTGTGCGCGTCATCGAAGACGAGAATGTTGTTGGCCTGCACGTAGAGTCCGCGCACGGAGAAATTGGCCGAGCCGGTCAAGACCTTCACGGGCTTGCCGTTCTTTTTCATAATCATCACTTTGCAATGCGCGAAGCGATGAAAGTGGCCCTGCTTGACGTTGGCGGCCCCGGCTGATTTGACGAGCAGCTTGTGCGCTTCGATTTCCAGCGCGCCCGGCTTGGTGTGCAGCGGAGCGTCGTCCAGAAAAGCGCGCAGCCGCTTGCCGAGCTTTTGCATCCCGCGAATAAAATCAGGCTCGTCCAGGTCGTAGGCGAAGAGGTCAACCGTCACGCTCTTGTCCTTCAAACACTCGTCCAGAAAATCGAAGACGAGCTTGCGCGCATGAAAGCCGAGCCATTCGTACTGCTTGGCGTAAGAGTCCGTCTTGTAGTCAATGGATTTCTTGGCGGGGCGAATCGGGGCGTTCTTGAAGAGCCGCGTGTAGCCTTGCGACGAGAGATAGCCGCGCGTGAAGCCGTACTCGAAATGGCCGAACTGCGTCGGCATAATCTCGACCTTGACGTTGACCGTCGGGCCGCTCTTCAGTTTGTCGCCGGTGTCGAAATACATCGCCGTCACATCGTAGCCGTAGTCGCCGTTCTGCGCGTCTTCGACCACATCAATCCAGAAGAACTTTTGAAACGGCGCTTCGTTCGACGGATGCGCGCCGAGGTCCTGGATGTGCGTGTCTTTGGTGACGGCGTTTGTGAAGCTGAGATAGTTCGGCAGGTAGTCGGACTTTTTATCCGGGGCGGTTCGCTTGATGCTGAAGCCCGCCAGGTTCTCGCAGAGCTTTTCGTCGAGGTCGAAGGCGAGCATCGCCGAGCCGTCGCCGCGATAGGCTTTGACCGTCAAGCCTCCTTTGCTCGTCTTGGCGTGAATGGCGCGGTCAAATTTCGCGTGCTTCAATGCTTTATCCATGTGTGGCGCTCTCTTTCTCTGGTGGCTTGAATTAAAAGTCGAAGGCGTTCGGACAAGGAGCCTCACGCTCTGCCAGCGCGCAGCCGAGGGCTGAACGCGAAGACGGTTGAACCGGCGCGGGCGCGCCTCGTCCATGCTTGATGAGCGACGGGCGGCGACCGTCGCAAGGCGGCTGCGGCGCATGCTGCATCTGTAGCGTTCAATTGAAAAATTTGATTAAGGCGGCGCGGCAAGATTCAGGCTCTCGCCAACAAGAATCCGCAGGATTGCCAGAACGAGCGCAACATACTCCGGCTTGAGCGGCCTGTCAATCTTTTCCTTCGCGCGCGCTCTGCCGCGCAAGCAACGGCAACGTTGATTGACGAACGATGACAGCGATTGACGAACGATGACGGCGCGGCTGTCCGGCTGGCCGAAGCCGCGCCGTCATCGTTCGTCGCTACGCTGTCATCGTTCGTCGCTACGCTGTCATCGTTCGTCGCCGCGTTCTTGATGATTCGCGTTGGCGTTCTACTGATTCTTCGTTTGCTGCTCGCGCGTTGCTCTTGCTCGCGCTTCCGTTGGCGCGTTACACTTGAGCCTGCGTCTGTTTCAAATTCAAGACACCTCGTTAAAGCTTGCTCAGGAGAGTTTGTAGAGTCAGGGGAGAAATATGTCGAAAGGGTTGGAGCCATCCGGGGAAGCGGCCATGCCGGAGACGGTCGAGCCGTTGGCGCAAGGGCCGACGCCGCCGCCGCCGCCGCTGGCGCGCGAGACGTTGCCGCTGGTCGCCATCGTCGGGCGCCCGAACGTCGGCAAATCAACCCTCTTCAATCGCATCACGGGCGAGCGGCGTTCCATCGTCGGCGACGAGCCGGGCATCACGCGCGACCGCATCTACGGCGAAGGCGAGTGGGCCGGGCGTCGCTTTTCGATTGTGGACACGGGCGGCATCGTCCCCGATGACGACGCGGTGATTCCGGCCAACATCCTCAAGCAAGCTGCCTCGGCTATTAACGACGCGCAGGCTCTGCTGTGGGTCGTTGACGTGCGTAAGGGCGTGACGCCGCTCGATGAAGAACTAGCTCTGCTGTTGCGCTCGACCGGGAGGCGCGTGCTCGTCGCCGCCAACAAGGCGGACGCGCTTAAGTTCGAAGCAGACGCGGGCGAGTTTTATCGCTTCGGCTTTGAAGAAGTCTTTCCCATCACGGCGGAGCAGGGAACGGGCGTCGCCGAACTGCTCGACGCGCTGGTCGAAGATTTCGCGCGCATCAACTATGAGACGGAGACGAAGCCGCCGCGCGAGTTGCGCCTCGCCATCGTCGGTCGCCCGAACGTCGGCAAGTCTTCGTTGCTCAATCGACTGCTCGGCGAAGAGCGCGTCATCGTTTCGCCGATTGCCGGGACGACGCGCGACGCCGTTGACACGATGATTGAAGTCGAGGGCCAGGCGTTTCAGTTGATTGACACGGCGGGCATCCGGCGCAAGGGCAAGACGGACGAGATGGCCGAGAAGATGTCGGTCGTGATGGCCCGTCGCAGCCTTGAGCGCGCGGACGTGGCGATTATCGTCGTTGACGCCGTTGACGGCGTTGTCGCCCTCGACGCCAACATCGCCGGCTACGCGCACGACGCGGGCTGCTCCATCATCATCGCCGTCAACAAGTGGGACGCGCTGGAAAATAAGTTGACGGGGACGCCCGCGGAGTTTGAGCGCAACCTGCGCGACAAGATGAAGTTTCTCGATTGGGCGCCGGTCATCACCATCTCCGCTCTGACGGGCCAACGCACGGAGCGAATTTTGCCGCTCGCCTTGCGCGCCAACGAAGCGCGCAATCGTCGCGTCCCGACTTCGCAACTCAACTCCTTCTTCGAGCGCGCCGTCTCGCAACCGCGCGGCGGCGGCGCGCCCGCTCCCGTCCGCGGCGGCGTCTCGCGCCTGCACATTCAATATATGACGCAAGCCGGAGTGCGGCCTCCAACCTTCATCGTCTTCACGGCGGGCGGACGCGCCGGTCTGCACTTCTCCTACGAACGCTACTTACAGAACCGCCTGCGCGAAGAGTTTGATTTCTTCGCTACGCCGCTCCGCATCGTCGAACGACACAAAAAGCGAGGCCCGAAAGCAGACGCCAGAGGTTAAAGCTTAAAGGTCAGTGGTCGGTTGTTGTTGTTACTGCTGACCACAAGCCCGCGGCCTCTTTCAATCATGAGCGAGCGAAATCCTGACAAAGAGCAAGAGTCCGTGACCAGCGCGGAGATGAACGCGCTGTTCGAATATCTGCGCGAGGCGACGGAGCAGTTGGAGGTCGTCAATCGTGTCGTGGCCGCTGTCAATTCCAGCCGCAGCATTGATGAAGTCTTCAGCCTCGCCAGCCAACAGATGAGCGCTTTGATTCCCTTCGACCGCGCCTCCATCGCGCTCTGCGATGAAGACGGCGAGCATCTCAGCGTCTTCGCTCTGTCGGGCGAGCGCGCAGGTTCGCTCGCGGTCGGCGCGCTCGGAGAGATGCGCGGCTCCGTGACGGAACTGGCCCTCAAAGAGCGACGCATGATTGTCATCTCCGAACTGAGCACGGAGAAGCGTTTCAACGTCTACGAAGATTTGCATCGTGAAGGCTTTCACTCCGCCATCTGCTGCCCGCTCTTTGCCGCCGAGCGCGCCATCGGCAGCCTGAACCTGACGAGCCGCAGCCCCGACGCCTACGGGCGCAAGCATCAACTCGCGCTCGAACGCCTCGCGCCGCCTTTGGCTATCGCTATCGAAAAGGCTCTGCTGCTCGAACAGGCGGAGAAGCGCTCGCGCGAGATGGAGGCCGCCGCGCGGCGCGAAGAACTGGCGGGACGCATCGGTCGTCAACTCTCAAGCTCGCTCACTCCTTCCTTAATCCTGCAAGAGACGGTTGACCTGCTCGGTCGCTCGCTTGAGGCCGACCGCTGCCACCTGACCTTGTTTGAAGAGAAGGAGGAATACTCGCTCGTCGGTTATGAATGTCTGGCCCGCGCCGGTGTGCCGAGCCTGCGCGGGCATCGCATCCCGCTGCGTTCCAGCCATCACGCGCGGCGCGTGCTCGACGCGCAGCAGCCGCTGGCGATTAACGACATCAAGGAACTGCCGCAAGACGAGTTGATGCAACTCTACGTGAAGCTCGATGTCTGCGCCGTGCTGGCCGCGCCCGTCAGCATCCACGGGATGCAGCGCGGCCTGCTCGAACTGCACATGAACTGCGACCCGCGCGAGTGGACGCCGGACGACGAGCGGCTGCTCGGAGCCGTCGCCGCGCAAGTCTCCGTCGCCCTCACTAACGCGCGCCTCTACGAAGCGAGCCGCCGCCGCAGCGAAGAACTCGAAGGGCTGTACAAAATTTCGCGCGTCTTCTCGACCTTGACCGACACGTCGGAGATTTACGGCAGCCTGTCGAGCGCCATCGCCGAACTCGTCGGCGGCGAGATGTGCATGCTGACCGCTTACGACCGCCGCCAGAATATCGTGCGCGCCGAATCGCCCGGCTACAACACGCCGCCGGAGATGCTGCGCGACTATCGCTTCAAGCTTCAGCCGGAAGGGACGAGCCAGTACATCTATCAGACGGGCGAAGGCGAATATCTCTATCACATGGGCGAAGCTTTCTTCTCCAACCAGCCCGCCACCGATAATCGCTTCAATCAGGAAATCGTCAAACGCTTCGACATTCGTTCCGTCCTGATTGTGCCGATGCTCATCAAGCGCGAGTTGATTGGCTTCATCTACGTGGCGAATCGTCCGGGCGGCTTTCGTGAACGCGACGCGCGGCTGCTGGAAATCTTCGCGGCGCAGGCGGCGGAGACGATTACCAACGCGCGACTGTTCGCCACCGTGCAGGCGCAGGCCGAACGCGAGGCCGTCGTCAATCGCCTGACGCTGGCCTTGCAGCAGGCGACAGACCCTTTGCGCGGAGTGGAAATCGTCGTCGGGCGCATCGGCGAAGTCCTCGGCCTTGACCGCTGCGTGGCCGCGCTCTTTTCCGACAACGACCGCGCGGATTTTTACGGCGAGTGGTGCGCCGCAGGCGTCACGCCGATTCACGAGATAACGGACGTGCGCGACCGAACGCCCGTCGGCAACTGGCTCAAGGAACATCGCCAACCTCTTGTCGCTGATGACGCCCGCGCGCACAGTCTCTCCGCCGGACTCGAAGACTTGATTGAGACGATAAAGCTGAAGAGCCTCGTCGCCGTTCCCATCCTGCATCAAGGGCGCATCATCGGCTGGCTGAGCGGCCACCAGACGCGCGCGCAACGTCATTGGGCAGAAGACGACATTGACCTGCTGACAGCCGTGGCGACGCAGATCGGCTCGACGCTTGAGAACGCGCGCCTCATCTCCGAACTGCGCGAGGCCAATCAACTGAAGGACGAATTTCTCGCCACGCTCTCGCACGAACTGCGCACGCCTTTGACGGCGATTAAGGGTTGGGTCGAACTGCTGGCCGAGAACGACACTGTGAAGTTTGACGAGGAACTGGCCGACGGCATCGAGGTGATTAAGAGTTCCAGCGCGTCTTTGACGCAACTCATCTCCGACCTGCTCGATTTGTCGCGCATCCAGCGCAAGGTCCTGCGGCTCGAACGCCAGCCCTCTGACATCAATCAAGTCATCATGAACGCCGCGCAGGTCTTGCGCCAGTCGGCGGAGGCGCGCGAACAGGAGTTGCAACTCGAACTCGACGCGCAACTGCCGCTCATCAATGTTGACGCGCACAGGATACAGCAGGTCGTCTGGAATCTGCTGACCAACGCCATCAAGTTTACGCCCCAAGGCGGCAAGATAGCCGTGCGCTCGCGCCTCTTCGATGCTCACGGCATCCTGATTGACGACGACGACGACACGATGCGCTGGATTGTCATCGAAGTCGAAGACGACGGCGAAGGCATCCCGCCGGATTTTCTGCCGCACGTCTGGGATCGCTTTCGTCAGGCGGACAGTTCTTCAACTCGCCGCCACGGCGGACTCGGCATCGGGCTGGCCCTCGTCAAAGAATTGATTGAGGCTCACGGCGGCCTCGTCGAAGCCCGCAGCGACGGGCGCGGCGCGACCTTCACCGTGCGCCTGCCCTTGACGAACATCGAAGTGAACGTCGGAGACTCAATCTAAAGTCGTCAACACTTGGAGCGGCTTGTGCTGCGCCGCGCTTTCGGTTAAAAAGCCAGTCGGCATGAGCTTGTAATATGAGCCATAAAATTTCGGACGCTGTTTTCGTGAGAGGGCTTTGAATCATGATGAAGAGATTGCTATCAGCCGCCGTCCTCGTGTTCGTGTTGTCGCTCTGCGCTGTGGCGCAGGACGTGTGCCAGCGTCACGTCGAACCGCTCGGCGGCTACTCGCTCTGCGTGCCGCAAGGTTGGAGCATAGAGGAAAAGGAAGGCCAATCGTTCAAGAGCATCTTCGCCCCGCGCGCCGAAAAGTTTACGCCGAACCTCAACGTCAAGGAAGACACGAACGCCGCGCCTCTGGCCGATTACGCGGCGGCCTCCATCAAATATGTGCTGGCCCATTATGAAGAGATAGGCGCGACGAGCCTCAAGCTCATAGAGCAGTCGAACTTCAGAACGACGAGCGGGCTTTCGTCCGTTCGTGCCACCTTCAGCACCGAGTTCAAGGGGCTGACGATTAGAACGCTGCAATATTATTTCAGCGGCAAGAACAATCAGAAGTTGATTGTTACAGCCACCTTCCTCGAAGAGAGCAAAGCTTCGCTCGACCCCGTGTTCGACCGCGCCTTGAAGAGCTTCCAGCTTGATAAATGAGCGGCGAGAGAGAGAGAGAAAGAGTTGAAAGCCTCACGGAAGCGCTCTGCCACGAACGCCCCGCCACCCCTTCATTGATGGACAAGCAAGCAATCGCTTTTGAGATTCAGGCGCGCGACGGCGAAGCGCGCAGCGGCGTCATCCGAACGAGGCGGGCCGTCATCGAAACGCCCGTCTTCATGCCAGTCGGCACGCTCGGCACGGTCAAAGGCACACGCTTTGAAGAACTCGAAGCCGCAGACCTTGACGCGCGCATCATCCTCGGCAACACGTATCACTTGTGGCTGCGTCCCGGCGCGGAGACGGTGCGCGCGTGCGGCGGGCTGCATCGCTTCATGAGTTGGCGGCGGGCCTTGCTGACAGATTCCGGCGGCTTTCAAGTGTGGAGCCTCGGCGCGCTGCGCAGGATTTCCGAAGCGGGAACGGAGTTTCGTTCGCACGTTGACGGGAGCCTCCGCTTTCTCTCGCCGGAAGTCTCGATGGAAGTGCAGTCCGCGCTCGGCTCCGAGATTGTGATGGCTTTTGACGAGTGCGCGCCCGGCGAGGCGACGCATGAGGAAGCGCGCGCGAGCATGGAACTGACGGCGCGTTGGGCCGCGCGCTCGCGTCGCCGCTTTGACGAGTTGCAAGCAGAAGGCGCGGACGCCGGAGTTGTAACGAGCGAAGTTGAAAGTCTGGCGGGCGAAGTTGAAAACCCCGGCGGCGCGAGTTTGAGCGGGCGGCAAGCTCTGTTCGGAATTGTGCAGGGCGCATCGCATCTGGACTTGCGGCGCGAGAGCCTGGAGCGGACGGTTGAGATTGATTTTGACGGCTACGCTATCGGCGGCTTGAGCGTCGGGGAAGAGAAGAGCGTGATGTACGAAGTCGTCGCCGCGATTGCGCCGCAGATGCCCGCCGCCCGTCCGCGTTACTTGATGGGCGTCGGCACGCCGGAAGATTTGGTCGAGTGTGTGGCCCGCGGCGTTGACATGTTCGACTGCGTGCTGCCGACGCGCAACGGGCGCACGGGTCAGGCTTTCACACGGCGCGGCAAATTGAATATCAAGAATGCTCGCTGGACGCGCGACCCGCGCCCCCTCGACGAAGCTTGCGCTTGCGCTGTCTGCCGCAGGCACTCGCGCGCTTACCTGCGCCATCTCTACCTGACGGGCGAGATGCTCGCCAGCATCCTTTTGACGCATCACAACCTCGCCTTCTTCCTTGACACCATGCGACGTGTGAGGCAATCTATTCGGTCTGGCGATTTCACGAGATTTCGGCGAGAGTTTATCGAGGCGATTAATTCCGGCATCGAGTAATCGTAAGGTTCCAACTCCGGCCTGAAGCCGGAGCCGGGAAACAAGCATCCTTGACGAGCCGGGGGCTGTGGCCGCTCTTTAATCCCTCCGAAACGGAAGCGTGCGCTGGAAACCATTTTCGTTCCCCAATACATAATTTATATGACAATCTTCTTCAGCTTCTTACAGGGCGGCGGCGGCGGCATCATGCTCATCCTGCCTTGGCTGTTAATCTTCGGCGTCTTTTACGTGCTCATCATCATGCCGCAAAAGAAGCGACAGCGCGCCCTACAGGAAACCATCTCAAGCTTGAAAGCGGGCGACCGCATCATCACCACGGGCGGCATCATCGGAACCGTGACGGCTGTGCGCGACAATTCCCTGATGATACGCAGCGCCGACAAGTCGATCCTTGAGGTGGCGCGCACGGCTGTCGCCGGACTCGACACGGAAGAAGAGAAGAAGTAGAAGACCCAATCCTCCGGCGCCAGCGCTTCGTGCGCCCGCGCCGCTGAATTTTTTATGAAGAAAACGAATCTACTGCAACGCTTTATCATCATCGTCGTCGTCACTATCGTCGGCCTTTACGTCGTCATCGGGCCGCATCGTCGCCCGCATCTGAACGACTTCACCTGGACAGGCATCAAGCGTTCGCTCTCCGAGAACATACGCCTCGGCCTTGACCTCAAAGGCGGAACGCACCTCGTCATGCGCGTCAAGACGGATGAGTTTCTCAAACGCCTGACGCTGGACAACGCTCTCGTCGCTTTAACCGCCGCGAAGGAAGCGAGCATTCCCGTCAAAGAAGTTCCGTCTGAGACGACCGGCGGCACTTACAAATTCGCGCTCGAAGCCCTCGACCCGTCAAAGGTCAATCAGATTCGTGACGACATCAGCAAGAAGTTTGACACGAACGAATGGGTGCCTTCGGTCAGCGGCAACGTCGTCTCCTGGAGCCTAACTTCAGCCGCGCAAACTCTGCTGGCCGACCAGGCCACGGAGGGAGCGTTGAAGATTATAGACACGCGCATTGATGCGGTCGGCGTCGCGGAGAAGACGCTCCAACGCCACGGCGCGCAGTCGGCGCACCAGATTCTCTTGCAGATGCCCGGCATTCAAGACCCAGACCGCGTTAAGGCTCTGCTCGTCGGCGAATCGCGCCTCGAACTCGTGCGCGTCGTCAATCCGAGCGACCCTTTCCCGGCGCAGGCTTTGAACAGTCGAACTGAAATCATCAGGTTCGACACCAAAGAAGAGGCGCAGGCAGCCCTCAAGAGCAACGCCACTTCATCGCGGCTCCAAATTTTGCCGTACTCCGAACGCGACGAGCCGACGACCGCCGCCGGGCAGAACGCAGACCCGAACGTGCAGAAGCAGAAGAAGTGGGTGATTGTGGAAACGCCGCCCGTCATTGACGGCAATGATTTGCGCGACGCGCAGGCCGTCCCTGTCAGCGCGGGCGGCGACGCTTACGAAATACACTTTCAGTTGAAGCCAGTCGGCGCGACGAAGTTCGGCGGTTGGACGGGCAGCAACATTTACGCGCAAATGGGCGTCGTCCTGAACAACGAAGTCAAGAGCATCGCTTATATCGAATCGCGCATTGACGATTCAGGACGCATCACCGGTCGCTTTTCAAAGCAGTCGTCCGAAGACCTCGCGTTGACTTTAAAGTCGGGCGCGCTGCCCGCTCCGATTGAGTATCAGGAAGAGCGCACGGTCGGGCCGAGTCTCGGCGCCGATTCGATTCGTGCCGGTGTCAAGGCTTCGGTCGTCGGGCTGGCGATGGTCATCCTGTTCATGCTCATCTACTATCGCGGCTCAGGCGTCAACGCCGTCGTCGCGCTGCTGCTGAACATGATTTTGATGATGGCCGCGCTGGTCATGTTCAAGGCGACGCTAACGCTGCCGGGCATCGCCGGAATCATCCTGACCATCGGCATGGCCGTAGACTCGAACGTGCTCATCTTCGAACGCATTCGTGAGGAATGGCGCACCGGCAAGACCGTCCCGTCGGCTGTGGAGCAAGGCTTCGCGCGAGCCTTCGTGACCATCATCGACACGCACGTGACGACGATTATTTCGTCGCTCTTCCTGTTTGTCTTCGGCACGGGGCCGATTCGCGGCTTTGCCGTCACGCTGGTGCTCGGCCTGCTCATTAATTTGTTCTCCGCCGTTTACGTGTCGCGCACCATTTTCATCTGGCACTTGGGCAGCAAGGGAAGGCGACCTGAGACGCTGAGCATTTAACGCGGCGATAGATGATAAGTGATAGGTAACAAGAAAATGCCTGTCACTTATCACCCATCACCTATCACTTATTACTGAACTTATCATGCTTCAATTTTTCAAAGACGTGCGCGTTGACTGGCTGGCGAATCGCCGCCTGTTCATCATTATTTCGATTCTGTTAATGCTGATTGGGCTGGTTTCCGCCATCGTGCGGCAGGCCGTTCCGGGCGGCACGGAGGCTTTCAATCTCGGCGTAGACTTTAAAGGCGGAACCGTTATCACCGCCCGCTTTCTCAAGCAGCGACCGAGCGACGAAACCATCCGCGCAGAGTTTGCCAAGCAGGGAGTCGGCGACGCCATTATTCAACCGACGGACAAGCCCGACATCGTGCTGATTAAAGTCCCGCGACAGGCCGTCGCCAGCGCCGAGACAACCAATGCTCCGGCGCAGCCGACACCCGCGCAACCGACCGGAGGGCAGCCGCCAGCGCAGCCGGGGCAACCGGCTCAGGCCGGACAATCGCAAGCCAAAGAAGCGCAGGCGCAGGTTGACCCCGGCGTTTTGAAGGTCAAGCAAGCTCTGGACACTTTCGGAGCGAAGGATGACGTTTACAAAATCGAGAGCACCGAAGCCGTAGGCGAAATCGCGGGCAAGCAACTGCGCACGCAAGCCATCGCCGTCACCCTCGCCGCCCTCGTCGGCATTCTGCTGTACATCGCTTTCCGCTTCGAGTTGTCGTACGGAGCGGCAGCCGTCATCGCCGTCTTCCACGACGTGCTGGTGACGCTCGGCATCTTCTCGATTTTTCAATGGGAGATTAGCCTGACCGTCATCGCCGCTCTGCTCACGCTGGTCGGCTTTTCCGTCAACGACACGATTGTCGTCTTTGACCGCATACGCGAAAACCTGCGTCTGCATCGCCGCGACTCACTCTACAAAGTGACGAACGACTCGATTAACCAGACGCTCTCCCGCACCGTCATCACTTCCGGCCTCGTCTTTTTGTCTGTGCTGGCGATGGTTCTCTTCGGGGGCGAAGTCCTGCGCGGCTTCTCGCTCGCGCTCCTCATCGGCATCCTGTTCGGAACTTACTCGTCCATCGCCATCGCCAGCCCGATAATGGTCTGGTGGCAGCAACGCCTGGACGCTTCACAAACGCGCTCGACGCCAATCAAAGAGAGCGGAGCGGCTGCGGCAGGCGGTCGCACGCGTGCGCGCAAAGCCGCCGCCGGTGGCAGCCTCAAAGAAACGCAGGGCGCGGCCCGCTCTTAATTGAGCAAAAGTCATTTTTGTTCTTGACTTTCCTATGCGTTGCGGCATAGACTGCGCGCGTTGCTGGCCAATTAAATAAGCTACGAATCGCGCCCGCGCTTTGTGTGTAAAGCGGTGCGGTGGCGTGGTGGTCTATGTTGAAATGGCCGGTGCTCCGAGTCAATCTCGCACAGCGGTCAGATTGAAGAGTTCAACGAGACGGCATTCTACCAGACGCCGCCTACGACCGCTGCTTCCCCGCCCCTACATTTTTAATACTGCAAGCGGCATGGGACGCGCTTGAAGCGTTTGTCAATAAAATACGGCTTTAATATTTTTCGCACCCCTGATCCTTTTGGCACCGGAATAGGGAGGACAAAACAAAATGTTCGAGAACATGGTCGAGTCCGGCTCGCATAAAGACGACTTTGCGCGAAAAGGCTCTTTTATTCTCGGCACACTGATCGTCTATGGCGTGCTGGGCGTGGCGATTGTTGTCGCTGGCATCTGGTACCAGGTCGCCAAGATTGACAGCGAGAATCTGGAACTGACAACGCTCGTTGCGCCCATTCCTGTCCAGCAGGAACAGAAAGCGCAGCCGGAGGAGAAGCCCGCGGAGGCCGCGAAGGTCAGCACTGAGCGGCAAGTGGCAACTGTCAGAGAGTTCGTCGATACTTCAATGCAGAAGCCTCCGACGGAGATTAACACCTCTGCCAAGGGCCAGTCGCCGCCGGTTCGCGGCGCGGTCAGAGGCACGCAGGATTACATTCCGCCCGGAGGCGGAGCGACCTACGGCGACCCGAACGCGAGAGGGCCGGTCGGAGGCTCGACCGGGCCAGCGCCGATAGCCGATGAACCGCCGCCTCCACCGCCCGAGCCGAAGCCTTCGCCGACGCCAAAGCCGCCACCGCGCGCGCCCATCTCCGGCGGCGTCCTGAACGGCAAGGCCATCAATCTGCCGAAGCCCACGTACCCGGCTATCGCCAGAAGCGCGCGCGCCTCCGGCACGGTCGTCGTGCAGGTGACAATTGACGAGACGGGCAAGGTGATTTCGGCCCGCGCCGTTTCCGGCCATCCGCTCTTGCAAGCGGCAGCCGTGCAGGCGGCATACGGAGCGCGTTTCTCGCCGACACAGCTTTCAGGCCAGCCCGTGAAAGTTACCGGCACAATCAGTTATAACTTCGTTCAATAGCGAAAGTGAGAGAGGACGAGTCGGGAAGCGGCCGTTGGCCTGCCCCGCTCGTCCGCTCTGTCCCGGCCTTTAATGTTTTAGAAACCTTTGGAGGGGTTTACCGTGACCATTCTAACTTTTCTTGGAACCAAATCGCTTGGCTTCCTGATGTTTTTGTTGCAGGAAGCGGCGCCGGCTGCCAGCCCGGCCACTTCTGGCGGCGGCGAGGCTCCGAAGTTCTCGATGATCGAAATTTTCAAGAGTCTGGATGCCATCGCTTTAACCGTGGTCGCCATTCTATTGATTATGTCGGTCTATTCTATTGCGATCATGGTCGAGCGTTTTCTCACCTATCGCGCCGCCAAGCAACAGTCGCGCGAGTTTGCGCCGCGCGTCGCTCAAGCTCTGAAGAACGAACGCATCGAAGAAGCCATTAACATCAGCGACAAGCATCGCAAATCGCATCTGGCGATGGTCGTCAATTCCGGCCTGCAAGAGTTTCGCGCGCACGAGCAATCGGAGGAAATCTCCGGCGACGAAATCGAAGCCAGCAAGCGCGCCCTGCAACGCGCCATCGCCATCAAGACGGCGGAGTTTCGGCGCGGCCTGTCGGGCCTTGCCACCATCGGTTCGACCGCTCCGTTCGTCGGATTGTTCGGAACCGTGTACGGCATCCTGCACGCCTTCCAGAACATGAAGAACGCTGAGAGCGCGGGTATCGCGGCGGTCGCCGGCGGCATCTCGGAAGCGTTGATCACGACGGCCCTCGGCCTCGTCGTGGCCGTGCCTGCTGTCTGGCTGTTCAATTATTTCACGGGCAAGGTTGATGGCTTCGTCGTCGAGATGGACAACTCGGCTTCGGAACTAATCGACTATTTCCTGAAGAGCCGGACGCGGCAACTGAAACCCTAAGCACGCACAAACGTATTCGGGCATGTCGCGTGATTCGCCGTCGGTTGAGTCACGCGCGCCCCTCTGCGCTACCTGTGCGAGGTAAGGAGAAGTAGTTATGGGAATGGCATCGGGCGGCGGTGGCGGCCTTAATTCCGAAATCAATGTCACACCGATGGTGGACATTATGCTGGTGCTGCTCATCATCTTTATGCTGGTCACGCCAAATCTGCAACAGGGCATCTCGGTTGACTTGCCGAAAAATCTGAACGCGCCGGATGTTGACCCGGCGATTATCAAAGAGACTTCGGCGGTCATCTCGATTCCCAACGACGGCGAGTTTTATCTGGGCAAAAACAGGTACAATATTGCCGACATCACAAACGACGCCGATCCGCAGAAAAAGACTCTCGGAGCCGACATCAAAAAGCTGTTGGAGAAGAAACCTCCTGAAGAGCAGATCGTCTACGTCAAGAGCGGAACAGGCGTCAGCTACGGCCAGGTGGTCGGCATCATCGACGTTATCCGGCAACAGGACATCACGCAGATCGGACTGGTCGCCGATAAGAAGAAGAAGGGCGTCTCTGGCGGTTAAGCCCGTTCAGAGGCTTGCGGACTTGCGCCCGCGCAAGCGGAGCCGCTAGAGCGAGCGCGCCTACGTGTCTGTATCGCAAAGGAGTTTTGACTTATGGGAATGAGTGGGGGCAAAGGCGGCTCAAGGGCCGTGCCTTACATCAACGTCACGCCGCTGATTGATGTTTTGCTGGTGCTGCTGATTATTTTCATGGTGGTCACGCCGCTCAAGCCGAGCCGCTTCAAAGCGCTCGCGCCGACGCCGCCGGACCCCAATGCGCCGCCGCCGGATGTGGCCAACAATCTGACGCTGCAAGTGGCCATCTTGCCGGACTTCAAGATTCAGCTCAACACCAAAGACATGGGTTCGGTTAACGACACCGGCACGTTGAGCGCGACGCTGGCGCAGACCTTCAAGGAACGCGAACGCATGGGGACGGTCAAGTTCGGGACCAACGAGATTGAGAAGACCGTCTTTATCAAAGCGCCGAAGAGCATCAAGTATGGCGAGGTCATCAAGGTCATCGACGCGGTGAAGAGCGCCGGGGCCAACCCGGTCGGGCTGCAATTGGACGAACTCGAAAAGTAAAGTTTTCACGGCTGACGAGCGTGCTAGAGATTAAGCGACGGCACGCTCGTCTCCTTTAACACACAATATCTGGGAGCCATGAAGCGATGAAACTCTCTCAAGCCAGGTTTGCTCTGATGCTCCTGGTCTTCGTCGTTATTACCGCCACATCCGGCTGTACTGCGATTAACAAAGTCCGCGCGAAAAATGAGTTGAACGAAGCGGCGCGCGCTTACAAGGCCGGCAAGTTTGACGAGGCGGAAAAACGCTCGCGCCGGGCGCTTGAGTTAGACGAAAACCAGCCGAACGCCCCCTCCTTCATCGCCCGCGCGATTCACGCGCAATACCGGCAGGGCATCACCACGCCGGAAAATCTTGCCAAGGCCGAACAGGCCATCAAGGCTTACGAAGACGTTCTGCGCAGAGACGCCAATAACGAGGAAGCCTTCAATGCCATCGGCTTTCTCTACGGCGCGATTAATGAGGACGACAAGCAGCGGGCCTGGATTGAGGCTCGCGCGCACAACGATAAGGTCAAGCCGGAGAAGCGCTCCGAAGCCTACACCTTCCTCGCCAGCAAAGATTGGGACTGCTCTTTCCGCATCACCGAGAGCAACGAAAATCGCCAGACCGTCCAGAAGGATGGCAAGGCCGTCATCCAGTTCAAGAAACCGAAAGACCCCGCCGAGTACAGCAGGGCGCAGGAGTGCATGACGAAGGGCATGGAGAATGCCAACAAGGCCATCGAGTTGAACCCGGACAACGAGAAGGCCTGGGGCTACAAGACCAACTTGTTGCTCGAAGCCAAGAAGCTCGCCGAGATGGACGGCAAGACCGAAGACGCCGCGAAGCTCGGCAAGGAAGCCGACGAGTCGCAGAAGCGCACGGCTGACTTGAACGTCAAAAAGAGAGAGGCCGAAGAAAAGGCCAAGGCTGTGCAGCAGCCGACCAGCTAAAGCAGACCGCGCACGTCGGCAGGCTCTCTGCTTGTCTCTTGCGCGCCAGACCGCTTGGCCTCCGGTTCGCCTTCTAACCAACAACAGGTGACGCTCGACTTTAGTGTCGGGCGTCACCTGTTGCTATAATCGGTGGCCGGAGGTTGGATGTCAGAATCCGGTCGAGAACTAATCCACGCTCTCTGACATCTAACCTCCGCATCCTTTATGATTCGTATCGAAGACATCGTTGAGAAAGTCGGGCGCAATCATCCCGGAGCCGATTTGGATATGCTGCGGCGCGCTTATCTTTTCTCGGCCCGCGAGCACAAGGGACAGACGCGCGCTTCGGGCGAGCCGTATCTTGTCCACCCGCTCGAAGTCGCCAACATCCTCGCTGAAATGCGGCTCGACACCGTTTCCGTGGCGACGGGCCTGCTGCACGACGTAGTAGAAGACACGCTCGTTGACTTGGACACGATTCGCAAGTACTTCGGCGATGAAGTGACGCATCTGGTTGACGGCCTGACCAAGATTGCGCAGATTAGCAACGTCTCGCGCGAGGAGGAGCAGGCCGAGAACGTGCGCAAGATGCTGCTGGCGATGGTTGACGACGTGCGCGTCGTGCTTGTCAAACTCGCAGACCGTTTGCACAACATGCGCACGCTCCAATTTCTGAAGCCGGAAAAGCGCAAACGCATCGCTCAGGAGACGATGGATATTTTCGCTCCCATCGCGCACCGGCTCGGCATGGGCAAATTGCGCGGCGAACTCGAAGACCTCTCCTTTCAACACCTGCACCCGGAAGACTACCGCGACCTGACGGTTCAACTTGAAAAACGTCGTCCCGAAAACGAAAAATTCCTGGCCCAGGTCACTGCCCGCATCGAAGAGAAGATGCACGAAGCCGAAGTGCCTTACGTGCGCATCGAGGGCCGCGTCAAGCGTCTCTATTCAATCTGGAAGAAGCTGCATAAGCAGAAGATTGAACTCGATCAGGTTTACGATTTGGTCGCGGCCCGCGTCGTCACTTCAAACGAAGTGCGTCATTGCTACGCCGCGCTCGGCATCATACACAACACATGGAAGCCCGTTCCCGGTCGCATCAAAGATTGGATTGCCACGCCGCGCGATAATCTCTATCAATCGCTGCACACCTCCGTCATCGGCGATAAGGGGCAATCCTTCGAGGTGCAGATTCGCACCGAAGAGATGCACCATGTCGCGGAAGAAGGCGTGGCCGCTCACTGGAAATACAAGGAAGGCAAGCGCGGCGCGCATGATGACGACGAAGCTCTGCAAGCTTTGCGCTCGCTTGTCGAGTGGACGCAGGAAGTCAAAGACTCGCGCGATTTTCTTGATTCGCTGAAGCTCGACCTGTACCCGAAAGACGTTTACGCCTTCACGCCGATGGGCCGTGTCATACAGTTGCCGCGCGGCGCGACCCCGGTTGACTTCGCTTACATGATTCACTCCGAAGTCGGCAACACCTGCACCGGAGCGCGCATCAACAACCGGATGGTTCCGCTGCGGACGCAGATTCAGAACGGTGATGTCGTCGAAATCATCAGGACGGCCAACTCTCATCCCTCGCGCGACTGGCTCAACTTCATCGTCACTTCGCGCGCTCGCAACCGCGTGCGCCACTGGGTCGCGGAGCAGCAGCGCGCCGAGTCTATGGAACTCGGTCGCAAGCTTTTTGAGAAAGAGGCTGCGCGATTCGTGCCTTCCGTCAAGAAACTCTTGAACGACGCCGACGGCTCTCTGAAACGAGTCGCCGCCGAATACGGCTACGGGCGGATTGACGATTTGCTGGCGGCCATCGGCTACGGCAAACTCGCGCCCCGCAATATCATCGCCAAGTACGTCGGGCCGGAGAAGTTCGCCGAACTGGAAGCCAAGAAAGAATCGAGAATCCAGAGCGGCATGCGCGCGGTGAAGCGCTTGATTCGCCTCGGCGACGATTCGATTGTGGTGCGCGGCGTTGACGACCTGATGGTGATGCGCGCGCGCTGCTGCAATCCGCTGCGCGGCGAAGAGATTATCGGCTACGTGACGCGCGGCAAAGGCGTCGCCGTTCACACCAAGCGCTGCAAGAACGTCATGCAGTTGATGATCAACCCGGAGCGGATTGTCGATGTGGAATGGGCAGGAAAGTCCGACAACGCGGCTTACGCCGTCAAGCTGCTGGCCATCACCGAAAATCGCACGGGAATGATAGCGGGCATTACCGGCGCGATTTCAGACATGAAGACCGGCATCCGCGATGCGCGGGCCTCCGTCGTTAACAACGAGCGCGGGCGCATCGAAGTGACGGTCGAAGTCTTCGATGTCAAGCATCTGGATAAAGTCATCAACTCCATCAAAAGCGTCCCCGGCGTGCTCGATGTCGAGCGCCTGCAAAACGTCGCTTAAAAATTTGAGAGCAGCCATAAGCGATGGAAAGAGGAAGCCGCCTTTCATTTAAAAGCGGCTTCCTCTTTTCCATCTCCTTCGAGCCTTCCGCTGCCTTTTACCTTTGACCGCTGTTTCTGTTAGAATACGAAGTTTGTTTGAGCCGCATCAAAAAGAGGTGTTCCGAACAGTGAGGCAGATTATCGAGACAGACAAAGCGCCGCGCGCCATCGGGCCTTATTCGCAGGCCATCGTGGCGGGCGGTTTTGTTTTTGCTTCGGGGCAGATTCCGCTCGACCCGCAGACCGGAGAGTTTGTGGCGGGCGGCGTGGCCGAACAGACCGAGCAGGTGATGCGCAACCTGCGGGCTGTGATGGAGGCCGCCGGAACTTCTTTGGAGCGTGTCGTGAAGACCACGGTCTTTCTCGCAGACATGAATGATTTCGCGGCGATGAACGAAGTCTATGGTCGCTATTTCAGCGAGCAGCCACCAGCGCGCGCGACCGTCGAGGCCGCCAGATTGCCGCGTGATGCGCGGGTTGAGATTGAAGCTATCGCGCTCGTGGGAAAAGAATAGCTACCGGCCAGCGGTTTTCTCTGTCGGCGCATCCTAAGAGAAACGCTTTGCTTGAAGCCGGTAGCCTTATTCGGTTTGAAAGATGAAGGACGCGCTCTCGCTCGCGCGTCAGGCCGCCTTGGCGACCTTGCCGGCCTTGATGCAACTGGTGCAAACCTTCATGCGCTCGGCCCCGCCCTGCGGTCGCTGCACGCGTATGGATTGCAGGTTCGGGTTAAAGCGGCGGCGCGTGCGATTATTCGCATGTGAAACGTTATTGCCGAACTGAGGGCCTTTGCCGCAGACTTCGCAACGTTTAGCCATAATTATTTAAAACCTCCGGGCGCAAGTAAAGCGCAAAAGTAATTGACGATAGATAACGCTGGTCGAATAAAGTAAGACAAGCGCGAAACGAAAAGTTATAGCAAACAGCTTTGAAGCGCGTCAAGCACGCGAGCGAGCAACCGAAGAGCGCGGGCCTCTCGCCGGCGACTCTTTATCTTGAAGGAGCAGGAAGCTAAAGTGCACAGAGTCATCAAACCAACATTTGTCTTAATCGCGGTCGCGTTCGTCGCGCTCGTTTTCGCCGCCTGCAATCGCAGCGGGACGGGCGCGCCCGGCACAGCCGAGAGCGGCGTGGCCGCCAGCGTCAACGGCAAAAACATCATGTTCAGCGAAGTCGAAAAACTGCTCAACCAGCAGGCGCAGGGACAGCAATCGCAGTTGACCGCGATGCAACTGGCGCAAGCGCGGATGACGGTCCTGACCGCGCTGGTGCAAAAAGAGGTCTTGTTGCAGCGCGCCGAGAAAGAGAAGCTGACGCCGAGCGAAGAAGAGATTACGAGCTTCATCAATAATCTCAAGGCGCAGGGTGGGATGACCGAAGAGCAGTTTCAAAAGAGGCTCAAGGAGCAAGACCAGACGCTCGAATCTTTGCGCGAAGAGGCTCGCAAGTCGGTCGCCATCCAGAAGCTACAGGATAAGACTTACGGCACGATTCAGATTACCGATAAAGAAGTCGAAGATTATTACAACGGCAACCGGGAAATGTTCGTCAACAAGCGCGGCGTGCAACTGGCGATGATTGTCGTTGACCCGAAGGACAACGGCGCGCAGGACGACGCCAAGAGCGACGCGGAAGCCAAGCTGAAGATTGACAATATCTACCAGCAGTTGAAAAACGGCGAAGACTTCGCAGATGTGGCGCGCAAGCGCAGCGAAGACCCAAGCAACCAGCGCGGCGGCGATGTCGGCTTCGCAGGCGAAGAAGACCTCAAGCAGAACAACTTTCCGCCGCAGTTAATCTCCGACTTGTTCGGCTCGATGCAGGTCGGCAATTATACGTCGCCCGTCCAGTTCGGCGGTCGCTGGTACATCTTCAAGTTGCAGCGCAAGCAGTTGCAGAGCGAGAATCTGACGCTTGACAGCACGGGCGTGCGCGAGCAGATTACGGAAGCCCTGCGCAGCCAGCGCAAGACGCTGCTCGACGCGGCCCTGCTGGAAGTGGCGATGAACGACGCCAAGATTGTCAACTATCTGGCGATGAATATGCTGACCAGCCCGGTCAACTTCGGCGCGATGCGTTCGGCCCAACCGCCCGCGACCAATGCATCGCCTGCGGCGGCGGCCAATTCGAACGCGACGCCCGCGCAGCCGTCAACCAGCAGCCCCGTGAACAACAACTCGCAGCCGCAGGCGCCTGCGGGAGCGAAGCCCACGCCGAAGAGTTAAGCGAGGCGGAGAGCTGGAGTTTAGGCGGCAACTGAAAGCAGCGAGCGGAAAGAGCGTCGGCGCTTTTCCCCTCGCTGCTTAACACTGTTCGGCGCAAGCGAAGAATCATCATGTTGTTTCGGCTGTCGGATGTTTACAAGGCATATAGCGCGCAGGATGTGTTGCGCGGCGCTTCGCTGCAAATAAATCCGGGCGAGCATGTCGGGCTGGTCGGGCGCAACGGGGCCGGGAAGACGACCATCTTTCGTCTCATCAGCGGCGAAGAGACGGCGGATGAGGGCGACGTGGTGCGGGCGCGCGGCGTGCGCCTCGGCCTGCTCGCGCAGCACGTTCATTTCGAGCCGGGTTCGACCGTGCATGAATCTGCGCTCGCGGCCTTCGGCCACTTGCAGCAGATAGAGCACGAGATGCACGAGCTTGAGCACCGTATGGCGGAAGCGAGCGATGACCTCGAAGCGGTGCTCGAACGCTACAGCGATTTACAGCACGAGTTCGAGCGCGAGGGCGGCTTTGAGTACGCGGCCAAGGCCGAAGCTATCTTGCAGGGCCTTGGCTTTGGTCGTGAGATGTGGCAGATGGAGACGGAGAAGCTGTCGGGCGGGCAGCAGAATCGTCTGGGGCTGGCGAAGCTGTTGCTGGCCGAGCCTGACGTGTTGCTCCTGGACGAGCCGACCAATCACCTCGATGTCAACTCGGTCGAATGGCTCGAAGAGTTTCTGCAAAATTATCAATCGGCCTATGTCATCGTCAGCCACGACCGCTACTTCTTAGACCGCACCTGCCGCCGCATCATCGAAGTTGAAAACGGTCGCGCCGCAAGCTACACCGGCAACTACTCTGCCTTCCTGATTGAGCGCGAAGTGCGCCGCGAAGCGCAGCAACGCGCCTACGACAACCAGCAACACCTGATTGCCAAGACCGAAGAATTTATTCGCCGCAATCTCGCGGGACAGAAGACCAAGCAAGCCAAGTCGCGGCGCACGATGCTCGCCAAGCTTGAGCGTGTAGAGGCCGTGCGCGTCGACCAATCAAGCGGCAACTTCAACCTGCAATCGGTCGAGCGCGCCGGAACGCAAGTCTTGACCGTCGAGGAAGCGACGGTCGGCTATCCCGGCAAAGTCTTGGCCAGCGACATCACCTTCACGCTCCGGCGCGGCGAAGCCCTCGGCATCATCGGCCCCAACGGCTCCGGCAAGACGACCTTCATCAAGACCGTGCTCGGCAAACTGCCACCGCTCGCTGGCGAGATGCGTTGGGGAACCAAGGTGCAGGCCGGATACTACGCGCAGCAGTTGGACGACCTGGACGACCGCAACGAAATCATCATGGAGCTACGCCGCGTCGCCCTTTCGACCGCGACCGCAGGCGAACTGCGCTCCTTCCTCGCCAAGTTTCTCTTCACCGGAGACGACGTTTACAAGCACGTCCGCGACCTCTCCGGCGGCGAGAAGGGACGCCTCGCCCTCGCCAAGCTCATCTACTCGCGCGTCAACGTCCTCGTCTTAGACGAGCCGACCAACCATCTCGACATTCCCTCGCGCGAAGCCCTCGAAGAAGCGCTCGACGCTTATCAAGGCACCATCATCACCATCAGCCACGACCGCTACTTTCTAGACCGCGTGGCCACGCAAATCCTTGCTCTCGACGGCGCGGGCAAAGCAGACCACTACGACGGCGACTATACCGAATATCACGACTGGAAGGCCGCCACCCGCCAAGCCGCCAACGGCAACGCTCGCGCCGCACAGCTTTCATCCGACGCCGCTGTCGCCACGGAGAAAGCCCCCGCGCCCGACAAAGCGAAGTCGCAAGCCAAAACACAAAAGACCTCGCAGGGAAAGACGAAGGCCAACAAAGGCAAAGGCGGACGCCCGCAGCCCGCCCGCGACTCACAACAAATCGAGTCGGACATCAGCGCAGCCGAAGCCCGTCTCGCCCAACTCTCAGAGCAACTCTCCCAACCCGAAGTCGCACGCGACCCCGCGCGCCTGCGCGCCGTCAACGACGACTACCAACAAACGGATGCGCGCCTGCGCGCCCTCTACGAAGAATGGGAAAGCGTCTCGACCGAAGCCGCGAACTCCTGATTGCCTGACTTGTGACGCCGCTTTCGAGAGGGAGGAAGGCTTTGCTTATTTGATTCCCTCACGCAGCAATTCCACCACGGCCTCAATGATCTGACTTAAGGAATCCTTGGTTAGCTCTCCGACTTGTGTCACTAACAGACTATGATTGGCCGTGAATAACTTTGCTGGCCGCGCATAGCTCACGAAGCGCAACGCGCCCGAGTTAAAACTATTGTTCGTGAGTTCAATAGCTTTCGTGTCAGCGTAGGCGTTGCTGGTGATTTGGCAGAGAACCCAATCGGCTTTGCTGGCGTCGGCGAGCACAACGGCGGGACGTAACTTCGACTGGGATAAATCGGAGAATGGGAAGGGAACTAAAACTACTGCGCCTGCTGTAGGTGTGACCATGCCTCGTCCTCTTCCGCTCTGTTCCAATCTTCTGCCAGAGCTTGCTCGCTCAATAATGCTGTTTCTGAGATTCTTGCGGCAGGTTCATCTTCCAAGATGGTGACAAGCGCGCGCCTCGGTTCTTTAATCTGAACTGATTCCAGCAAGAGAACTTTGCCGTCGGGGTCAATAATGGCTTCCACTGTTTTAATCATGACTCATCCTTCCCGGCTCAAACTCAACCGTCAAGGTCATCCACGTCACCTCTGACATCATCCTATCATAAGGCACGCGTCTTCGCGCCCGCTACGAAGCAAGGGTTCGCGTCGTTGGTCAAGACGCGAACCCTTGATTGCCTGGCTTCGATAATGAGGTCTAGGT
This sequence comes from Blastocatellia bacterium, assembly GCA_033855775.1. Classification (GTDB taxonomy): domain Bacteria; phylum Acidobacteriota; class Blastocatellia; order Pyrinomonadales; family Pyrinomonadaceae; genus DASVTR01. The sequence goes on along the minus strand of JAWVFT010000034.1, from coordinate 59,038 downwards.
GCGGCCTTGAACGAGGCGGCGTGTGTTGGGCGCGCGCCTGACGGGCGGGGCGGCCAGAAGGCGTCGTCGTCCGCCTATCTGTTCGACGACGTGTTGGGCGGACATCATGGCTCCCTCTTGCCAGCCGGGCAGCATTGATACCTGGTCGCCGACGACGAAGAAGCGGCGGTCGGGCGCGAGCAGGCGCGAGTAAGCTTTGGCGTCCGCCGCGCTGTTCGGGTTCCAGTCGGCCCACCCGCCGCCTTCGTTCGGAATATTCTGCCATGCGATGGAGACGGCCTTGTCCGAAGGGACGAGCCGTGGGTCTGCAAACTCAGGATGAAACTTGACTGCGCCCCTGCGCGCCATCTTGATGCGGTCGTCGAGGCTCATGTTTCCGAAGGCGATGGCGTCCTTGTCGTAGTTATAGACGCCGGTCAGCGTGCCGTTCCTGGTGAAGTAGTCGTAGGACGGATACCACATCTGCGTGATGGGGTCGTCGGTGTAGCTGATGCCGCCGTAAATCTGCCACTTGTCCGATTCCCAGAAACGCTGGTTGGCCTGCCAGCCGAGCTTGCAGGTCGGAGCGTACACGCATTGCTCGACGGCAGCGGCGAAGTCGGTCGTGAAGTTGTTCTTGATATTCTTGAGCAGCGGCAGAGGGATGTTGCTGATGCAGTAGTCCGCGTTGATGCTGCTGCGCGTTCCGCGACTCTCGATAACGAGCGTCACGCCGTCGTCGCGTATCTGTATGTCGAGCGTCTTCGTGTTGGGCTGGATGAGCGAGCCGACCTTGTTGACAAAGCCGTCAACAATCTTGTCCATGCCGCCGACGGGTTGAAAGAGCGTCGGCTGCCACTCGTATTCAAACGATTGATAGAAGCGGAATCGCCAGAACTCCGAACTGAGCAACTCTTGCAGCTTGAGCGGCGTTTCGGGTTCGCAAGGCCCGTAGACGCTGATGGGCGTTTCGCAACCGGAGCGCGTCGAGCCGCTGTACTGAAAACAGGTGGCGCATTCTTTATCGCAGGTCGCGCAGTCCGAGCAGGTCGAAGCGTTGCACGTCTTGCACTTGGTCTGGCCGCAGGAAGCGCACACGTCGTTTTCGCCGAGGTCGCCGTAGTTCTTCAGGAGGCACAGCAGCTTGTTGCGGTCGCCCGCGTCGAGTTCCGTGTTGAGCGCGTTCTGGCTGACGGCCTTCGACAGCATCTCGGAGATGTAGCCCTGCATGTCGTTGGCGATGCGTCGCTTGATTTGGGCCTTGCCGCCGAAGGCTTTGTCGCTCTGGAAAAGATTAGCCATCGTCTCCATGACGTAGACTTCGAGCCCGACGCCCAGTTCCTGACAATAGTGGAGCACGCGCCTGTGATGATAGGGCAGACGCCCCGGCCCCAGGTTCAGATACAAGCCCTCATCGAAAGCGCAGACCTGTTTGGTCGCCGCTCCTTTATCGTTCACCTCGTTGATGATTGTGCCGCGCCGCGCCGTGTGATTGCGCCCGCCTGCGCGCTCCGTCAACTCTATAATCCGGCAGCTATAGCCCGCGCGCGTCAGTTCGTAAGCGGCGGTCAAGCCTCCTATGCCTGCGCCGAGGATGACTACGCTTTTGCCCGCCCCTGAGCCTTGCGGAAGCTGCGGCGGCCCGGCCCAAGCCTCCGGCAAGTTGATTAGCCCAAGCGCGGTCATCGTCTCGTAGAGCGCCACGGAGCCGCCCGCCATGCCGACTCGCTCCAGAAAGCGGCGGCGCGTCAAACCTTTCTTTGCATCGCTCATCTTCATCCCTCCTCTTGTTGGATAATGCTGTTTGAGAATGCTGCTTGTAGTGCCTGCTGCTGGCTGGCGCGAATCCGCTTTCGCGCTAGACCCTTCGGTAATGCTTCCCGCTGGCAGAAAACGGACTGGGCTGACTGACTTGAAAACTTTTATGAGGACGTGTCGAAAAAGAGCGACACGGCAGATGTGCTCCTTATACTCCTTTTCATTTTCCTTATCAATAGTTGATTTGATGAAAGCCGCACGACGGGCGCGCTCGTCGAATGAGTTGTTAGACAGTGAGGCGCGCGGCGGCCAACTTTTTCAAAGGGCGCGTGAAGGACAAACGGAAAGGACAGGAGCCGGGGAAAGCATTCCCGGCTCCTGTCCTTACTCATGCCTCGCTTTGGCAGAAGGTTCTATCCCTCGACGTGAAGGGTTCTTGACGTGACAGGTGTATCTTCGTTTCGGGGAAAGAGCTGGTCGAGGTCAACATCGGCCAGAACGCGCACTCGAATCGAAGAGTCTCCGCCCGCGGGAGCGGAGCCGGCGATGCCCCTCACCACGATTGAGTCGGTTTCGCCCGGCTCTAACTTGGAGTTGTCGCTGTTTGCCGCCGGCGTGATAAGTATTGCGCCGGCGGGCGCCGTAATGTCGAGCGGAAGGGTCGTGCCATCCAATGGCGTTGCCGTGCCGCCCGGCTGGCCCTCCACCGGGAACTTGGCCACCGCCGGACTCGCCGATTCGATGCGATAGCGAATATTCTTCAAGTTAATGCCGCCATTGGCGGGGGTCGCGTTTGCCGCCGTTACCGTAAACGTGAACTTCTCATTTGGTTGGATGGAATTGCCTGCGCTCGGCGTGAAGGCCGAGACAGTCACGGCCACTCTTGTGTTCACGTACGCCTTGACTGCATCGGGAACGTCTTTCAGATTGATTGCCATGAACGTAATCTCCTTTGATTGAGGGGCCGGGAATGGCTCAGGGATGCGACTCCGACCAATTTATTCAGGGCCGTCACGGGTTTGTGACTGCCTTCTGTTTACGAATGCCCGCAGCGGGCGAAGTGTTTCGCAGTATTTGTGGAGTTAATGAAATGATGACGACGGAAGCCTGTTTCGCGCCGGATTCATGGCTTGACACGAGCGCGAAGCCTTTGCTACCTTACGGGTTCGCTTTGACGGAACTTTTTTTTGAAGCGACTGTTTTTTGTTAGCATGTAGGCTCGTAGCTCAGGGGTAGAGCACTACCTTGACACGGTAGGGGTCTGCGGTTCAAATCCGCACGAGCCTACCAAATTTTCTAATTTTTGATAGGAAGCTCCAGAAGTCCTTCGCCATGAATCGAACTACAACACGATTCACGCACACTTTTTGAAACCGGCCCCACACGGGCTGGCTTCGCGGTGAAGGCGCTCCTATCGAATCCGATCTCTTGGCAGTTGCCGTTTTACCAAACCGGCACAAAACTAATTCGGTTGACGCTTTCAGCCTCCGCGAGGCCGCCCCGTTTATGGCGGACGTGCAGAGAGGTTGCGCATCTTGATTCGCCGATGTTGAATCACAGGCTCGCGCCCGTCGGCGACGAGCGATTCTTTCATTCGCGTTTGACACAAGGAGCGAGAAGAGCGGAGACCAAACGGCAATGAGCGAAATTAACGTACAGTTGAAGGACGGCGCGGCGCAGCAGTTTCCGGCTCCGGTCACTGTCGGCGAAGCCCTGAAAAGACTCGACCGCGAAGCGGCGAAGCAGGCTTTGGCCGCCCGCGTCAACGGGCGCGAGGTTGACCTAGCCTTTACGCTCGACGCGCAATCAAACGGCGAGGCCGTCAGGATTGAACCCGTCTTGCCGCAGACGCTCGAAGGCTTGGACGTGTTGCGCCACTCGACCGCGCACCTGCTCGCGGCTGCCGTCTTAGACTTGTTCCCCGGAACCAAACTCGGCATCGGCCCCGCGCTCTTGGACGACCCGCGCTACGGCTTTTTTTACGATGTCATCGCGCCGCGCCAGTTGACCGACGAGGACTTGCCCATCATCGAAAAGCGCATGCGCGACATCGCCAAGCGCAATCTGGCTTACCGCCGCGAAGAGATTTCCAAGGATGAAGCCCTGCGCGTCTTCAAAGAGCGCGACGAGCCTTTGAAGTGCGAGTTGGTCGCGGACAAGGGCGGCGAAACCGTCAGCGTCTACTACATTGACAACTCGCCGTTCATTGATTTCTGTCTGGGCCCGCACGTGCCGAACACCAATCGCCTGCGCGCCTTCAAACTGCTGACGCTCTCCGGCGCATACTGGATGGGCGACTCCGAGCGCGAACAGATGCAACGCATCTACGGCACGGCTTTCTTCACGCAGGAAGAGTTGGACGCTTGGGTCAAGCAACGCTCCGAAGCGGAGAAGCGCGACCATCGTCGTTTGGGCCGCGAGCTTGACCTCTTCTCGATTCAGGAGCAGTACGGGCAGGGCTTAATCTTCTGGCATCCGAAGGGCGGAACGATTCGCAAGGAGATGGAAGACTACCTGCGCGACGAGTTGTTGAAGCGCGGCTACGGGCTGGTCTTCACGCCGCACATCGCCAAGCGCGAGCTTTGGCACATCAGCGGCCACGAAGAGAATTACGCAGATTCTATGTTCGCCCCGATTGAGTTGGAGGGAACGGAGTTTCGCATCAAGCCGATGAACTGCCCGTTTCACATCGGCATCTACAAGTCGGCGCAGCGTTCATACCGCGACCTGCCGCTGCGCTATGCGGAGCTTGGCACCGTCTACCGCGCCGAGCTTTCGGGCACGCTGCATGGCTTGATGCGCGTGCGCGGCTTTACGCAGGACGACGCGCACATCTTCTGCGCGCCAGACAGCGTGATGAGCGAAATCGGCGCGTGCGTGGATTTCGCGTATGCTGTCTTCCGCACGTTCGGCTTCGAGAATTTCAAGGTCGAGTTGTCCGTCAAGGGCAGCGAGACGAACAAGCTTTATCTGGGCTCCGATGAAGATTGGGCGCGGGCCGAAGCTTCGCTCGTCGGCGCGCTCAACGAGCGCGGCATCCCTTACGAGCGCATCGAAGGCGAGGCGGCCTTCTACGGGCCGAAGATTGACATCAAAGTCGAAGACTCAATCGGTCGTTTGTGGCAACTGACGACCGTGCAGTTCGACTTTAATTTCCCCGAAAGATTCGAGCTTGAGTATATCGGCGAAGACAACAAGCCGCACCGCCCCGTCATGGTGCATCGCGCGCTGTTCGGCTCGGTCGAGCGTTTCTTCGGCGTCCTGATAGAGCACTTCGCCGGAGCGTTTCCGTTCTGGCTCGCGCCCGTGCAGGTCGCCGTGTTGCCGATTACGGATAGAGTCAACGAGTATGCGGCAAGCGTCGCGCAGGAGTTGAAGCAGAGCGGCATTCGCGTCGAAGCCAACTTGCGCAGCGATAAAATCGGCGCGAAAATCCGCGACGCTCAATTACAGAAGATACCCTTCATGCTCGTCCTCGGCGACCGCGAGATGGAGGAAGGCAAGGTCGCAGTCCGCGAGCGAAGCCGTGGCGACATCGGCGCGATGACGCTCGCGGAATTTAAAGAGATGGCGCAGCGACTCGTCGCTTCGCGCGCTCTTGTTAACGAAGTCTAAAGAGTCTGTGGAGGCCGAAGAGTTTGGAGTTTGTTTTAACTCGCCAGACTCTACGCTCTCGCCAGAGTCTCTGGACTAAAACAATGGAGGTGCAGCAATAGCTACAGGTTTTCGAGGTCGCGGCCAGCGCCCGGATAATCGTCGCGCTCCCGTCGCGCGCATTAACGACAGAATACGTGTGCCGCAGGTGCGCGTCATCGGTGACGATGGCGAACAACTCGGCGTGATGGAGACGCGCGACGCCGTGCGTCTGGCCCGCGAGAAGGGGCTGGATTTGGTCGAAGTCGCGGCCACCGCCGACCCGCCCGTCTGTCGCATTATCGACTTCGGCAAGTTTCAGTACGAGGCCAAGAAGAAGGCGAACGAGGCGAAGAAGAAGCAGGTCATCATCACCGTCAAGGAAGTCAAGTTTCGTCCCGGCACGGACGACCACGACTACGAATATCGCATGCAGCATGCGCGCCAGTGGTTGCAGGGCGGCGACAAGGTGAAGGCGACCATTTGGTTTCGCGGGCGCGAGATGACGCACCGCGAACTCGGCGCGCGGATTCTTGAGCGGCTGGAAAAAGACCTGCTCGATGTCGGCGAAATCGAAGCGCGCCCGCGCATGGAGGGCAATCAGATGTTCAGCATCTTCGGCCCGAAGAAACACAAGGGCGGCGGCGGTGGTGGTGGAGGCGGCACAGCCAAACCCGCGTCGCCTGCGCCGTCCGGCCCGAAGCCTGAAGCGCAGGCTGCGCCGGCCGCGCCAGCCGCGCCAGCCGCGCCAGCCGCGCCAGCCGAACAGCCTGTGCCGTTGATTGATGTCAAGGTTGAAGTTTAATGTTGAGGATGTCCGGCCTTGAAACAGCGGCTTTGAATGAAGCGTTGGGCCGGGCAGTTGATTGAATCGTAAAAGGAGTTTGGAGATGCCAAAACTAAAAACACACAAGGGCGCGGCCAAGCGTTTTCGCCTGACCGCGACCGGCAAAATTAAGCGCGGCCATTCGCACGCGCGCCACATCCTGACCAAGAAGACAACCAAGCGGAAACGCCATCTTGACGTTGATGGTCTGGTTTCCGAGGGCGATCAGAAGCGTGTCGAAGCAATGCTGCCCTACGGGAGAAGCTAAGGGAAAGTAATAAGTAATAAGTGATAGTTGATAAGTCAAAGCTTTCTCCTATCACTTATTACTTATCACCTATCACTGGATTGGGGGAATGAATAATGCCAAGAGCAAAACGTGGAAATAAGCGTCTCGAACGGCGCAAGAAGATTTTAAAATTAGCCAAAGGGTATCGCGGCACGAAGTCGAAGCTCTATCGCTCGGCGAAAGAGTCTGTCGAGCGCGGTTTGAATTTCGCCTACACCGGACGCAAACTGAAGAAGCGCGATTTTCGCAGCCTGTGGATTGTCCGCATCGGAGCCGCCGCGCGCTTGAGCGGCTTGAACTATTCGCAATTCATGCACGGCTTGAAGGTCGCTGGAATCGAGTTGGATAGAAAAGTTTTGGCCGACATCGCCGCCAACTCGCCCGAAGCCTTCGCGGACTTGGCCGGACAGGTCAGAAGCGCTCTCGACAGCGAGCAACAGCAGCGCGCCGCCGCAGCTTAAGGTTTGAAAAGAGGACTTTGAGAGATGCCGGAAGGGCTTGAATTGGAAGACCCGAAACTTCAGGCAGAGAATACGCGCAAAGCGTTCGAGCAAGAGTTCGAACGCTTTGCCCGCTTTCGCGCGGGCGTGTCGCCAGCCAGCCTGACGCTCACGGAAGCCGAAGCTCTGCGGCAGCAGTTGCAGGAATTGCGGACGCGCGCGATGGGCAAAAAGAGCGCTCTGGCCGCGCTCAAAAAGTTGATTGGCCGCGTCGCGGCGGAAGAGCGCGCCGCGTTCGGACAGCAGATTCAACAAATCGAAGCCGAAGTCTCGGAGGCCATCGAAGAAGTCACGCGCTCGCTCGAAGTCTACATTAACGAAGCGAAGAAAGAGCGCGAGCGCATTGACGTGACGCTGCCCGGTCGTCGTCCGCGACGCGGGCATCTGCACCCGATTACGCTCGTCCGCCAGCGCATCGAAGACATCTTCGTCGCGCTCGGCTACGCCATTGAGGATGACCGCGAAGTTGAAACCGATTACTACAACTTCGAAGCCCTCAACATTCCCGAAAATCATCCGGCGCGCGACCCCGCCGACACTTTCTATACGACGGACGGCTTTGCCTTGCGCTCGCAGACTTCGACCGTGCAGATTCACGCCATGCAGCGGCGCGGCGCGCCCGTTCGCATGATTGCGCCCGGCCGCGTCTTTCGCCGCGACACGCCCGACCCGACGCACAATCCTATGTTCTTTCAAGTCGAAGGACTCTGCGTTGACCGCGGCATCACGATGGCTCATCTGAAAGGCACGGTCGCGGAATTCCTGCGACGCATGTTCGGCCCGGAAACGCGCACGCGCTTTCGCCCGTCATATTTCCCGTTCACGGAGCCGAGCGCCGAATTTGATTTCAGTTGTTTCAAGTGCGGAGGCGTGGGCTGTCGCATCTGCAAAGGCTCCGGCTGGATTGAGCTTGGCGGCTCCGGCATGGTGCATCCGAACGTGCTGCGCGCCGTCGGGATTGACCCGGAAGAATTCTCCGGCTTCGCCTTCGGCTTCGGCATTGATCGCATGTGCGGGCTGATGTACTCACTCGACGACATTCGCCTGCTCTTCGAAAACGACGCGCGCTTCCTCGAACAATTTAACTAACAGTGACAAGTGACAAGTGATAAGTGACGAGCCGGAAAAACTCGTTCTTGCTTGTCACTCGTCACTTGTCACTCGTCACTGCTTTTATGAACATCAGTTACAACTGGCTTCGGGAATTAACCAATACTTCGCTTGAGGCGCGCGAGTTGGCGGCGCGGCTGACGCTTGTGGGCCTGGCGGTTGATGCCGTGCATGAGGCGGGCGATGATTTCGTGCTCGACTTCGACTTGACCTCGAATCGCCCCGACTGCCTCTCGCATCTGGGCATCGCGCGCGAACTCGCTGTGATGGAGAGCGCGAGCGTGCGCCTTCCTGAAGGCGAGCCTTCGCGCATGAGCGGCTTGACGAAAGATTCTGCTGCCGTCGAGATTCAAGACGAAGCGTTGTGCCCGCGCTATGCGGCGCGCGTGGTGCGCGGCGTAAAGATTGCGCCTTCGCCTGAGTGGCTCGTCCGAAGGCTTGAGGCCATCGGGCAGAGGCCGATTAACAACGTCGCCGACATCACAAACTTTGTCCTGCACGAGCAGGGACAGCCGCTTCATGCCTTCGATCTACAGAAGCTCGCGGAGCAACGCATCGTCGTTCGTCGCGCGCACGCGGGCGAAAAGATTCGCACGCTTGACGGCGTTGAGCGCGCCCTGGATGAGCAGATGCTTGTGATTGCGGACGCTCGGCGGGCGGTGGCGGTGGCGGGCGTGATGGGCGGCAAGGAGACGGAAATTTCCAGCGAGACGACGGACGTGCTCATTGAGAGCGCGCACTTCGCTCCGGCCTCCGTGCGGCGCACGTCGAAGCTGCTCGGCCTGCACACGGAAGCCTCGCATCGTTTCGAGCGCGGCGCGGACTATGAAGGCGTGCTGCGCGCACAAGCCAGATGCGTCGCCCTCATCTGCGAGATTGCCGGAGGCACGGCCGCCGAAGACGCGATTGACGTTTACCCGAAGCCTTTGCTGCAAGCAGAAGTCAGCCTGCGTCCCTCGCGCGTCAAAGCTTTGTCGGGCGTCGAAGTCGCGGTTGACGAAATCAAACGTATCCTCACGTCGCTCGGCTTTGAAGAAAGCGCCGGACAGCCGGAGACTAACGCGAGCTTGAGTTTCATCGCTCCGACGTGGCGCGTGGACATAGAGCGCGAGGAAGATTTGGTTGAAGAGGTCGTGCGCCACGCGGGCTACGACAGGATAGCTTCGGAATTGCCGCCCGCGAGCATGGCGGGCGAGTATCAGCCGGGCGAGGGCAGCAAGCGAGAGTTGCGCCGCACGCTTCGCGCGCTCGGTTACGACGAGGCCGTCAGCTTCAGCTTCATTGACGCCGCGCACGATGAGCAGTTCGAGTTAATACCCGGACTCGTTCAGCCTGCGGACGACGCCGAACGCTTCGTCACCCTGAGCAACGCTATCATCGAAGGCGCGACACGAATGCGCCCCTCGCTGCTGGCCGGATTGCTCGATGCAGTGCGCCATAATTTTCATCACGGCACACGCGACCTGCAACTCTTCGAGGTCGGGCGCGTCTTCGCGGCTCATCCGGAGCGCGGGCAACTGCCCGACGAGCAGGAGTCGCTCGCGCTGGTCGTCACCGGCGGCGCGCTCGAAGAAGGACGGGCCGAAGCCGAGCGCGAGTTGGATTTCTATGATTTGAAGGGCGCGCTCGAAGCCGCCGTGGATGCGATGAAACTCCCGCGCCTCAACTTCGCGGCAGCGCGCGTCAAACATCTGCGCGAAGGGCAGGCGGCGACAATCAGCGCAGCGGACAATCAAGCCCTCGGCTTCATCGGACGCCTCGACGAAGCTCTCGCCGCCGAATACAAATTCCGCCAGCCGCTCTACGTCGCGGAGCTTAACCTAACGCGCTTGCTTGAAACGTCGGAGACGCCCGTTCTCTATCACCCGCTGGCGCGCTATCCCGGCATTGACAGAGACATCTCGCTGCTCTTTGACCGCCGCTTGACCTTCGCCGAAATGGAGCGCGCTATCTTCGACGAGCAAGTGGAAGATTTGCGCGGCGTCCAGTTGGTTGATGTTTACGAGGGAGAGAAACTGCCCGAAGGAAAGCGTTCGCTGACGCTCCGCATCGAATATCAAGCGGACGAGCGCACGCTGCGCGATGAAGAAGTTGACGCCATGCACGCGCGCATCGTCGCCATGCTCGAACAAAAATTCGGAGCGCAACTCAGATAAAGAACGCGAGTCAATTGTCAGAAATCCTGAGGCGCATTAAAAAAGGCTGTTGACTTCCAAGCTCTCAACAAGAAGACTCTAGACTTATTCGTCTTGAAGTCGCATAATCGGTCGGCTCGTCTAACGCGCCAGCAAACTTTGGAGAGATGACGATGGTCGGATTATCAGGACTCGAAAAGTTCTCGCATCTGGAAGACAAAATTTACCGCACCATCGAACTGACGAAAACGCTGCGTCAGGAAAAGGAAGGACTGGAGCGCGAGATTGCTTCGATTCGGCGCGAAATCGGCAGCCTGCTCGGCGAGAAAGAGCGGCTCGAAGGCCAGGTCGAACGCTTGCTGTCCGAGCGCGACACGATTCGCACGAAGGTCGAAGCCATGCTCGACGCCATTGCCACGCTCGACCCTGAAATGGCGGAGGCGGTGCGCAAATGAAAGACGGGCAGGGCCGCATGAGTTTAGGTAAAGGCAATATGGACGCAGCCACGACGCCGACCATCCGGGTCGAAATCTACAACCAGACTTACAACATCCGCTCCGACGGCGACAGCGAGTACATCACGCAACTCGCAGAGTTCGTCGATAGCCGCATGCGCGAGATTTCTTCCGGCACGCTGACCGTCGATTCGCTCAAGGTCGCCATCCTCGCCGCCCTGCACATCGCAGACGAACTGCATCGCCTCAAACGCCTGCACGAGCAAGCCGACTCGCAACTCGCCTCGCGCAGCGCCGAGTGCGCGGAGATGCTCGACCGCCTGCTCAAAGTCCGCAGCAACGTCGAACAGCCAAGCCCGGCTGGCAACATCGCTTTCACTTAAAAAGCAGAGGCCGGATGATTGGGGCCGCGCCGGATGTTGACCCGACATTTCATCTATATTTTCTGATGTCGATTTCTGACATTCGCCTGCGTCTGTGTTAATATCTCACGTGGCGGAGGGAAAATGTCTGCGGGGTTCGTCACCGAGTAACGATGATTGAGCCAACGCCGAAAAAAAGGGAGACTGACGCCGACTAACAGCCGGTGCAATCCTTCATCGTTAAGGAATTGCCAAAGGCTGCGGCTTTTCAAGAGGTCACCCACCTGTTAAAGCAGGTTCAATTACGGCTGCGGAACGGCCATCGCGGATTTCCCTCTAGCCATTCAAATCAGTGACGAGTGACGAGCAGAAAGTGACAAGAAAAAACTTGTCTTTAGCTCGTCACTTGTCACTTTCTGCTTACTACTGTTTTATATGAAAATCTTAATGATTGGCGATGTGGTGGCGCGGCCCGGACGGATGGCTGTGCTCGACCGGATACAGGATTTGCGCGAGCAGAACGCGGTGGATTTCGTCGTGATGAATGCGGAGAACGTGACGGGCGGCTTTTCCATCACGCCGCCGCACGCCGAGCAACTCTTTAACGCAGGCATTGACGTGATGACCTCCGGCAATCACATCTTCGACAAACGCGAGGCCGTCTCCTACATCGAACGACAGCCGCGACTCTTGCGCCCGGCCAACTATCCGCCGAACACTCCCGGCAGCGGATTGTGGGTTGGCGACGTGCGCGGCGTGCGCATCGCCGTGCTGAATCTGCTTGGGCGTGTCTTCATGCATCCGGCTGACGACCCGTTTCGCGTGGCTGACGAATTGTTGAAGACGCTCTCGCCGGAGGTGAAAGTCAGGCTCGTTGACATGCACGCCGAGGCGACTTCCGAAAAGTCTGCGATGGGCTGGCATCTGGACGGGCGCGTCTCGGCGGTCGTCGGCACTCACACGCACGTGCAGACAGCCGACGAGAGAATCCTGCCGCAGGGCGCGGCTTACCTGACCGACATAGGGATGACGGGCAGCTATGCGGGCGTCATCGGAATGGTGAAAGAGGATGTCATAGGGCGTTTCACTTCGGCCCTGCACAAGCGCGCCGAGCATTCGACGGGCGACGTGCGCATCTGCGCCGCGCTTTTAGACATTGACGAAACGACTGGCCGCGCGCGCGAAATCTCCCGCCTCTCACTCAAGCACGAGCAATGACAGTCTGGCTGTCAAGAGTCGCGCGAGTGAAGAAGTCAAAAGACAAATCTGCTTCGAGTTTAAACTTCGGCCTTTGGATTCTTGCCTTGCCTTTAGTCCGGCGCGCTGTCTTCGGGGACGCGCCCGGCGGGCGTCTTCGTGATATGGATGGCTGCGGCGGGCGTGGCGAGCAGCAGTTGGCTGTAGCCTTCGGGAAACGAGCGGACGCGACCGTTTGAATCCGTGACGACGTGGCCCGTCTCGCCTTCGGCGATAATCTTTTCGTCGCTGACGCGGACAATCTCATAGCCGAAGCGCAGCGAGCGACGACGCAACTCCGTGATGTGCGTGCGCACCAGCAGTTGGTCGTCGTAGTAAGCGGAAGCTTTGTAGCGGCAATAACTTTCTGCAACTACGAGAAAGGAGTTGTCGTTCTCTTCCATGTCGCGGTAGGAGAAGCCGCGCGCGCGGCAAAATTCCGTGCGGCCAATCTCGAACCAGACAAGATAATTGGCGTGATAGACGACGCCCATCTTGTCCGTCTCCGAATAGCGCACGCGAATCAACGTCTCGTGCCACTCTTCCGCCGTCATGTCTTCGTCCGCTCGTTTCATCATCTGCATAAAACCCCTCCCAAGCGATTCGGGCGATGGAGGCTCAACCTGTTAAAATAAAATTGTCAGCGCGTTTCAGCGGACTATAAAAGCGAAAGGTTATAGATGTCAAAGCAAAATCGGCTGCCAGTTATCGCGTTCCTCCTCGCCCTCACGCTCGCGTGCGCGCTTTTCGACGGCCCGCGCGCGGTCTTCGCGCAAAAGCAGGCTCCCGCCGTCACGTCCAGCAACGCGAAGGCCGCCGCTATACTTGCGGCCACCGAGTCTGTCCTGAAAGAGACGAGCGAGATAAGGGAACTGGCCATCCTGCGGCCCGTCAAGAGCGGGGCGCAAACGCGCGCAGAGATTGAGCGCATGCTCATCAAGAACATGGACGAAGACACGACGCCCGAAGAGTTGCGGGCTTCGGAGTTGACGCTGAAAAAGCTCGGCATGATTCCGGCTGACATGCAACTGCGCTCCTTCATCATCAGCCTGCTGACCGAACAGGTCGCCGGTTACTACGACCCGAAGGCGCAGCAGTTTTATCTGGCCGACTGGATTGACCTCGACGGCCAAAAGCCCGTCATCGCGCATGAACTGACGCACGCCCTGCAAGACCAGCACTACAATCTGCGCCGCTTCGACAAGTGGCCCAAGGGCGACTCGGACGCCGAACTCGCCGTCCATGCTTTGATAGAGGGCGATGCGACGCTGGCGATGCAACACTACATCGTGCGCAATCCCTTGCGCGCTCTGGCCTTCATGCGCTCCATCGCGGCGAGCGGCTCCGGCTCAACCGACTTAATCGAAAAAGCGCCGCGCGTGCTCCGCGAATCTTTGCTCTTTCCATACCAGCAGGGAATGGATTTCGTCTCGCAGTTGTACAAGCGCGATGGCTGGAAGCAAATCGCTGTGGCCTTCACCGAACTGCCGCAGTCAACCGAACAAATCATGCACCCGGAGAAATATTTCGCGCGCGAAGCTCCGGTCAAGATGGAGTTGGCGGATGTCTCCGGCGCGCTCGGCGCAAACTGGAAGCGCGTCGATTACGACGTGAACGGCGAGTGGGGCTACTTCCTGATTCTGGACGAATTTCTAAAATCAAAAGCGGACTCGATGCAGGCGGCGGAGGGTTGGGGCGGCGACCGCTTCGCCGTCTACAACGAGCCGAAGAGCGGCGGCGTCTGCCTGACGCAGCTTTCCGCATGGGACTCGGAAAAGGACGCGCAGGAATTCTTCAACGCTTACAGCAAACGCACGAACGCCCGTTACGGTGAACTGAGTCCCGCCACTGGCGGCGGCATTGAAGAAGGCTCGCAGTGGAGCAACTGGCAGACAAGGGAAGGCAAAGTGATGATTGAGCGGCGCGGCTCGCGCGTCCTGATTGTCGAGGGCGTTCCAGACAAGACGGATACGAAGTCTCTGATGCTCAAGCTCTGGCGATAACAGCGCGCGAACAGTTTTTGAATCAGGGGTCGGAAGATACGCAATCCGGCCCCTTGATTATTGTCCGGCGCCGGCGCGGCTCGAAGGCTTTTTCTACTGCGCGTGAAATTCGCCGGAGACTTCAATCTGCACCGGATGGCCGTCCAATTCCTTGGGCAGCTTTTCCTGTAAAGCCTTCGTCTTGTTATCAACATAAACTTTGATGGCAAGCTCATCGGAGTCGTCGCGCTGTCCGATGCCGACTCCCTGAACGCCTTCGATAGCCATCAATTGCAATTCGTGCTCTTCTTTGACTTTCTCGATGGAGCGTTTTTTGGCGCTTGTTCGTTTATTCATAATGCCTTCCTTCGCCGCTTATTTTAACACAACGAATAAGGAATAGAGTCTTTGTCAGACGTGCGCAAAGCGCGACGCGATGAGCAAATTTTAGAGGCGCGGGAATTGCTCGCCGCAAGCGCAGCGGTTTCATTATGAGGAAAGGGATAGACAGTCGAGAGACTGCCTATCCCTTCGGTGACGCATTGCTGAAACTCGTCGTGTGCCGGACTAAGGAGCGATGGTCACGCCGAGCGCTGCCAGCACGGCGCTAATCGGGTTGGCGATGGTGTGAGTTGCGCTACCGGCGAAGAGCAAGCCCACGGGCTGAGCGCCATCGTTGGTGACGATGAGCGAGCCGGAGTCGCCACCCGCGCTGAAGGGCGCAGGCGGGTTGAGCGATTGAATGATGATTTGATTCTGGAACAAGGCCAGCCCGCTGACGCCGTAGTTCACCTTCAACGTCGCGTTGCAGTCGGTGATTCGACCGCGCGTGAACTGTGTCGTGCGCCCGCACTTTTTAACCAGCAGGTTGAGCTTGCAGGGAACAACCGGAAGCTTGATTTTGCCGTAGCATCTCACCAGCGGGTTGACGATGTTGTTGCTCACGACCTTGGCGATGGCGCAGTCCACTTTGTTGGGCAGCACGCCGCCGAATTTGATGGGCACAAACTGTAGCAGCTTGGCAATCAAATCCGCCGGATTGGTCCCGCCGTCAATCGGGCCGGGTTGCAGGATGGGGTCGCCGATGTTCGCCTGGTTCGAGTTGGCGAGCACGTGATTGTTGCTCAGGATGCAGAGCGAAGCGCCCTTTTTCACCAGACAGCCCAGAGTTCCGGCTGTAATCTTGAAGTGGCCGACGGAGACGCCGCCGGGAGCCGGACGATAGCGACCTTTGTAAGGCAGCGCGTGCAGTTCTCCAGTAGCAACCACGTCAGTCTGGACGCCGTTTATTGTTTCCGGGACGGTAGCCGAAGCCGTGACCATGCCCTTGTCCACCTTCGCCACGACGTAGATCGTCACGCAGGGTTCGTCTGTGAGCACGCCGCCTCTGATTTTATGGCTCATCCCGACGCCGACGATATTCTCCGGGCCGTATTCATCCGTTCCGCTCGCGGCGGACATCGCTTCTTCGGCCACATCGTAGATCAGTCGTTGCTCCAACACCTTCTTGGCAGCCAGCACTTGCGCGGTTGAAGCATTCGCTCCACCCGAAGAACCGGCTTTCTTTGAGCTACTCTTTTTTCCCTTTTTAGACGATTTCGTTGCCATTGTTTTTTCTCCTTTGGGGGCAGAGCTGACGCTCTGTATAGATAGAGCCGCCGGTTGTCAGAACAGGCGACGAAACAAGCCTAGCCTGAGTAACCGACATTCTTGAGCAAGTTGATTTTGCCCTCGGAACGAATCCTGTAGTATCCAATGACCCGCAGGAAGCTTTCAGTCATGTTCGACCTGGGAAAGAATATATGTGTATAAACCATCTTCGATCTGCCCTTTGGCTATCTTTAGCAACCATCTCTCCAAAGCGCGACCATCATCTGTAAACTGCTGCTGCGGCCTGTTTGCCGCCGAGGCGAGCACGATGCCATCGCTGACCAAAAGCCTGTCGAAGCCGCCCGCCTCGTTCTTGTCTGCCGTGACGATTAATCCCCGATAACCCAAGTCTTGTTTGACAGAGCCTACGGCTGCGCTACGAGGTAGGCGCTGAACGCGCTCAAGGAGTTCCTGCGCCTCCTGCGCAGACAACTCCCATGACGGGTTCGGTCTACCGCTAAAAATATCTACCTCTACATGCAATGGCGTTTACCTTTAATTCTTAAACGAAACCACGAAGCCTGGCGCTGCCGGAACTGAAAGCCGGGGCCGGTTATCATTAACACTTGCCAGAGCCAACAGTCCGCCTTCCGGTTCCGGAGCGCAGCAGCTTCAAAGCCGAACGACTCGGTTTAGCGAACAACCATTCGTCGCTGGGCGAAAAAGAAACCGCAGAAGATCGTGTACGGCCCGCGATTGGCGGTGCGGGGGTCGTAAATTATCCGCCCGCTGTTATCCGTATTTCTGGCGGCGGTTCCGCCCGGCTTATGTCCCCAGAAGCCCTCGATGCTTTTGCGATACCAGTGATAATCGTATCCCGGCGCCATGACTAACGCCATATACCACCGTGGTGATTCCGTGGCGGGAGCGCAGTTAGGGTCTTGACGAGCGCCGTCGCGGACGGCTGCCGGCCCGACCTGTGCGCAAGTCAGCGCAGCATACATCTGACCTGTCGCTCTCCCCGGTTGCGCAAAGGTGTCAGTCCTCCGGTTCGATGCGTAGTTGTAACAATTGTTTCTTCCAATCACGGTTGACGCATTCCAGAAGGCGGGATTAAATGCGCCCATTTCGATATAACATATCGCTTGGGTATCGACTTCCTTCTCCTTCTTCTTCTTTGAAGAGCTGCTGCCGGCGTCTTCCGTGGTCGCTTCCATCGTCGTCGCCTCTGCTCCCGCTGTTCCCTCGGTGATGATTCCTTCGGGGGCTGAGCCAAGCTGATCCAGTAAAAGCTTCTGTAGTTGTTTGTCCAACTTTTCGGCGTTGTCGGAATACGCGCTGACGGACGGCGTGGCTTTGAGCATGCCTTTGATTAATCGCTCGGCCACCTCCAATCCCTTCGATTGGTTAGCGCCGGCGCCGTTTGCAATCCGAAATGAAGAAGGCAAGTTGTACTGTCCGGCAACGGCATCGGATAAGGGTTCGACAATCAATCCACGATTGCCAAGCCCTTGAAAACCCGAATCCATCTCGGCCACGGCCCCGCTTGATAAAGCTAATTCTTTAAGGACAGCTTTGGCTTCGTCGCCGTCAACAGTCCATTCAGGGTTTGGTCGCCCTGAAAATACATCAGCAGTAACTTTAAACATTTTGTGCCTCCAGAGAATCGCGCTTAATCGTCGGCGACAGATAGATGTTCAATGGTCTTTCTCTCTATGTCGCGGCGATGCGCTTGTTGATGACATGAGTCGGATAGAGAGTCCGGTCAACTAATCTCGGTGAGTAGTGACGACTTCGCTGTTCATTACTATCAAATCTCATGCCGGGGGAAGCATGTGATAAAACAGACGCAATCATGCGCGCGAATCGGTTGCGAGCCATCTTCCGCGTCTACATTTGTAGACATGCTGATGATGAATGTCTTCTTCAGTGAACATTTCATGATTGGACGCGACGCCTGCGACGCCTGCGATGACGCCGGACAGCTTTGCCGAACATTGCTATTCCAATCAGACCTTGCCTCAGACGTTTGCGCCATGCGTTTGTTAGCGGCACTCTCATAAACAGATGCGGCTGTTTGCCGAGAGCTGGACGCTCGTTGTCTAGCGTCCCCGTCCTGTGCTATTTTGGCGGCATCTCGAATCTATCTTATTAACTGGATGAACGGCTGAAGCGGCAGAGCGCCTGCGCGCGGTTAGAGCGGGCGCGGCTGGTTCCGGGCGGTCACTGACATTCACATGATGCCGAAAGGCGCTGAGCACAAGTTTGAAGCGCGGCCCGCCGTCAAAGAAGCGCGGACGCGCCTGCGCCAGTTGTCCGCCGAGTTGTTGCAACTCGAAGCAAGGCTGCGTCTGGGCGGCGGGCCGGACAAAGTTGAGCGGCAGCATCAACAAGGAAAACTGACGGCCCGCGAGCGCATCGAACTGCTCCTTGATAAAGATTCCGTGAGGCAGGAAATCGGCCTGCTCGTCGCTTACGACCAGTATGACGAGGCGGCTCCGGCGGCGGGCGTCGTCACCGTCTTGGGGCGCGTGGGCGGGCGCGAAGTCGTCGTCGTCGCCAACGACGCGACCGTCAAGGCCGGTTCGTGGTGGCCGGAGACGATTAAGAAAATTTTGCGAGCGCAGGAGATTGCGATGCGTTCGCGCGTGCCGATTATCTATCTGGTGGATTCGGCTGGCGTCAATCTGCCGTATCAGGGCGGCGTCTTTCCGGGGCAGTACGGCGCATCGCGCATCTTCTATTACAACTCAATCATGCGCCGCTACTTGAAAGTCCCGCAAATCTCGGCCGTGATGGGGCCGTGCATCGCGGGCGGCGCATACCTGCCCGCGCTCTCCGACATCATCGTGATGGTCGAGGGAACATCCTTCATGGGATTGGGCGGGGCGAATCTGGTCAAGGGCGCGACGGGACAGACGATTGACAATGAGACTTTGGGTGGGGCGCGCACGCACAACGAACTATCTGGCGTCGCGCATTACCGTGTCGCCGACGACGAAGCCTGCATCGCTAAAATTCGGGAGTTTGTTTCAGAGCTTCCGGTCAAGCCGCAGAGCGCCGTCTCGATTACGGAAAGCGTGGAAGCGGCGCGCCCCGCATCAGACCTTTACGACATCATCCCGGCAGACCATCGCCAGCCCTACAACATGCGCGACGTGCTGGCCTGCCTGCTTGACGAAGGACGCCTGGACGAGTTTCAAGCCGACTATGCCAGAGAGATGATAACGGGCCATGCGCGATTGCGCGGCATACAGGTCGGCGTTATCACGAACAATCGCGGGATGATTCGCCAGCCGACGGGCGGCCCGCCGCGCTTCGGCGGCATCATCTACGCAGACTCCGCGGAGAAGGTCGCCTACTTTATAGAGACTTGCAATCGTCATCAAACGCCGCTCGTCTTCATACAGGATGTTTCCGGCTTTATGGTCGGGGCGGAAGCCGAGCATTCGGGCATCATCCGTGCGGGCGCGCGTTTCGTCGAAGCGATGGCGACCGCCGTTGTGCCGAAGATAGTCCTGACCATCAATCACGCTTCGGGCGCGGGCTACTACGCGATGGCGGGGCAGGGCTTCGACCCGGATTTTATTTTCAGTTGGCCGACCGGAAGAATGGGAGTGATGGAAGGCGACTCGGCTGTTGGCGCTCTGTTCGGGACGCAGCTTGAGAAGCTAAAGCGCGAGGGCGCGCAGCCGGATGAAAAGTTGACGGCGGAGATGGAGCGCGTGCGCGCCGATTACGAGCAGCAGTTGGATGCCAGGTATGCCGCCGCGCGCGGCTTTGTGGACGCCGTGCTCGTGCCGGAAGAGACGCGCGATGCGTTGGAGTTGGTCCTGCGACTGAGCCTCAACTACGCAGGCCCGCATCTGGGGCCGTTCGTGCTTCCGCCGACGCTGGCCTGAGCGATTGTCTCGCGCATGAACAGTCGGCGCAAAATAATTGTTCCAACAGCGTTGCGGTTGTGCGAAACTATCGGCCAGCATGATGAAAGGTTAGCTCTTCGAGTTGAAGCGTCCAGCGCGTTTGCCGCCTCTCTTTCTTTGCCGCGCGTGCCGCGCGGAGCGGCAGACAATCCCGGAGCGCTTTTGCAGTCCTCTTTATCCTTGAGCAGTTCGTCGAAAGAGCGCAGGGTCTTCACGAGTTTTAATGAACGGTTACTGTCACCAGCATTGCGGCGGTCGCCGCAATGAATAGACATTGATGCGTCACGCGCTTTTATTTATACGTGCGCAACATCACAAGAGAGAAGGGAGAAACATCCGTGAGCAAGAGCAGTATCACACGCAGCAGCACAGTTTTGTTTGTGCTCATCACGTCATTCGCTCTCGTCACTGCCGACCTGTTGGTCGCGGCGCAGAATAGCAATTCTTCGACGACGCAAAGTGACGAGCCGACGCGCGGCGGAATGATGACCACGCAGAACACCAATACCAGCAGCGGAACCAGTCGGCGGCGTCCCCGCAGACGCCCCGCGCGCCGCGCCGCCACCACGTCCGGCGACACGATGAACATGAACGGCGATATGGCAGGCAACGCCAACACGTCCGCCGACACGCAGAACACCAACATGGCCGGCGACACTTCTGCTAACACGAATATGTCCGGCGACATGTCGGGCGCAAGCAGCGGCGGCAGAAGAGGGCGTCGCGGTCGTGGACGCAGGCGCGCAGCAGCCAGCACGGCGACGGACACTTCCGGCGGCATGCAGGCGGGCGCAACGACCGACGCTGCCGACGGCGGAATGCAGGAAGACTTGAGCGGCAAGTCATTCACCGGAACTGCCAGCTATCCCGAAGGCAGTCTGTCAGGCGCGGCTACTTTGTCGTTCGACTCCGGCAATCAATTCACGCTGACGCCCGAAGGCGGGACGGCGATGAGCGGTCGCTATTCAGCCGTCACGACGCGCGGCTATACGGGCGTGACGATGATGTTCACAGGCTCTTCGCCGTCAATCATCTCCGTCCGTTTAAAGAAGATGGGCAGCGGCGTTTCAATCATGAGCGTGCCGGGCGAGACGCACCAGTTCTCGTTCACTTCTTCCGGCGGCGGAGGCATGATGAGCGGCGGGACTCGTCGTCCGCGACGCAAGCGGAGAGCCAAGCGGGGCGGCATCAAGCCGCCGATGGCTGAACCGTCCCCGACGCCCTAACACGGAGAGCGTCACAGGCTAGAGCCGATGCGGCTGCGTCCGTCATAAACAAGCGCAGCCACGTCGAGTTGTCCGGCGCGGGCAGCGCTTCCCGTAAAAGGGGCGAGCTGCCCGCGTCACATTTGAGCAGCCAGTCACGAGTCATGAGCTTAACAACTTCTGACTGGCCGCTGACGATTGAATATTAATTATTGACGATGAGAGAGAAGATTCGGATTGCCAGCGGGCAGGGATTTTGGGGCGACATGCTGGACGCGCCCGTGCGTCAGGTTGAAGGCGGGCCGATTGATTATTTGATGCTCGACTATCTGGCCGAGGTCACGATGTCCATCATGCAGAAGCAGCGTGCGCGCGATCCTTCAGCCGGATACGCGCGCGACTTCGTGCCTTTGATGCGGCAGATTCTTCCGGCTTGTGTCGAGCGTAATATTCGCGTGACGGCGAACGCCGGAGGCGTCAACGTCGAAGGCTGCGCGGAAGCCGTGCGCGAGACGGCACGCGAACTTGGGCTGGCAGGCAAGCTGAAAATCGGAACCGTCGCGGGCGACGACATCATGCAGCGGCTGGACGAAATGCTTGAGCGCGGCATAGAACTGCGCAACATGGACACGAATGAGCCGCTCAGCAGCGTGCGCGACCGCATCCAGAGCGCCAACGTCTATCTCGGCGCGTGGCCGATGGTCGAAGCTCTCAATCAAGGCGCGCAGGTCGTCATCACAGGGCGCGCGACCGACACCGGATTAACGCTCGCTCCCATCATTCACGAGTTCAACGTGAAGGCCGACGATTGGGACAAGCTCTCTGCGGGAACCATCGCGGGACACATCATCGAATGCGGCGCGCAATCTTCGGGCGGCAACTGCCAGTACGACTGGCGCAACATTCCGAACCTTGCGGATGTCGGCTTCCCCATAGCGGAGGCCGCGCCGGACGGCAGCTTCATTATCACCAAGCACGAAGGCACGGGCGGGCGCGTCAACGTTCCGGCTATCAAAGAGCAACTGCTTTATGAAATGGGCGACCCGCACGAGTACATCACGCCCGATTGCGTGGCCGACTTTACGACGATTCAACTCGCAGATGACGGGCCTGACCGCGTTCGCGTCTTCGGCATCAAAGGGCATCCGGCGACAGAGTTTCTGAAAGTCTCGATAAGTTATTCGGCTGGCTACAAGGCCGTCGGCACGCTCGTCTATTCGTGGCCCGACGCTTACGACAAAGCAGCGGCGGCGGACAAAATCCTGCGCGCCCGCCTTGAACGCCTGGGCCTGCGCTTCGAGCAAATTCTGACGGAGTTTGTCGGGGCCAACGCGACGCACGGGCCGCTGGCGGGCGAGCCTTCACCGGACCTCGCCGAAGTGCAGTTGCGCGTCGGCGTTCGCGGCGAAGACAAGCGGATGATTGAACGCTTCACCAAAGAGATTGCGCCGTTGATTTTGACCGGCCCCCCCGGCGTGACGGGCTTTGCCGGTGGCCGCCCGAAAGTCGAAGAGATTGTCGCCTACTGGCCCGCGCTGATTCCTAAAAGCGAGATTCAGCCGCGCGTGGAAGTGAGGCAGGTGTGAACGAAGCGGGCGACGCGGCGACATTGAAGCATGAAGGCGCGGCGATAGAGAGACTCAGCGATGCCGCGACAGAAAGGCATGGAGACGCGGTGACAGGGAGACGCGGTGACGCGGCGACAAAAAACTTCGCTGACGAGAAGAGTGAGACTGATGCGCCTCGTCTTGACGCTGCCGCGTCGCAGAGTCCTGAAGCGTGGCGGCGCGTGCGCTCTGAAGCCGTCGCAGATTGCCGCGTCTTTCAAGTCAGGCGCGATGCGAGCGTCAACCCGCGCGACGGCAGCGAGCACGATTTCTATTGTCTGGACGCGCCCGATTGGATAAACATCATTCCGCTGACGGCGCGCGATGAAGTCGTCATGATTGAGCAATACCGTCATGGCGCGGAATGCGTGACGCTGGAAATTCCCGGCGGGATGGTTGACGAAGGAGAGTCGCCGCGCGAGGCTGCCGCGCGCGAACTGCTGGAAGAGACTGGCTATCATGCGCCGTCGATTTTGGACTTAGGAAAGGCGTATCCGAACCCTGCGATTCAAGGAAACTGGATTCATATTTTTCTCGCGCCCGTCGTCAATTACCAAAGCGCGCCTGTGTTTGACGGCACGGAGCAGACGGTCGTTCGACTCGTGCCGCTGGCGGACGTGCCTGCGCTCATCGCGGACGGCATCATCAATCACGCGCTCGTCATAGTTGCATTTTATCGTCTCTGGTTGTATCAACAAAAGAGCGCGGTCGCGCGCCCTTAAATTGTGAGGCTGTTAGAGCAGTAAAAATGGGCGGTCATCCATGGTTCTATTTCGTCGCTTACGAGCCGGATGTCAATCGCGCGAGATGATTGAAGAGAGCGACGAGTTGTATGAAAAGCTTGAGCGAGGGCAAGGCGTTTACATCATCGCTTACAAAGACGGGCAGCCGTCCGAAATCTTTTTCGCCGGATACTCGTTCGACTAACTGACAATCACGGATGAAGATTCAACTGACCAAACTGGCGCATGCGCGTTCGGGCGACAAGGGCGACACGGCCAACGTCGGCTTGATAGCCTTGCGCGACGAATACTATCCGCTGCTCTTGAGCGAAGTGACAGCCGCGCGCGTCAAGCAACATTTCGCGGGCATCTGCAAAGGCGAGGTCGAGCGCTTCGAGTTGCCCAACTTGCGCGCCCTCAACTTTCTCTTGCATGAAAGCCTCGGCGGCGGCGGCACCGTCTCGCTCATGACCGACGCCCAGGGCAAAACTTTCTCGACCGCGCTGCTGCGCATGTTCATCGAAATTCCAGATGATTTTAAAATCAGTGACGAGTGACAAGTGATGAGTGACAAGTTAAAGCCAGCGACTATCTTTAACGAGCCAGCTTCTTGTCTTAACTCGCTGCTCGTCACTTGTCACTTGTCACTGTTTCATTATGAGTAGCGAGCTAATCAATCTTGATTCTTCGATTCGTCAGGGCTACGCGCAGGTGGGCGGCGTGCGGCTGCATTATGCGCAGAGCGGCAGCGGCGAAAGACTCGTGCTGTTGCTGCACGGCTTCCCTGAGTTCTGGTATTCGTGGCGGCATCAGTTGAAGGCTCTCGGCGACCGCTATACGGTGGTCGCGCCGGACTTGCGCGGCTACAACCTGAGCGATAAGCCGCAAGGCGTCGCAGACTACAAGATGCCGCTGTTGGTTGACGACGTGACGGGATTGATTCGTCATTTCGGGGCGCGGCAGGCGGCTGTGGTCGGTCATGACTGGGGCGCGGGTTTGGCTTGGGCCGTCGCGCAGCGGCATCCTGAGTACGTCTGGAAACTCGCTGCCCTGCAAGTTCCGCCGATGCCTGTCTGGCGCGCTAACCTGACTTTGAAGCAAGCTCTGTCCAGTTGGTACATGCTCTTTTTCCAACTTCCGCGCCTGCCCGAATGGCTCATCAGCATGAACGATTTTGCCGTCCTTGAGCGCATGTTCAAGAAAACAATCGCGCGACCGGGAACCGTGACGGATGCGGACATAGAGATTTACAAGGAAGCTCTGCGCGTGCCGGGCGCGTTGACCGCGGGCATCAACTACTATCGCGCCAACGTCGGAAATCTCTTCCTGCGCTCTCGCCAGACAGCTTCGAGCGAAGAGTTGAGCGACGGTCGCGTGCGCGTGCCGACGCTCTTTATTTACGGCGAGCACGACCACGCTATCATGCCGGAAACGGTGCGCAACGTTGACAGCTTCGTTGACGCTCCGTACCGCGAGGTGCGCATCAAGACCAGCGGCCATTGGGTGCAGCAGGAAGCGCACGCCGAAGTCAGCGCCGCGCTCGGCAGTTTTCTGGATAACGACTGATTCCATTTTTCTTCTCAGCGAAATATTCGATGGCCGAAGAAAGCAGCCCTGTCATCTATTCAGTTGAGGGAGCGGTCGCGCTCATCACGCTCAATCGCCCCGACAAGCGCAACGCCCTGAACGACGCGCTCATCCTCGGCCTCAAGGAAGCCTTGCGACAGGCGGACGAGAGCGAGGCCGTGCGCGTCGTTGTCATCATGGGCGCGGGCGCAGACTTCTGCTCCGGCGCAGACCTCTCCGCTTTGCAGAAGATTTCCGAAAGCTCGATTATCGAAAATCTGGAAGACGCGCAATCGTTGATGGAACTGTTCGCGTTGATTCGACGTGTGCGTGTGCCGGTCGTCGCCGCCGTGCGCGGGCGCGCTCTGGCGGGCGGCAGCGGACTCGCCACCGCCTGCGACATAGCGCTGGCGGCGCGCTCCGCCGTCTTCGGTTATCCGGAAGTGAAGATTGGTTTCGTCCCCGCGATGGTGATGGCTATCCTGCGGCGCAACGTCTCGGAAAAGCGCGCCTTCGAGTTGATTACACGCGGCGCGCAAATCAACGCCGACGAAGCCGAACGCATCGGCCTCGTCAACCACGTCTTCGACGACGCCACGTTTGAAGCCGAGGTCGAAGCCTTCGTCCACGGCTTTGAACAGGTCAGTCGCTCCGCTGTCATGTTAACGAAACGACTGCTCTATCACATGGACGGCATGACGTTCGACGCCGCGCTGCAAGCGGGCGTTGATGTCAACGCCATCGCGCGCATGACCGACGATTGCCAGCAGGGAATCGCGCGCTTCCTGAAGAAGAAGTAGCTTGCTCGCTTCTGAAAAAATAGCTTGTCTGCTTGCTGAAAAAACCAGCTCGCCAAAAGTAGCTCGTCACGTCAACCCGCCTCGCGCTCTTTCCGCGCCAGATAACTTTGAGCCATCTCGCAGGCCGCGTCCAGCACGTCGTCACACACGCGACTGACGAGGCCCATCGCGTAGGCTTCATCGCTCGTCACTCTGCGCGCCGTCGCAAACATCTCAAGCGCGCGAGTTGCGCCGATGAGACGCGGCAGTCGTTGCGTGCCGCCCCAACCTGTGATGATGCCCAGACGCGCGCCGGGATGCGCGAAGACGGCGGCAGGCGAGGCAAGGCGCAGGTGGCAAGCGAGCGCGAGGTCTAATCCGCCGCCCATGCAGTAGCCGTTGACGGCGGCAATCGTTAAAGGCGAAGCTCCGGCTATCTTTTGAAAGAGGCTCTGCCCGCGCTCTGCAAATTCTCTGGCCGTCTCGGATGTGAGCGAGCGTAGTTCGCGGATGTTTGCGCCGGAAGCGAAAACGTCTGCCGCGCCTGTAAAGATGATGGCCGCCGTGTCTCTGCGAGAGATGAGCGCGGTGACGGCTGCGTCTAGCTCTGCGAGCGTGGCGATGGAGAGTGGGTTTCTTTCCGCAGGACGGTTGAGGCGAACGATGGCGAGCGCGGGCGCGCGTGATTCTATGCGGACGGCCTTCGTGTCAGGCTGTTCATCTTCCAAAGTCATTCACGCGGCCTGACATTCTCGCGCAGGAATTTAACGATGGCTTCGGTCGAAGTTCCCGGCAGGAAAATCTCCGCCACGCCCTGTTCCTTCAGCCGCGCGATGTCTTCCTGCGGGACGATGCCGCCGACGAGCACGAGGCAATCGTCCATCCCGTTAGCGCGCAGCAGCGAGACGATGCGCGGGCAGAGCGTGTTGTGCGCTCCGCTCAGAATAGAGACGCCGACAGCATCCACGTCTTCCTGCAAAGCGGCGGCGGCAATCATCTCCGGCGTCTGCCGCAAACCCGTATAGATGACTTCCATTCCGGCGTCGCGCAGCGCGCGCGCGATAACTTTGGCTCCACGGTCATGACCGTCGAGTCCGGGCTTGGCAACAAGGACGCGAATTTTTGTGTCGTTCATAAAGCAATCGCTTAGCGCGCGAAACTACCCAAAGGGCCTTCGGGCTTGATGAAGGAGCGCAGTTCCGCATAGCTGAAAAAGTATCTGCCGACAGGCTCAAGAGCTTGAATCGCATGCGGGAAGCCAGCGTCGTACAGGAACGTAATTCCTTTGTCGCCGATAGAGAACTCGTCAAGGTTATCAACTTGAAACTTCAGCCCGTCGAGTTGCTCCCGAAGATTCTGCTTGTCTTCCGCCGTCGAGTCGTCCTGCGCGACGGCCTTGAGATTCTCTTCGCGCTCCGCCCGCAGCTTTCGGTCAGCCATCCCGGCCAGAGTTTGCAAGGACGACGGCTTGAACACATCTCTCGCTTTTATCAAGTCGCCCGTCTTGAGATTGATGGCAAAGTGTTTCGTGTGGTCGTCCGGGTAAGCTCCCATGCCGCTCTGCGTGAAGGTGATGTCGAGGATGAAATTCTTGTTGTAGTTCACCTCGTAATCGAACTCATCAAGCCACGTGTCGGATTTGTACTCGGCTAACGAAGTGTCGAAGATATTCTTGAGTTGAAGCAATGAGCGGACTTTGCGCAAGGCGGCTGCGCTGCTCGCCCCGCTCGTAATCGAGGGATAGTTGATGATGGCCCTTTTCCGCGTGGGAAAATCCCTGACGAGTTTTCCAGTGCGAACGATGACGATTCTTTTCTTCGCAATGACAACCCTGTCGGCAGCAGGGCTGAAGCTTGCAGCCTCAACGCCGCTGCCGGAAAAGATAAAGAGCAGCGCACAGAGCGCGGTTAAAAGTCGCATTCCATCCTTTGTTGTTCTCGGCATACGTGTCATGCGGATGAAGCTTAAAAAGCAGGCTCTTCGTAGAGTCCGTAGACATCGCGCAGGGCGTCGCAGATTTCACCGAGCGTCGCATACACGCGCACCGCTTCGATGGTCGCGGTCATCGTGTTATCGCCGCCACGCGCGGCCTGCCTTAGTTTCTCAAGCGCGTTGGCGACAGCGCCGCGGTCGCGCCGGTCGCGCGCCAGTTGCAGCCGCTCGATTTGATGGTCGCGCACGCCTTCGTCAATCACCAGCGTCGTAATCTCAGAAGACTCCTGCTCCATCTGATACTTGTTGACGCCAACGATTGTTTGCTCGCCTCGCTCGACGGCCTTTTGATATTGATAAGCGGATTCCTGAATCTCGCGCTGCGGGAAACCTTTCTCCACCGCTTCGACCATTCCGCCCATCGCGTCAATCTTGGCGAAGTAGTCGAGCGCGCCGTCCTCCATCTTCTTCGTCAAAGCTTCGATGAAGTAAGAGCCGCCGAGCGGGTCAATCGTGTTGGCGACGCCCGTCTCTTCGGCGATGATTTGCTGCGTGCGCAAAGCGATGAGAGCCGCGCGGTCAGTCGGCAAAGCCAACGCTTCATCGTAAGCGTCCGTGTGCAGGCTGTTCGTGCCGCCGAGCACGCCCGCGAGCGCCTGGATGGCGACGCGGACGATGTTGTTCAAGGGTTGCTGCACCGTCAACGACACGCCAGCCGTTTGCGTGTGAAATCTGAGTTGCAACGTGCGCTCGCTCTGCGAATGGAAGCGTTCGCGCATCACGCGCGACCAGATGCGCCGCGCCGCGCGATACTTCGCAATCTCTTCAAAGAAATCATTGTGCGCGTTAAAGAAGAAAGAGATGCGCGGGACAAACTCGTCAACGCTTAGCCCCGCGTCCACGCCCCACTGCACATACTCTATGCCGTCGCGCAACGTGAAAGCCAACTCCTGCACGGCGGTCGCGCCCGCCTCGCGAATGTGATAACCGCTCACCGAAATCGGATTGTAGCGAGGCACATGCTGCGTGCAGAACTCGAACGTGTCAGTCACCAACTTCATCGCCGGACGAATCGGATAAATCCATTCCTTCTGCGCGATGTACTCTTTCAAAATATCGTTCTGAAGCGTGCCGGAAATCTTCTTCCAGTCCGCGCCCTGCTTCTCTGCGACCACTAAGTACATCGCCAGCAGGACGGAAGCCGGAGCGTTAATCGTCTGCGAAACCGTCACCTCTTCGAGCGGAATGCCGTCGAAGAGAACTTCCATGTCGGCCAGCGAAGAGACGGCCACGCCGCACTTGCCGACCTCGCCTTCGGAGAGCAACGAATCTGCGTCGTAGCCCATCAGCGTCGGCAAGTCATAAGCGACCGACAAGCCGGTCTGCCCCTGATTCATCAAATACTTGAAGCGCGCATTCGTCTCTTCAGGTGTGCCGAAGCCAGCGAACTGTCGCATCGTCCAGAGCTTGCCGCGATAGCCCGTCGGATGTATGCCGCGCGTGTAAGGAAACTCGCCGGGAAAAGCGATGTCCTTGTCGAAATCAATTCCGTTGACATCGGCGGGCGTGTAGAGACGATTAACCTCTTCGAGCGACACGTTCTCGAAACGTTGTTGCCGCTCAGGCCGCTTCTTCAAGATGGGATTCAGCGTCTCTTGTTCCCATCGCTCGACAGCCTGCTCTTCAGGCGTCGCCATCTCTTTTGTTTCAGGCATAACTTCCTCGCGCCCTCGTGCCGCGCCCGTCGTTCAGGAGCAGCATCAACTGTTAGAAAAATGCTTCAGTGTAAAGAGATTTTGATATTAGTTGACCGCCTTGCGGGGTGTCAAACCACATGCCACTCCGAAGGTTAAAGGACGTGAGAGAGGGAGCGCGGCTGTGTTGGCAGTCACAGCCGCGCGCAAGCGGCAGGAACCCTGAACGCGTGGCAGCAGAGCGGGAAAACCAAAGAAGGGTAATTGGCAGGAGTAAACATCGGCAAAGTTTCGTTTCAGCTTGTGCGCGCCCCTTTATTCGACGGGCACTACAAGCTCATTGGCTCGCACCATGTTAAGACGCGTTCGCGCCGCCGTCTCTATCGCATGCCGGTCAGAGCGCAGATTGCTGACTTCCTCTTTGAGCGCGCTGTTGCTGTGGCGCAAAGCTTCGACATCGGAGTTGAGCTTTTCGTGTTGCTGCGCCGCGCTGCGCGCCTCAGCCGTCGCGCGCATCGTCACCGTCGCGCAGAGGCCAAACGTCGCCAGAATAATCATTCCGAAGACGACCCACGATGGAATGATGCCGCCGCGACGACGCACTTCCGTGCGTGTGCCGATGATTTCACGTGACAAATCGCGCGCTGGCGCGAGCGAGGGAAGAGCACGCGCCGCGACACGTTGCGCACGCAGTCTGTCATCAACCCAGTAAGTGTTTGCGGCTTTGTTCAAGGAAGCACCTCCATCTCTGTAATCCGTTTCCGATTCAGCGTAAACGCGGACGCTCTGACTCCGTGCCCGATGGGCGCAACAGCCGTCACAATTTGTCCGCGAAGTTCAACTTCACTCCGTTCAAACGATTGACGCACGCTCTGCGGCGACCATCAATCGCCGCCGCCTCCGTTGCGAGCAGACACGCAAGGACGCCATCTTTCTGCGGATAGTGACCTTTGATTGACAACCCCGCAGACTCTTCACCACCGAGAAAGGTCTTATCGTCATTGCTTAACTCCCCGATGAAACAACCTACAGTTTGCGTGCCCGCGATTGTGAATCCAGCGGCGACTGCTGCCCGCCAACTCGATGTATCGAATCGAATCGCCATATCGTCTGTTCAATTTCGAGGATTCGAACTGATTAAAAAGCTAAAAACCCAAGATAGTGTGCTTGCTATTGAAAAACCCACAAGGTCGTGTGTTCGCGTTCTCTTCTAATCCTTTGCCGCACAAGTGGTTAGCGGCGAAGTGGCCGGAATGTAGCATGCAGGCAGAAGCGTGTAAAGACATTTCTTTGCAACGACTTCGAGAGCTAAGTTCAACATTTACATGAGGTAAGCCCGGTTAAGTGGTTGGTTTGGCGAACACGTGGCGAACGGAAATCCGCTAGGAGGGCAGTCGGCTTAAATAGCTATACAAGGCAACAGGATAGCCCGCCAAAAGATATTCACAGTGTGGAAAATATCTCCTTCGCCGTCAAGTTAAACAGCAGGATTCGTTGGATAAAACAGAAGTGTTTAATTTTGTTGACACCCGGCGCACTTCTGCATAGACTGTCATGCATCCGGTTGAGCTGCCTCATGTGGCTCAGCATCTAGCGGTGGATTCGCAGCGTCACATCGTTAGACCTTGCCCCCATAGTAAATTGCAACTCTCTTCGAGCCGTATGTTTGCAGCATATGAGCGTGAAGTGTCATTGTTGGATAGTCAGGGAACACCGGGTCTATGCTTATTTCGCCGCCTTCAACTGGCATTATTGCGTCCGAGAGCAAAAGCACATCATCATTTCAGTTGCCGTTGGCTTCAATGGTTCGCGCGCTGTCTCAGGCGGCGACCACGGGCCCGGAATTGTTGTATGAAGTGATGCTAAAATTGACTTTGATGATAGACGCGACGGCGCAAACCTATGGGCTTGCCACTTGGTCGCAGAACATTGCGGAGCGTCCGCGTTTGAAATGGGCGGAAGGGTTGACACCGGACGAGATTGCGGAAGCGGAGAGCGTGGTGCTGGTGGCTCTGGGGCAGATAGGTGAAGGCTCTGAGATTAAGGCCGGAGATAAGACTCTGTGTCTGGTGCTGACCGCGCCGACGATGCAGCATGAGGGAGCGGCGATTTACGGGCGTTACGTGCGTCCGCTGACGGAGGAGCAGGCCAAGCAACTGAGAGTTCTGACGGATGTTGCGCGGCTGGCTCATGCTCATCTGGCTCTGCGTGGGGATCATCAAAAAGTAAAGAAGGCGTTGCCGGTTTCCGTAGTGTCGAACGCATCGTTGCCGGGAATGGTCTTCACGAGCCGCGCGATGACTGTGGTGGCGCGCGCTGTCGAGCGCATCAAGGATTCTGACTCGACGGTTCTCATCACGGGCGAGAGTGGGACGGGGAAGGAGTTGGTCGCGCGGGCCGTGCATCATTTGAGTCGTCGTTCGCCGGGAGAGTTTATTCCTTTCAACTGCACAGCCGCGCCGGGTGATTTAATCGAGAGCATGTTGTTCGGCCACAAGAAGGGCGCGTTTACGGGAGCGCATGTTGATTATGAAGGGATGATTCGCGCGGCTGAGGGCGGGACGCTTTTTCTGGATGAGATTGGCGATTTGCCTTTGGCATTGCAGCCGAAGCTGTTGAGATTTTTGCAGGAGGGCGAAGTGCATACGCTCGGCGAGCGCAGCCCGCGCAAGGTGAACGTGCGTGTGCTGGCGGCGACGCACAAGAATCTTGAGCGCGAGGTCGGCGAGGAACGCTTTCGTCAGGATTTGTACTATCGCATCGCGGCTTTGACGTTGAACGTGCCGCCGCTCAGGGAGAGGCCGGACGACACTGCGGCGTTGATTTCGCATTTCCTGACTTACTATGCGCGGCGCAACGACCGCGCGGTGGCGGGCATTGCCGCGGAAGCGATTCGCGCGTTGCAGAACTATTCCTGGCCGGGGAACGTGCGCGAGTTGGCGGCGGAGATTGAGCGGCTGGTGTTGTATGCGGACGAGGATGATTACATACGTGTGGAGCATCTCAGCCCGCGCATCCTGCCGGAGCAGGACCGCGCTTCGTTGCAGCCGGACAAGTCGCATGCGAATCTGGATTGCTTGCTTGAAGACTATGAGCGGCGCGTTATCACAGAGACGCTGAGACGCCACGATTGCAATGTGGCGCGGGCGGCTGATGCGCTCGGGCTCGGCTCACGACAGACGCTCTATAAAAAGTTGAAGCGGCTGGCGATTGATGTCGGCGATTTTCTACAGGAAGACACGGAGCCGGGGTTGCAGTTGCGCGTGGAGCGTTAAGCATGAGAGACGCGCTATCCGTGGGTTCCTGAGTTTCAACAGCAAGGCGTTCATGCGTCTTCGGGCTTCATCAAACACTTCTTTCCGTTGCCTCAAACATTCCGATGCTCCTCTCTTACGTAGTCTCTTTCATCGTCGCTCTGTTCATACACGAACTCGGTCATCTGGTCGCGGCGTGGGCTTGTCGCGTGCCGGTCAGCGAGTTCGGCTTAGGTTGGGGGCGCAGGCTTTGGGGCTTTAGCTCCGGCGGAGTCGAGTACAAGCTGCACGCTTTGCCCGTCGGGGCTTATGTGCGGATGAACATGGCGGAGTTGCAGCGCAGACCTTTGAGCCGTCAGGTGTTGGTGTTGCTGGCGGGCATCATCGTCAACTCTGTGGCCGCCGCGCTGACTCAGGGGACGCCGTTCAGCATGATGAATCTGTTGCTGGCGGCGACGAATTTGTTGCCGCTCTACCAGCAGGACGGTTGGAAGTGCGGGATGGTGATGTTGCGTTCGCTGTTGCGCCGCAAGAGTCCCGTGGTCGAGTGGACGTTCACCATCGCGGGCAGCAGCCTGAGCCTCGCCCTGTTCGTCTTTCAGACATTACGCCATCTTTCGCACTAATCCAGCCTGCGTTTGCTTGCAACTTGCATTAACTGCGCTCTCTCAAGCGTTTACGGGCATCAAACAGCCTTCAATTGAACTCCCACAACCCCGATGTTCTCTCAGATAAGCCTTGTGGGAGAGAACATTAGAGCAATGTGAGAGAACATTAGAACAATGTGAGAGAACATTGGAGCAATGTGCGACAACATTAAAGCTATGTGAGAGAACATCGGGGCTGTGGGAGAGAACATTAGAGCTATGGGAGACAACATCAGGGCCGTGGGAGAGAACATTAAGGCTGTGGGAGAGAACATCAGAGCAATGTTGTCTCCCATAACTCCAATGTTCTCTCACATTGTTCTAATGTTCTCTCACATTGCTCTTGTGTTCTCTCCCATAACTCTAATGTTGTCGCACATAACTCTTGTGTGAGAGAACATCGGGGCTGTGGGACATCCGATAAGC
This sequence comes from Blastocatellia bacterium, assembly GCA_033855775.1. Classification (GTDB taxonomy): domain Bacteria; phylum Acidobacteriota; class Blastocatellia; order Pyrinomonadales; family Pyrinomonadaceae; genus DASVTR01. The sequence goes on along the minus strand of JAWVFT010000034.1, from coordinate 25,428 downwards.
CTTAAAGCATCTCCCGTAGCTTCAAAAGTGTCTGACGCAGACCTCATCTTCTCTGGCGCAGCGATCAGTTAAATTCCCTTCAGTCTTAAACGCGACTCCTTGAGCCCAAGGCGAAGCTCTACGACGCGCGCTTTGTGTGCGTGGGCGTAGCCGTTGGGTAAATGCGGGCGCAAGCGTTGTCAACTGACGGCGACAATCGAAAAACCCTGAGCGTTATTGAGATGAAAGCTGAGTTGGCGTGGCGTCTCAAGCGTTGAGGGCCAGTCGTTTGTCAACGCGCGGCGACAAGCGTTCATGGCGCGTGTTGCGTGAAAGCCTTTGCTTATCGCGTTTTTCAACGAGCGCGCGTCGCGGCACGCGTCTTGTAAAGAGCGTTGTGTCCGCGAAGCATGAAAGCGTCGCAATCGAAGACGAGAAGGCGAGGAAGAAAGATGATGAAAGCAGTCAGTCTCAAGATGTTCTTATCGTTCGTCGGCATCGTGTTGGTCGCGCCGTTTTTCGCCGCCGCTTTGATTGTCGGGGCGCGCGCCGTCGCGCTCTCGCAAGGCACGCAGGACGACTTCCTGTTGATGGCTCTCGCCTTCGGCGGAGCAATCGCCAGCATCGTCAACGGCCTTGGCCGACGCATGACGAAAGCGCAACGCAGCGCGCCGTCGCAGTCCGGGACGGACAGGCACGAAGCCGTCGAAGCTTCGGCCATCAGTCTCGGTTACTGAGTTCTTTAACTGTCCGTCCCGCTCGCGCGAGGCAAGCGCACGATGCGGCACGGGCTTGACCCTCAACCCTTCAACCAAACTTAAAGGAGCAACCACCATGATTAAGAGATTCTTCCGCGATGAAACCGGTCTTGAGCTTTCAGAGTACGCCGTCGCCGCCGCCCTCGTGGCTTTGGCCGCCGTCGCCGCCTTCCAACTCTTGGGCACCAACATCGGCGCCAAGATTAACTCGCTGGCCAACACCATCAAGTAACAGTCCGAACCACACGAAGGAGTAGAAACATGATTAAGAGATTCCTGCGCGACGAAACCGGTCTTGAGTTGTCTGAATACGCTGTGGCCGCCGCTCTCGTGGCCTTGGCCGCGGTCGCCGCCTTCCAACTTTTAGGCACCAACATCGGCGGCAAAATCAACGCTCTGGCTAACACCATCAAGTAGCCGCACGGACGAAAAGGAGCCGCAAGGTGATGAAGAAGTTTCTGCGTGATGAGACTGGAATGGAACTGTCAGAGTATGCCGCCGCAGCGGCCCTGGTGACGCTGGCAGCCATCGCAGCCTTTCAACTTCTGGGCGGAAACATTGCCGGCAAAATCAACGCGCTGGCGAGCAAGCTCGGCTAGCCACGGTCGCAAAACTAAGAGGACGGCGCGCTCAAGAGCCTGCCATCAAGCCATAGCTTGAGCGCGCCCTCCACTTAAATCTTCATAACAAGCTTTTGACTCAACTGCCCCTGCGATAGGGGTTCAACTCGTTTCACAGTTCGCCTCCGATGGAGTGAGAAATGTCTAGCCCTCTCGTTATTGTCAGTTGCGCATTGCTGATTCCGCTGGCCGTCATCATTAGTTATTACGACGTGCGCTACCGGCGCATCCCGAACGCTTTTGTGTTGTCCACGCTGCTCAGTGGTCTGGTCATCAATCTCATTTACGGCGGTCTGCAAGGCGCGCTGGCGAGCCTGGGCGGCTGCGTCCTCGCCTTCACATTGATGTTCATCCTGCACGTCTTCGGCGCGATGGGCGCGGGCGACGTGAAGCTCTTCGCCGCCATCGGCTCGGTCGTCGGGGCGCAACTCGTGTTGCCGACTTTCCTCGTCGTCATCCTGACGGGCGGCCTGCTGGCCGTCTGCCTGATGCTGCGCGCCGGAGCCATACGGACGACGATGCAGCGCGTCCTGCAAATCTTAGTCGGGCTGCTGCCGGGCTGGCAGATGCCGCGCTTCGCCGTGCCTGCCGACCGGCGATTGACGATTCCCTACGGCGTGGCCATCACCGTCGGCAGCCTGATTTCGCTGGCCGTCTTTCGCGCCTGACGAGCGGGCGCGCAAACCCTTTTTGATTCCGAAACGGAGAATACCGCGATGCGTAACAAACGTTTTCTAATCGTCCTGACCGGCGCGCTGGTCTTCGGGCTGCTCGCCGCTGTTTCCGTCAGCCGCTATCTGTCGAGCGCGCAGGCTAACGGGACAAACATGAACACCGTCGTGGTGGCCAAGGTGGCGATTCCGCTCGGAACCAAAATCACGAGCGAGCAAGTCGAGTCTGTGCAGGCTCCGAGCGGCACGACGCCCGACGGCACTTTTGAATCAGTTGATAAATTGAACGGTCGCGTCGCCGTCGTCAACATCGCCGCGCGCGAAACCATCACCGACATCAAGCTCGCGCCCGAAGGCACAGCCGCCGGTCTGTCCGCTGTCATTCCCGAAGGCTATCGCGCGATGACCGTCAAGGTTGACGACGCCGCGGGCATCTCCGGCTTCATCCAGCCGGGAGCGACCGTCGATGTCGTCGTCGTCATCAACCCGCCGGACAAGGCTACGAATCAAGACCCCATCTCGAAGATAGTCCTGCAAAATATCAAGGTGCTCGCCAACGGCCAGAACATAGACAAGCCGAAGGACGAGCGCGAAGCCAACTCCGTTAAGGCCGTCACCTTGCAGGTCACGCCGGAGCAAGCCGAGAAACTCGCGCTCGCTTCCAACGAAGGCAAGCTGCAACTCGTCATGCGCAACCAGATTGACCAGGGCGACTCGCAGACCCACGGACAGGACAAGCGCAGCTTGCTGACGGGCGAGCGCGCCACGACCATCCCCGAACCCGGCTCGCTCAAAAGCGAACAACCCAAAACTGAAACCAAGCCCTCCCCCGCGCCGCGCCGCCAGCGTGTGCAGATGCAACCGTACGTCGAACCCGCTCAGCCCGCCGCGCCCGTTAGCGTCGCGCCCCCGCCGCCGCCGCGCCCCTCCGTCGAGATGATTGAGGGCAGCAAAAAACGGAGCGTCGAGTTTCCAGAATGAATTGAGTCAACCATCAGTAGCCGTTCAACGGCACAGGCAAGTTGCTTCAACTGGCTACTGATGAACGAACACGATTGACTGACCACGGAACCACTTTTTCCGCCACCCAAAGGAGTCTTTTATCATGCCGACCCGTTACCCAATCGCACGCCTCGTGAGTCTCGTTTGCGCGGCGATAATTCTTTCAACCGCCGCGCTGACGGCCCGCGCGCAGGAGACTTCCTACAGCGCGTCCTTCGAGCGCAACAAGGAGTCAGTCCCCGTCAACGTGCTCGTGGGCCAATCGCGCGTCATCAACTTCGACCGTCCCATCGGACGCTTCTCCGTCTCGAACGCAGAGATTGCGGAAGCCGTGCTGGTGGCCCCGAATCAAGTGCTGGTCAACGGCAAGGCTTTCGGGCAGGTCAACTTTATCGCGTGGGAACAGGCGGCGGGCCAGTACATCGTCTTCGACGTTTTCGTCCGCGCCAACCTCTCTTTGATTGACTCGCAGATTCGCGCGCTCTTTCCGAAAGACGACATTCGCTTGAGCCAGGCCAACGGCTCGGTCGTCATCTCCGGCAGCGTCGCAGACCCCATCACGGCCACGCGCGTGCAGGCTGTGGTCGAGGCCGCGGGCTTCAAGTCGGTCAACATGCTGTCGTCGCCGGAGAAGGGCGTGAAGCAGGTGCAGTTGCAGGTGCGCATCGCCGAAGTGAGCCGCAATCGAATCAAAGACCTCGGCACTTCCTTCGCCTATCAGGGCGCGCCCGGTAGCGGCGGCTACGTCAACGGCGGCACAGGCCCAAGCGCCATTTCAGGCCCGACCAATCCGAACGCCTCTGTCGGCGGCGGCATCCTCGGCAGCGTGCTCTCAGGCAGCGCGCTCAACGTGCTGGTGATGGGCGGCAACATGCTTGGGATGCTGCGGATGCTGCAAACGCAGGGAGCCGTGCGCTCGCTGGCCGAGCCGAACGTCATCGCGATGGACGGGCAGCAGGCGAGCTTTCTGGCGGGCGGCGAGTTTCCAGTGCCTATCGTGCAATCGGATGGCACGCGCACCATCGTCACCATCGTCTGGAAAGAGTATGGCGTCAAGCTCAACTTCAAGCCGACGATTATTGATGAAGACCACATCCGCCTTGAGCTTGAGCCGGAAGTCTCGACCATTGATTTCTCCAACGGCGTCAAGTTTGACGGCTTCGTCATTCCCGGCCTCAAGACGCGCAAGGCGAAGACGGGCATCGAACTGCGCGACGGCCAGAGCTTCGCCCTCGCCGGACTGTTGGACAACTCGGAATCGAAGTCGCTCTCGAAAGTTCCGGTCATCGGCGACATCCCGATTCTCGGAAATCTGTTCAAGTCAAAGCAGTATCAGAAGAATGAAACCGAGTTGATGTTCATCGTGACGGCGCAGTTGGTCAAGCCCGTCAACCGCGACGACATTCCGCAGATGCGCGGCATCGACGGCATCCGCTCAACCCCGCTCGGCATCGAGCCGAAGGGCGAAGGCATTCAGGGCCAGAGCGGCTATTCGGTCGGCGAAGGCGGGCACCCGCAGCCCGCGTCAAACACGGAATCGACGGACAAGGCGACGAAGCCCGCCGCGCCCGTCGCTCTGCCTGCGGCCAACACGACCATCAGTTTCTTGCCGCCCGCCATGCAGGAGTGGCTCGCGCCCGCGCCGCGCGCCGCGCGTCCAGTCGAAGAGCTTCCGCCCGCGCCTCAGAGATGAAGCGGGGCGTTATGCGGTCGCCAGTTGAAAGACTGACGACCGCCGCGCAAGCGGTCAACAGTTGAACATCAGGATTCGTGTAGACGGTCGGAGAGGAGGCAACGATGAACGAGAGGAAGCAGGCTTTGCCGGTTGGTTCGCGCGAGCGAAAGGGCGAGCGCGGCGCGGTCATGGCGTTGACGGCCATCGGCATGTTGACCCTTCTGCTCATCGCCGGGCTGGCTATTGACATCAGCCATCTCTACAACGCGAAGGCCGAATTGCAGAACGCTGCGGACGCCGCGGCCATGGCGGCGGCGACTCAGCTTAACTCTACGTCGGGCGGCATCAAGGCCGCCGTCAGCGAAGCCACGAAGGTCTTGAACAAATACGATTTCAAGGTTGACGTGACGTTAGCCAGCACGAACGTTTCCTTCGCCTCGAACCTGAACGGCTCTTACGTTGACTCGGCCACGGCGCAAAGCAATCCGGCCTCGATTCGTTTCGTCCGGGTGGCGCTGCCGCCCAAGCCCGTCAACGTCATCTTCGCTTCGCTCGTCATCAGTCAAACGCAGAACTTGTCCGCCACGGCCACCGCCGGCATGTCCGTCGGGCTGACGATGAACAAGTTCTACACGGCCTACACCTTCATCGAGAACGCCGCTGCGCCGCTCATGCCGAACACCGTCGTCTCGCTCAGCTCGAAGGCCTGGAACGACAGCGCTCCCAATAGCTACAAGGTGCTGGCGGGGCCGGACGGAGACTTAATCACGACCGGCACGATTCACGCCTACGGCTACTCCGTGAGCGGCTACACGGCGGCGCAACTCTCAAGCTCCGAGAACGCGCGCTACGCTCGCATCGGAACCAACACGCGCTTTGGCGACTACAGCGTGCATCCGAACGCCAACCCGACGGACGAGCCGCCCGACACGATTACGCGCGAAAACATCACCTATCAACAGTACCGCGACTTGCAGGGCGCAGGCACGAAAGACCGCGCCGACGGCGTGATGAATCGCCGCATCATGACGCTGCCCATCGCCACCAGCGCGCAGTACAACACGGCCACGCGCGTCGCCACCTCCAATCGTCTCGCAGCCTTCTTCATCCGTCGCAAGGTGGGAGCAGACGGCGTGCTCGAAGTCGAATACATCGGCGAGCGTTTGGTCGTCCCCGTCGGCACGTTTCAGCCGGGCAGCGTGCAGATGAAAGAGTTGTCGATTCCGATTTTGTACAAGTGAGGTGACAGATGCGAGTTCATAACAATTTCGCTCGAAGCGTCAAACGCCTGCTGCGCCGCGAACGCGGCTCGCAGATGGTGGAACTGGCCATCGCGTTGCCCATCCTCCTGATGTTGCTCGGAGCCGCCGCCGAGTTCGGTCGTTTCTTTTACACCTACGCGACGCTGACCAACGCCGTCCGCGCCGGAGCGCGCCACGCTTGCAAGTGGGAACGCAGCGCTTCCTGGGTCACGCCGGAGACGAGCAACATGGTCGTCTACGGCGACTTTTCGGACACCTCCCACGGGCCGATTGTGCCCGGACTGACGACGGGCAACGTCGTCATCCAACCCAACGGAGCCAGCGTCAATAACGTTGATTCGGTGACGGTCAAGATCGTCAATTACAAGTATGTGCCGCTCTTTGATCTGGGTAAGCTGACGGGCATTCCGGCGCTCTCTTTGAACATTGACATGAACGCTTCGGCCACGATGAAACAACTCTTCAACGGCCCTGTCGCCGATTAAGGGAGGTCTGCGAATGATTCCGTCAACCGACAACAGAAGCGAGCGCGGAGCGTCGCTCCTTGAATTTGCGCTGGTGGCGACAATCTTCTTTACGCTTATCTTCGGCGTCATAGAATTTGGCCGTCTCTTCTGGACGCACAATGCTCTGCGCGACGCCGCGCGCCGCGGCACGCGCTACGCGATTGTCCGCAAGGACGACGCAAGCTCGATTCAGGCCGTGAAGAACGTGGTTGTTTACGGCGACCCGAACGCCAACCCGGCGACGGCTCAACCACTCATCAGCGGTTTGTCTACGGCCAACGTCGTCGTCGAGTATCAGAACTTCAACGGCATTCTTCTGAGTTCGCGCGCCAGCGTCAGCATCGTCAACTACAAGTTTCAATTCTCCGTGCCGCTCATCGGCGGCCAACTCAGCATGCCGAGCTACAGAACGTCGCTGCCGGGCGAGAGCGCGGGCTTCATCCCTTGCGATTTGCCAAGCGCGAATCCGTACGCGCCCTGCAACATCATTCCGAACTAAGGGCGCGGAGTTTTCAACTCGCGGCGCTTCAGCGCGTCGGCCCACGGCTGGCCGCTGAAACGGGATGCTGAAATTCAATAACAAGACTGATAACCGAAGACTGAAAAACGTTATGACCCAGCCACTCACATTCGTCATCCTGAGCACGGGACTCGACGGCTTCAAAGAGATACGCGCGGCGCTGGCGGCGGAAGGGCGAGCGCGCCTGCTCGCGGGCGGCGACGACGCCGAGCAACTCTACACGGAGATTGTCAACCTGCGACCCAACGCCGCCGTCATCACGCTCGGAGTAAACCCCGAACCCGCGTTGAAGTTGATTGAGAAACTCTCCGTCGAATGTCCGACGACCGCCGTTATCTCCGCGGCGCGCGATTCATCGCCCGACTTAATCCTGCGCAGCATGCGTGCCGGAGCGCGCGAGTTTCTGCGCCTGCCCGTGAGCCGCGACGAGTTGAAAACGGTGCTCGACCGGACTGCGGAATTTTGCTCCGTGCAGACGGACGCGCCGAAGAAGAAGGGACGCATGATAGCGGTCTTTTCGAGCAAGGGCGGCTGCGGGACTTCCTTCATCGCGACTAATCTGGCGGCGGCCACGCGCGCTTCGACCGTGCTCGTTGACCTCAACTTGCAGGCCGGAGACTTGCCGCTCTTCCTCGGCGTCGAGCCGAAGTATTCCATCGCCGACCTCGTTGAAAATCGCGCGCGGCTTGACGATGAACTGCTGGCTCGCTACATCACGCCGCACTCTTCGAATCTCTCGCTGCTGGCCGCGCCGAAAGAGGCCGACTCGGCGGACGACATCGAACCCGAACATGTCTTCGAGGCTCTGGAAAAACTGCGCGAGCGTTACGAGTATCTAGTGCTCGACCCGCAGCACACCTTCGACGCGATTACGCTGGCCGCGCTCGACCAGGCCGACGACATAGTGCTCGTGCTCACGCTCGACATCCCCGCGATTCGCAGCGCGCAGCGCTCTCTGGAAATCTTCGACCGGCTCGGCTACGCGCGCAGCAAAGTCCGCATCATCGTCAATCGTTGGAGCAAGCAGATTGACGTTGACTTGCAGCAGGTCGAACGCTACCTGCACGAGAAGGTCGCAGGCTACGTCACCAGCGATTATCAAACGGCGGTCAACTCCATCAACCTCGGCCAACCGCTCGTGCAGTCCGAGCCGAACTCGAAAATCGCCGTCGAAATTAGAAAAGTCGCCGCCGCCCTAACGGGACATTCCGCCGCGAGCATCGAGGAGCCTGCGCCGCGCCGCAAGCTCTTCGGCTCGTTCCTGCGCCGCGAGCGCGCGGAGCCTGCTCCGGTCGAACTCAACGCGCAGTTATGGAAAGTCTAACAGCGCGGCTTCAAACAGTTCTCAGCCAACAGAAAAGGAAAGAGCAACATGGCGTTACGGGAGAGATTAATTAGAGAAGGCAATCCGGCGGGCGCGGCCTTCATGGCGGGCGAAGACGCGACGACCGGCCAGCATAATTTTCAGGAACTGAAGTCGCGCCTGCATCGCGCCCTGATTAATCGCATGGACTTGAGCAAGCTCAGCCAGCTTGCGCCGGACCAACTGCACAGCGAAGTCGCGCGCCTCGCCGAAGGCGTGCTGGCCGCCGAAGCGATGCCGCTCTCGGCCGTCGAGCGCGAGCGGATGATTGGCGAAGTGCGCCACGAACTGTTCGGGCTTGGCCCGCTCGAACCGCTCCTTGCAGACCCGACCATCTCAGACATCCTCGTCAATTCGCACGGCACCATCTACATCGAGCGCAACGGCAAGCTTGAGCCGACCAAGGTCGCTTTCAAAGACGACGAGCATCTGATGCGCGTCATCGAGCGCATCGTCTCATCCGTCGGGCGACGCATTGACGAGTCTTCGCCGATGGTTGACGCGCGCCTCGCGGACGGCTCGCGCGTCAACGCGATTATTCCGCCGCTCTCGATTGACGGCCCCGTTCTCTCCATTCGTCGCTTCGGCTCCGAGCCGCTCAGGATGGCGAGCTTGATAGACAAGCAAGCTCTGACGAAAGAGATTGCCGAGATGCTTGAGATGTGCGTCCGCGCCCGTCTCAACGTGCTGATTAGCGGCGGCACCGGCGCGGGCAAGACGACTTTGCTCAACGCGCTCTCCGCTTACATCCCGGAAGACGAGCGCATCGTGACCATCGAAGACTCAGCCGAGTTGCAGTTGCAGCAACCGCACGTCGTTCGTCTTGAGACGCGCCCGCCCAACATCGAGGGGCGCGGCGAAGTCACGCAGCGCGACCTCGTGAAGAACGCTCTGCGTATGCGTCCGGACCGCATCGTCATCGGCGAGGTGCGTGGCGGCGAAGCCATTGACATGCTGCAAGCGATGAACACGGGCCACGACGGGAGCTTGACGACGATTCACGCCAACACGCCGCGCGACGCTCTGGCCCGGCTTGAAACGATGATTCAGATGACCGGCATGCGTCTCTCCGACCGCGCGATGCGACAGCAGATTGCTGCCGCCATCCACATCGTCGTGCAGGGCGCGCGGCTCTCCGACGGCTCGCGCCGCATCACTTCGATTTCGGAGGTGACGGGCATGGAAGGCGAGACGGTGACGATGCAGGAAATCTACCAGTACGAGCGCTCCGGCATTGACCGCGACGGGCGCGTCATCGGTCGCTTCCGCTCGACAGGCATTCGCCCGCGCTTCGCCGAAAAACTGAAAGCCTGCGGCCTCCAACTGCCGCGCATCACTTTCGACGATTAGAGCAACGCTCGTCGCCTGTGATAACGGGCGACGAGCTATCAACAACGGACAATCATCATGATAGCTTTCACAGTCTTCTTATTCTGCATGTTTCTGGTCTTCGGCTCTTACTTGCTGGCGACGCGCGGCTCGGACGCAAGGCGCGAGCGTCTGCAACAGCGGCTCAATGAAGCCTTGCTTCATTCGGCGCGGACGGAGGATGTGGAAGTGGTGCTGGCGCGTCAGGAATTGATGAGCGAGATTCCGCTCATCAATCGCGCGCTTCTTGAATTGCAGTCGGCCACGCAACTCAAGCGCGCCCTCGACCAGGCCGACTTGCAGATAACCGTGACGCGCTTGCTGATGTTTTCGGGCATGGCGGGCATCCTCGCGGCATTGGCCGTTTCGATGTTGACGGCCAATCTCGCTTTGATTCTGCTCAGCGGTCTGGTCGGCGCGGCGATGCCTTTCATCCACGTCTTCTGGAAACGCAAGAAACGCTTCAACGCCTTTCTCGAACATCTGCCGGAAGCCCTCGAACTGATGAGCCGCGCGCTCTCCGCCGGCCATGCTTTCTCCGAAGCCCTGCACATGGTTTCGGTCGAGATGCCGGAGCCGATTGCCACCGAGTTTCGCAAGACTTACGAGGAACAGAACCTCGGCCTCTCGCTCAAGCTCGCGCTCGAAAATCTGACTGACAGAATCCCGCTCCTGGACCTGCGCCTCTGCGTCACAGCCGTCATGATTCAACGCGAAACGGGCGGCAACCTCGCGGAGATTCTGGAAAAAGTCGCGCACACCATCCGCGAGCGCTTCCGCATCATGGGCGACTTGAAGACATTGACGACCAGTTCGCGTCTCTCGGCATGGGTGCTCTGCGCCGTTCCCGTTTTCATCGCTTCGGTCGTCACCATCATGAACCCGGAATACATGAGCATCATGTGGAGAGACCCGCGCGGCCACAAACTCGTCGCCCTCGGCGTCGCCCTCCAACTGACCGGCATGCTCGTCGTGCGAAAGATATTGAGAATCAAAATCTGAAAAGCGGGGGTTAGGGGTTGGGGGCTAGGGGTTAGGGAAAAACAGAGAGCAGAAGCGAAAGCTCAAGCGAAGCGAAAGCGCACTTTGATTTTTTTCTTCCCCAACCCCTAACCCCCGACCCCCGAGCTAAATCTATGTTGCTAATCATCACCATCTCCACTTTCGTCTGCATCTCGTTTGGCGTGTTGGGCCTCTACTGGCTGTTGAATCGCCCGCAGAGCGCGGCCACCGAGCGGCTCAAGAAGATGAACGAGAGAGGCGGAGCGATTGCTCCGACTTCGCTCGGTCACGAAGAACGCCCTGCGTCCGATTTGGCCGAGCGGATTGCCGCGCCGCTCAATAAACTCGTCCCGCCTTCGGCTGCCGAAGCGCGCAAGTTGCAAAAGCAACTGATGCACGCGGGCTTTCGCGGGCAGAACGCGCCGTTGATTTATCGAGCGATACAGGTCGCTTCGCTGGCCATCTTTCCCGGCGCGGTCGCCATCGGTTGCGCCGCCTTCGGGCGTTCTTTAAATACGGCGATGCTCTTCATTCTGGCCGCCTTCTGCATAGGCTTTTTCCTGCCGCGCTCTATCCTCGCGCGCTTGATTCGTCGTCGCCAGTTGTTGATTCGTTGGGGCCTTGCAGACGCGCTCGACTTGATGGTCGTCTCCATCGAAGCAGGGCTTGGCTTGAACGCCGCGATGCTGCGTGTCAGCGAAGAGATGAAGGATGTGCATCGCGACATCAGCGTGGAATTTGAGTTGGCCAACCTGGAAATCCGCGTCGGGCGCGAGCGCGAAGAGGCTCTGCGCAATCTGGCCGAGCGCACGGGCGTTGACGATTTATGCAGCCTCGTCGCCATGCTCATTCAAGCCGACCGCTTCGGCACTTCGATTGCCCGCGCCGTCCGCGTCTTCTCCGATTCCTTGCGCGTCAAGCGTCGCCAGCGCGCCGAGCAGGCAGCGCAGAAGGCCGCCGTCAAGCTGCTCTTCCCGCTCACCTGTTTTCTTTTCCCGACGCTCTTCATCGCCATTCTCGGCCCGGCGGGGCTTTCTCTGATGGATGTCTTCAGCAACATGAAGTAGGAGGCAAGAGTAATGCGTAAACGAACAATCATCGCCATCGCTATCGCCGTCGCTCTGACTTTCGGCTTGAGCGCGATGTGGAACGCCGAAACCGAAGGGCGCAACGGAGACACCAGCGCCAACATCCTCGACGCCAACGGCTCGCCCGTCGGCAAGGAAGAGAAGAAGGGCGGCGGCAGCAAGGTGGCGCGCATCATCAGCGCTCCCTTTCGCGCCATCGGTCGCCTCTTCGGTCGCGGCAAGGATGACGGCAAACTGCAACGCCTGAACGAGAAGGATGTCGCAAACTTTGAGAGCGTCGGCACAACGCGCGTCGCCGATGTGAACAACGCCGAACGGCCAAAGCCGGCCACGACCGGAACGGCCCGCGACCATCTAACGATGGGCCGCGCCATGCTCAACACTGGGCAGGTCAACGAAGCGATAACGGAACTCTCGCTGGCCCTTTCGCTCGACGCCAATTTGACGGAAGCCAACAGCCTGCTCGGCCTCGCCTACGACCGCAAAGGGATGCACGACCGCGCCAGAGATTTCTACGAGCGCGCCGTCAAGGCCGACAAGGACGACGCGCAGACGCTCAACAATCTCGGCTTCTCTCTTTATACAAACGGCAACTATCGCGCCGCCGTTGACAAGCTCAAGCGAGCCGCGAAGCTCGCTCCCTCCGACCAGCGCATTCTCAATAATCTGGCGCTCGCGCAGTGTCGCCTCGGCAAGTATGACGACGCTTACAAGAGCTTCGCCCGCGCCGGTGGCGAAGTGACCGGGCGACTCAACATCGCGACGATGCTCGAACGCGCTGGCCGCAACGACGAAGCTATCCCATATTACGAAGCCGTCCGTCGCCTGCAACCATCAAACACCGTCGCCCTGCGTCGTCTCGCAGACCTCTACGCGCGCGCCGGTCGCTACGACGAAGCACAAGCCGCGCAACGCTCACTCTCAGCCGCAGGCACAGAGACAGCGCGAGCCGGTAACTAAAAACAGTAATGAGTGATGAGTAATGAGTGACGAGTGAGAATCCAAAAGCTTTTACTTATCACTCATCACTCATTACTCATCACTTGAGCTTGACCCTCATCACTTGAAATTGACCGAAGGGAAATTTCCATGTCACAGACGAGCATTCTGACCAGAGCGGAGATTGAGAGCATGGGGCCGCCGATGCCCGAAGAGGTTGGCGACACGGGCGTTGACGAAGGCTTTCTGTGCGGACTGGCTTTAAAGCATGTCGCGCTGCTTGCAGACCCGACGACCGCGGCGGTCGCCGAGCGCATGCATCTGCCGCGCACTTTGACGGAAGAGTTGTTGCAACTTCTCTACCGCGAAAAGCTGATTGAGGTGCGCAAGCAGGCGACGATGGGTTCGACGCGCTACGCGATGCTCGACAAGGGTTGGGAACGCTACTCGCACGTGCAGGCGATGTGCGGCTACACGGGCGCGGCTCCCGTCTCGCTGCAAGACTATTCTTACATGATGCGGCTGCAAGCAGTGCCTTCGCGGCCCGCTTCGATGGAGACGGTGCGCGCGGCCTTTCGTGATTTAGTCCTGCCGACATCGTTGATGCAAACGATGGGCTGCGTCATCAATTCGCGGCGGTCGCTGTTTCTGACGGGGCTGCCCGGCACGGGCAAGACAGCCGTCGCCGAGCGCGTCAACAACGCTCTGCCCGGAGCCATCTGGATTCCGTATGCGATTGAGATTGACGGGCAGATTATTCGCGTCTTCGATTCGCACAATCATCGCGTCGCGCCTTCTGATTCGACGCCCGCCGAATACGACCGTCGCTGGATTCACATAGAGCGTCCGCTCGTCGTCGTCGGCGGCGAGTTGACTTTGGAGAACACGGACCTCACCTGGTCTGAAGCTGCGAAGTTTTACGAAGCGCCGTTTCAGATGAAGTCAAACGGCGGCACGCTCGTCATTGACGACTTCGGGCGCCAGCGCGCCGCGCCGCAAGACCTCCTGAATCGCTGGATTGTGCCGCTTGAGCGTCGCGTCGATTATCTGGCCCTGCACACGGGCAAGAAGATTGAAGTGCCGTTCGAGCAGTTGGTCATCTTCTCGACCAATCTCGAAGAGAAGGATTTGTCGGACGAAGCCTTCCTGCGAAGGATGGGCTACCGCGCGCGCGTCGAGCCGCCGACGCCTGCCGCCTACGTCGAAATCTTCAAGCGCGCCGCCTACACGCGCGGCATCCCTTGCGAGCAATCCGCGCTCGACCACCTTTTGAACAACTACATGATTGAGCATCGCCAGATGAAAGCCTGCGAGCCGCGCGATTTGCTCGACCGCGTGACGGACATCTGCCTCTTCGAAGGCCACGCGCTCGAACTCAGCCCGAAGGTGCTGGACATCGCCTGGCGCAACTACTTCGGCACGGCGCATGTCTTCACGCCGGACGAGAAACGCACGACCGGGCCGCTCGCCGCGCCCACAGAGAAACGCACGACTGGCTCGCTCAGCGAAGACGTGGCCGAGCCGTTTCACTTTTAGTCGCAGCCGCCCCGCCGCCTCACCCGTTGTTGTCCAGAGCATGAGTTGAAACAGTAGAGCCGGAGGAAAAACCGATGACCCGAAGACCCTCAAGATTCAGCGCGGCGCGATTGATTATCGGCGTTCTCTTTATCGCGGGCTCCGTGCTGCCAGCCTCCGGGCAGGAGTTGGCGCGCGTGCTCGTGCGGCGAACGGCTGCGACCTTCAACGGCAACTCGTACGTCAATCGCAGCTTGAGCAACGGCGCGCGGCGCGCTCGCACTGACCGTCGCGCTCCGTTGAAGATTCGCGCGCGTGAGGGCGACACCATCTCGACGCTCGCCGAGCGCTTTAATGTTCCGGCGGAGGATGTCGCGCAACTCAACAATCTTTCCATCAACGCGCCTTTGCGTCCGCGTCAGGAAGTGCTCGTCCCGTCCAGTTCTCCCAAAGGCTACAAGGCCGGCGCGACCGTCGTTGAGAAAGCAGCGGTCATAGACAACAACGCGCGCGACGCGGGGCGACCGTGCATCAGCCTCGCGGACGGCAGCCGCATCGAAGTTGACGAAGTTTGGGAGAGCGAGCAGGGCGTCAGGTACAGGCGCGGCGGCGTGACGTATCTCGTCGCGCGCGACAGCGTTCGCTCAATCGAGCGCGCCGCGACAAATGTTAAAGAGAGTGAAGAAGCGGGCAAGGCTCCCGTCGTCAAACTGGTGGAGGCGGGCGAGAAAGAGAGTGGCGTCATAGCTCAACCCGTCTGGATTTATCTCGTCGGCGGGGCGCGCGTCGAAGCTGACGAAGTGACGGAAAGCGTCGCCGGAGCTTGGTACAGGCGCGGCAATCTCTCCATCTTCCTCGAACGCTCGCGCATCGAGCGCATCGAGCGCGAACCTGCGCGCACCCTCGATTCGGTTGAGACGGCGCAGCCCTGGACAGAGCGCGGATGGAGCACGGGCAACGCGCAGATTGACGGGTTGATTAAGGAGCACGGCAAGCGTTTTGACGTTGACCCGTATCTCATCTTCTGCGTCATGGAGCAGGAGTCGCACTTTCATACGCGCGTCGTCTCGCCGAAGGGCGCGCGCGGGTTGATGCAATTGATGCCGGGGACGGGCGCGCGTTTCGGCGTCAGGAATGCTTTCGACCCGAACCAGAACATCATGGGCGGAACGCGCTACTTGAAACAACTGCTCGCGCAATTCGACGGGCGCGTTGACCTCGTGCTCGCCGGATACAACGCGGGCGAGGGCGCTGTCCTGAGGTTCGGGCGCAACGTTCCGCCGTACAAAGAGACGCGCAACTACGTGAAGAAAATCAGCGCGCGTTACAAGCAGGGCAAGCCCGTCGGCCCAACCGAAACTGCCGACGCGGTGGCCGCGCGCCTGCGATAAATTTTGAGGCATGAAAGAGACGGAAAATCTCACGCAAAGCCGCAAAGGAAGGAGCGTCAAACGAAACCGGTGAGAGTCAAGCTGTATGCGCTCTTTCATCTTTCTTCTCTTTGCGGCTTTGCGCCTCCAGCGTGAGACTTCTTCCGGCGCGCAATTAAGGACTCGATATTGAAACGCAGCCGTCGTTAGTCGTTTATGTTCTGCAAGGGGAGAAGCGACATGAGAAATTGTTTGAAGCGAATTTGTGCGGCTGTGATGCTGCTTGCGCTGGCGGGATTGTTGGCTCTTCAGGCTCAGGCGCAGCAGAGCGCCGAAGCTCCGTTGACCAACGCCTCCATCATCAAGCTGGTGCGTGCCGGGTTTAAGGAGAAGACCGTCATCGCGCTCGTTCGCACGCGCCCCGCGCAGTTTGACCTCGCGCCCGACCGCTTGATTGAACTCAAACGCAGCGGCGTCAGCGAAAGCATTATTCTCAACATGGTCGCGCGCGGCGATGCCGCTTTGATGAATGAAGCGGACTTTGACGACGACCCGTTCTTTAATAACAAAGCGACGCCGACCGGCGCGCGTAAATCAAACGGGCAGGGCGACAACGCGACGGACATCTTCGGCAGCAGCGGCGGCTCAAGCGAGAGCACGCGCACGCGCGACGGCGCAGGCAATTCCGGCTCCGGCTCGACACAGACCACGGGCAGCGCGACCGTCCGCATCGTTCGCCCGCCGACGGAAGCGGGCGGCTCTCCGAAGCTTGAAAAGACTCCGACGCTGACCAACGATGCCATCGTCGAACTGGTCGAAGCGGGCTTTTCCGATGGCACCATTATTCGCCGCATCGAAAACGCGCCCGCCGAATTTGACCTCTCTCCGACCAAACTCGCAGACCTGCGCAAACGCCGCGTCAGCGACCGCATCATCGCCGCCATGACCAACGCCATGAGCGACGAGACGGCGAAACCCTGAGGCTCAAGTCGTAAGGGCGAAAGTTAAGACGAAAGAAAAAGAAGTAATCATGCCGCCGCGATTGTCACTTCGTTTGTTGCCGCTTGTCTTGCCGTTGCTTTGCGCCTTGTGCCTCGCGCCTCCCGCGCGTGTTTTCGCGCAGGATAATCAACAGCGCAAAGCTCCGCCGGTTTCCAACACGGACGAACAGGAAGTTGACGAAGGCGATGTTATCTCCGTCAGCACGGCGGAAGTCTTGTTGCCCATCACCGTGCGCGACGCGAGCGGCAAGCTGGTCACTAATCTGACGCGCGACGATTTCCGCGTCTTCGAGGATGGACGCGAGCAGCCTTTGTCCGAACTGGCTCTCAGGCAAGTTCCGGTTGATGTCGTCCTGATGGTGGATGCTTCGTCGAGCGCGGTCAGCAACCTGGACGACTTTCGCCGCGCCGTCGAAGGCTTTGCCGACAAGCTCGCGCCGGACGACCGCATCAGCTTGATTAAGTTTGACGACCGCGTTGAGCTAGTGCAGGACTGGACGCAGAGCCGCGTGCAGCTGCGCCGCGCTCTGCGTCGCATCGTCCCCGGAGTCTTCACGCTCTTTAACGACGCGCTGCTCCTCGCGGCGCGCGAGCAGTTGGCGCATGCGCGCGGGCGACACGCCATCATCGTCCTGACGGACGGCATTGACAGCGGGCGCGGCTACAGCACGCTCGAAGCCTCGCTGCGCGCGTTGTTGACGGCGCAAGCGACCGTCTACGTCGTCAGCAACACGGAGATTGAGCGGCGGAAGAAGCAGTCAGAGCTTGACACGTTTCTAGACGCGACGCCTTCGGTCGTGCGCGTCAACGCGCTGCACATCGGAGATTTGCAGGAAGGCTTGCGCGTGCTTCAAGCCAGCGAGAAGAATCTGGCGCAACTGACGACGGCGACCGGAGGCCGTCTCTACAAACCCGACAGCTTCAGCGCGCTCGATTCAACCTACGCGGAGGTGGCGGACGAACTGCGCCATCAATACGCGCTCTACTACATGCCCACGAACAAAAGCAAGGATGGTCAGTTCCGCCGCGTCAAAGTTGAGACGAACAATCCTGCGTATCAAGTCTCGGCGCGCGTCGGCTACTTCGCCCCTCGTCGCTAAAGCGCTTCAGAGCGCGCTGGCCGGAGCGGTCGCCTTCGTCATCCCAACCGCTCAAGCGTTTCGCGCCGGACTAACTTTCTGCCCCTCAAAACAAGCTAGATATGTCTCGGCAAATGATGTACTCTACTCGACTAAATTCATCATCCCGACAAAGAAAACTGCTCGTGAGGGGAAATCCATGTCATTCGTCCGCCACGCCGAAAAAAGAGTCCGCCCTTTGTCATCACCACACGCGCAGGCCAATCGCTTAAGCCGCTGCCTGCTGCTTGTCATGACGTTGCTGCTGCTCGTTTCCAACTGCTCTTCGCTGAAGGCTGCGACGCTCCCCAGTGGATTTAGGGAGACGCTTGTCACCGGCGGGTTGACGAATCCGACGGCGATGGCGTTTGCGCCCGATGGCCGCCTGTTCGTCTGCCAGCAGGACGGGCAGTTGCGCGTCGTCAAGAACAACGCTTTGCTGCCGACGCCGTTCGTCTCTCTGACCGTCAACTCTTCCGGCGAGCGCGGTTTGTTGGGGCTGGCCTTCGACCCTAACTTTGCGACCAACCAGTTTATCTATCTTTACTACACGGCCACGACTCCGGCCATACACAATCGCGTCAGCCGTTTCACGGCGAACGGCGATGTGGCTTTGGCCGGAAGCGAAGTCGTGCTGCTGGATTTGAATAACCTGAGCAGCGCGACCAACCACAACGGCGGCGCGATGCACTTCGGCGCGGACGGCAAACTCTATATCGCCGTCGGCGAGAACGCCAATTCCGCCAACTCGCAGACGCTCACCAATCTCCTGGGCAAGATGCTGCGCATCAACGTCACGCCCGGCGACATCATCCCGACCGACAATCCTTTCTTCGGCACAGCGACCGGCAACAACCGCGCTATCTGGGCGCTCGGCTTGCGCAATCCCTTCACCTTCGCTTTTCAACGCACCACGAACCGCATGTTCATCAACGACGTGGGCCAGAACACATGGGAAGAGATTGATGACGGCATCGCCGGCTCAAATTATGGTTGGGCCAACTGCGAAGGCTTTTGCAACCCGCCCAACGCTAGTTTCAGAGACCCTTTGTTTCAGTATGCGAACGATGCTTCGACCTGCGCCATCACCGGCGGAACTTTCTACAATCCGCCCAGAGTGCAGTTTCCGAGCAACTATCTGGGCAAATATTTTTACTCGGATTTCTGCGGCGGTTACATTCGAATGTTCGACCCCGCCACAAGCTCTTCGACCGGATTCGCCACCGGCATCAATGCGCCCGTTGACTTGCAGGTCGGCACGGACGGCAGCCTTTACTATCTGGCCAGAGGCAGCGGTCAGGTGTTCAGAGTTCAATTTCCATCTGCCCCGTTCGACTTCGACGGCGACGGCAAAACAGACATCGCCGTCTATCGCTTGAACGAGGGCAACTGGTACATCTTGAAAAGCGGAAACAGCGCGAATCAAATTCAACAGTGGGGCGCGGCGACAGACCGCATCGTCCCCGGCGATTACGACGGCGACCGCAAGACGGACTTTGCCGTCTGGCGTCCAGCGGAAGGCAACTGGTACATTATTCAAAGCAGCACAGGCACAGGGCTGCTTCAAGGTTGGGGACAGGACGGCGACGTGCCAGTCCCCGGCGATTACGACGGCGACGGCAAAACGGATGTCGCCGTCTTTCGTCCCTCAGAAGGCAACTGGTACATACGCAACAGCGGCGACGGCCCAGTCACTCTCCAGCAATGGGGACAGTCTGGCGACAAAACCGTGCCCGGCGATTATGACGGCGACGGCAAGACGGATGTCGCCGTCTTCAGAATCACAGAGGGCAACTGGTATATACGCCAGAGCAGCGGCGGTGTCGTGATTCAGGGTTGGGGACTTGAAACCGACGTGCCAGTCCCCGGCGATTACGACGGCGACGGCAAAACAGATGTCGCCGTCTTTCGCCACTCAGAAGGCAACTGGTACATACGCCAGAGCACGGGCGGCATCGTGCTGCGCAACTGGGGCAATAACGGCGACGTTCTCCCACTAGGCGATTTTGACGGAGATAAGAAGATGGACATAGCCGTCTGGCGCCAAGCAGAAGGCAACTGGTACATCCTGCGCAGCAGCGACGGCGCGGTCACTGTTAAGAATATGGGACTCAGCGGCGACAGGCCCGTGCCTTCTGCTTATATCCCCGATTGAGCGCGGAGTGACGCCTCTCTTGACCGTTCGAGAACGGCAAGCTTCTTAACGAAGCTTGCCGTTCTCGCTTGAAAGGAAACTGCTGAGAACTGGAATACTGCCGGTGTCATAATGGCACAGCCGCCTTGACTATCACCACGGCGGGTACTTATGATACGTCGTTCGGTCCGGTGAGATAGCAGCAGATTTTCGGTTAAATAGGATAACTCTTATCATTTACTCAGTTGCGCTGCTCGCCGGCTAGCGGCACAGTCATTGCTTTGGAGATTGCTGTATATTTGTGTTTCGCATCATCAATGCGAAATTTACAGGGAAAAGGATGTTTGAAGAGCGTTGGAGCAAGGGTTGCGAAAGCAGCCTAAAGCACTCTGCCTCTTTCAGCATCGGATGTCTTTATAGTTGCAAATCGATTTACAAGTAGAGAAGGAAAAATAATGCGACCCATCAAACACGTTGAGAAGGGCTTGACGCTCGTGGCGAGCGGGGTTTTCAAGGCCATTAAGTCCATCAATAAGTATAAACCCAACCCGTCGTTCACGCCGAAATGGTCTGACAAGCCTTTGCTGAAATCCTGGCAGAAGACCAAGCCGACGCTCGGCTTTCCGCGCACGACCGATAGCCTCTGCCCGAAGTGCGTCATCGAAGCGCGCGAGGCAATCATCAGCGGCAAGAAGGATGTCTCCGTTCTAATCAACGAAAAGGTCGGCGAGATTAAAGCGCAGATTATCGAGCGCAATAATGAAATCTGGATGATTAAGGACTGTCCCGTCCACGGCCATTACGAAGACATGATGGCGATTGACGCGAAGTTTCTCGCGCACGTCGAAAAGATGTTTCCGGGCCGCGACATTCAGTCCCACAACGACGAGAAGTTGCACAATCACGGCTCAAGCACCATCAAGTATGGTCGCGGCTCTGTGCTGACGGTTGACTTGACGAACCGCTGCAACATGATGTGCGACCCTTGCTTCATGGACGCCAATCAGGTTGGCTTCGTGCATGAATTGAGCTTCGACGATGTGACGGAAATTCTTGACAACGCCATCTCGATTAAGCCGCGTCGTCAGATGTCCGTGCAGTTTTCGGGCGGCGAGCCGACGATTTCGCCGCACTTCCTCGAAGCCATCAAGTACTCGCGAAAGGTCGGTTACAATTCCGTGCAATGCGCGACCAACGGCATCGAGTTTGCCAAGTCGAAAGAGTTTTGCCGCGAAGCAGCCGACGCCGGTTTGCGCTACGCTTACCTGCAATTCGACGGCATCGGCAATGATGCCAACAGCCATCGTCAGGTCGGCAATCTCTTCGACGTGAAGCTGCGCGCCATTAACAACCTGCACGAAGCGGGCGTCGAGATTGTGCTCGTCATCACGCTGGTCAACGGCGTCAACAACGATCAGGTCGGCTCGGTCATCCGCTTCGCGCTTGAGAATCCGAAGAAGATTGCGTTTCTTTCGTTCCAGCCGGTTTCGTTCACCGGGCGCGACGAAGAGATTACGGAGCAGCGTCGCCTGCAACAGCGCTACACGCTCTCGCACCTCGCGCATGACGTGAAGGATCAGGTCGGCATCACTGAGCCGACGCGCGATTGGTTTCCGCTCAGCTTGATGGGCGCGTTCGCGGACTTCGCAGACCTCGCGCACGGCCCCGAAGCCGAGTGGGGACAAGTCTCCTGCGGCTGCCACCCGAACTGCGGCGTCGGCACGGCGGTGATGATTAACAAGAACACTAAAGAGATGGCTCCGGTGCCGCAGTTCCTGAATATTCCGGGCTTGGTCAACGACATCAAGCACATCACGGACTCGGCGCGCGGCAAGTGGTTCTCGAACATGATGATGGGCCTCGCGCTCTTGAAGAACTACCAGCCTTACGGCGCTCCGCAGAGCTTGACGCTGGTTGATATTCTCAAAAAGTTTGACAAGTCGTTCGGCCTGACCGGCAAGGATTACGGTCGCGTTGACGGCGAGCGCACGCTCGAAGACATCGAGAAGCGACGTTCCGACCCCTGGAACTTCCTCTTCATCGCGGGCATGTGGTTTCAGGACTTGTTCAACTACGACTTCCGCCGCACGGAGATGTGCATCATTCCTTACGGCACGCAGGAAGGCGAAATCTCCTTCTGCGCTTACAACACGGGCATCGGCTGGCGCAACATCATCGAGAACATGCACCAGAACGCGACCGTGGCGAAGTGGTATCAAGAGCATGGCCGTCATGAAATCTTTGCCAAGGGCAAGGAAGTCAAGTTGGACGACCCTTCACACGGCCTAGTGCTGAACGAGCTTGACTTGCAGCGTCCGCACAAGCCGCAGATGGAAGGGCCGAAGACGGCTGCGGAAGAGGCGGCCGTGATGCGCAAACTCTACCAGCAGATGGTGCTCGACAAGCAGGGCGTCAAGGGCGAAAAGCCCGTGCAAATCGGCGGCTTGAAGCGCAATAAAGAGAACGCTGTCTCGGCTTAAAGACTCGAAGCTGTGAAGCTCTCACAGGTCAGGCGAACCCCGCAGGCAAAGGCTGCTTGCGGGGTTCATCTGTGAAAATCGAGGGCGCGCGCTTGACCGATACCGCGCGCGGCGTGTTAAATTATCAGGCTTAATCTTTGCAGAAGATTATGGGCGAATCACTACAATCATTGATGGAGAAGAAATGGCGATAGTTACGGTTAATCAAGGCGAATCAATCGAGAGCGCTCTGCGCCGCTTTAAGCGCAGGGTGATGACGGAAGAAATCATCAAGGACGCCAAGAAGCATGCGTTCTTCATGCCGCCCGGCCAGAAGGCCAAACTCAAATCGGCGCTGGCGCGCAAGCGCAACAAGAAGAAGGGGCGGCGTCCGGCGCCGCGCGATTAAGCGCGCCTTCAGACCTTGAGCCTCCGAAGCTCTGCGGCCACCAGCGACCTCACCTGTTGTTTCCAGTGACACAAAGCGCGAGCCGTCAAACTCGCCCGACGAGCGTTAGGCACAAACCGTCCGCAGTGTACGGCAGCATGAGAGTGTCAGGCTCCGCTTCCGTGCAACGCGGACGAGCCGGGCCATCAACGTCGCGCACGGTCGGTCTGCTTTTTTTATTATGACGCGGATTTTATTAACCAACGATGACGGCATCCATTCGGACGGCCTCATCAAATTGGAAGAAGCTCTGCGCGAAGTGGGCGAGGTCTACACGGTCGCGCCCGCCTCCGAGATGAGCGGAGCGGCGCATAGCCTGACGCTGGCGCGCCCGTTGCGGATTCGTCGCATAGATGACCGTCATTGGTCTGTTGACGGCACGCCGACCGATTGCGTAACGCTGGCTCTGCATAAGATTCTCGCTGCCGAAGAGATGCCGGACATCTGCGTGTCGGGCATCAATCACGGCGCCAATCTGGGCGATGATGCGACCTATTCGGGAACGGTCGCGGGCGCGCTGGAAGCGACTATCCTCGGCGTCCCCGGTCTGGCTTTTAGTTTGGTGGCGCGCGAGAATTTCGACTTTACGGAAGCCGCGCGCTTTGCCGTCACGGCCGTGCGCAAGGTCTTGAGCGAAGGGCTGCCCGAAGGGACGCTGCTCAATATCAACATTCCGCCCGGCCCCATCAAAGGCGTGCAGGTGACGCGGCAGGGCATCAAGAATGCGCGCCCCGTCATCACCGAACACATAGACCCGCGCAAGAAGCCTTACTTCTGGATTGGCGAGGAATACTTCAGGGCGAACGCGGAGGTCGGGACGGATTATCATGCCGTCGAGCAGGGCCACGTCTCCGTGACTCCGCTCAAGAGCGACATGACAGACCATCGCGCTCTGACCGCGCTCGACACATGGAATTATCTGGACGCCGACAAGGTTTTACAAAACTCGTAAGCCGTCAACGAGTGGTCGTCCATTTACCGAGCGGTCTTGCTTTCATCCATTCATGCGTCACGATTCACGGGAGACAGAAAAGCGTTGAGTTCTGCGCCGCTACGGCCACCGAGCCGCCCGACGGAATTTCGCATCCCGCGCGAGCGCATGGTGACGCGCCTGCGCGAGCATTACGGGATTCGTGACCAGCGCGTGCTCGATGCCATTCTCACCATCCCGCGCCATTTCTTTGTCCCGGAAGCTTTGCAAGGGAACGCATACGGCGACCACGCCTTGCCGATTGCCGCGAATCAAACCATCTCGCAGCCATTCATCGTCGCGCGGATGAGCGAGTTGTTGGAGATTGATGACAGAAGCCGTGTGCTGGAAATCGGCGCCGGTTCGGGTTATCAAACAGCCGTGCTGGCCAAACTGGCGGCGCAGGTCTACGCCATCGAGCGCATCGCCGAACTGGCGCGCGAGGCCCAGTCGCGGATTCGTCAACTGAACATTCACAACGCCACCGTCAAGTGCTTTGACGGCACGCTCGGTTGGAGCGCGAACGCGCCTTACGACGGCATACTGGTCGCCGCCGGAGGGCCGGAAGTCCCCGAACCGCTGCTAGCGCAGTTGTCAACGGGAGGCCGTCTGGTCATTCCCGTCGGAGAGACGCGTCAAGCGCAGCGGCTCATTCGCGTTATCAAAACAGAGAAGGGCTACGAGCGAGAAGATCACGGAGCCTGCGCCTTCGTCCCGCTCATCGGCCATTACGGTTGGTCAAATCAAACTTAGTCCAAAGTCTAATGTCCAAAGTCCAGTGTCGAAGAGCATTCTCCTGACGTTGAACTTTGGACATTAGACTTTGGACATCGGAGCACATCATTGGTCGCCAGAATTATAGAGATACTTTCGGTTTTCATCATCGCCGTCATCTCCCGCATGGGCTACATGGGAATCGTGCTGTTGATGGCGATTGAATCGGCCTGCATTCCTTTGCCGTCCGAAGTGATTATGCCGTTCTCAGGCTATCTGGTTTACGCGGGCCGCTTCAATCTCTGGCTGGTTGCTCTGGCGGGCGCGGGTGGCTGCGTGCTCGGCTCGATGGTGGCCTACTGGGTCGGGATGTACGGCGGGCGTCCTTTAATCGAAAAGTACGGTCGTTATATTTTGCTCTCGAATCATGACCTCGATTTGGCCGACCGCTGGTTTGCGCGTTACGGCGAGATAATAGTTTTCGCCAGTCGCCTCTTGCCGGTCGTTCGCACCTTCATAGCCTTTCCGGCTGGCGTCGCGCGGATGAATAAGACGCGCTTCGTCGCTTACACTTTCTTAGGCTCGTTCCCCTGGTGTCTGGGGCTGGCGTACGTCGGCCAGTTGCTCGGCGAGCAGTGGGATAAGAACGAGGCTCTGAAGTCCTGGTTCCATCGTTTCGATTTCGTGATTGGCATCATCGGCGTCCTCTTCGTCGCATGGTGGATTTGGCGGCACATCAAAAACTCGCGGCGGCAAGATACTAAGTCGCAGCCAGCGACCGGAGCCGAAGAGCATTGAGACGAGAGGCAAAGGAAGCTTGCGGTTTGACATGCGCCCGTTCGTCACTTAGAATCGCCCCTCCTGAATGATTTGTCGGGGCGTGGCTCAGCCTGGTAGAGCGCTCGGTTCGGGACCGAGAGGTCGGAGGTTCGAATCCTCTCGCCCC
>JAWVFT010000033.1:0-6991 GCA_033855775.1 Blastocatellia bacterium | reverse complement strand
TGATGTTGGCGGCGGCTTCACCGCTGAGGCCGCTGCTGACGCTGAAGAAGGGATTATCCGTGGGCGTTGAGCCGTCGTCGTTGAGACGCAGGACGACGCCTGTGAGATGCGCGTTGTCGGGTTCGGGGCCGCCGTACTGGTCATCGGGGACGGGGCCGCCCGTGGTGATGTTCTGCAAGAGTCCGCGACGGCCGTTGTCGCCCATGATGATGTAGAGCTTGCCGTCCGGGCCGAAGCGCAGGACGCCGCCGTTGTGGTTGGCGCGAAGCGGCTGGCCCACGTCTTCCTGATAGGCGCGCAGGTGAATCAGGTTGCGGTCGAAGACGAGCGTTGAGCCGTTCCAGACGTAGCGGTCAACGCGATTGCCGAGGAGCGGGACGGCGGCGGTGTCGCTCGTGTCGGCGCCCGTGCTGCTCTCCGTCCAGTATAGATAGACGAAGCCGTTGCTGTTGAAGGCAGGGTGCAGGGCAAGCCCTAGCAGTCCGCGCTCGGACGAGTTGTTGACGGCGAGGTCAAGGGCCGTGCTGTGCAGTTGCCCGTTAACGACGCGCTGCACTTTGCCCGTTGCCTTCTCCGTGACGAGCAAATCGTTTGAACTGATGAAAGCGATGCTGACGGGTTGGTCTAAGCCGCTCGTGAGCGTGCGGACTGAAAGGTTCGGGTCGAACAGAGAGGGCGCGAGAAGCTGCGGCTCGATGAGAACCATGACGCTGGCGTGGTTGTTGAAAGTGTTCGGCTCGGTTTCGTTGCCGGTGACGTTGGCGGTGTTGGTCGGCTGCCCGGTCGTCGTAGGGGTGACGACAATCGTGACGACGACGCTCTCGTTGACGCTGACGGAGCCTATGTCGCAGTTGATTGTGCTGGTTCCGCTGCACGTTCCTTTGTCGGGCGTGGCGGAAACAAACGTCATGATGGAGGGCAGCGTGTCCGTCAGATGCACGCCGGTCGCTGTGGCGGGGCCGTCGTTCCTGATGGTGATGCGATACGCAAGACTGGTTCCGACCTGTCCGGGGTTGGGCGAAACGGTTTGCGTCGTGACCAGTTCCGAACTCGTCGGGCTGGTGACGATAAGGATGCAGGAGGTGCTGTGTTGCGTGTGGCCGCCGGTGGCTGTGATGTTGAGGAAGGAAAGTCCGAGGGCTGCGGCGCTTGTGACGTTGACGGTCAGGGTTGTTGACTTGGGCGTCGCGTCGGTGATGTTGACGGTCGTTGGATTAAGGCCCGCGGTCGTGCCGTTCGGAGCGCCGCTGACGGTCAGGTCAACGGGGCCGGTGAAGCCTCCGGCGGGCGTGACGGTAACATTGTACGTGCCGCTGTTGCCCTGAATGATTGTTTGCTGGTTGGGCGTGACGCTCAAGGTAAAGTCGGGCGGGGTGGCGGCAGCCTCGACGGAGGCGAAGGTGAAGTAGATATTATCGCCGGAGGTGTTGCCGTCGTTGTTGGCCTGATTGCCCGCGACGTAGAAGGTGACGGGGCCGACATCGGTTGACGGCGCAGTCCAATCGAAAATCCAGCTTGCGCCAAACTGTTGACCGATGAAAGTCCCGCTCGCAGTGTGTTCGACGTACTGCCGCGCGCTTCCCGGCCCTTGATTGTCTAGAATCTGCGTGCGGCCATCGGCGCTCGCCACCAGGTTTCCGGCCTTCTGGTTGGCGTCGTCGAGGGCCGTCAGTTGAAAGCCCCAACGGCGGCGCGTCGGGTCCGAGTTGGAGTGGTTGACAGTGATTTGATAGGTCTGTCCGGGGAGGTAGCTCTGCGGGGCAACGATGGAGATGTTGCCCGTCCCCGCGCTTTCGGGGACGTGACACTCGGCGCAGGTAAACTCGCCGGGTGCGCCCGTGAAGCCAGCGGGCGGCCCCGCGGAGTAAGCCTTGACGGCGCTGTTGGCCAAGTTGTCGGTCAGGAGAAACGCCGCGATTCCGGCGAGGAAAAGCGTCAGGACAAAGAGTTTCGATAGCTCTTTTTTCTTCATCACGACCTCCCACATTGATTCACGAATAACTTAAGTCCGGCGTCAGACTCGGCCTTGCCCAACAAGCGACGGCACAGCAGCTAACAGCGAACCCGCGTTGACCAAAAGGGCGACGGCGAGGTTTTTGTACTATCTGAGTACACTTATACCACAATCGGCGGCTTCCGGCACCATGTCGGCGCGATTCCGCGCGCTGTCGGCGAACATCCGCACAGTGTCGGCGAACATCTGCAAGCCGTCGGCGTGAATCTGCACGGTGTCGGCGTCAATCTGCGCGGTGTCGGCGTGATTCTGCACAGTGTCGGCGTCAATCCGCACGCTGTCGGTGGACTCCCGCGCGGTGTCGGCGAACATTTTCACAGCGTCGGCGTCATCTTTCACGATGTCGACGGACATTTTCACAGTGTCGACGTGAATTTTCACGTGGTCGGCGAACATTTGCGCAGTGTCGGCGGCAACTTTCGCAGCGTCGGCGGACTCTTGCGCGCTGTCGGTGAAGATTTTCAAGGCAGCGACGGAGATTTTCGCGGCGTCGGCAGACTCTCGCGTAGCGTCGTCGCAGATTTTCAGATGGTCTTTGAAGACTCGCGCGCTGTCGGCGGGCATTTCGCCGCCGTCGTCGTCATCCTTCGTCAGGTCGTCAAGGCTCAAACGCCAATCGCTGCGAGCGTTGACGGGCGGGCAATCCGTCTACGCTCTCAGAGCAGAAAGCCCAGATTGCTCGCCGCGAAGCGACCGAGGAAGGGGAAGACCGTCGGGATGTCCGAGGCCGACAAGCCGTACCAGGCAGCGAGCGTCGCCGCGTACTGGTCTATGGAAGTCGTCGGAATCCAACGCCCCCGCGCGTTCGCGCCGCTGTCCGTGTCGTCCGAGCCGCCGAGCGCGAGCGTCGGGTACGTCCCGTAGAAGTTGCCGCCCTGCACCGCGCCGCCCATGACGAAATGATGATTGCCCCATGCGTGGTCTGAGCCGACGGCAGTCGCGCCCGAACCCGCTGGCTGGAGGGTGCGCCCGAAGTCGGCCATCGTGAAGGTCGTCACCTTGTCGGCGATGCCGAGCGCGACCGTCTCATCATAAAAGGCTTTCATCGCCTGACTGACTTGCGACAGCAAATTCTGCTGGCCCGCAATCTGCCCGCTGTGATGGTCGAAGCCGCCGAGCGAGCAGAAGAAAATCTGCCGCTTGAGGCCGAGCGACGCTTGGTTGTAATTCGCCCTGATAACCTTCGCGGCCTGCTTCAACTGGTTGCCGAGCGTCGTGTTCGGAAAGGTCGTCGCGGGCGTCTGGTCTGCGCTGAGCGCAGCGCTGGCGAGCAGGGCTTGCGCCGTCGTGTCGTTCGATGCCTTCACCATTCGCCCGTCATTCAATGCGCGTATCTGGTCGTAAGCCCAACTGCGTGAGCCGACCGGCGCGTTGAAGGTGTAGTTGTTGATAGCCAACACTTGATTGAGCGGCGTGCGCGCGTCTGAAATTGCCAGCGGGCGCGTCGTGTTGCCAGTGGCGAAGATGCTGGTTCCGGCAATCGAGATAACCATCGGCAGCGGAGCGTTGCCGTTGATGACGGACATGATGTCGGAAGTCCGCCCCGCCCAACCCGTCTGCGATGCCGTGTTCGAGATGGAAGACTGCTGCTGCGTCACTTGGTCTGAATGAGAGAACAACTGGTACGGACGCGCCGCGGGGTTCGTCTGGTAGATGGTCTTCGTCAAAGGCTGCACGAGCGTCCCGACGTTGCAGACGACCGCCAACTGCTGCTGGTTAAAGAGCGTCTGCAACTCAGGCATCCCCGGATGCAACCCGAACTTGCGCCCGCCCAGATTGGCTGGCGTAACCTGCAACAAACTCGCTTGCGGGATAGCGAGTCCGGCAGCGCTGCGCGCCGCGCTGTAGGCCGGATACTCGGTCGCAATCTGTGGGTCATACGGGATGACCATGTTGTTGCCGTCGTTGCCACCGTTGAAGAAGACGCAGACAAGGGCTTTGTAGTCCGGTATAGCGTCGGGGCTTTCCTGCGCCAGCGCGTTGATGAGGCCAAACTGGTCTATGCTCGACATCAATGCCGCAGAGCCGAGCAGACATGCCGAGTTGCGCAAAAAATCTCTTCTTGAGTGTGCCATTGCTATTATCTCTCCACCTGATACTGTGACGAGGACGCGACCAAATAAAAGGCCGTCTGCGCGCGCGAGAGCGCGTTGGCGCTCGATACGGCTGTGACCGCCGTGACGATGCTGCTCTTCATCGCCGCAGGCATCGTGCCGTGCATCATCAAACGGTCAAGCTCATCCACCAGCGCCGCCGGATTCGATGACAGCGGCGTGAAGGCAGACAAAGTGAGAGCCGGAGTTCCCGTCGTCGCGTTCGGGTCCGCGGGAGAGACCGGAGCAGTGTTGGTGAACAAAAACGTGTTGACTAAATTCGCGCGACGCAACGCCGTCGAAGTGGAAAGAATGCCGAACTGCGGGCCAGCCAAATCCGTTCCCGGCACCGTGTAGTCCGCCGGAAAATAACTGAACACCGTCGGCGGCCTCAACACGTCCTGATCGAGCGCGATTGACCGCGGATTAAGGTAGCCGTCGCTCGCCGCATTCGCCACGCGCAGCATGTTCGTGATGAACTGCGCGGGCTCGCGCAAACGCCCGTAGTTCGGGTCTGTCTTCGCATCGCCGCGCGCCTCCGGGTCCAGCAGGATAGCG
Organism: Blastocatellia bacterium; assembly: GCA_033855775.1. Classification (GTDB taxonomy): domain Bacteria; phylum Acidobacteriota; class Blastocatellia; order Pyrinomonadales; family Pyrinomonadaceae; genus DASVTR01. The sequence goes on along the minus strand of JAWVFT010000033.1, from coordinate 2,326 downwards.
CGCACGACGGCCTTCAAATCGCCCCGCGCGTTCGTGCAGGGACTGTCCGGGTAAAGCCCCGCGCAGTTGTTATTGAAGACAGAGGCCACGCGCTCGATGTAGGCAGGGCTTGGATTGCTGGTGACCAGATGCTGAATCAGTTGCTTGCCGATGAAGGGGCCGACGTTCGGATGATTGAAGATGTTGTCGAGCGCAGCATTCAATTCCGTCGCCGCCGTTTGCCCCGCGGGCAGGATTTGCCCGTTGAGCAAAGTCTTCTGCGCCGTGTCGTGGTTATTCTCGTTGGTCACGCGCATCGGGTCTTGATAGTTGAAGACGTTGAAGCTCGTGCCATTGATGACCGTCTGCTTCTGCGCGGCCAGCACCCAACCCGTGAAGACGCGCGCGAAGTTGGTGATGGTCGTCTGGTCGTAAGTCGGGATGCGATTGCCCTGCGCGTCGAGTTGGGGCGTGCCGTCCAGGTTCAACTTGTCCAACCCGACCGAGAAGAGTTGCAGGATTTCCCGCGCGTAGTTTTCGTTCGGCGCGCTCCTGTTGTTGCCGAGCATGTCCAGATAATTTCCCATCGCCGGATTGAGCGTGATGTCGCCAAGCAGCGTGCGGAAATTGCCGAAAGCATTCTGGTCAATCTTCTGCAAGTAGGGGCCGAGCCAGCTTGGCATGTTGAGGTCGGCGCCGGAGACGACGAGAATCTGGTGCAAGGCCCAAGCGACGCGCTGGCGCAACTGGTCGTTTCCGGCCTGCGTGTTCAGCGCGTTCTGGTAAAACTTCAGTTGAAGCGGATGGCTCGAATAGTTGTCGCGCTGGCAGCTCGCAGCGCTTCCCGTCGGACAGCCCTGACTATTATCCGTCGGCATCAACACGAGCGTCGGATAGCTCGAAGCCGCCGCGCTGAACTGCTCGTTCAGATAAGCCTTGAAGCCCATGCCCTGCACGCGCGCTGCTTCCGCTGCGGTCGGGCCGAAGGTCGCTTGCTCAAGGAAACGAACAGTGTCGGGAGTGGTCGCGGCTCCCGTGTATGGGTTCGGCGTCGGCGTCGGTGTCGGCGCGGGCGCAACCGCCGGCGCGGGCGTCGGCACGGAGCCGGGGTCGTCCGCAGGGCCGCCGCCCACATGGCCGATGGCGACGCGAACGCGATTGCTCGCCACGCCATGCAGGTTGATTCTCACCAGCACGTCGCCCGGATTAACCAGACTGTCCGACAGCCTGACCGTGATGGCGCTCATCCACTCGAAGCCCGGCACGGGGCGCACGTCTTCGACCGTCAGCACATAACGATTCTTCGCCACGTCCTCGGCGTCAGCCGTCAGAGCCTTGGCGCTCTCGCCCGCCAGCAAGTCAAGATTCATCGCAAAGAAAATCAAGCGCGTGCGATTGTCTGCGCTGAACGGAACGGGCGTCGTCAGGCGAAACGGTTCGCCGAGCAGCGTCGTTGATTCAAGAGCGATGGCGCGGGTCGAAGTCGGCTCGGTCAAAAGCGTCATCCCGCCCGTCGCCGCCCCGGCCACAATGAAAGCCCCGGAGCAGCACACAAAGAGCACGGCGCACAGCAGGCGACCCGCGCGCGCGCCAAGGCATAGGAAGTCATAGTTTGTCATACACGACCGCTCTCTTTTGAAATGTTCGCTTGAGGCTACTGTTTGAAACTAATGGAGGGGCAATCCTGTTCAGCAGGAGCCAACACTATAACATGAAACGGACGCCAACAGGCTAGAATTTTTTCGCCTCCACCTGCGCGAACTTATGTTCGACTGCTCTTCAGCTTCTTAAAGGCAAAACTTGAACGCCGCCACGCTCGACACTAAAACGGAGTTGACGCAGGACGACAATCTTTGGACGCGGCAGGCGCTCGCTTGGTCTGACTAATCCTTGCTTGAAGTAATCAAGAACCGGAGGTGAATGATCGAGGACGCGCGCTCTGCCGGACGGTCCTGGGAGGGGCGCGGGCTAGGGTATTGTGATTGGAGCCACATCGAAATACGGCTGGTTTGGAACATCAATGTAAAAGCTTCGGACGACATCTTTCTGTGTTCCCCAGATTTCAAGGATATATTTTCCACCCGGAGCATAAAGGTAGTACATCCCTTTGGCGTCCGTGTAGACGGGAACGGTGCGCTGTTTATTATCAGGGCTGAGCAGCGTGACCATCACATAAGCCGCGGGCCGCTGCATGCCTTTCATGCTGCGAACGAGTTTGCCGCGAACGGTCGTCTGCGACTTCTGCCCCAAGCGCGCCGTTGCCGCGTCGGCGGCAGAAATGGACAGCAGCAGCGTTGAGAGAAGAGCTACGACGAGCAGACAGCGCAGGGCTTGATGAAGAGCAAAG
>JAWVFT010000032.1:0-55510 GCA_033855775.1 Blastocatellia bacterium | reverse complement strand
GGAATGTGGGTTGGAGATGAAATGACGGATGTTGATGGCGGCTGGATCAACAATCAAGGTCGTGATGTCCATGCCGCTTGTTATAGCGACAAGCACTTAATCTTTGCACCAAATCTGCGGATGAACCATAATGAACGTAAGGAAAAAGTAACCGTCAAGCGCATGATGTAGATATAGCTACCTGCTTGAAGCACATTATCTTGAGTTCGCTTTGGTTTTCCACGCAAAGAATAGTGCGTAGCTTTTGTTATCGGACTCCGAGCTTGTTCTGCTGAATGAAATAATCGTGCGGATGCGGACGAGTCGCGTTGGGAGCTATGGTTGGCTTCGAAGGGCAGCGAGCAGGTGTTCTATCCGGCCATAGTCGGGCAGCACGTTGATGTCGCCGTAGTGAATGCCTTCTTCGGCGTCGGGATTGATGATTACGACGGGCACGTGACAGAGCAGCGGGTGTTCGCGCAGGCGGTGTGTAAGGGCATCGAAGGCGGGCAGTTGTTCTTCCGTCAGAACCAGGTCAGGGCATGTGCGGGAAGCAATCTCGATGGCCTCTTCATCATCGGATGCTTCTATAACCTGATAGTTATAAACTCCCAAAGACCTCTTCATCCCGGCTCGAATCCAATCAATGTCCTCGACCACAAGGACTGTCGCGCAAATGCCGCTCGCCTCATTCATCATGTTCTACCTATGAAGCTTTAATACACTTGATGTCCGGCAACGAAAAAGAGTGTCCGCATGAAAAATTTCTAAGCCGCATATGATGCCGCAGGGGGAAAATTGTAGCAGATAAAGAAACGGAGGTTAGTACGGTATAGTACGAGTCTTGTTAGCCGGGAGCGACCCGGCTTTGGAATGGCTTCGAATGGCCAGAGCAGGAAGTTATCGAATGCTTCTTCAAGCGACTGTTTCTTCAAGCGACGGGCAGCGCTCGCAGGCGAACGCGACAGGGCTTTTACGGTCAAGGATTATGGAGTGGCCGCGGTTGAGATGCGCAGAGGGCATGACTATCTCAATGACGGTGCGCCGTTGTGAGATTTTGCTGGTTGAGCGCGCGGTAACATTCACAGGCGGCCAGTTCCAGCCCCCGGCGGTCAAGGATACGAATCTGGCCGCGACTATAGTTGATAATCTGCCTGTCTCGAAGAGTGTTGGCGGCGCAGGTGATGCCTGCGCGGCGCGTGCCCAGATGACGAGAGATTTGCTCTTGCGTGAGCGGCAACCGATTGTCTCCGACGCGATCATGAAGCAGCAGCAGCCAACTGCATAGACGTTCAACTACAGTATGGCGGCCATTGCAGACGGCGCGTTGGGAGAGATGCGCGATGCGCGCGCCCGCGTAAGAGAGGAGGAGGCGTTGCATGGCCTGGCCGCGCGCGAACTCCTGCCTGAGAACCTCCGCGTTCATTCTGAGGGCCGTGCCGGTGATGATGGCCTGCGTCCAATGTGTCGGCGGCGGAGCGGCGAAGATGGCGGAGAGTCCGGTCATGCCTTCCCTGCCGATTAAGGCGGCTTCAGTCGTGCTGCCATCCTCCAGGATATGTAGATGAGAGATGACGAGGCTCTCAGGAAAGTAAACGTCACGAATGCTTTCTTCGAACCCGTAGAGGTCTTCGCCGCAAGCGAAGGAGACAGGTTCGAGGTGCGGAAGAAGGCGCGCGAAATCATCGCCGGGCAGGGCCGTCAGCAGCTTGTTCGAGAGTAGTCCGTTGAATGGAACCGGCTTAATAAATGTGCGCGCGCGGCTCAGGCCGGATGCCCTTTCCGCTCGCGGAAGAGGGGCGGCAGGCGCCGTCTGTGCGCTGTGGTATCCGAGGCCCGCGCCGTTTAGCGTAAACTCATTCTTGCTCTCAGCTTTATTCGTCATCTATCGTCTCCGGTTCAAAAATCAGGGGCTTGTTCAATCCGGCATTCGAGCCAGGCGTCCGGTTAAATTTTCCTGATATGCACGAGGATGGATTTCGTGCGCGTGCCGTTCGACCGCTCGCAGATGCGCGCCAGTAGAACTTTCACGGGCAGCGGGCCATCGCTTAACCGGCAGGAAAGATGAAAGCTGTCGGCCTGCGCTTCGCTGCGAGTAAAGTCGCTGATGCGACGGCGAAATTCTTCAACGTTTTCCAGCGGCGCAATGTCGTTGAAGAAGTTGCGCCCGGCCACATCCGGCGTGATTCCGTCGCCGCCGTCGTCCAGCTCAATTCGGGAATAGAGCACGGTTCCTGCCGTGTCCAGTTCAAACAGGCCGAAGAGCTTTTGTTGGTCGAGCAGCGAGGCGCTCATCAGAAAAAATCCTTTCGCAGTTACTTTGTCTTTTCCGCCAGACCGCTTCCGAGATGTCTTTCGAGGGCTTTCTCAAGCTGGTCAATCGCAAACGGCTTGATGAGATAATCGCTGCCGCCTGTTTCGAGCGCCGCGGCGCGAAAAGGAAGCTCGGCGTGGCCGGAGAGAAAGACAATCGGCACGTCGTGCATGGCAGCGAGTTCGCGTATGCGGCGCGTGGCCGCCAGACCATCAAGACGCGGGAGGCCGGCATCCATCAGGATGAGGTCGGGGCGCGTCTGCTCGGCCATACAGACCGCCGCCAGGCCATCTTCGGCCATCGCCACGCGGCAGCCCCACATCTCCAGCAGATACCTGAGCAGGAAGCGTGTATCGTCGTGGTCTTCCACCACGAGCACGAGTGGCCGAGCGGTCGCCACTTTCCGACGCGCTTGAAGAGCGTTCGTCCGGTCGTTTGATTGACGCGATAAAGTAGCCATGATGAGAGAGCGCGGGAAAATATAGGCCGCGAATCTTGCGGTTGTTGCTCGTCAGGAGAATTTGAGTTCGTCCTGAATAAATCTAAGGTGATAAAAAGGGTGAGTTGTTGGCCAAACTCACCCTTTCTTTTCCCCCTTGTTCCGCTCAGCTTTTCGACTGAACTTCGCCAACGCGCAATGGCGAGCGTGTGAGCCAATCAACTCTAGAGCAGATTGACACGCCGCCCGACCGTTGTAAGTTAACTGGCTTCACTATCCCACAATGAATAGCCGCCGACTATAGGGAAGGAGCGAAGAGTGGCTAGGGATTTTCCCTGTCCGGTTAAAAAGATGTTGTGCTGTGAAAGAGGACGTAGGGCAGGTGGAATCCGCTGTGAGAGAGTTTCGATGAATCCGCTGTGGGAGAAGTTTTTATGTGTCTTGAAGCCAGCCTTGAAGGAGGGCAAAGCGCACGATGTCTATGCGGCTGTGGATGCCGAGTCGCTTCATGGCGTTTGCTTTATGTGATTCGACGGTCTTGATGCTGATTTCGAGGCGTGCGGCAATCTCTTTGTTGCTGTGGCCCCAGGCGATGAGACGTATGACTTCCGTTTCGCGCTCGCTAAGGACGCGGCCACCTTGAGCGGCGACGCTCAAGGTGGCCGTCCGCCCTACATGGCTTCCGAGGACTTTATCGACGACCGCCGGGTCCAGATATTTGCCGCCCGCAGCGATGGCGCGGATGGCGTGAAGCAGTTCGGCTGGCGGGCTTTGCTTGAGCACATAGCCGGAGGCTCCGGCGCGCAAGAGTTGTTGCAGGTAGCCGTAATCCGTATGTCGCGTGAGGGTCAGGACTTTGACCTGCGGGCAGACCTGCATCAGTTTCTCCGTCGCCTTCAGCCCGTTTAGCTGCGGCATGGAAACGTCCATCACAACGATGTCTGGCAGCAGTTCCTCTGCGCGCGCGATGGCCGTGCGACCGTCGCCCGCTTCGCCGACGACCTCCATGTCGCTTTGCGCGTTGACTATCAGCCGCAAGCCTTCGCGCACCGTCTCGTGGTCTTCGGCGAGCAGAATGCGTAGTTTGCTCATCCCCCCACGACTCCTTCTTCCGCGAACAAGAGAGGGACGCGCGCAAAGATGGTCGTGCCTTGATTCGGAGTGGCTTCGATTTCAAGCGTGCCGCCGACGAGAGCCGCGCGCTCGCGCATGCCGAGCAGGCCAAGCCCCCTGTCGCCCTCCGCATTATCGTTCGGGTCAAAGCCGATGCCGTTGTCTTCGATGATGAGCACGACGGAATGGTCGCGTCGTTCAAGGAGCACGTCAACGCGGCTGGCCTGCGCGTGCTTGTAGGTGTTGTTGAGAGCCTCCTGCGCGATGCGGTAGAGATTGATTTCGACTTCCGGTGAAGGGCGTTCGTCGTCCATGCCCGTGGTGTGAGAGTCAGCCGTGATGCCGTAGTGCTTTGACCATTCCTTGACGAAGTTGGCGAGGGCCGGGGCCAGCCCTAAATCGTCGAGCGCGGCGGGGCGCAACTCCCACGCTAGAAAGTCAACGTCGGCGTCGAGTCGCGCGGCAATCTCCTGCGTCTGCGCGACCGGCTCGCACAACTCCTCGTGCTGGAGGCACAAAGTTTTGAGGGATTCGAGCTTGAGCCGGAGCGCGGTTGATTGCTGGCCGAGGTGGTCGTGTATGTCGCGGGCGATGCGGCGCCGCTCGTCGTCCTGCACGCGGACGAGTTGCCGGAGCAGTTGCAGGCGCGCTTTTTCAATGCGCCTGCGCTCGACGTTTTCCGACCGCAAAGCCTCGTTGGCTTCCGCCAGTTCGCGCGTTCGCTCCGCGACTCGCCGTTCCAGTTCCTCATGCGCGCGGCGCAGTGCTTCCTCAGTCCGCTTGCTCTCCGTGAGGTCGCGCGCAATCTTGGCGTAGCCGCTCAACTTGCCGTCGCGCAGCAGCGTCAGCACGCCGCTCACGTAAAAGCGCGAGCCGTCCTTGCGCAAGTGCCAGCGTTCGTCAGCCGCATGCCCTGCTTCGAGCGCCCGCTTCATCTCTTCAAGGTGCGCGCCCCTTGCGCGGTCTTCGGGCGTGAAGATAATTTCGATAGGCTGGCCGATGGCCTCCGCTTTCGTGAAGCCGAACATGCGCTCCGCGCCCGGATTCCAGACTTCGATTATCCCTTCCACGCTCTGGATGATGATGGAGTAGTCCGTGACGCTCTCGATGAGCAGGCGCAAACGCTCTTCGCTTTCGCGCAAGTGGCCTTCCGCCTCCTTGCGCGCGGTGATGTCGAGAAACGTCACGATGACGCCCTCGATGCGGTCTTCCGTCGTGCGATACGGCAAGATGTTCATCAGGTGCCAGCGTCCTTCGTGCGTCTTGACTTCGCGCTGGACGGGTTGCAGGCTGGTCAGGACGCGCTCAAGGTCCGCGAGCAGGTCGGCATCGGCGAGATGAGCCGTGATGTCGGAAAGCGGCCTGCCGACATCCGCCGGAATCAGGTTGAAGACATCGCGGGCGCGCGGCGTAAAGAGCTTGAGGCGCAGGGCGCGGTCGAGGAAGATTGTGCCGATGTCGGTCGAGTTCATCAGGTTTCTAAAATCGTTGTTGGCCTGACTGAGCTCTTCGATTTTAATCTTTAATTCCTGATTAACAGTGGTCAGTTCTTCGTTGACCGATTGCAACTCTTCCTTTGATGTCTCCAACTCTTCGGCGGTCGAGCGCAGTTCCTCGTTCATCGCCTGCAACTCTTCGTTCGACGCCTTCATCTCTTCGGCCTGCGTCTCATACTGCTCGACCGTCGCGCGCAACTGCGCCTTGACCCGCACCAGTTCATCCTCAAGCTGACGCGCCGCAGGCTCAGCGGCGATAATCGCTTCCGCCGCTCCCTCGCCCGCGCTCTCCGCTCCCTCGCCCGCGTCCTCGAAGACGACGAGGATGAAGCCGCGCGCGCTGTCGCCTTCGCTGAAGACCGGGCGCACGAGCAGGTTGACGAGGCGCGTTCTGTCTTCGAAAGGCACGGCGACGCCGCGCGCCTCGACGCTGGCGCGTTTCTGCACGGCCTGATACAAGGCCGTGCGTAGCTCCATGCGAATCTCCGGGCGCACCATCTTGAGCAAATTGTGCGAAGGCTCGCCGCCCGCCACTTGCATGTAGCGTCCGGCGCGCTCGGAGAGATGCACGATGTCATACTCTTCATTAACGACGACAGAGGGCGGGACGTACTGCTCGACGAGACGCTGGTGCAGGTCTGCGTAGGAGAGACGTTCTATCGCGCGTGTTTCCTGAAGGCTCTCATCCTTGTGGCGTTGCTCTGCGACGCGGCGCGTGACCGCGTGGTCGTTGACCGGCAGCGGCAGGCGCGCGGCCACCGCGCGGCTCTGATAGATGTGCGCCTCTTTATCAACGGTCATGAAGAGGTCGGTTGAGCCGTCAACCGATTCGGAGGAGCCTAGAAACATGAAGCCGCCGGGATTAAGAGCGAAGTGGAAGACCTGCATGACGCGCTCTTGCGCCGTGCGGTTGAAATAGATGAGAAGGTTGCGACACGAAACCAAATCGAGATGCAGGAAGGGCGGGTCTTTGATGAGGTTGTGATGCGCGAAGAGAACCATCTCGCGCAACTCGCGGCGCACGCGATAGCCGTTCGGCTCCTTGATGAAGAAGCGGCGCAGCCGTTCGGGCGAGATGTCGGCCACGTCCGCGTTGGTGTATAAACCCGCCCGCGCCGTCGAGATGGCCTGCTCGTCTATGTCCGTGGCGAAGACCTGCGCCGTCGGCGCTCCCACCACATTCTCCGTAAACTCTGCGAGCATCATCGCCATCGTGTAGGCTTCTTCGCCGGTCGCGCATCCGGCCACCCAGACTCGCACCTGCTCGCCAGCCGCTTTGCCCTCGAAGAGACGACGGATGAAGCCGCGTTCGAGAGCCTCAAAGGCTTCGCCGTCACGAAAGAAATTGGTGACGCTGATGAGCAAGTCTTTGAGCAGCGCGTGCGCTTCATCAGGGCGCGCGCGGATGAAGCCCGCGTAGGCTTGCAGGTCTGACAGTTCGTTGACGTTGAGGCGGCGCTCGATGCGACGCAGGACGGTCGCGCGCTTGTAGTTCGTGAAGTCATGCCCTGTGCGCACCCTCAACTGCGTGAAGATTTGGCGCAAGGCTTGCTCGTCCGTCTCAGCGCGTTCGAGCGGCTCGACCGGGATGCGAGTCCGCGCCGCGCCCTCTTTGTAAGCGATGAGCTTTTGCGGAATCTCCGAGACGGGCAGCACGTAGTCAACCAGCCCCGTCGCTATCGAGTGGCGCGGCATGTCCGAGTATTCCGCTTCCCGCGGGTCTTGCACGACGCAGACGCCGCCCATCTCCTTGACGCGCTTCATGCCCATCGAGCCGTCCGAGCCTGTGCCGGACAACACAACGCTGACGGCGCGCGCGTGCTTCGACTCTGCGAGCGTGCGGAAGAAGATGTCAACCGGCGCGCGGCGCTCCTCAATGCGCTTAACCTCGGAGAGCGTCAGATGCCCGTCGTTCATCGCGAGGCTCTTGTTCGGCGGGATGACGTAGGCGTGATTCGGCTCAATCCGAACGGAGCCGCGCACCTGCGTGATCGGCATCTCCGTGGCGAGTTGCAAGACCTCCGCCAGATGGCTCTCATGTTCGGGCGAGAGATGCAGGATGACGACGTAAGCCATGCCGCTATCGCGCGGCACGTGCGCGAAGAAATCCTTTAAAGCCTTGATGCCGCCCGCCGACGCGCCGAGGCCCACGACCCAAAAGTCGTCGCCCGCATGACGGCTCCCCTCTGGCAAGCCGCTCACATCATGGCCTTCAAAGTTGCCGCTCATCTGGTAAATCCTCTTCGTTCACGAATGCTAAAACTGGAAACGGTCTTGGTCAGGCTTGAAATTAAAGGCTCAAGCCGCCCGCCTTTTCTTTTTCGATGCTTACTTTTAAAGGAGGTCAGCGCCGGTCAGAGAGAGAAGTGTAGTTCAACTCATATCCAAAGTATAGTTGAGCATTATTGGCGCCTGCGTTCGTCGCCTCGTGTGTTATAAAACACACATCAATTTCAACGCGTCTGCTGGCTACCGTTTGCTTTCAATTTTCGCGCAGGGTCTGTTGAATCAAGGAGGGCTTCAAGTGCTAACCAGAGACATCATCGTCATCGGAGCTTCGGCGGGCGGCATTGAAGCTCTGAGGACAATTGCGCGCGGATTGCCGCAGGACTTCCCGGCCTCCGTCTTCGTCGTGCTGCACACCGCGCCGCAGTCGCCCGGCATTCTGGCCGACATACTGGCTCGCGCCGGAGCCTTGCCCGCGTCGAATGCCCTGGACAAGGAAGCCATTCAACACGGCAGAATCTACGTCGCGCCGCCAGACCATCATCTCGTCATTGAGCCTAACCGCGTCCGCATCACGCGCGGGCCGAAAGAGAATCGCTTTCGCCCCGCCGTTGACCCGCTCTTTCGTTCGGCGGCGCAGGTCTACGGCCCGCGCGTCATCGGACTGATTTTGACGGGCAATCTGGACGACGGCACGGCGGGCCTCTGGGCCGTGAAGCGACTCGGCGGGACAGCCATCGTCCAGGACCCGGAGGAAGCTCTCGCCCCCTCCATGCCCCACAGCGCGATGCGACAAGTGAAGGTTGACCATTGCCTGCCCGTCGGCGAGATTGCGCCACTGCTGGCGCGTCTTGCGAGCACACCGATGACAGAGGAAGGAGAGCGTCAAGCGCCAAAGGAGATGAAGATAGAAGTCAGAATCGCCAAGGAAGATGTAGCCCTCGATGCGGGCGTGCTCACGCTCGGCGAGCCGTCCAACTACGCCTGCCCGGAATGTCATGGCGTGCTCTTGCAGTTGAACGAAGAGCAGCGCATCCGCTTTCGTTGCCACACGGGCCACGCCTATTCCGTTGACAGTCTCCTTTCGGAGATAACCAAAGGAGTCGAGGATTCTCTGTGGAACGCGATTCGCGCCATCGAAGAGAGCGTGCTGCTGTTGCGCCACATGGCCAGGAGCTTGACTGAAAGCGAAAACTCCGCCACCGCCGAGAGATATCTGGCGCAAGCGCAGGAAGCAGAGCGCAGGGCGGATTTTGTGAGACAGGCCGTGATAACTCAAAAGCTATTGAGCGAAGCCAAGCTGAACGATGTTAAAGAGCCGTGAAGCTTCGTCGCTCTAATCACTGACATGAGCAGGGACGAGGCAAGGGCCGACCGCCGCCGCTATTGATTCCTCGCTGCCATCAAGCTCGACGTGTTGACGCAGCCGCCAGCGTTCTTCGTGGCTAACGGCTGCGCCCGGTTCGAGCCGGCTCAAGGGGCCGAGCGATTCTATCTCGATGAACGCGCCCGCTGTATAGACTTCGTTGTTGCAACCATAATCCGGATAGCTCGCGCCTTCGACATAGCCGAATTGCTTGACGAACAAAACGCCCCGGCGATGATAAGCGGCCCACCCTTGCTTGTTGCCGATGCCGATTTTCTGCGGAGCCGCCATCGCTTCATCCGTTTTCAATTGAATAAGTTTGGGGCCGAAAGACCATCGCGCGTCGCTCAAATCCGTGTAATGCCAGAGGACGAGCGGGCGGGCCGGAAGCAGTTCCTCTTCCCATGAGCGATACGGCTCCTGCGGCACAATAGCGACGCCGCCGCCGTTCATAATCGTCAAAGCCCACGGCGCCAGCTTGATGCTCCACAAGCCGCGATTGGTGATTTTGTGCGAGATGGTCAGGCCGGAGCCCGTCGGCTCAAGGCTCACGGTCATCTCCTTTTGAATGCCCGTCCGTGCTTCAACTGTTTGCGTCAGCCGGATAGAACGGGCGTCAGCCGACTCGAAATCAACAGGGCTATTGTCGGGCGCGTAGGAGCGCGGGTTTGCTTCGGGCGCGGCCCAGAGACGATGGCCGCCCCACGGCTTCCAGTCTCCGAGCTCCGTCTTGATAACCGCTTCGGGGACTTCGCCCAGAATGTTCTCGCCGCCGGGGAATCCATAACGAATGATTCGCGGGCCGGTGTCGGTCGTGACGATAACCTCGACTGTCCCGTTCGTCAGCTTGTAGCAATTGGGCTGATTGAGGTAAGTGACCTTTTCCACTCCATGTTCTCCTGAGCTAAACGCTTCGGGGCAGGCGCGCTGGTAGCGAACGCGCTTCAGTAAGCGAATGACTGGTAACTCTCCGTCTCCGATTGGTCGTCCAGGGATTCGACCACGGGATTGAAACGAAGCAGGCGGCGCGCTCTGCCGGAGAGCGTGTCGAGAATGAAGCGCGGGACGCGAATGGAGACTTCGGGGCGAAAGAGCCAGCGGCGGCTGTAGCCGATGACGACCATTGGGCGCGGCGTCGCGGCGCGATTCGGCGTCCCGCGATGCAGGCCGCGCACATCACGAATCAGCACATCGCCGAGCCGCATCGTCAGCGGCTTTAACTGTATCTCGCCCGCCTCGATGCGGCGCAGTCCTTCTTCCTTCGAGAGCATGTGCGTGCCGGGAGCGATTTCAAACGGGCCGTTCTCAATCGTCACTTCGACGAGCGGGAAATTGACGGCCAGTTGAAAGGCAAGCGTCTCCTGTCCCGTCTCAGGAAACAAGGGCGGAGCGTCTCTGTGAATCTCCTGATAATCGGAGCCTTGGACGGGAGTGTCCGTGGCAAGCTGCGGCATCAAGGGGTCTTCGCCGACCAGCCCTTGAACAATGGCCAGCACGTCTTCATCTTCATAAAAAGCAGGCTCGTTGAAAGGCTCTGCGAAAGGCAGCGTGACGTAATAACGACCGGGGCCGCGATTCTGTAGATGGCCCTCGCGCGCGATATGCTGTTCAAGCAAGGGCGCGAAAGCCTCGCTCCACAACTTGAGCTTCGCCTTCGAGAAATGCTCCGGCAGCAAGCAGTAGCCGTCCGTCAACGCCTGCCGTGTGAAGGCTTCGATTTCAGTCAGGCTGTATCGCCCCTTGCTCATGCCGTTCATCATTTAACGTCAAGAGATTTCATGCAGCGTCGTTTGACCGGAGAGCCGCAAGCGCCGCTATCGCTTTCTCGCGCTGAGCCTGTTTTGAATGATGACGACGGCGAGCAAAAAGATGCCGCGCAACACGCCCTGCCAGTAAGAGCCAATCCAGTCGCCCTCATTATTCAGGATGTTGAAGAGCACGCCGAGCAGCAACACGCCGACCAGCGTCGAGCCGACGCCGCCCTGCCCGCCCGTCAAAAGTGTGCCGCCGACGACCACCGCCGCGATGGCGTCCAACTCAAAGCCAGCCCCCGCGACCGGCTGCCCGGAGCCGAGCCGCGAAGCGAGTATCACGCCCGCCAGCCCCGCCAGCGCGCCGCTCAAAGCATACACGCCGAGCGTCACGCGACCGACGTTCAAGCCCATCAAACGAGCCGCCTCTTCGTTGTCGCCGAGCGCATAGACATGACGGCCAAAGCGTGTGTGATTGAGGACGAGCCAGCCGATGAAGTAGGCCGCAACCAGCATGACAATCGGGACAGGCAGCGGGCCAATCATGCCTTGCCAGAGCCAACGAAACCCGCCCGTCATGTTCCTGATCTCGATGGGCTTTTCGTGCGCCACGCGCAGAGCAAGGCCGCGCGCGGCAATCATCATCGCCAGCGTCACGATGAACGGCTGTATGCGAACCTTCGCTATCACCAGCCCGTTGAGAAGGCCGAGCAGCGTCGTCGCCCCAACCGACACAACGAGCACGACGATGAAGTTGTTCCCGGCCAGCGTCGCGGCGATGACGCCTCCGACCGCCAGCAGCGAGCCGACGGAAAGGTCTATGCCGCCTGTCAAAATAACGAACGTCATGCCGAGCGCAATCAAGCCGACCATGCTGTTTTGCGCGACGACGTTGAGCAGATTTTGCCCCGTCAGAAAGCTGCCGTTATCGAGAAAAGTTCCGTACCGCCACGAAGCGAAGAGGCAGACGAGAATGAGGGCCACCAACGCTCCCTGACGCTGGATGAAGGACGCAAACTTCGCGCGCGCGACACGTCCGCGCGTCGAGCCTGCATCATCAATGGCGGCGGCTGCCTGACTCATAACCTTCTCCCCGTCTGAAAGGATGAATGCGAAACTATCAAGAGCAAGGCTTTCATCGCTTATGCAACTTTCGGTCGCTGGACGTAAACGGCGACGATGATAATCGCGGCCTTGATGACCAAAGACCACGCGAACTGTATCCCCTGCATGTTGAAGCTGGTGGTTATCACCTGCATCATCAGCGCGCCGATGACCGTGCCGCCGATGGTCGCGCGCCCGCCCGTCAGGGCTGTGCCGCCGATGACGACCGCCGCGATGGCATCGAGTTCGATTCCCTGCCCGACGTTGGACGGGTCGCTGGCTCCGCCGCGCGCCGATTCGATGAGCCCGGCCAGGCCCGCCAGCAAGCCGCTCAAGGCATAGACCGCAATCTTCGTGCGATGCACTTTAACGCCCGCCAGCCGCGAAGCATTTTCGTTGCCGCCGACCGCGACCACGTAACGCCCGAAGCTCGTCGCGCGCATCACAAAGATGGCGGCGGCGACGACCAACAGCATGACCAGCGCTTGCACGGGAATCGGCCCGACGTAGCCCGTGCCTAAATATTCAAACGCCGGATAGTGTCCCTTGAACTCTATCAAACGCCCTTCGCTCGGAATCTGCGCCAGCCCGCGCCCGGCAATCAAGACGGCGAGCGTGACTATAATCGGTTGAATGCGAAAGATGGAAATGAGCGTTCCGTTGAGCGCGCCGACGGCGGTTGTGACGAGCAGAGCGATGCACACCGCGGGCAGAATGCCGCGCTCAAGATTGATGGCGGCCATTGACGCGGCAATCGCCATCACAGAGCCGACCGAAAGGTCTATGCCGCCCGTCGCTATCACGAACGTCATTCCGGTTGCGACGAGCATCGTCGGCGCGACCTGCAAGAGGATGTTCCAGAAGTTATTGATGTCCCAAAAATTTCTGGTGAAGACGGCATTGGCGATGATGAGCAAGAGGAGCGCGGCGAGAGCCCCGTAGGTTGGGCCTAGCGCGCCGAGGCGCGACCATGCCCCGCCCGCGCTTTGCGTCCGCCCTGCCTGTCCGGCGTTCTGCATACTCTTCTCTACTCCCGCGTTGCTCGTTCGTCGCTCAAAGCGTCATTCGCCGTTTCATCCGGCGGCGTGGAAGCCTGCGCCGCGTCGCCTTCAGCCATCGCGTGAATAATCGCGTCCTGCGAAATCTCAGGCCCGCGCAACTCGCCGACGCGCTGCCCGTCGCGCATGATGACGACACGCGAACTGCCCTCGACCAACTCTTCAAGCTCGGATGAAATCATCAGGACGCCAAGCCCCGACGCGGCCAACTCGTTTATCAACTCCTGAATCTCGCCCTTCGCGCCAATGTCTATCCCGCGCGTCGGCTCATCCAGGATAAGAAACTTCGGATTCTTGCAGAGCCAGCGCGCCAGCAGCACCTTCTGCTGGTTGCCGCCGGAGAGTTCGCGTATCTTCTGCTCCGCGCTCGCGGCCTTGATGCCGAGCCGCTTCATAAAGCGGTCAACAAGCTCTTGCTGGCGAGCGCGCGAGACGACGCCGAGCCGTGTCAAAGCGGGCAGAGCGGCGAGCGTCAGATTCTCTCTCACGGATAACTCAGGGATGATGCCCTCGGCCTTGCGGTCTTCGGAGAGAAAGGCGAGCCCGGCCTTGATGGCGTCGCGCGGCGAACGCAGCTTGAGAGCTTTGCCTTCAAGATAAATCTCGCCCTCTTCAATCTTGTCCGCGCCGAAGATGGCCCGCGCAGTCTCCGTGCGGCCGGAGCCGAGCAGTCCGGCGACGCCGACAATCTCGCCGCGCGCAGCATCAATCGTCACTCGATTCAGCTTGCGCCCGCGCGTCAGGTTTTCGGCGCGCAAGAGCGGCACGGCTTCCCGCGCGGCGTCGTGTTGCTCAAAGGCGGTCGTGCCTTGTCGCAACTCGTCGCGCTGTTTGCCGAGCATCAGGCAAACGAGGTCTAGTTTTTCCAGACCGGCGAGCGGGCGCGTGGCGACAAACTTTCCGTCGCGCAAGACCGTCACGCGGTCGCACACCGTGTAGAGTTCGTCGAAGCGATGGCTGATGTAAACGACCGCCGTGCCTTCCGCCTTGAGGCGGCGGATGACATCGTAAAGGATGGAGACTTCGCGCTCGGTCAGCGAACTGGTCGGCTCGTCCAGGACGACGACCTTGGCGCCGAACGAGACGCCGCGCGCGATGGCTATCATTTGCCGGAGCGCGATGTTCAGGCTGCCGAGAGTGGCGCGCGGGTCTATCTCAAGTCCCAAACGATTGAGCAAGGCGGCGGCGTCCGCGTTCATGCGCTTCCAGTCAATAAGGCCGAAGCGGCGCGGCTCTCGACCTAGGTAAATATTTTCGGCGACCGTGCGGAAGGCCAGCAGGTTGACTTCCTGATAAACGGCGACCACGCCCTCGCTTTGCGCTTCCTCCGGCGAGCGAAACTCGACCGCCTTGCCTTCCAGCAACATCGTTCCGGCGTCGCGCGTGTACGCGCCCGTCATGATTTTAATCAGCGTGGATTTGCCCGCGCCGTTTTCTCCGACCAGCGCGTGAACCTCGCCGCGTTCCAGCGCGAGATTGACTCCGGCCAGAGCCACGACGCCCGCGAAGCTTTTCGTTATTCCCTCCATGCGGAGGAGCGGTTCGGATGCGCTCATAATCTTAAAGGTCAGGAATCAAGAGTCAGGAGTCTGAAGTCAAGAGCAGGGCTTTGGCCTTTGAACTACGACACTCAAGACTCCTCTACTTGCGACGGTCAGTATGCTTCGTTGACGAACTGCGCGGCGTTGCTGGAATCGAAGAATTTATCCTCAAGAATAATCTTGGGCGGGATGGCTTCCTTCCTGAGAAATTTTTCCAGCGTGTCGAAGGCCAGCGGGCCGAAGCGTGGATTCGATTCGACGGTGATGTTCATTTCGCCGCGCACGATGGCTTCGAGCGCGGCCTTTTCGCCGTCAACCGAAACGATGAGCACGTCTTTGCCCGGATTCATCCCGGCGGCCTTCAGGGCCTGGATAGCGCCGAGAGCCATCTCGTCGTTGTGAGCATAGACGGCTGTAATCTCCTTGCCGTGCGCCTGAATAATATTCTCCATCACCTTTTGCCCTTCGGCGCGCGAAAAATTTCCGGTCTGCGAAGCGAGGATTTTCATGTCGGGCGAACTCTGAATCGCCTCCTTGAATCCGGCGGAACGGTCGCGCGCGACGGACGCTCCGGCGGTTCCGGTCAACTCCACGATTCCGGCTTTCCCGTTCGTCCGTTTGACCAACCAATCGCCAGCGCGCTTGCCCTGCTCTACAAAGTTGGAGCCGAGAAAGGCCACGAAGTCCTGGCCCGCCGTGCCCGCCGCCTCGCGGTCAATCAGGAAGACTGGAATGTTCGCCTGCTTCGCGCGTTGGAGCGCCGAACCCAAGCCCTCGAACTCGCGGGGCGCGAGAAAAATCGCGTCCACACGCTGCGCGATTAAATCTTCGACATCCGAGACTTGCTTCGAAGTCTGCCCCTGCGCGTTGGTCACGACCAGTTCAAACTTCCCGCCGCGCTTCTTCGCTTCGTCTCTCAAGCTGTTGGTTTCAGCGATGCGCCAGGGGTTGTTTTCCTCCATCTGCGAGAAACCGATTTTGAGCGCGCCTTTGCCCTGCGCGTCTCCACGGCTGCCCTTCTTCGCGCAGCCCGCCCCGTTGATGACCATCATGGCGACAACCGCGATTATCAAACTGGCCGCCAGCTTCCCTCTGCCGTTGAAATTTTTCATGTTCCTGCTCCCCGATAATTTGAGATACCAAAGCGAAGCCGTCTTCAACGCGAAGAAGGCGTGATGCGCAGCCAGTCAAAGAGCGCGGGCGCCTTGCCCGCCGTCAGGGCGACGCGCACGCCCCTGTCCCATGGCGGCAAGTACTGGCCGTCCAACTCTTCGCCCACCTCCGTCCACCTGCGATTGTCGCGGCTGAAGGCGAAGCGATAAAGATGGCCCTCGCGCGCCGTCATGCGTAGGAAGAGAGAGCCGTTGTTGGCGGCGTTCATCTCCGCGACCATTCGCATCGCTCCCTTTTCGACGCGCCACAGCATGACGCGATTAGCCATGACCGAAGCGCCGAGCGCGTTCTCGCCGTCGCCGTAAGCCGATAGCCCGGCCACAGCGTTCGGTCGCATCTCTTTCGTCTTAACGCTGGTCGTCGCAACGTAATCGCCAACCGTGGTCGAACGCGCCAGCGCCGCGCTCAACGCTTCAACCTTGCTCTCGCTCGCGCTCGACGCGGCGAGCACGAGTTGGCCCGTGTTCCGGCTCTCTATCCTGATGTCAGGCTCGTTGCCTTGCGGCCACTGCCAGCCCGTCGTCAATCGCTTGGAAGTAAAGTCGTCAAAGAATGCATACTCGGCCCTGCGGTCAGGAACGCCGAACGGCGAAGCCGCGTTCACGCTCGGCCCGCGCCCTTCGTTGATTGCCGGCCAGCCGTTCGCGCCCCACTTGATTTCATCCAGCAAGGCTTGCCTTCCGACGTAGACAAAATCGTTTGCCTTGTAAGCGTGATAAAGAAGAAAGTCGCGCCCTCTCGTATCGGTAACGATTGTGCCGTGGCCGGGACATTTCCAAGTCTCGTTGCCGCGCATGATTGGATTGCCGGGATTCTTTTCCCAGGGGCCTAGAAGCTTGCGCGAACGCGCGACGCCTATCATATAGTTGCACTCTCTGGCGCAGCAGAAGTTGCCGGAGTAGAAGAGATAAAACCAGCCGTTGTGACGAACGATGGCTGGCCCTTCGACTAGATCGCCGTAAGGCAACGAAGCGTGCTTTTCCCAAGCCTGATCGTTGTGGAACAACTCGCGCCGCTCGCCGACTAATCGCGTGCCGTCCGGCGACAAGGCTTGCGCCCAGATGGGCGTCGGCTTGCTCACGCTATTGCCGTCTTCCTTCCAGAGCAGATAACGCGCGCCCCTTTCATCCGTCGCGGGGAACCCGTCAATCGAGCCGACTTCCTGACAAACAAGCGGGCCGTGGTCTTTGTAAGGCCCCTGCGGTCGCATGGCCGTCGCCACGGCCACACACATCGGGCCGTCTTTTTTGCGCGCCGCGTAGTAGATGAAGAAGCGGCCAAGATGCTCCGAGATTTCCGGCGCCCAGTAGCTTCCGTTTGACCACGCGGGACGCTGCTGGAAGACCGCGCCGACCACTTGCCAGTTGACCAAATCGCGCGAGTGCAAGAGGGGAAACTCCGGCGCCCAATCGGATGAGGTCGCCGCCGCCCAGTAGTCCTGGCCGACGCGGATGACCGACGGGTCCGGGAAATCGCCCGCCATCGCCGGATTCGTGTAAGCGTTACTGCGGCTGCGCTGCGCTGCAACGTCTCCCAAAGCGACGGCCAGCAACAAAGCGGCGCAAGCCGCGCGCAGCAGCGATTGCTTGTTCAATATCGGTCTTCCCATGTAACCCTCAAATCCTTCTTGATAAGCTTTGGCTGACACAAACGCCCGGCGGCTCGTTGTCAGACAATGCTGTTGTGCTTGATTTCCTGACCGGCTTGATTGCGCTGCGCCGGTTCTTTCGGCGGCGCAGTGGAATCACGCAAGATGAGATAGGTCGAAACGTTGATTTCGACGCCAAGGCTTTCCGGATGCTCAATGCTTGCCATTAAAGCTTCGACCGCTTTGCGCCCAAGCTCAACGCGCGGCAGGCAGACGGTCGTCAGCGGCGGATTGCTCAGTTCGGCGAAGGCTATGTCGTCGAACCCGACGATGGAAATATCGTCTGGGACATGAAGGCCGCGCTCATGAAATTCTTTCATCAAGCCGAGGGCCATCATGTCGTTGGCGACCACCACGGCGGTCGGCAGATTTCCCAGAGCGAGCATCTCGCGCGCCACGCGCCTTCCTCCTTCGAGACGAAAATCGCCTTCATAAATTTCCAGCGGCGTCGTTTCAGGAAGCTGGTGCGCCATCGAATCACGAAAAGCTTCGAGACGCTTGGCGGCTGAACGAAGGCGACCGGGGCCGCCGATGTAGGCAATCTTTCGATGACCGAGCCAGTGTAGATGATTGATGGCTTCGCTAATTCCCGCTTCGTAATCGACAACGATGTTGCTCATGCAAATGCCAGCCGAACCGATGTCAAGGAAGACGACCGGCACATGACAGCGCGCCAGTTCGTCAATCAAAGCCCTGTCCAGTTCGGAAGTCATCAGGACGACGCCCGCCACCTTGCGTTCGATGAAGTGTCGAACGTTGCTCAACGTGCGCTCGTCGTCGTAATCCGTGTTCGCCAGAATCACCTCTTGGCCGCGCTCGAAGGCGATGGTTTCGATGCTCTTGACGAGTTCGGGAAAGAACGGGTTCGAGATGTCCGAGATTAAGAGTCCGAGCGTGTTGCTGCGGCCCGAAGCCAGAGAGCGCGCGTTAGCGTTCGGATAATAGTTGCAGCTTTCGATGGCGCGCAGCACCTTTTCGCGCGTCTCGTCGGAAACGAATCGCGTCTTGTTAAGCACGTGCGAGACGGTCGCGGTCGAGACTCCCGCCGCGCGCGCCACATCTTTAATCCGCATCTTTGCCGTCATAGATTTTCAGTTCAAGAGATGCTTACGGCAACCCTGTAATCTCTCTTGCGCCGTCGCCGGGTTCTGAAATGTAGATGGTCGCAGTCGTGCCGGTGGCTTTATTATACTCAGCCGCGACCTGCTCCTGAAATTTCTCAAGCGCCGCGCGGCGAAGCAGGTTGACCGTGCAGCCGCCGAAGCCGCCGCCCGTCATGCGAGAGCCGTAGACGCCTTCAACCGTAGCGGCAATCTCGACCAGCACGTCCAACTCCCTGCTGCTCACTTCGTAATCATCACGCAAGGAGACATGACTCGCATACATGAGTTGTCCCATCTCGCCGAAATCATCGGCGCGCAGCGCGTCAGCCGCCGCGAGCGTCCGCGAGTTTTCCGTCACCACATGGCGGCAGCGCGAGCGAACGGGTTCGGGCAATTTTTCCTCGTGCGCCTGCAAATCGCTCAGGCTCACGTCGCGTAGCGAGCGGATGCCGGGCAGCCAAGACTTGAGCAACTCGACGCCGCGCTCGCATTCGGCGCGGCGCGTGTTGTACTCCGAAGAGGACAATTCGTGCTTGACGCGCGTGTCGCAAATCGCAATCGTCGTCCCCGCGGTGTTCAAAGGAATCGGCGTTATCTCAAGCGAGCGACAATCAATCAAGAGCGCGTGTCCGCGCCTCCCGCAAGCGGCGACGAGTTGATCCATGATGCCGCATTTCGTGCCGACGTAATCATGCTCCGCGCGCTGCCCCGCGAGCGCAAGTTCAACCTTGCCAAGCTCAATCTCCGAGACGCCAAGCAGCGCGCTGCCCACGGATATTTCGAGCGCGGCGGAGGATGACAGCCCTGCTCCGACAGGCACATCCGACGCGAGCAACATGTCGGCCCCGCGAAGGGCGAGGCCGCGCGCCAACAAGGATTGAGCGACGCCTTCAACATAGTCGAGCCAGATGCCGCGCTGGCGTGGGCCGGGAGCATCAAGGTCAAACTCAGCCGTCTCGTCCAGGTTGAGCGAATGAACGCGCACGCGGCGGCTGCCGTTTGTCCTCGCCGCCACGACGGTCGCGCGGTCAATCGCCATCGGGAGCACAAAGCCTTCGTTGTAATCCGTGTGCTCGCCAATCATGTTGACGCGACCGGGCGCGGCGAACAGCCTCGGCTCTCCGCCACCGAACCTTTCGCCGAAGGCGACTCTAAGGGCGTTCGCTTCAATCAAGACTCGATTCCCTTCCAAGCGACCGGAGCGACGTGTGCGCGCAACTCCGCGGCCTTCTCTTCGGCGAGCGTGTCGTTGATGAACATCCCGGCTCCCGTCTCGCTGCCCGCCAGATACTTCAGCTTCGTCGCGGTGCGCAGCGGCGGGTAAAACTCTATGTGAAAATGGTAATAGTCATAACGCTTGCCGTCGGTCGGTCGCTGGTGAATCGCCATGATGTAGGGAAACGAGAGATTGAAAAGTTTGTCATAAGCGACGAGCAACATCTTGAGCAACTCTGCGAGGTCGCGCTGCCCTGCTTCGTCAAAATCGGTGAGGGCTTGAAGATGGCGCGAAGACGCTATGTGAACTTCGTACGGGTAGCCCGCGAAGAATGGAATATAAGCGACGAAGGAATTGTTCTCGGCGATTATCCTGCGCCCGTCGCGCCGCTCTTCGGCGACAATATCGCAGAGCAGGCAACGGCCCGTCTCTTGTTGATGAGCGCGCGACTGCTCAAGCTCGCGCCCGATGCGCGGCGGGATGAAAGGGTAAGCGTAGATTTGCCCGTGCGGGTGATGCAGTGTGACGCCGATAGCTTCGCCCTTGTTCTCGAACTCGAAAACGTAGTCAACGAAGTCGAGCGCGCCCAACTCGCGAAAGCGGTCAATCCAGACGCGCACCAGTTTGTAAATCTGCTCGACCGGCTCGGCGGCCAGCGTCGAGCGATGGTTCGGCGTATAGACAATCACTTCGCAGACGCCCTGACCGGGGCGCACGGGATAGAGTTCCGTTCCCTCAACGGCGGGCGCGGGCGGATGAGCGCGCAAGGAAGGAAAGCGATTTTCAAAGACAACGATGTCGTACGCGCTTTCGGGAACTTCGGTCGGAAAGCCGCCCTCTTTTGTCGGGCAGAGCGGGCAAAAATCTGCGGGCGGCAGAAAGGTGCGCTCCTGCCTGTGTGTCGCGGTGGCGACCCATTCGCCGAGCAGAGGATTCCAGCGCAGTTCAGACACGACGCTCCTCCTCCGCTTCGGGCTCAGCTTCCGGCTCAGGCAGGCCGAGGCTCGCGTCCGCTTTATCGTGCGCGGCTGCGACGGACGGCTCATCGAAAGTATAGAAGATGAGATAGCGTCCATCATGAAGCGTTATTCGCCTTCGATGCATGCCTTCCGTCTCGCTTGATTCAGACATCGCCGCCCTGCTTTCTCGATTCACGTTGCTCGCAATTGAAGAAGCTTGTTGCGTCGCTACTCATCGCGTCTTCGGCCCCGGCTTCCGAGTTGTCGAAGGGCTGCCCCTTTCAATCATCGGCCAACCATTATGATAGACCAGCCTGTCCATCAGCATAATCCGTCGCACGTCTCTATCGCCCGCGATGTCATTTTTCAGAAAGCGATTGTTCGCGTCGATGGCGTGATAAAAAATCCAGTCCCGCCCGTGCGCGTCTCTCAACACGGAGTTGTGGCCGGGAGCAATCCAGCGCTCGTTGCGTTCGAGAATCGCGCTGCTGGATTTGCCGGTCGCTTCGGCCAGCGTTTCAAACGGGCCGAGCGCGCTTTTCGACCGCGCCACCATCACCGCGTAGTGAGCTTTATCGCCGCAACAATTGTCGCCCGAAAAGAAGAGGTAGTAATAACCGCCGCGCTCGGTCAGCCACGCGCCTTCAATCAGGCGTTGGTAGTTATCCGGCTTCTCATCTTTGATGGTCTTGATTAAATCGACGGGTCGGCTGCCCCGCATAAAGCTTACGCGGTCGGGCGCGAGTTCCTGCGCGCGGATTGGTTGAAAGCCGGAGCCCCAATAGAGCAGACGCTTGCCCGTGCGCGGGTCGTCAAAAGCCATCGGGTCGATGTTGATAAATGATTCGCCGCACTTGAGCGGCGAGCCGCTATCCGTGAAAGGGCCGCGCGGCGATTTGGCGGTGGCGACGGCCAGACACAAGCCCGTCAGCGTGTTCGGGTCGGCGGAGAAATACATGTAGTAAGTGTCGCCGAACTGGCTGACGTGCGGCGCCCAGAACTTCTGCGTCTCGCTGGCCCAACCGGGCTTGACCGGCAAGGCATCGCCGAGGTGTTCCCAGTTGATTAAATCTTTCGAGCGAGCTACCTGTATGTTGATGGTGCGCCCGTTGATAATCGTCTGCGTGGCGTAGGCGTAGAACCAACCATCTGTGGCGCGCATCACGGTCGGGTCTGGAAAATCAACATCGAAGACAGGATTGGTGTAACTGAGCGCGCGAGCGCTTGGCGTGCTCGTAGCTGACGACAAAGGCGAACGCTGCGCCCGCCCGCGTTGCGCCGGAGCGGCGGAGCATGCGAGCAACATCGTCAGGCCGCAGAGAAGCGTCAGTCGTCGTCCTTCGCGCCGTCTCATTTTGTCTCGCTCCTCGTCTCGATGGAATCGAGCGGAAATTCTTAACCTTAAGGATGAATCATGGAAAGCAGGCACAGCGTCGCTCAAGGTTGCTTTGGCGTGACGACGCGCACAGCATCCCAATCGTTTTCCGACGAGCCGAAGCCGTACAGCATCACGCGAAAGGCGCGCGGCATATTCTTGATAACTTTCGTCAGGCCGACTTGAGCATCTTGCGGAGGACTGTCCGGCCCGTTGAGTATGAAGAGAAATTCATCGCCGCGCCGGATGACGGCCAGCACGGGATTCTTCAGCTTCGTGCCGAGCTTGCGATTGTCAAGCCGCTCGCCCTGTCCGTCCACGACAGCCCAGGCTTCAAACGTGCCTTCGCTGGTGAGAATCCATTCGATGCGATTGCGCCCGCCGCTGTCGAAGAGAATCGTCAGCGTGGCAAAACCGAGAGGCGAAGATTTATCGGCGGGCTCCAGGAGTTGCTGCCCGACCCTTGCGACTCTGGCCTCGACGCTGAAGCGGTCGGAGGTAAACTCCTGTTTGCTTCTCACGCCGGAGCGTGTGTGGTTCATGCTGCGCAATCGAAGCTGCCCGTCTTTCAACTCAAGCTTGCCGCCGCCGCCCTCGAAACTAAAACGTTCCCAACGGCTCTCGTCCAGCGCGTTGCCGTCAAACTCGTCGCCCCATTGATTGAAAGCCGCCGCCTGCGAGTTGGCGGGCTGCTGCGTCGTCGGCGTGGCCGCGGGCTGCTGCCCGTTGACCTTGACGACGGCGACGAACGCCAGACAAAGGCCGAGCGCGACCCGGATTAAACGCTGC
The DNA here is from genome assembly GCA_033855775.1 of Blastocatellia bacterium. Classification (GTDB taxonomy): domain Bacteria; phylum Acidobacteriota; class Blastocatellia; order Pyrinomonadales; family Pyrinomonadaceae; genus DASVTR01. The sequence continues at coordinate 32,860 of JAWVFT010000032.1, read as the reverse complement.
ACATTCAACATCGGTGATTCCCCTTTCTCTAAAAGCGAGCGTTCGCCGGATTTTAAAAACGGACGTTTGCCAGACGCCGCACTATCTCGCGCCGGTCGTTCTGCGACTGCTCTTTCTGCGCGTCGCTCAAGCGCTTGAAAGTCGCCAGCTCCGTCTGCGCTTCGTCCTTGCGCTTGAGGCGTATGTAGACGCGCCCAAGCTGGTAGTAAGCTTCGGCCAGATTCGGGTCTAACTTGATGGCCTGCTCAAACCGCGTGACCGCTTCTTCCAGACGGTCGGCTCGTTGATACAACTTTCCGAGCGACAGTTGCGCGGGAGCAAATGAGCCATCCAGCGCGACGGCCCGCGCCAGATGTTTCTCGGCGGCGACGACGGCCTGCGTGTCGTCTTTGAGCACAGCTTCCGCTTCAAGATAGTGGACAATCGCCAGTTTCTCATCAAGCGCCAACGCCCGTTCGTAGAGCGTTATCGCAACCTTGTACTGTCCCTGCTCCGCCTGCGTCATTCCAAGATAAGCGAGCGCGGGCGCGAACTTCGGGTCAATGTCCAGAGCCTTCTGAAAAGCGTTTATCGCCTCGACGCTCTGGTGATTGGAAAAGAACGCGATGCCGAGCGCGAACCAGAGGCGCGGAGAACGCGGGATCAAGCGCAGGGCTTCTTGCAGACGAATGACGGCTGCCGCCGGAGCTTGTGTTTCGGTCAACAGCATCCCGTAGCGAAAGTGATAAGACTCGTTCCGCGGCTCGCGCTCGATGGCGAGGCGCATGGCCGGAATCGCGTTTTCGATATGCCCGCTCTGCACGTAGATTTCGGAGAGCGCGACATAGATTGCTCCGTCCTGAAGCCCGCGCGCGACCGCCGATTCAAGCGTGCGCCCCGCTCCCTTAATATCCCTGCGCGCCAAGTATGCGCGCGCGAGCAGCAGTATGAACTGGACATTATTCGGCTCGGCGGACGCGGCGGCATTCAGTTCTTCAAGAGCCTCAGTGAAGAGTCCCGCGGCGAGCAGGGCCGCGCCGAGTTCCGCCCGCGCGGACGGCTCTGCGGCGCGGTCGGTGGCTGCGCCAAGTTGAGCCGTATAGTTTTGAAAGTAGCGCGAGGCAGAAGCGTTGTCGCCAAGGCGCAGCGTGACGATGACGAGCGAGCGCGCAATCTCAGCGTCGGGCGCGATGGCCAAGGCGCTCTCGAATAATTCGCGCGCCCGCCGCAAGCCTTCCGGCGTGCCGCTCGCAAAGCGTATCTGGGCCAGATTGACGAGCGCGCTCGGCTGGCTCTTATCGAGCCGCAGGGAGATTTCAAACTGCGCGGCGGCCTGCTCCGTGCGTCCCATTCGCAGAAGGATGGCGCCGTGATTATTGCGCGCCGAGGGCGAGAGCGGAGCAGCGATGGCGGCGGCGGCAAAGTGTCGCTCGGCTTCTTCGAGTTGGCCCGCGCGGTCTGCCAGCGCGCCCAAGTAAGAATGGGCGGCGACGTTGTTGTGGTCAACTTCAAGAGCGCGCTCGAAAGAGACTTTGGCCGCGGCCAGGTCGTTGCGTTCGAGGGCCGCCACGCCTTCGGCCACGAGCGCAGACGACTGCTCCTGCGTCGCTTGAAACTGCGGCTGACTACTGGCTGCGCGCATTTCATAGATAGGCACGCTCGCTCCACAGAGCAGCAAGCAGACGAGAGCTTGAGCGAGGCTGCGAGTGAATTGCTTTGAACGCGCAGGCATGATGTCATCCATCCGGGCCAGCAAAAACAAGCGGCGCGGGAAGAGTTGAACTAACACACTCCCGCGCCTCTCGTTCGCCACCAAGGTTGGTTAGTAAATGAATCTCACGCGGATTTGAATGACGCGCGGGCCGTAGCCTGCGTCGATGCTTGAGAACCCAAAGCCGATTTGATTCAAGAGGTCGCTGCCCGGCTGCGTCAGCCGGTGCCGGTTGAAGAGATTGAAGGCTTCCGCGCCCAACTCTAACGTCATGGTTTCGGTCAACCGCGTCTTCTTGAGAAGGCTGATATTCTCGCTCAGGAAAGGCAGGTCGCGCGCCTGGTCAATCACCGCCGGAGCGTCGCCGAAGAAGCGCAAAGGGTCTGCGTAGTAGCGGACGTAATCCGGGTTGAGCGCGCCGCCGACATACTGCGGCGGCACGCCTTGATTGAAGCTCGGCGGAGAGCTAAAAGCATTCGAGTTGAAAATCTGCGCCCGCCCGTTCACCAAATCCTGACTGCCGGTCAGAATCGGCTGCCCCGTCAGATTCGGCCTCACGTCCGTGCAGAAGCCCGTCGGCCCGCTGCAACTGAAGGCGTCCTGCCCGGTGCGGCGGATGACGAGCGGCAAGCCGGATTGATAACGCTGGACGCCGCTGAGTTGCCAGCCTCCGGCCAGCCTGTCAACGATGCCGCCTTCGTTCAGCCAGCGCTTGCCTTTGCCGAATGGAAGCTCGATTAGATAGTTGACGACGAAGACATGCGGGATGCTGTTTGGCGAGACGGCGCGCAGCGAGCGGCGGTCGTAAGGATTCTGTAGCACGCTCCCGATTGGAGAGCCGCCGAACAAATCTTCCGAAGCATCCGTGATGAGTTTCGAGAAGGTGTAAGAGACGCCGAACTGCATGCCCTGCGTGAAGCGACGGTCGAGCTTGACAGTCGCGGCGTTGTACCAGCTACGGCCCAGACTCTCAAGCTGATTGCTGATGCGGCCATACTGCGGGAAAGGCTTCAGCGATTGCCCGACGCTGCCGTTGAATCCGGTGAAGACGGCATTCGGATTGGCGGCCAGAGTTATCCCGACGCTCTGCGCAAACGTGCGGTCTTCCTGCCTGATGCCGTTGGGATTCGCCACTGGGTCAAACGCATTGAGATTGCGATTGAGCAGTTCGTTGCCGAGCTTCAGGGCATTGAGCGGGACGGCGTTGATGCGTTGCAGGTCGGAGCGCAAACGGTCTGCGCGGTGTCCCGTATAGCTCAGTTGAAGGACGAAGTTATACGGCAGTTCGCGTTCGACATCGAGGCCATATTGCAACGTCCGGCCCGTCTTGAAATTTCGGTCGAAGTAGTCAATGTCGCTGCCGATGAACTGGCCGTTCGGGTCTGTTCCCGGCGTCTGGCGATAGTTGCGCAGGAAGAGATCGAAGTTGGCGTCGGCCCCGCCATTGATGTTGGCCGGTCGCGGCGAGTTATAGCCGACGGTTCCTTCCGTCAGCGTGTTGTTGCCCGCGAAGCCGTAGAGAATCGGAGCGTAGTAAAGACCGATGCCGCCGCGCACGACCGTCTTGTCGTTGAAAGAATAAGCGAAGCCGAGACGCGGGCCGATGTTGGAATAGTCAGGCTTGGCGAGAGTTCTGTGCTGCGCCTGCACGCCGCCTTGCCCGGCGGCGCCCGCAATCGCGCCGAGACGACCGCCAGCCGCCGGATTGGGAACGGTCGGGTCAAAGCCACGGAAGCGGTCGCGCGACTCATAGCGCAGGCCCGGCAGGTCGTAGCGAATGCCCGCGTTGAGCGTCAAACGCGGCGTCACCTTAATGTCGTCCTGAAAGAAATAGGAATGAGAGAATTGCCGCCAGCCGGGGTCTAAATTCTGCACGCTGTTGAAGGAAAACTCGGTCGCGCCGGTCAGCAAGCTCGCAATCGGAAAGCCTTCGTTGTTGCGCTCGCAGCAACCGTTGGAAGTCTGGTTGGCCCGGAAGTTAATCTCGCCGCCGGGGTCCAGCAATTGATGAACATTGAACTGGCTGTTGCGCACGTCGGCACCGAACTTCATCGAATGCCTGCCGGTGACGTAGGTCACGAAGTCGGTCAACTCCATCGCGTTATCGCGCAACTGGTCGCTGAAGAAGGTCGAGCCGATGCCTTGATAAGCGCGCACGTTTGGATTAAAAGGGTCGGCCGCATCGCCGTAACCGGGAAAAGCTATCTTCGGGAAAGCCTTGTTCTGAACAGACCCGGCGGGAAATCCGAGCGACAATTCATCGAAGCCTTCAGTGAAATTTTTGTTGGCGACATCGTAGCGATTGTAGCCCGCGTTAAAGTGATTGAGCAGCTTCGCGCTGATGGTGTAATCATGCTGCAAGCGGAAGAAGTTCGACTTGAAGAATTGATTCCAAACTCCGTCGCCGACGTAAGGCGCTGGAAAGCGTGGCGCGCCTCCGGCGATGCGCGTGTTGTTGCGGAAGGAATAGCTGAACGCCAGTCGCTGCTTATCCGAAAGAATGAAATCGAGCTTGAAGGTCGGGCTGTTCATCTTGTTCGGAATCTCGGTCGAAGCCAGATAATTGCGGAACACGCCCGCTCGATTCGGCGTCGGGAAAAACTGCGCGATGTTGAAGCCAACCGGGTCGATGATTGACTGGCCCGTGGCGGGGCTGATGTAGCCGCGCAGGTCGTTGTTCGGAATCGCATTGCGCGCGCCCACAGGCATCGTCGGGTCGAAGATTCGTATCGGGCCGCCGTTGAGAGCCAGCACGGTCGGGTCTGTCAACAGTTCACCGAAGTCGCCCTGGCGCATCCTCGCCGTCGGGACGGAGACGAGCACGTTCTCGCCCTGCGAGAAACGATAAGCTTCAAAGTTGAAGAAGAAGAAGGCGCGATTCTTGCCGCTCAGGTATGTCGGCCCGCCCTCGCCAAAGCGCGGCAGGTAGATGGGGCCGCCGATGTTGCCGCCGAAATTATGTTGATGGTCGCGGTTGATGCGTAAGTTCTGCGCGTTGTTGAGAAAGCTGTTGGCGTTCAAGGCATCGTTGTGAAAGAGGTCGTAGACTTCGCCGTGCAGGTCGTTGCCGCCGCTCTTGAGCGCGAAGCTGACGATGCCGCCCGAAGAGTTGCCGAACTCGGCGGAGTAGTTGCTCGTCGAAAGCGTAAACTCCTGATAAGCGTTCGGCCCCGGCGCGACTTCCGTAAAGAACGTTCCCTTCTGAGTTCGGCGTGTCGCCGCGCCGTCAATCAAAATCTCCGTGCCGAGTCCCTGCCCGCCGCTGACGCGAAAGTCGGAAGCGTTTGTGCCAGTCCCCGAAGCGGCAGTCACGTTGCTGTCAAGAAAGATAAAAGCCAGCGGCGAGCGTCCAGCCGATTCAGCCGAAACCAGCAGCGGCAACTCTTTAACCTGCCGCTCGGTGACGTTGGTTTGCCGCACGGGCGTGTCGGTCTGTAGCACAGCCGCATCCGCAGCGACCGTCACGACATCGCTGACAACGCCGATTTCGAGCGTCATGTCCGCGCGCCGCGTGACGTTAACGGCGACCTGAATGTTGTCGATGGTGGAGGTCTTGAAGCCCTGCGCCTCGACCGACAAACGATATGGGTCGGCCTTCAGTTCGGGCAAAGTATAGCTGCCCTCGTCCGAAGTGTTGGTCTCGCGCACTTCGCCGCTATTGAGATTCGTCGCCGTTACTTTGGCGTTTGGAACGAGAGCGCCGCTTGGGTCTTTAACTGTCCCGGTCAGGGAGCCGCGGTCGCTCTGCGCGTAGGCCACGCAGGCGCAGAGCAGCATCAGCGATAACAACACTGGCGCGAAAAACTTATTGGCTTTCATGTTCCCTCCTTGCAGGGCGTCAAATGTTTGACCGAGGAAGTTGTCTTGAGAAGGACGGCACGCTTAGAAAGTCCACTTCAGGAAATTGGGAAGTGAAAACAACGTCGCCTTAGCAAAGGCGCAGGCCGTCAGCTCTCTAAAATTCGTAATTACTGGAAGCTCTTGGGGGTAACTGACACGTCTCCCGTTCATTCTATTTAAGCGGTTACGCAAACGGTTCAACGAGATGCCTACGGCTTATAGCAGGAGTCTTAGTCTGCTGTCAACATTTTTAATTGCAGAAGTTAGACCAGACGTTTAATTTTTTTCAAGCCCGTCCGGTTAACTATTGCCACCTTCATTAGCTTGGGCTAGATTGAGCGCGAGTTGTGAAAACTGCGGCCCGCGAGAGGCTCATCATGAAAACTTTGCGACGCGCACATCGCGCGCTTCGAGTTGCTCTCAGCACGTCTCTGCTCGTCGTTTGTCTGGCGCAGGCGCACGCGCAAGGCGAGCGCGCCGCTTACCGGAATCCGGTCATCGCGGGCGATTTTCCAGATCCGTCGGTGATACGAGTCGGACAGGACTACTGGGCGACGGCGACCTCCGGCGAGTGGGCGCCGGAGTTTCCCATTTTGCATTCGCGTGATTTGGTCAAGTGGGAAGTGGTCGGCGCGGTCTTCCAAACACGTCCGGCTTGGACGGTCGGCAATTTTTGGGCGCCCGAAATCTCGGAGCATCGTGGCCGCTACTACGTTTACTACACCGCTCGCAAGAAGAATGGTCCGCTGTGCGTCGCCGTCGCGTCCGCCGCGAAACCGTCCGGCCCTTACGCAGACCACGGCCCGCTTATTTGCCAGGAGATAGGTTCGATTGATGCGATGGCCGTGACGGACGAGCGAGACGAGCGTTATCTGGTCTGGAAAGAAGACGGCAATAGTCGTCAACAGCCGACTCCCATCTGGGCGCAGAAATTGAATGAAGAAGGAACGAAGCTCGTCGGGAACAAAAAGGAGTTGATTCACAACGATTCGAAATCATGGGAAGGAGGCGTCGTCGAGGGAGCTTTTATCTTGCGACGCGGCGACTGGTTCTATCTCTTCTACTCCGGCAACGCCTGCTGCGGGCGTCGTTGTAATTACGCGCTCGGCGTCGCGCGTGCGCGCAAGCTGCTCGGCCCATGGGAGAAGAATCCGTCGAATCCTATTTTGGCCGAGAATCAAACGTGGCAGTGTCCGGGCCACGGCAGCATCGTGACGGACGAAGAGGGGCGAGACTTCCTGCTCTATCACGCTTATCGAAAAAGTGAGGACGCTTTTTACATCGGTCGCGAGGCTCTGCTTGATGAAGTCGAATGGAGCGCGAGCGGATGGCCGGCGATTAACGACCGCAGAGGGCCGAGCGAGAGAGCGTTTGCTCCGCTCAAACGTGAAGCTCAACAGCCTGACGATTCCTTCTTTGACGACTTCATCTCGTCGCCGTTGATGGCCGATTGGCAATGGCCGCAGGCGAATCAACCGTCCATCCGAATCGAGCGGGAGCGCGGCGGCAGACTCGTCCTCACAGCGACCGGCAACAAGGCCGCCGACCCAATCAGCGCGGTCCTCTCGCAGCACGCGACCTCAGCTAACTACGTTGCGACGACGCTGGTTGATGTCGGCGGAATGAAGCGTGGAACGCTGGCCGGATTGTCTGCTTACAACGACAGCGAAGACGCGCTCGGCATAGTCGTGGGCGACGGAAAAATCATGAGCTACATGCGCGAGAGAAAGAAGCATCAAGTTGTAGACACGGTTGCTGCTCCTCATGCTTCTCTTCTTTACTTGCGAATGAGCGTCACGGGCGGCGCGCGTTATCGCTTTGCCTTTAGCGTTGACGGGCATGAGTGGAGAGAGTTGGGCGTGGAGCTTAACGGCGGCTATCTTGAAGGCGTGCGTGTCTCTCTGACGGTCGGGGGAACGGAAGGAGCCGAGGCCAAATTTGAATCAATGCAGATTAAGCCTTCGCGTTAAGGATGCCCGCTCTCGTCATAAGTCAAGAGCATCCGCGCTTCGTGACGCGCAGGTCAGTTTGCCCAAGCGCAGTCAGCCGCATCTCAGTCTCATGATATTTGACGGAATAGCTCACGATGAATCGCTGCGATGCGCTCAGGGGCAATTTTCGGCTTGCGGTCGTAGGTCAAGAGGCCGTTAATCTCCTGCTCGATGTCCGTCAGTTGCGTGTAGCAAAAGCCCGCTAGAAATTTGAGCGATGCGATGCCCTCCATCAGGTCTTGATATTTTATCAAGAGTTCTTCTTCGGTGTTGACCGAACCGTAGAACCTGTAGAGGAGGTCCCGTTTCTCTGAGGGAATGTCTGCGGGAATCATCAGGAAGCCGCCCACTTCGGAAAGCACCACGGGCTGGCCGCGATAAGATGAGCCGCGCGCGAAGAGCGGCTTGTTTCCAATCCACACTGTGGAGGGAAGTATGCCCTGCTCGGATGTCTCTTGATAACGCTCGCGCAATCTCTCAGCCGTCGGCGTGTAATCATGTATGGCGCAGATGTCAGTGATGTCCGTGTGTTCCCAACCATCGTTATCAATGACGGGGCGCGTCGGGTCAATGTGTCTGGTGATGGCGACCATGCGTTCGATGAAAGCGTACTGGCCGGGATGGTCGCGCCCCAGACGAGGAAAGCCCATGCTCTCGTTCACAGGAACCCATGCGATGATGCAAGGGTGGCTATAGTCGCGCCGCACCGCGCGTCGCCATTCCGCCGTCAAACGCTCTTCCGCGTATGAAGACCATTCGCGCGCATTCGGCATCTCTTCCCACACCAGTAGCCCCAGACGGTCGCACCAATAGAGCCAGCGCGGGTCTTCAATCTTCTGATGTTTGCGGACGCCGTTGAAGCCGAAGAGTTTGACCCACCCGACATCCGATTGCAGAGCCTCGTCCGAAGGCGCGGCCAGATAACTCTCAGGCCAGTAACCCTGATCGAGAATCATCTTCAGGTAGACGGCTTTTCCGTTGAGCAAGACGCGCCCGTCTCGCATCTCAATGCTCCGCATGCCCGTGTAGGATTGCACTTCGTCCAACAACTCTTCGCCATCGAAAAGGCGTATCCGCAGGTCGTAAAGGTGCGGCAATTCGGGCGACCAGAGCTTGGCGTAAGGGATGCTCAGGTTAATCCAGCCGGTCGCCACAGCCGTCCGCTCTTCGCCGCGAGCGACCACTTCGCTGCCATCCAGGGCTTCCGCTTCCAGCCGCCAGGCGGACGACGGCGCGTGAAGGTAGATGGTTATCTCGATAATATTTTTATGCGCTCGCGGCGTGATTCTTAACTCTTCAATGCGGATTGGCGGCGCAGGCTCAAGCCAGACGGTTTGCCAGATGCCCGTGGTGCAATAGTAGTCAATATCGTGCGGCAGTCCTGTGCTTGATTGTTTGCCGCGCGGCTGGCGCGGGGTTTGACGGTCTTCGACGCGCAGCGTCAGGCGATTCACGCCCGCCTTCACGTAGGGAGCAATATCAAATTCAAACGGCACATGGCCGCCTTCATTGTGTCCCACCTCCTGCCCGTTGACCCAGATGGTCGAACCATAGTCTACCGCGCCGAAATGCAGCAACAGGTCGCGCCCTCGCCAATCGTCAGGGACTTCAAAACTGCGCGCGTACCAGACATACTCGTGAACGCTTTTATCGTCGATGCCGGACAGCGCGCTTTGATACGGGAACGGAACGATGATGCGGCCTTCGAGCGCGCGCCCATCATGCCAACCAAGCTGGCGACCTTGATTAGCGCCATCAAAAGCAAACTCCCACTCGCCATTCAGATTCAACCATTCGGAACGGACGAACTGCGGGCGCGGGTATTCTGGACGAGGAATTTCCTGTCTATTAATCGGCATGGCTCATATTAAAAATAAGAGCGGCTGAAGGGCAAGTAGTGGTTGATGTTTTTTTAAATCTATTTGCGAACTCTGAGTTTCCCGCCGTTATTCCCGCTTTTGGTTCGTTTGCGTACCGACCCGGCATGGCTTTGTGCCTTATAGTCAAGGCTCGAAAACAACCCCCCTTTAGTTTCTTATTGTGCTGTTGGGCCAGTCTTTTAATCTCACTCGACGCCAACAGCGCTTAACTTGTGTTTGCGGATGTTAGCTTGAAGCATGACGCCGTAATCATCGCGATTATCATCGGCGTATTCTTCAAGATGGAGATTTCTGTCGCCGCACGGAATAGGGGAAATAGGAAGCAGCCATGAAAATTTTTAAGAACACAGACGACGCGGGCGTGAAGAGCTTGAACAACATTAAGCGTAGCCTCTCGGAGCCAACTGCTGACGGCGACGGCGCAACTGTCACGTCGCTGGAATCGCGCCGGGACTCCGCGCGCTCATCGCGCTCGCCGCTGCATTTGATAAATGAAATCATAGTTGACCGTGAGGAGCCATCGGAAAATCTGCCCGATTTAGTTTGCCTCTCGCATCTTCGTTGGGACTTCGTTTATCAAAGACCGCAGCATCTCCTGACTCGCTTCGCGCGTGAAGGACGGCGCGTGTTTTTCGTCGAAGAGCCTGTTTATGATGCAGGCTCAATGCGGCTTGAGGTGCGCGAGCGGGAGAGCGGCGTCCGTGTGGTCGTGCCTCATTTGCCGGAAGGCCTGGTGAGCAGTGTAGCGACCGACGCGGTTCAGCAGGGACTCATCGACCGCCTCTTCGAAGAGCACAACATACGAGAACACATCCTCTGGTATTACACGCCGATGGCGATAAGCTTCACCCATCATCTACGCCCGCAAGCCGTCATCTATGATTGCATGGATGAGCTTTCGGCGTTTAAGGGAGCGCCGCAGGCTCTCAGGTTCCGCGAGACGGAACTCTTCCGGCGCGCTGACCTTGTGTTCACCGGCGGGCAAAGTTTGTATGAGGCGAAGCGACAACAGCATCCGCAACATCGCCACATTCACGCTTTTCCGTCGAGCATTGACGCGCAACACTTTGCTCAGGCCAGAACGCTCAAGACGGAGCCTGCCGATCAAGCCGCAATCCCGCATCCGCGAATCGGTTTCTTCGGTGTGATTGACGAACGGCTCGACATCGAATTGCTGCGCGGCGTGGCGGACGCTCGCCCAGACTGGCAACTCGTTATGATTGGGCCTGTCGTCAAGATTGACGAGGCCGATTTGCCGCGCCGCGACAACATTCGCTACCTCGGCGGCAAAGCGTACAAGGACCTGCCCGCGTATCTAGCCGGGTGGGATGTCGCGCTGCTTCCATTCGCGCGCAACGAATCGACTCGCTTTATCAGCCCGACGAAGACGCCCGAATATCTGGCGGCTGGCCGCCCGGTCGTCTCCACTTCAATCCGCGACGTGGTGCGGCCCTACGGCGAGATGGAGTTGGTGCGCATCGCCGATACGGTCGAGGATTTCGTGCAAGCCGTCGAAGCATCGTTGACCGTTGATAACGGCTGGCAGCGAAGAGTTGACGCGTTCCTCGCGCAAAATTCATGGGACTTAACCTGGGGGCGCATGTCGGGCTTGATTGAGGATGTCATCTCGGCCCGCCGTGGAAACGCTCGCGCCGCGCGTGCGACAACGGCTGGCGCTCGCGTCGGCGCCTAGTTTTAGCAATCAATATAAACTAAGGGGAGAAGTTTTGATGTTTGATTATTTAATTGTCGGGGCTGGTTTCGCTGGAAGTGTGTTGGCCGAACGTTTAGCTGCCGAGTCGAATAAGAAGGTCTTGATTTGTGATAAGCGTCCTCACATTGGAGGCAACGCCTACGACCATTATAACGACGACGGCATCCTCGTTCACAGATACGGTCCGCACATCTTTCATACAAACTCGCGCGAGGTCTTCGAATACCTGTCGCGCTTTACCGAATGGCGTTCTTATCAGCATCGCGTCCTCGCCTATGTTGACGGGCAGCTTGTTCCCATCCCGATTAATCTGGACACCATCAATAAGCTGTACGGCTTGAACCTCACCTCCTTTCAGGTCGAAGAATTTTTCTCGACCGTCGCCGAGCCGCGAGAGCAGATACGCACTTCGGAAGATGTGGTCGTCAGCCGCGTCGGGCGAGAGTTGTATGAAAAATTCTTTCGCGGTTACACGCGCAAGCAGTGGGGCTTAGACCCGTCGGAGCTTGACGCCAGCGTGACGGCGAGAGTCCCGACCCGCACCAACCGCGATGACCGCTACTTCACAGACACCTATCAGGCGATGCCGAAGCACGGCTTCACGCGCATGTTCGAGAACATGCTCGACCATCCGAACATCAAGGTCATGCTCAACTGCGACTATCGTGAAATCGAGCGCATCGTTCCCTATCGAGAGATGATTTACACGGGGCCGGTTGACGCTTATTTTGATTATCGCTATGGACGGCTGCCCTATCGCTCGCTGGAATTTAAACACGAGACGCACGACGCGGAAGTGTTCCAGAGCGCGCCCGTCGTCAACTATCCGAACGAGCAGCTTTTCACGCGCATCACCGAGTTTAAATATCTGACGGGGCAGGAGCACAAGAAGACGAGCATCGTTTACGAATTTCCGCAGGCGGAGGGCGACCCTTACTATCCTGTGCCGCGCAAGGAGAACGCAGAGCTTTACGCCAGGTACAAGCAGTTGGCGGATGCTAAGGAAGGCGTGCATTTCGTCGGGCGGCTGGCGACCTACAAGTATTACAACATGGATCAAATTGTGGCTCAGGCTCTGACCGCCTACGGCAAGATTAACGGCAGCAAGCGCGCCGAATCCTTGAAGCGCAACAACGGCAACGGGCTGATGAAATCGCTCGATGCCCTGTCAACGGAAACAGCTTTATCCACGCGCTAGGAAGATTGCTTCGGTGGAGGATGAGCATGACGGAGCAATCGCCCCACGACGCAACGATTGAGTTGTGGGGAGGCGTCGAATGCACGGTCAACCGTGTCGGCGAGCAATATTTCGACCAGTGTGAGATGAGCGGCCACGACTCGCGCCTGGGCGACCTTGAGCTGTTCGCAGACCTTGGCATCAGCGCGATTCGTTATCCGGTGTTGTGGGAACGCACGGCGCCTCGCGGATTAGCGACGGCTGATTGGTCCTGGGCCGACGAGCGTTTGGGACGCTTGCGCGAATTGGGCATCCGCCCCATCGTCGGACTCGTTCATCACGGCAGCGGGCCAAAACATACGAGCCTCGTTGACTCCACTTTCCCCGAACAGCTTGCCGCGTTCGCGCAAGCCGTAGCGGCTCGCTATCCATGGGTTGAGGCTTACACGCCTGTCAACGAGCCGCTCACGACGGCGCGCTTCAGCGGGCTGTACGGCCACTGGTATCCGCACGCAACAGAAGGCCTGGCATTCGCGCGAGCGTTGCTTGTGCAGTGTCGCGCGGTCGCGCTTTCGATGCGCGCGATTCGTCGGGTCAACCCGGCTGCGCAGTTAGTTCAAACCGAAGACCTCGGCAAGACTTTCAGCACGCGAACGCTCGCTTATCAAGCCGCGTTTGAGAACGAGCGACGCTGGCTCACCTTTGACCTGCTAGCGGGTCGCGTCGGTCGCGGCCATTCGATGTGGGACTATCTTCGCTGGCTCGGCATCGAAGAGGCGGAGCTTGATTGGTTTGTCGCCAACCCATGCCCGCCGGACACGCTCGGCATCAATCATTACTTAACCAGTGAGCGCTTTCTGGACGAGCGTCTTGAACGTTATCCAGACTGTGCGCGCGGCGGCAACGGGCGGCACAGCTACGCGGACGTGGAAGCCGTGCGCGTGTGTGCCGAAGGCCCCGCGGGGCCGCGCAAATTGCTCAGGGAAGTTTGGGAGCGTTACGGGTTGCCGCTGGCCGTCACCGAAGTTCATCTTGGCTGCACGCGCGAGGAGCAGTTGCGCTGGCTCAAGGAAGTCTGGGATGCCGCGCTCGCCCTGCGGCGCGAAGGCGCAGACGTGCGCGCTGTCACCACATGGTCGCTGCTCGGAGCTTATGACTGGAATAGCTTGGTGACGCGGCGTGAGGGACGCTACGAGCCGGGCGTTTTCGACTTGCGTTCGCCGCAACCGCGCCCGACTGCGCTTGCTGCGCTGGCTCGTGAGTTGGCCGACGGGCGCGAGCCTGACCATCCGTTGCTCGAATCGCCCGGATGGTGGCGCAGGCTCGACCGCCTGTGCTACCCGCCGGTCAAACGTCTTCAGACGACTTCGGCGGAACAGAAGGTTGTAGATGTGATGAAAGGCTCGTCGCGCCCGCTCATCATCACGGGAGCCACAGGCACGCTCGGCGGAGCTTTCGCGCGGGCTTGCGCGGCGCGCGCCATTTCCTATCGCTTGCTCTCGCGCCGGGAGATGGACATCGCCGACGCAGATTCGGTGCAAGCCGCGCTGACCGAGTGGCAACCATGGGCGGTCGTCAACGCCGCAGGGTATGTGCGCGTCGATGAAGCCGAACATGAAGAGGCCGCGTGCCATCGTGAAAATACTGTGGGAGCCGCGACCCTGGCGAGCAACTGCGCGCAAAGAGAAATTCAGTTGCTCACTTTCTCATCCGACCTTGTGTTTGACGGGACGGCTCGGAAACCTTACGTTGAAAGCGATGCGGTCGCGCCGTTAGGCGTCTATGGGCGCAGCAAGGCGGAGGCGGAAGCGCGCGTCATGGAATCGCATCCGGCGGCGCTTGTCATTCGCGCCAGCGCTTTCTTCGGCCCATGGGATGAATATAACTTTGTGACCGTCGCGCTCCGAACATTAGCCGCCGGTCAAACTTTCGTCGCCGCCGACGACGCCTTTGTCTCCCCGACTTATCTGCCCGACCTGACCAACGCTTGTCTCGACCTGTTGATTGATGGCGAGCGCGGCTTGTGGCATCTGGCCAACACGGGCAAGGTCACATGGGCCGAACTGGCGCGGCGGGCGGCGCAACTGGCGGGCATGAAAACGAGCTTGGTGAAAGGCAAGCCGACCGACGCTTTGGGCTTGATGGCGCAGCGACCGCTGTACAGCGTGCTCGGCAGCGAGAGAGGCGTTCTGCTGCCTTCGCTTGAGAGCGCGCTCGGCAGATACTTTGATGAATGTCAGGCAAGATGGGCGACTGAGATTGACGCCAATCAAGCGCGGACAAGTCAACAAGCTCGCGTGAAGTTTGCCGCTCAATGAGCGGCGAGTTTTTAACAGCCGTTCAGCGTGTCGAATGCTGAGCCGAAGCTACCGGCATCAATCACGACGACCGTTCAGGCGCGACCCATTGCGACATAGACTTTACGACCATCAACTGAGACGACGACGCCCATCGGCTTAACGCCGTCGCCGCGCGTCAACTCGATTGTGCGGATGACCGTGTGAGTTGAGGTGTCAACGACGGACAGCGTGCGCCCGACCTCCGTCGTGACGTAGGCGTGCTTGCCGTCGGGAGAGAAAGCCGCTTCGCGCGGGCGCGAGCCGAGATATGCCGTCAAACGGCGACTCAAATTTCTACACGCTGCCGACGTAATTCCGTTAACAATTGCCTGTAAACAGCAATCTTTTCACTTGGCTTTAAGCCGCGCGAGTTGAGGCACAGCTTTATCGTCTCTTTATCAATGGTCGTAACTTTACGAGCGAGGGATGGTCATGAAGATTACAGCAACAGTCTTACTCATCGTTTTTATCATCGTGCTGCAACTTCCCGCAGGGTTTAACCGGCAGGCCGTGCTGAATGCAATGCGCGGCCACGTCATAGCGAAGGGCGAGATGGTCGGCGTCTATCAACGAAAGGGCCGCGAATAAGCCGGACGCCTTTCATGGCCATGAATCGAGTCTCTAAAGATAAAAGGCAATCAACTTCATCTGGATGAAACCCGCTACGAATCAAGCCGCGTCAAATGACGGCGCGATGAAAACAACTTCCGGCGGACTCGGCTTTATGCTGCGCGCGCTCGGTCATAGAAACTACAGGCTTTTTTTCAGCGGCCAGAGCATCTCGCTAATCGGGACGTGGATGACACGCATCGCCACGAGTTGGTTGGTCTATCGCTTGACGGGCTCCGCATTGCTCTTAGGCATCGTCGGCTTTGCCGGACAGGTTCCATCATTCGCGCTCGCGCCCTTCGCGGGCGTCCTCGTTGATCGCTGGAATAGACATCGCCTGCTGGTCGTTACACAGGTGCTCGCGCTCGTGCAATCGTTGGCTCTTGCAGTCCTTGCGCTGACGGGACTCATCAATATCTGGCATGTCATCTTCCTCAGTATCTTTCAAGGACTCATCAACGCTTTCGATATGCCCGCGCGGCAGGCTTTCGTCGTCGAGATGGTCGAGAAAAGAGAAGACCTCGCCAACGCCATCGCGCTCAACTCTTCGATGGTCAACGCTGCCCGCTTGGTGGGGCCATCGCTCGGCGGCGTCATCATTGCAACCGTGGGCGAGGGTTGGTGTTTCATGATTGACGCGATTAGCTACATAGCGGTCATCGCCTCTCTGCTGGCTATGAAGATTACGCCGCGCATGACGAGACGGATAGATGAAGCAAACATCTGGCAGCAACTACGCGAGGGCTGGACGTATGCCTTTCGTTTCGCTCCGATTCGTGATGTCCTGATCCTTCTTGCGCTGATCAGTTTGGTCGGAATGCCATACACGGTCTTGATGCCGGTCTTCGCCAACGAGGTCTTGCACGGCGGCCCCAACACGCTTGGGCTACTGATGGCTGCTTCAGGCGTCGGCGCGCTCATCGGCGCGATGTTTCTGGCGGCGCGCAAAACAGTCCTGGGCTTAGGCAAATATATTCCATTGACGGCGGGCGCGTTCGGCGCTGGACTCATCGCTTTCTCCTTCTCCAGAACGCTCTGGTTGTCGCTCTTGCTAATGGTCGTGACGGGGCTTGGGTTCATGGTGCAGATGGCGGCGAGCAACACTGTGCTGCAAACTATTGTGGAAGAAGATAAACGTGGACGCGTGATGAGCTTCTACACGATGGCCTTCATGGGCACCGCGCCCTTCGGCAGTTTGTTGGCGGGAAGCGCCGCCGAGAGAATCGGCGCGCCGCACACACTCCTCTACGGTGGCATCGGCTGTCTCTTAGGCGCGCTCTGGTTTGCCAAGTCTCTTCCTGCGCTGCGACGCGATGTCCGGCCGATTTACGTCAGGATTGGCGTTCTGCCGGAAATAGCTAAGGGGATTCAACAGACTTCAGAACTAAGCGTTCCGCCGGAAGCTTGACTCGGAAGGGTAAGCACGATAGCACTCGGCTGCGTTTACAGTTGCAGATAACTGCTCCCCTGACCCAGACGTTTTTGTCCATACTTCCCTGCTGATTACCGCAGCCCCCTCCTAAAATAAACATTGTCTCATGCGCTTTCTTGTGCTATAAGCCGATGATATGGCTAAAGAACCGTTTTCCATCAGCCCTAACCCCATGCTGCTGTATCTCACTCCGGCCCTGCAAGTCACTCTTGAAAAAGTCCGCTTCGTCGTGGACTCAAGGCAGGGCTTGACGGCTATCTTAGGCGACGTGGGACTCGGCAAATCAACCGTTATCCGCTACCTGTTCAATGAATACGATGCGCGCGAGGACGTGGCGGCCACCATGATCCCCTCGCCCAACTTCCCTTCCGAGTTCGCCTTTCTCAAGAAAATCTGCGCCGACTTCGAGTTACCGGCTCGTCGCTCGATGGGAGACCAAGAAAACGAACTGCGGAACTTTCTTGTATCTCTCTACACGCAGGACAAAGTTTGCGTCGTCTTCATAGACGAGGCGCAAAGGCTGCCGGGCCGACAGTTGGAACTTGTGCGCACGCTTCTGAATTTCGAGACTGACGACACCAAGTTGATACAGATTGTGCTCTCGGCTCAGTTGGAGCTTCGTGTCAAGTTGATGGATAACAGCAAAAAAGCCCTTCGGAGCCGCATCTTCGCGCCCTCCATGCTCGCCCCTCTGTCGCTCAACGAAACGCGGGAGATGGTCGAATTTCGGTGCCAGCAGGCCGGCGTGCGTAACGCTTTCTCCAGAGAGGCCTTTGAGATGCTCTACACGCTGACAGGCGGCGTGCCACGAGAAATATTGAAAGTGGCGGCGGTCGCATGGAGATTTGCGGGCGCGAATGGACAAATGATCATGCCTGACGATATTACAGAGGCTTGCGGCGAGGCCGCTTTAACTACGGAGCAAGACAATGCCAAGTAGCAGATGGCTCAAAGCCGTCCCCAGTAAGGAGAGTTCAGAGGGCGATACTCCTACGCCGACGCCAAATGTCAGCATGCGGGATGTGCGCAGGCTGGCTCAGGAAAAGGCTGCGCGAAAGCCGGAGACTGGTCAACCAGTTAACCAGTCTCCGGTTAACCAGTCAACCAGTGTGGTTAACCAGTTAACCACAACTTCACAACCTTCACCACTGGTTAACCAGTTAACCAGTGAATCTCTAGCATACCAGCAGGAGCAATACTATCCATCACGAAAGCAGCGCAAACTGAAGGGTACGCGCTTGCCTGTCAACAAGATAGAGAAATATGAATTGTGGTGTCTGCTCAATAAAGTAGACTACCAAGATGCCGTGGAATTCGCGCTCGACTGGTTAACCAGTCAACCAGTTAACCAGTTAACTGGTCAACCAGCTAACCAGTTAACCACATTAATTAATAATATTAATAATGAATTAGTTATTAATGACGAGAAAGCAAACAGAGTCTTCGCCAAATACACGGAACTGACCGGGAAGCCGGTCACACAGAAGGATCAAGATGCTTACAGCGAAATCTCGCATCTTGATTACTCCATCATCGTGAGTGGCCTTGAGACAGCAATCCGCCGGGCCGGAGCCGCTGGCAGCCGCGTCAATTCCTTCCGGTATGCCAACAACTGCATCCTCGACATCGGGAAGCTGAGCGCACAGGTGGCCGCTTCAGAGCCGCAAGTTGATTACAGTGGATGTCCTGACTGTAGCGGGTCGGGGTTCTATTATCCTGAAGGAGAAGGGAAGGGCGTTGCCAAATGCAAGCACGCGCACATGGGCCATATAACGGGGACGGGCGTAACCTAAAGTACTTTGGGTTGCAGTCCGGAGGTTGATAAACCCCAGCTATTTTGACAGATAACGCAACATAAACCGCACCCGGTTTCACATATGCACTGTAAATCTTCAGGTATATTACCGAACAAACCGAAGAGGGAAGGAATTCAACAATAGAAAGAAGTCTATTTGAACCGTAAGTCATGAGAGGATAAATGCGTTTCTGAAGTTCTCAGAATCTTTTATTGGACTACTGAATCTCCAACTTCAATGTTTTCCTTTCTTTCCGCCTTTGAATCCTTTCCGGCATGGTCAGTGCCGGCTTACTCACCCGCGGCAACTCCTCAATCTCTTCGTCCATGGCGTCCTCGCAGCCAATATCTCACAACGCAAATCCAAGCTATTGATTTGAGCCCAGAACAAATGAGTCAGATTGTAGAGGTCGAAATCTCTAATCTACGCGCCTGCGTTCGACATGGCTGGAATTAGTGCCAAATCTCTCGGCTCTGACTCTGACAAGCAGTGCTGCCTCAAAGAGATTAATCTCACCGCTGCTGCTCATGCTGCGAGCATATAGCGGGGAAGTTGAGCGGGCGTACATAGCACTCAACGAGGCTGACCAGCGAGGAGGATGTTTCACGCTCCAAAATGGCATTCACGCTGGTGCGACTTTGAGCAGGTCTTCACGCCTTCAGTCCGGGACGACCGCGCCTTGTGTCTGTGGCTGAGCGCCTTAGAAGAATGGCGAGCGGCGCGTAGTCTCTGGATCAAATCTCTATCACGCCGGGAGAGAATCTGAGGCAGCGCGGAGTTAGTGAAGACAGATATGAGTGCCGCTGGTGAAGCGAGCAGGTATCTCTGGAGCACATCTGAGGGTAGCTCTCATAATGGATAAAGGCTGCTAATGATGAGGATGTTTCACGAGTGATTATTACATATGAGATAAGCGAAAAATCACTGATTCAATTTATAGATAACACAAACCTCTCAGTTGTGGGCTCTTCAGGAGAGATGGAAAAAAGGCGGGGAAGAGAAGTTAAAGTAGCGGGCTGCTGTTTACTCGGGCCACGCTCGTAAAGCCATGTGGGCGACACGTCGCAATTCATTACGACTGGCTCCGCTCGCAGCCTGCACCGCCATGCCGCGCATGATCGTTACGACATAACGGGCAAGGTCGGCGGGATTGGCATTGTGGGGCAGGTCGCCTTCCGCTTTAGCCCGTATAAGACGGCGGCGTAATCCAAGCTCGTCTGCCGCGCGCCGCGCATTCAGTTCCTGGCGGATGGTATCTGCCCCTTCTCCAGAAACGAGCGCGGCCTGCACCATCAAACATCCCGGCGGAGTTTGCGGGTCGGTATGCATTTTAATTGCCTCTTGGAGGAGTAGCTCAACGACGCCGCGCGCAGTCGGCTCTTTTAAAGCCTCGCGGGCAAAGGATGACGGCCCGCGTTCATAGCGGTCGAGAGCCTTCCGAAAAAGGGATTCTTTGTTGCCGAAGGCTGCGTAGAGGCTGGGACGATTGATTCCCATCGCTCTGGTCAGATCGTCCAGCGATGCGCCCTCGTAGCCCTTTTGCCAGAACACAAGTAAAGCTTTGTCTAAAGCTTCGTCAAGATTGAAGGCGCGAGGCCGCCCTCGCCGCCCGGTTGTTTTCCCCTTGTTCATGGCGACTATGATAAACCACTTGACAGCCTGAGTCCACAGGCATATTGTACTGCGCAGTATAATATATCGGCAAAGCACAAAATCAATCTACTCTGATGATAAAGCCGCTGCCGTCATCCACCGTTTCAACTCCTCCCCGAAAGCCAAAGAAAGGCCGCGAAGTGAAAGAACAAGCGAATTGTCAGCTCAACTTTACAAGCAGGGCAATGCAACTCTGCGGTGGACTTGTTCTGCTGTTAACTTTCAGCGGCGGCGCATTTTCGCAAGGGCAGAGCTATCAATCGCTGACGGCAAACTTGGACGGCGTGAAGATTCATTATTTGACAGCCGGGACAGGAAAGAAGCCGCTGGTTCTGCTTCACGGGTTCGGCGAAACATCGCGGATGTGGATTCCGCTCCTTGAAGGATTCAAGCCCGTATAGTCTCAGACCATGTGACGGCGTTGAAGTTTGCGGACACCGGCCACTGGCTGATGGAAGAACGCGCTATGGAAACGAAAGCCGCGTTGATGAAGTTTTTTAGCTCCGCTACGCAGGCGAGTCAATGATGGTCAGGTAATGGATGGAGCTGGTTAACAACGCGGGCTCAAGGCGTAGTTGAAGGTTCCAACAGCAAAGCAGTTTTGCGGGAAGACGCTGTGAACTTCGATCTTGAAACTTTCACGCTCACGCACGTCGTCATCAGCTTGATTGCTATCGCCGCCGGATTTGTCGCTGCCCGTCGCGTCTATGCCGTGGAAGTTGATTAAAATCCGGCAGCGGCGCGAGCCGCATCAAGCCGTCGCCGCCAACGCTCGCCGCGCTTCATCAAGCCTCAAAATCTTGTCGTCTCTCAGCAAACGGCTGCCTGTCTCTTTCGGAAACGGAAGCTTATCTGCTACAGTCGAAGCCATCATAGGATTTTCGATAAGACTTAGTTAGCTGCTCTCTTCTGCCTGCGTGAATAAAAGGGCCGAAGATGAGCATGATGATTTTCCGCGTTAGACCGGCAGAAAAGCATATCGCTGAGAAAGGCAATTGAGAGTGAGCGTCTTTAATTACACGTATGAAGCCGTCTGGTCGCCATCGGACAAAGCCTTCATCGCGCGCGTCAAAGAGTTTCCCTCACTGGCGGCGCATGGAACGAGCCGTGGCAGCAGTTTGCGCGCCCTCAGAAGCGTCGTGGACGCCGTTGTCAAAGACTTGATCAAATCCGGCAAAGAGGTTCCGCAGCCCGTCGGGGTGAAAAAGACGGGCGGCCAGAAGTGATTCGACTGACAAGGGGAAGATAAAGCCGATGAGCAGGGAAGAAGCATTCGACGCTGCGCGCAGGCTCGTCCAAGAGGGCGTTGACGTGGCGAACAGAGCGGGCATTGACCCTTCAACTATCGTCGCGCCACACTGCGCGGAAACAGTCGCGGCGGAAGATAACAATGATGCGGCGGCGGCGCAGAATCTAATGTGGCATAACGTGCCGGTCATCATCGACGACGACACCGTTGACCTGTTCGAGATGCCGAAAGTTGATGACGACGCCGGGCAGCAGCCTTCGTTTCGTGTGACGCAAACGACGGCGAATCTGGCGCTCGCGGATTTCGAGAGATACAAGTCTTCCCTTGAGCGCATGATAGAAGATTGGCGGGAAGAGAAGGCGCGCGTTATGGCTGAGAAGAAGGCCGCCAGCGACGAGCAATCCGGTGAAGGCAAATGAAGACCAGAGGTTTAGGCCGTTCAATTATGGCCGGAGGCGTGGTGTGCCTTATCGTCTACGCTCTGCTGGCGATGAGCGGAGCCACGTCGCGCATCTCCAGCGTCGGCAGCTTGTTGTTTTATCTTGGCGTCGTGGCAATTCCTCTGGGCGTCATCTTGCTGTGGACGGGCGAGATGAAACGTTCTCCACGAAGCTAGCGCAAGGCGACAAAACGATAGCTCTGACGAAGAGAGTCAACCCGCCATTCCGGCGTGCCATTCCGGCGCGCAATGAGAGGAGCGCTCTGTGGGCAACGCTTATCAATTGAAGCTGTTCGGCGCCTTAACCTTCTTGCTGACGCTCCTGCTGTTTGCGTCGTCAGCGGCGCGGGCGCAAACGGTCGAGCAGGTCAAGGCTCGCTATACGAAGTATGAATACATGATTCCGATGCGCGATGGAGTCAAGCTGTTCACTTCCATCTATGTTCCGAAGGACACCGCGGAGAGTTACCCGTTTCTCTTGACGCGCACGCCGTACAGCGTCGCGCCCTACGGCGTTGATAACTACCGCGCCTCTTTGGGGCCGTCGGAGCAGTTCGAGCGCGAGGGCTTCATCTTCGTCTATCAGGACGCGCGCGGGCGTTATATGTCCGAAGGCGAGTTTCAGCAGGTGCGCCCCTTTGCGCCGAGCAAGCTCAGCCCGAAAGATATAGACGAGAGCACGGACACGTACGACACCATCGAATGGCTGTTGAAGAACGTCCCGCATCATAACGGCAAGGTCGGCATGATTGGCATCTCGCAGCCGGGCTTTCACGTCGCCGAAAGCATCATTGATTCGCACCCGGCTTTGAAGGCCGCCTCGCCGCAAGCCCCGACCGCCGATTACTACATGGGCGATGACGTGTACCACAACGGCGCGTTTATGCTGGCCGCCAACTTTGAGTTCTATTCCTTTTTCGTGCCGCGCAAGGATGCTCCCTCGCCGCCGAAGCCGCGCATCCTTTTTGACCCCGGCACGCCCGACGCTTATGATTTTTTGCTTAACGTCGGGCCGCTCGCGGACGTGAATCAAAGGCTCTTTGGCGGCGACGCGAAATACTTTCAAGAGATAGTTGACCACACGAACTACGATGAGTTCTGGCGGCGGCGCTCGCTCGCGCAGTTTATGAACAACGTGCATTGCGCCGTGCTCAACGTCGGCGGCTGGTATGACGCGGAAGACCCCTTGGGGCCGCTGCGCATTTATCGCTCAATCGAGCAGAAGAATCCGGGCGCAGTCAATCAACTGGTGATGGGGCCATGGTCGCACGGCGGCTGGTCGCGCGGAGATGGAGACAGACTCGGCAACGTCAGCTTTGGAGTCAAGACGGCGCAGTTCTTCCGCGACCGCATACAGTTTCCGTTCTTCATGAGCTATCTCAAAGACAAGCCGACTCCGCTGCCCGAAGCTTACATGTTCCTGACCGGCATTAACGAGTGGCGCGCGCACACGGAATGGCCACCCAGGGATGCGCAGCCCTTGACGTTCTATCTCAGCGCAAGCAATCGTTTGAGCCTTGAGGCTCCGGCGGATGAAGGGCGCGGCGCGTTTGACGAGTACGTCAGCGACCCGAATCGCCCTGTTCCCTTTGTAGGCTATACAGTCGGCGGGATGACATCGGATTACACGACCGAAGACCAACGCTTTGCGGCGCAGCGGCCGGACGTGCTGGTCTACCAAACCGCGCCGCTCGCGGAAGACCTCATCGTCGCAGGGCCGCTCAAAATCAGCTTGAACGTTTCGACCACGGGAACCGACGCAGACTTTGTAGTCAAGTTGGTTGACGTTTATCCCGGCGACTATCCGACGCCGAGGCCGCCGGAGAATCAACCGCAGCCGCCGAACGCCGTCAAGATGGGCGGCTATCAACAACTGATTCGCGGCGAGCCTTTTCGCGGCAAGTTTCGCAACAGCTTCGAGAAGCCGGAGCCGTTTGTCGCCAATCAACCGGCGGCCATCAACTACGAAATCCCTGATGTCTATCACGCCTTCCGTCGCGGCCACAGGATAATGGTTCAAGTGCAGAGTTCGTGGTTTCCGCTCGTTGACCGCAACCCGCAGAAGTTTATGGACATCCCGAAGGCCACCGCCGCCGATTACCAGAAGGCGACGCAGCGCATCTATCGCTCGCGCAAGCTCAACTCTTCCGTCACGGTGTTGGTCGAAGGACGCGCGACACGCTGACACGCGCGAGCCGCGTTTGATAAAGAGAGAGTTGAATAAAGAGAGAGGCCGCGAAACTGTCATCACAGCTTCGCGGCCTCTTTCGCTTTATCGCGCTTCTGTCAAACGGCCCTTGCGCGTCGTCTTAATGAGCGGCGGGCGGAGCCGGAAGCGCCGGAAGATATTGCAAGGGGCTGACGGGTTGACCGTCGATGCGAACTTCGTAATGAAGGTGCGGGCCGGTCGAGCGTCCGGTCGAGCCGACGAGTCCGAGATGTTCGCCGCGCTTGATGGTTTGCCCGACGACGACATCAATGCGCGAGAGATGCCCGTAGCGCGTGCTGATGCCGTTGCCGTGGTCTATATAAATTCCGTTGCCGTAGCCTCTGACCCATCCGGCTATCACGACCACGCCGTCGGCAGTCGCGCTGACGGGCGTGCCTGTCGGAGCGCTGATGTCTTGCCCTTTATGAAACTCAAGCGATGAGCCGCCGAAAGGGTTGCTGCGGACGCCGACGCCGCTGCGCAAGGGGCCGACGACCGGCCAGATGGAAGGGATGTTTGAGGAGGACGAAAGGCTCGCTGTCGAAGCGTTGAGGCGGCGCGCGGGCTGCGCTTCGCTGGCTTCGGAGATAATCACGAAGTCGTTGGTCAGTGTCGGACGCGCTGCTTCCTGCTTGACGGCGCGCGGCGTGTAAATCATCGAAGTCTTCCTGACCAGAGACGGCTGCGGGGCTTGCCTTGCCCTGTCAGCCTTGCCCGGCTCGCCGCCGCCGGAGTCGCTTTCGTCAACTCGTCGCAGGCGTTCTTCAGGCTTGGCGGTGGCGCGCTTCAATCGTGTCTGCGCCGAAGCCGAAGAGACGCTCAGGAGAAGACAGAAGAGAGTGAAGCCGAAGCTGAACGTGATTCTGGCGCTCTGTTGGAAGCGGAAATCGAAGAAGGATGAACGCAGATTTCTAACGGGGGATGGGGAACCAGCCTTTAAATTTTTAATCATTGACCCTTTCCTGCAAAGCCCTTAACGCAAAAACACAGACAGGGGATGCGTTAAGGCTTGCGTAAAAGCGCCTTCGCCGCTGTCGCGGTAAAGATGCTCAAATTGCTTTTTTGATTATTGCCCAATAAGGCTTGCCGGAAGGGTGCAAGCCCTTAAACTGAAGTCTAGCTAATCAAGCTCTCTCGCACAACCAGCAATGTGACCGCAGGTGTTTGACTTTGAGACGCGACACGGCTTTTCCCCAAAATCAGCTACTCGCCAACGCCTCGCGCTCACTTATCAAGCAAATTTGCCCGCATTAATTCGAGACACCGGCAGCGTTTTGCGAGAAATCCTGTCAAAAAAGCTGCAAACGCTCTTATCTTCTATCGGATTAGCAATTTAACCGCTGCCACCCGAACCTGCAAAACTCCGGCGCCGACTTGCAAAATAGTTTTCCGAGTCGGCACCAGAGTTTTCCGAGGGCGCGCAGAAGTTTTCCGGGGGCGCAAAACTCCGTGGCGAGACGGCGCGGGAGTTTTGGAGTCGGTGCCGGAGTTTTGTTAATCGGCAAAGGAGCAACGCGAGTTTGCGGAGGCGCGATGTCCGTCTTCATTGCTGCGATGTCAAGCTGCGAACCTGCCGGCTCTCATCGGGTTCGCTTTCCGACTTGATGTAAACTCCGATGTTGATAGCGCGTGGGGAATGACAGATTCGAACATCGGGGGAAGTAATGAAAACCGTTTGCTTGCTGATTATCTCCAACCTCTTCATGACGGTGGCGTGGTACGGACACTTGAAGGATAAGAGCCGCCCTTTGATGATTGCCATTCTGCTGAGTTGGGGAATAGCCTTCTTCGAGTACGTCTTTCAAGTTCCGGCGAACCGCCTGGGCTACGGGCGATTCACGTTGACCCAACTGAAAATCATGCAGGAGTGCATCACGCTGGTCGTCTTCACAGCCTTCGCCTTCATCGTCTTTCGTGAACCTGTGAAATGGAATTACGTGGTGTCATACACGCTGATTGTCGGAGCAGTGTACTTCGCCTTCAAAGGTTGAAGGCGGCTGTTCGTCGAGTCAACTCGTCGAGTCAGCCGCGTGATGTTGTCGAGTCAACTGCGTTGCGCTTGATGCTTACTTCAACTGGCAAATGTCCAGCACGTTCATGTCCGTGTAGTCCAGGTTCTCGCCGCCCATCGCCCAGATGAAGCAGTAGTTGCCGGTGCCCGCGCCCATGTGGATTGACCACGGCGGGGAGACGACCGCTTCGTCATTCGCCAACACGATGTGGCGCATCTCTTCGGGTTGTCCCATGAAGTGCATCACTCTTTGCCCCTGCTTGAGGTCGAAGTAGAAATAGACTTCGGAGCGGCGGTCGTGCAGATGCGGCGGGCAGGTATTCCAGACGCTGCCCGCGTTCAGGATGGTCAGGCCGAGGAGCAACTGCGCGGACTGGCAGGTGGCCGGAACGATCATTTGATAGACCGTGCGCTCGTTCGATGTTTCCAAAGAGCCGAGCTTGAGCGGCGCAGCTTTTTCGATGGAGATGTGCTTCACTTCAAAGCGAGCGTGCGCCGGAGTCGAAGCGAGATAAAACCTGGCGGGGTTGCTCGCGTCCATGCTCTCGAAGGAGACTTCCGCGCTGCCCATCGGAATGTAAAGCCCGTCCTTCGGCTGCAACTCATAACGCGCGCCGTCAACGTTGATGGCGCCTGCGCCCGCCCCGACGTTAATCGCGCCCATCTCGCGCCGCTCAAGAAACGGCTTGCCTTTGGCCGAGGCTGGCTCTTGTTGTTTGGGGAGCGCGACAGGCTCGCTCAAAGGCGCGGCCCCGCCGATGACCATCCGCTCGTAGTGCGTGTAGTTGAGGCGAAGCTCACCTGCGACGAACAACGCGCCGATGAGATAACGCTCGCGCAGTTCATCGTTGGTCGCTCCCGCGATGGAGCCGGGATGCGTGGCGTAATATGTCTTGCTGTACATAGACTCTGTTCTCCGAATCAAACTGGTCACAGCGCGAAGCCTGATGCGCTTCACGCGCGCCGTCGTTGAAAGTTTGCTGCTTTAAGTAATGATGCTCGGCTCTTCGCGCCCGCAAGCTTCGCGTAGGCGAATCAGTTCGCGCGCGGCCTCAACCAGCGGAGCAAGGACTGCTGCGATGTCGCCCGCGCCGCCGTCTTCGCGGTAGCGTTCGAGGTAGATACGCAGGGTCGCGCCAGCCGTGCCTGTGCCTGAGAGACGAAAGACGACGCGCGAGCCGTCGGCCAGCAAAATCCTGATGCCCTGACGGCTGCTGACGCTCGCGTCCACGGGGTCCGTGTAGCTGAAATCGTCTGCGCTCATAATGTGGTCGCCCGCGAAGCTTGCGCCCGGCAGCGACGCGAGTTTTTCGCGCAGGCTCTCAATCATCTCGTTGGCCGCGCCCGCTTCCAGCCCTTCGTAGTCGTGGCGTTGATAGTAGCTGCGACCGAAGCGTTGCCAGTGTTGACGAACCACTTCGGCGACGGGCTTGCGCGTCGTTGACAGGATTGAGAGCCAGCACAGCACGGCCCATAATCCATCCTTCTCGCGCACGTGATTCGAGCCTGTGCCGAAGCTCTCCTCGCCGCAGATGGTGCAGAGGCCGGCGTCCATCAAGTTGCCGAAGAACTTCCAGCCGGTCGGCGTCTCGTAGCAGTTGATGCCTAAAGCCTTGGCTACGCGGTCAACAGCCGTGCTCGTCGGCATCGAGCGCGCCACGCCCGCGAGGCCAGCGGCATAGCCGGGAATGCACGCGCTCGCGTGCTCCGCGATGAGAGCCAAGGAATCGCCCGGCGTGACGTAGAAGCCGCGACCGAGAATCAGGTTGCGGTCGCCGTCGCCGTCGCAGGCGGCCCCGAAGTCGGGCGCATCGTAGCCTGACAAACGCTCTACCAGTTCGGCGGCGTGCGCCAGATTCGGGTCTGGATGATGACCGCCGAAGTCTGGCAGCGGAACGCCGTTGACGACTGTGCCAACGTTTGCGCCGAGTCGTTCTTCGAGGATGTGTCGCGCGTAAGGGCCGGTCACGGCGTTCATCGCGTCGAACGTCATGCGGAAGCCGCCACGGAAGAGAGCGCGCAGGGCGTCGAAGTCGAACAGCTTTTCCATCAGCGATGTGTAGTCCGCCAGCGAGTCTATGATGACAACTTCGCAATCGCCTACTTTCCAACTGCCTTCCGCGTCGAGGTCAACTTCGGGGCCATCCGTCGTCAGATAGTTTGTGATGGTCAGCGTCTGTTGGTAGATGCGCTCGGTGACGGATTCGGGCGCGGGGCCGCCGTTGCGGACGTTATACTTGATGCCGAAGTCTTCATCTATGCCGCCGGGATTGTGGCTGGCCGAGAGCACGAGCGCGCCGAGCGCGCCGCGCGCACGGACGACGGCTGAGACGGCGGGCGTCGAAAGAATGCCGCCGCGCCCGACCAGCACGGAGCGGAAACCGTTGGCGGCGGCCATGCGTAGAATCGTTTGAATCGCCTCGCGGTTGAAGTAGCGACCGTCGCCGCCGACCACCAGCGTCTCCCGGCTAAAGTCCGCGCTTGTCTCCGCGCGCACGGCGTTGAAGACAGATTGGACGAAGTTTTCAAGATAGTTGGGCTGCATGAAAACGCGCGTCTTCTTGCGCAGCCCGGACGTGCCCGGACGCTGCTCTGTAAACGGAGTCGTCTTGATTGTTTTCATAGTCTTCCTTCAACCGCGCCAACGTCGAACAGTTCTGCCGCCGCCATTCTGGCAGAAGCCGGTGGCCGTAGGCAAAAGTTATTTGAATGTGGTATACATTTCCTCCATCAGATTGCTGGCTCAGCCGTGGCGATTTCGGGCGACTTGCTCCACGAAAAAAACTGCTAAAGGGCCGGGACGGCAGTGCCTGTCGCAATCTTAAAATGCCCCACGCGCAAATCTCTAGCGCGGGGGGCTTTGCTTTTACACTGCTTTAGTCAGAGCCTGACGGGTAACTCATTGGAAGCGATTGATAAGGAGAAGATGATGGCAAACGACGAGAATGGAACGACCCCGAAATTGCGCTTCAACACGCTCGCCATACACGGCGGGCAAGAGCCCGACCCGGCGACCAACGCGCGGGCCGTGCCGATTTACCAGACCACTTCCTATGTCTTCAACGACGCAGAGCACGCCGCGCGTCTCTTCGCTTTGCAGGAGTTCGGCAACATCTACACGCGCATCATGAATCCGACGACCGACGTGTTTGAGAAGAGAATCGCGGCGCTCGAAGGCGGCATGGCCGGGCTCGCTCTGTCGTCAGGACAAGCAGCGGCGACGCTGACGATGTTGACGCTGGCCAGAGCCGGAGATGAAATCATCTCGACCACCTCGCTCTACGGCGGCACCTACAATCTCTTTCACTACACGCTGCCGAAGCTCGGCATCAACGTCCGCTTCGTTGACGCGGCGGATTACGAAGGCTTGCGCGCCGCCATCAACGATAAGACGAAAGCCATCTATTCGGAGACGGTCGGGAATCCGAAGCTCGACGTGCTCGACATCGAGCGTCTGGCCGAAATCGCGCACGCCAACGGCCTGCCGCTCATCATTGACAACACCACGCCGTCGCCCGCTCTGTGTCGTCCCATCGAGTGGGGCGCGGACATCATCATCAATTCCGCGACCAAGTTTATAGGCGGCCACGGCACGAGCATCGGCGGCATCATCGTTGACGCCGGACGCTTCGACTGGAAGGCCGCGGGCCGCTTTCCAGACTTCACCGAGCCTGACCCTTCCTATCACGGCATCTCTTACACGGAAGCCTTCGGGCCGCTCGCCTTCATCATCAAGGCGCGCGTGCAGGGCTTGCGCGACACGGGCGCGTGCCTTTCGCCGTTCAATTCCTTCCTGCTCCTGCAAGGGGCAGAGACGCTGCACCTGCGCATGCAGCGACACTCGGAAAACTCGCTCGAAGTGGCGCGCTTTCTCGAAGCCCATGATGAAGTGGAATGGGTCAATTATCCGGGGCTGGAATCGAGCCAGTACTACACGCTCGCGCAGAAGTATCTGCCGGACGGAGCCGGGGCGATTATCACGTTCGGCATTCGCGGCGGCTACGAAGCAGGGAAGAGCTTCATCAACCGTCTGCAACTCTTCAGCCTGCTCGCCAACATCGGCGACGCCAAATCCCTCGTCATTCATCCGGCCT
This sequence comes from Blastocatellia bacterium, assembly GCA_033855775.1. Classification (GTDB taxonomy): domain Bacteria; phylum Acidobacteriota; class Blastocatellia; order Pyrinomonadales; family Pyrinomonadaceae; genus DASVTR01. Next base: position 2,737 of record JAWVFT010000032.1, on the reverse strand, counting down.
CGACCACGCATCAGCAACTCTCCGAAGAAGAGCAACGCGCCACCGGCACGACGCCCGAACTGATTCGTCTCTCGGTCGGCATCGAAGACGTGCGCGACATCATCGCAGACCTTGACCAGGCCTTGAAGGGACGCGGCGAGAGATTGCCTGAGACGAACGAAGGCTTAACAGACGAAGCGCAAGGCGCAGCGGCGGGAGCGGGCGGAGTCTAGTGTCTATGAGCCTTGGTTTAGAGCCAACGATTGAAGCCGACTTCGCCTTCGCGCATGACGAGCCGTTCATGCTGGCTGCCGGCGGCAGCCTGCGGCCCGTCCGCCTGCGCTACGCGCTTTACGGCGAACTGAACGCAGTGCGCGATAACGCCATACTGGTCTGCCACGCGCTCTCCGGCTCGGCGCGCGTGGCCGATTGGTGGCCGCAACTCTTCGGCGCCGAGAGTCTCTTCGACACGTCGCGCTATTGCGTCGTCGGCATCAACGTCATCGGCTCTTGCTACGGCTCGACGGGGCCGTCTTCTGAAAATCCAGACAAGCCCGGCCAGAATTACGGCGGCGATTTTCCGCTGGTCACAATCCGCGATATGGTCAAAGCGCAGGCGCGACTGCTCGATCATCTGGGCATCGAACGACTCTACGGCGTCATCGGCGGCTCAATCGGCGGGATGCAGGCTTTGCGTTGGGCCGTCGATTTCCCCGGCAGAGTCCAGACGTGCGTTGCCATCGGCGCCGCGCCTTTGTCGGCGATGGGGCTGGCTCTCAATCACCTGCAACGTCAGGCGATTCGCAACGACCCCGCGTGGCGCGAAGGAAGCTACGCTCCAACTGAACAACCCGTCGCGGGGCTTGGACAAGCGCGAGCCATCGCCATGTGTTCTTACAAGTCCGCGGCCCTCTTTGACGAGCGATTCGCGCGCCGCCCGGACCGCAGCGGCGAAGACCCGCACGCTTCCGTCAACGGTCGCTTCGACATCGCGGGCTACCTAGATTATCAAGGCTCAATCTTCGCCAAACGATTCGACGCCAACTCTTATCTAGTCCTCTCGAAAGCGATGGACGACTTCGACCTCGCGCGCGGCTACGCTTCGGAGGCCGAAGCCCTGCGACGAATCACAGCGCGGCTCCTGCTCGTCGGCATCTCTTCCGATTGGCTCTTTCCGGCCAGCGATGTGCGCGACCTGGCCGAGCGAGCGAGCGCCGCCGGAGCGGATGCCGCCTACGCAGAGCTTGCTTCTTCGCACGGGCATGACGGCTTTCTCGCAGACGCCGCACACCTCGCGCCCATCGTCAGAGCGCACATGGACGACAAGCCCTCTTTCAGGCAGACGCGCGCCGTTGATGTTCGTTGACGAGTGCGCTCTCCCGCGCGAGTGTTGATGAAGCCCGACGCGATTTTTCTGGAAATTGTGGCTGATTGACTCTATTATGCCTAAAAGTTTATTGAAGGTGCCGAATTTCTGGTTTCATTCGTGCGGGCGTGTTGCCGGAAAGTTTTAGAGGAACGCACATCAGAGTTGACGTTTGCCCCGTCCGACTCTATTAACTGAGTTCTACGTCATCTTGCTCCGATGTAGCGACTTGAAGACACAGGAAAAATGAAAAGGGGATTTTCTATGAACACGACCATCACGGCGATGGTGAAACCGCTTGCTCTTTGTCTCTTGGCCCTCGCCTTTTTAGTTCTCGGTCAAGGTGTGGCGCGCGCGGATGAAGTCAGCATTGCGGGCTATTCCAACGGCTGCTTTAACTGCGCGAATCCACCGAACAGCAGCGCGACCCAGACCGCTAGTCTGCTCGGTCTAACCTACACCAACTCTCAATTCAGCGGCACGACCGCCAGCGGCTTTCTGGCTTTCGGCGGCAACCCGACGCCAGCCGGAGTCCAGAGCATCAACAACTTCGGCTCGTTCACGCTCAGCTCAGCGCCGAACAGCTACAACGGCAATACCTTTGCCTTGCGCATCACATTTACCCTGCCGACCGGAATCAACGGCTCAAACTCGCAGGTCTTTACGAGTGTCCTGACCGGCACAGTCATCTCAGACTCGCAGGGCGGCGTGCGACTCGATTTCGATTCGAACCTAAACCAGAACGGCGTCCTCTTCACTTTTCAAAACGCGACAGCCGCAGGAAGCTTTTTCCTGAGAATCAACGACCTGTCCATCAACCCCGGACAAACGGCATCTCTGACGGGCGACATTTACGGCGCGCAACAAACGCCGGTTCCTGAACCCGCGACGATTCTGCTGCTCGGAACGGGCTTGGCCGGGATTGCTTCAAAGATTCGCAAGCGGCGTCGCGCCGTCAAAGGCGAAAAAGCTTAATCTCGCCAGATCACACTAAACGGACTACTGCCCGTAAGCATTCACGAACTACGGGCGCTTACACAAAAAAAAGCGGCGTGATTGATTAAAATTCAGGCACGCCGCTTCTCACTTTCTCACTGTCAAATCATCAACCTCATCAAGCACCAGCTGATCGCAATCTAGAAAGTCAAAGCTCATAAGAAGGCCGCGCATCAAGAACGTTCAAAAACTAATGAGGCCCATCCTCTTCCTTAGAGTCTGATAAAAATGAGCGACACTTTTTGAGGTGTAATGCAAGGGGCTTTATGGTAAGGGGTTCATCCGCAGATTTGGTGCAACCAAGTGGTCTAGAGCCAGACTCGGCCCCAATCATCAAAGCAGCTTTCACTTAGTTTGTATGCAACACGCGAGCACGCAAGAGATCAAGTTTCGCCC
>JAWVFT010000031.1:0-38998 GCA_033855775.1 Blastocatellia bacterium | reverse complement strand
CCGCTTCGTTGATGAACGAAGCGGCAGCGCTCTTTCCGGTTGCCAGCGGGACGAACGGTTCGCTTCGTTAGCTACGGTCTAATAAAAATGTTGTGTTGAATTTTTGTGTCAAATTAATTCTGTACACTGGCGCAGGCCTAGGGTAAACTTCCAGCCGCTCTAAAAGTTTCAAGATGCGAGCCGTTGTTTTTAGGCGTCTGAAGCTTGACGGGCGCGGGCGGCGGCGTTCCTCCTTCGTGCGCGAAGCGAAGCGAGAGACGCAGCCGTAGAAACATGGGAGCGACCAAAGCGCTGCCGTTGGCAAAAGAAAGCTCAAAGAACCTCGCCGAAGCTTTCTCATGGAGAAAACGCTCATGCCGGACATTGAGATCACCTGCGCGGAATGCGGAAACGCTTTTCCTTTTACAGAACGCGAGCAAGACTATTATCAGGAACGGAATCTGAGCCAGCCGAAACGATGCAAGCAATGTCGTGATGCGCGCCGCGCTAATTTCGGCGGCGGAGGCGGAGGCGGAGGCCGTGGGGCTGGCGGCGGGGAGCGCCAGCGGTTTGAAATCACCTGCGACCAGTGTGGGAAAACCGACACGGTTCCCTTCAAACCTTCGACCGGACGGCCCGTACTGTGTGGCGAATGTTTCAGCGCCGGGCGCGCTCAATAACCGAGCGCGACTCCGGCGTTGAACAAAATCCTCGCCGACTCCGTACAGCAACAAGGAAGGTCAAAAGCTAAAGGCCGGGGCAGAACGCTTGGGAAGAGAGCACGGGAGAGAGCTTTCCTCTTAACCTGCTTTCGCCTTTGGCTGTTGCGATTTTGCGATGAGCTACGAAACCATTCAACTGGAAATGCGCGATTCGGCGGTCGCCGTCCTGACGCTCAATCGTCCGGCGGCGCTCAACGCGCTGACCGTCGAGATGGGCCACGAACTGCGCAGTTCTATCAACGAAGCGCGCGAGGGCGGAGCGCGCTCCATTGTGCTGACGGGCGCGGGCCGCGCTTTCTGCGCCGGGGGCGACATCCGCGAGATGCAGCAGATGGCCGCCGCGCAAGGCGGGCGCGTCGAGGCTTTCTTTGACAAGCCGCTCGCTCTCTTGAACGAGTGCATCCTGCTCATACGACAAACGCCTTTGCCAATCATCGCCGCCGTCAACGGCTCCGCTTCCGGCGGCGGCTGCAATCTGGCTCTCGCCTGCGACATCGTGCTGGCGGCAGAGAGCGCGCGGTTCAATCAGGCTTTCGTCAAAGTCGGTCTGACACCTGATTGCGGCGGCACATTCATTCTGCCGCGTCTCGTCGGTTGGAAACTGGCGACCGAGTTGATGATGACGGGCGAACAGATTAGCGCGGAGCGCGCCGTCGAAATCGGGATGATTAATCGCGCCGTCGCCGACGAAGAGTTGATGCCAGCGGCGTTGGCTCTGGCTACACAACTCGCCGCGGCTCCGACCGCCGCGATGGGCCGCATCAAGCAACTGCTCGACGCGAGCGCGACCAACGATTACAGCGCGCAACTCGAACTGGAGCGCACAGCGCAGCTTCAGTCCGGACAGACAAAAGATTTCAGAGAAGGCGTCGCAGCCTTTATAGAGAAACGGCCACCCCGTTTCACCGGCGGATAAAACTTATCCGCTCAAATCTTGAAAGGCTGCGAGCCGCTCGGATGAAAATCCGGCGGCTCTTCTTATTGAGCGAGGGATGGGGGAAAGGGGTTGTGGGTTAGGGAAGACTAAAGACAGGAAGTGAAAGCTCAAGCGAAGCAAAGGCTCAACTTGATTTGTCTTCCCCAACCCCTGACACCCAACCCCTTCGAGGTGACTTATGGCTTCATTGACATACATGCAACTGCTGCGGGGCAATCGTTCGTTCAGGCGATTGCTGTCGGGGCAGGTGGTGTCGGAACTGGGCAACTGGTTCAACTTCATCGCCGGTCTGGGATTGGTGCGTGCGGTATCGAGCGCAGCGCCGGAAGCGACGGCGGTGATGATGGTCGCGCGGCTGGCTCCGTTCGCATTGTTTGCGCCGCTGGCTGGCGCGTTCGTTGACCGCTGGTCGCGCCGGACCGTGATGCTTGTGACTGACCTGGCGCGGGCGGTTGTCGCGCTCGGCTTTTTGTTCGTCGGCAGCGCGGAAGACTTGTGGATAGCTTACGCCTGCACGATTGTCTCGACGCTGCTGGCGGCCTTCTTCGAGGCGGCGAAGAATGCCGCGACGGCGAACATCGCGGGCGACGGCGGATTGCTGGCGGGCAATGCGTTGATGTTCTCTTCGCGGTTCCTGTTGATGTCGCTCGGCGCGGCGCTCGGCGGTTGGGCTTCGGCGCGCTTCGGCTATCACGTCGCCTTTATCATCAACGCGCTCTCGTTCCTCGTCTCGGCCTACTCCATCTGGCTCATTCCTGAGCGAGAGATGAAGCCGCCCGAACGAGCGAGCGAAGGCGCGGCGCTTGAGGCGACGAACGTTGCCGGACGCAAAGAGCAGCGACAGCCTTTCTGGCAAGACCTGCGCGAGGGTTGGGCCTTCATCGCGCGTCATCCTCTGGTGGCGGCCATCATGGGCATCAACGTGCTGTGGGCCATCGGCGGCGGCGCGTGCAACTTGATTTACGACCGTCTCGGCGGCGTCGTCTTCGCGGGGCAGGGCGGCTTGCAGGGAGACGCGGGCGTCGCCGCGCTCTACACGGCGGTGGGCGCGGGCGTGTTCGGCGGGATGCTGTTGTCGCGCCGGGTCGGGGCGCACGTAGAATTGCGCGGGGCGACGGCTGGCTTCATCGGCTGGACGGTCATCGCGCACGGACTCTTGTTTGCAATCGGCGGGTTGATGCCGTCTTTATGGATGGCGGGCGCGCTCTTTTTTCTCTCGCGCTTTGTCATCGGGATGGAGTTCGCGTTGCAGGAGACGTTGTTGATGCGACTGTTGCCTGACCGCCTGCGCGGGCGCGTGATGACGACCGACAGGGCGGCGGAAATCTTCGTCATGTCCGTCACGACGATAGTCGCCGGGTGGTCTTTGCGCGCGATTACGCCGCGCCAGCTAACGCTCATCTCCGGCCTCTTCTCGGCGAGTCCGGGCGTCGTCTGGCTCGCGCTCTTCGCGTGGGGTAAACTGCGTCTGCCGTTCAAGCCTGAGCCTGTTCAGCCGCCGCCGACGCCGGAGGCTGAACAAACTGAAGAGATGCTGCTGGCCTCCGCCGGTTGAAACATGGCGCGGGCCGACGGCGTAAGGGATAAGAATACTGAAAGGCCATTGAAGGCCATTGATAGACGATGAACGACGAACGATGAATGACGATTGATGAAAGCGTGGCTCGATGAGGCTCGATGAGCTTCGGAGCCACGCTTTCATCGCTTGAGCTTCATCGTTCGTCAACGCTCTATAAGTTTATGGAGAGGCAAAACCGGGCGCGAGTGTTGAGCTTGATGAAGGCGACCGTCGCGGGGCGGGCGTGGCTAGGGCGCGTGATGCCTCTGGTGGCGGGCGTGGCCGCAGTCCTCTTTGTGCTGCGGATGTTGCTCGGCGGAACGCGGCTCTACGGCGACAACTTCGCGGGCGGCGCGTTAAAGTCCCTGACCGTCGCGTTCGTCTGCGCGGCTCTCGTTTACTACGGCTTGAGAGGGTTGCTCTGGATAAAGCGTCGGCTGCTGTGGCGCGTGCGGCGGCGTCTGGTCATCACGTACTTGTTCGTCGGGCTGACGCCGATTGTGCTCTTCCTGCTGCTCGGATTGCTGTCGGCCTTCGGCGGCTCGAATCAGGCTATGTCGCGCATCGTCGCTGCGCAGTTTAACGCGACCGAGCGGCAGGCGCGCGAGCAGGCGCGAGCCTTGAGCGAGGCTTTCGCGCGTCTGCCTGCGAACACGGATGCGCGCTCTCTGCAAGCGTGGCTCGACGAGCGCGCGGCGCAGCTTCAAGTCTCTTTGCCGGGAACGCGACTGGCTCTCTGGCGCGCTGCCTCGGACAACGACGCGACGGCCCTCGGCCACAGCGGTTTCGCAGCCTTCGCCAGCGAGTTGAAGGACGAAGGCTCGCGCGGCGTCGGCAGCGACACGACGCCCGCCGGCGCTCCGCTGCCGGAATGGCTGCGCGAGCGCGCGGAGTGGACGGGGCTGGCTTACATGCCGAACGCCGATGCGCGCGAGACTTTCAGTTCTCCATCCATTCGCTCGATGATGCGCGGCGCGGCGGGCAACAGAGCCTTCACGCTGTTGCTGGTTGTGCCAATCAGTCGCGCGTTGATTCAGCAGTACCGCGACGCGACGGGCATCAACGTTCGTCCATTCTTTCTCAACGCCGCTCTGAACAGAAGCGGCGAACGTCTGGTCGAACTCGTGAGCGACGATGAAGAGCGACGACCGGCGACGGCGGAGCAGCAACAAGAGCGAGCGCGTGAAAGCGAGCTTCGCATCCAACGCGCCTTTCGTCAGGATCAATTAGGCGAGCCCATCGGGAATAATTTTTACGTCGTCGTGCTGTCGTCAACCAACTGGCTGAGTGGCGAGCCGAGGCCGAGCCTCGCGTTTCTCTTCGACTGGTCCTGGGCCGTGGCGGGCAAACAGTTTCTAGGCGGCGGCGAACCCGGCGCGCTCTGGTGGCAGTTGTTCAAGTATGTCAGCTTAATCTTTCTCGTGCTGGAACTGCTCGCGCTCTTTGCCGCCGTCTGGATGACGCGCGCCGTGACCGGCACCGTGCACAGGCTCTATCGCGCGACGGAGTTTATCAAGCAGGGCGATTTCTCGCATCGCGTCCGCGTTCGCTCGCGCGACCAACTCGGAGAACTCGCCGAATCCTTCAACGACATGTCTTCCAACATAGAGTCGCTGCTGCACGAGCGCGTCGAACGCGAACGGCTCGAACGCGAAGTCGAAATCGCCGCCGAAGTGCAAGCCCAACTCTTCCCGCGCAGCGCGCCGCAACTGAAGACCATCTCGATTGCCGCCGAATGTCGCGCCGCGCGCGGCGTCGCCGGGGATTACTACGATTACATAGAGGTCACGCCCGGACTCGTCGCGCTGGCCCTCGGCGATGTCGCGGGCAAAGGCATTTCGGCCTCGCTCGTGATGTCTAACTTGCAGGCAAGCCTGCGCGCGCAGACGACCATCACCGCCGAGCGTTTGCACATCGCGCGTCGCGCCATGTCCGTCTCGGTCGGCGGCGCGAGCACGAGCACGAGCAACAGCCTGCTGGCCCACGTCGTCGCGGACGCCGAGATTGACGGCGCGCTCGCTCGCATCACCACGAACATCAATCGTCAACTCTGCCAGAGCACCGAAGCGAATCGCTTCGCCACGCTCTTTCTGGCGCTCTATGAAGACGAGACGCGCTCCTTGCGCTACACCAACGCGGGGCATAACGCGCCGCTGCTCGTGCGCGCCGACGGTCGCATCGAAGAACTCTCTGCGGGCGGCCTGATGGTCGGCGCATTCGACTGGGCGGAGTATGAAGAGGGCGCAACAGAGCTTCGGCCCGGCGATGCGCTGTTGATTTATTCGGACGGCATCACGGAAGCCGAGCGCGCGACCGGAGAAGAGTACGGCGTGGTCAGGCTGATGCAGTTAGCCGTCAGTCAACGCCATCTCGCGGCTGACGAATTGCGCCAGGCCGTCTTCGACGCGATAGACGATTGGACAGGCTCGCAGGAACGCAACGACGACCAGACGCTCGTCATCGTCAAGACGAAGGACTAGGGAGCCTTGAGCGTTTGCAACGAGCGCAGGCTTAACGCGCCCGCGCTTGCGGCATTGATAGCGAGCCGATGATTAAGCGACGGAGCGAAAGGCCGCAAAGGAAAAAGGCAAAGGCGAGTGAAGCCTGCAACGCTTCATTTGCCTTTGCCTTTGACCGATGCGGATGAGTGGATTTGAACCACCACGGTATCGCTACCACAGGCTTCTGAGACCTGCGCGTCTGCCAGTTTCGCCACATCCGCTCGCGTGGGAAGTTTAATATAAGGACGCGGGCGCGAGGGTGTCAAGCAGAGCTACTTGCCTTAACGATGCGCGCTCCGCGACGGACGCGAAGCGCCGGATGAAAGGCCGACCGGAACGAGGGATGAAAGCCTTGCTCCGAACAGTTGATGGCTCAGCGCGCTCTCTGGTTCATAGCGCTCATTTCGGGGCATGCGGTTGCGAGCGGGCGGGCGCGGTTGTTATAGTTGTTCACTCTTCCTTTGAGCGAAAAACGAATGCCGGAAACAACGTCGAGTTTTGAGGCCGTGCGCGGACGTTTGGCGGAAGTGCGCCTGCGCATTGAGCGAGCCGCGAGCGCAAGCCATCGCGCGATGGAAGAGATTACGCTCGTCGGCGTCAGCAAGACGCAGCCGGCGGAGTTGATAAAGCACGCGCTCGCGGCGGGCCTCACCGACTTCGGCGAGAATCGCGTGCAGGAGGCCGACGGGAAGATTGAAGAGGTCGGGCGCGAGCGCGCTCGCTGGCATCTCATCGGACATCTTCAAGCCAACAAGGCGAAGCGCGCCGTCCTGCTCTTTGACCTCATACACTCTTTGGATTCAATCGCTCTGGCCGAGCGGCTCGACCGCTTGTGCGCGGAAGCGGGGCGCGCGGAGTTGCCCGTGCTGATTCAGATTGACCTCGCGGGCGAAGCGACGAAGACGGGCGCGAGCGTTGAAGAGTTGCCGTTGCTGGTCGAGGCTGTGACGAAGGCGGAACGCTTGAGCTTGCGCGGCTTGATGACGCTGCCGCCCTTCTTCGAGGAAGCGCAGCGCGCTCGCCCTTACTTTCAAAGGCTGCGCGAACTGCGCGACGCGCTTCAATCGAGGCAGGCTTTCGGGGCGACGCGCACGGGCGAATTGTCTATGGGCATGAGCCACGATTTCGAGATTGCCATCGAAGAAGGCGCGACGATGGTACGCGTCGGCACGGCCATCTTCGGCGAGCGCAACAAGGGAGAAAAGGCCGCCGGGAAATAGTCTTTAGTTCCGGCTGGAGAGCGCGAGCGCGCGGGCCGTTGCTCTCTGCGTGTGAAGAGGCGTTTGCTGTTATTCTTATCCGCATGAATATTTTCGCTCTCATCAACGAAGTGGTCTGGTATGTGGTGGTCACAATCTGCCTCTGCGTCATCGCGCTGATGCTGCTGCGGCTGATTGTCTCTTACGCCGACTTGAATCCGTTTGGCTGGCTGGCCTTAAACGTCCGGCGCGCGACAGACCCGATGGTCAATCCCATCCGGCGCGGGCTGGCCCGCATGGGCCTGGAGCCGAAGCTCGCGCCGCTGCTGACAATTCTGATAACGATTCTGCTCGGCTACTTCGCCGTCTCGCTGGTCGGGACAGTGATGTTCACTTTGAACGGCGTCATCGTCAGTTTGCGTTTGGGCCTCGTCGTGCAACTCGTCGGCTTCCTGCTCTATGGATTGCTGGCTCTCTACTCGCTGCTGATTTTCATGCGCATAGTCTTTTCGTGGGGCCTCAGTTCGGTCAATCCATGGATGCGTTTTCTGCTGCGCGTGACGGAGCCTGTGCTCGGCCCGTTTCGCCGCATTATTCCGCCGCTCGGAATGTTCGACATTTCGCCTATCATCGTGCTCTTTTTAATTCGGCTGTTTCAGGAAGCGATTGCCGGAACACTTCTCGCGCGTTGAGCGCATTCACTTCTTTCTCAAGGGCCGAGATTCTTGATTGACTGCACAGAGCAAGCGGACGGCTCGATTACTTTTCCGGCTCTCGTCGTGCCGCGCTCCTCGCAAAACTGTAACGCTCGAACACAAAGGACACGATGAACAGCAACCCTGCCATCGTGTCCTTTGTCGCTTCATGTTGCAACCTGTTTCGGCTTCCGCCGAGAGCCCGCCTGAGTCGCCAAAGTCGCCTTGCTGCTGGACTGGCGCACACCTCTCTGTGCTATATTTCATACCCGCTCCAATCTTAATAATTTTTATCAAGAAGGAACTCTTTAAAAATGTCTGGACACTCAAAGTGGCATACTATCAAGCACAAGAAGGGCGCGCTCGATGCCAAGCGCGGCAAAGTCTTCACAAAGCTGATTAAAGAAATCACGGTCGCTGCCCGCACCGGCGGCGGCGACCCCGCCGCGAACGCTCGCCTGCGCAAAGCCATCTCCGACGCCAAGGCCGCCAACATGCCGAACGACACGATTGACCGCGCCACCAAACGCGGCACGGGCGAACTCGAAGGCGTCAGCTACGACGAGATAACGTACGAAGGCTACGGGCCGGGCGGCGTTGCCGTGATGGTTGATTCTTTGACCGACAATCGCAATCGCACCGTCGCTGAAATCCGCCACATCTTTTCCAAGAACGGCGGCAACCTCGCCTCCTCCGGCGCGGTCGGCTGGATTTTCGAGAAGAAGGGCTACATCGTCGTCGAGAAATCGGCCAAGCCCGAAGACGAGTTGTTCGAGATAGTCACCGAAGCGGGCGCGGAAGACCTGCGCGACGATGAAGACAATTACGAAATCATCACCGCGCCCGACAGCTTCGACGTGGTGCTCGAAGCCGTCAAGAAGTCCGGCGTCGAGCCGCAGGTGGCCGAAGTCGAGATGATTCCGAAAGAGTATAAGAAGCTCGAAGGCAACGAAGCCAAGCAGATGCTCAAGCTGATGGAAGCCCTCGAAGATAACGAGGACGTGCAGAAAGTTTCCGCCAACTTCGACATAGACGAAGCCGACATGGCTTGAAAAACAGCGCGGGCGACCAAGACCGAAACGATGAAAGCCTCGCTCTCTGAGCCATCGTTTCATCGCTTCAAGGCTTCTCTGGCTCGTAGAAACGTCGAATTAAATAGCAACGGAATCTGCAAAGTTTTTAAGTTCTCTGTTTTCAATCCAGGGTTTTTCCATCGCCCGTAAATTCCGAGAACAGGCGAAACTCTTTTGTGCTATGCTCCGCGCCGCTTGATGAAGAGCGGCTGGCACGGAGCATTCAGCGTCGGGCAGAAATCTTTCCGGGGACGAAAAATCCGTGCGAGTCTTAGGCATTGATCCGGGCAGCGAGACGACGGGCTGGGGCGTCGTCGAAGGCGATGGCCGTCGCTATCATCTGGTCGAGTACGGCACGGTCAAGGCCAGCCCGCGCGAGAGATTCTCTGCGCGGCTACTGAAGATTAGCGACGGCATCGAAATGGTCATCGCGCGTCACAGGCCCGATGCCTTCTCGATTGAAGAAGCCTTTTATGCCAACAACGTCAAGGTCGCGCTCAAGCTCGGACAGGTGCGCGGCGTCGCTTTGCTGGCAGCCGAGCGCGCTCGTTTAGAGATACACGAATACAGCCCGCGCCTCATCAAGCAAACCGTGGTCGGCTACGGCAACGCCGAGAAGCATCAGGTGCAGGAGATGGTGCGCGTGCTGCTCTCGCTCGCCGCTGCGCCGCAACCGCACGACGCTGCGGACGCGCTCGCCATCGCCATTTGCCATTTTCATCACGCAGGCTCTCAACAGCGTCTCCTAGCCGCTGATGCGCGCGTGAAGTTAGCCTCGCGCGTCTCGCCTGCGACTCGTCGCCGCGCCTCTCGCTAGACTCGCTCGCGCGCGGCCCGCGCGAGTCTGTCGCCCGTATTGACCTCCAACCCGCGAGAGGAGACTTCCGCATGACGCTTCGCTCCGTCCGGCTCAAGCCGTCAATCGCTTCATTGTTGCTCTTCTGCTTCCTGCTCGTCTGTCAAACACAGGCGTTTGCTCAGCCGCGTCGCAACGCGCCGCCGCCCGCGGGTCAGCGCGCTGTAGCTGTGCAGGGCCAGCGCGCGGTCGTCGTTGACGAAAGATTGGCTGCGCTCAGGGAAGCGCCGGAGCTTTCCGCGCGACTGTTGCAGCGCATGAGCCGCGGGCGCAAAGTGGCGATTACGGGCAGCCGCCGCGCGCCCGACGACATCACGTTTTATCGTGTCGCGCTGACGAAGAAGACATTCGGATGGGTGCAGAGCGAGGCCGTCGTCGCTGCTTCGCGCAAGGAAGATGAAGAGCGACTGCTGCGACTGATTCGCGGCTCGGAAGATTTCGACCGCCTTGCGCGCGCTCACATCTTCCTTGAGTTGTTCACCAAGTCGCCTTTGCGCCCGACGGTCTTGATGCTGTACGCCGAAGGCGCAGAGGAAGCGGCCAGCAGGCTTTCGCGCGACGCGTCGCGGCGGCTCGACGCGCATGAGATGCAGGCCGGAGGCGCGCCCGATTACAGCTACTACATGAACTACAACGGGCTCGATAGATATAACCGTCAGGGCGTCTATTTCATCTTCAATCGCTCAGGCCGTAAGTTTCATTACGACGGGGCGGCCTGGCGCGAGATTGTGCGTCGTTATCCAAACAGCGCGGAAGCCGAAGCGGCGCGCAAGAGTTTGGACGCGCTGGCAGCGATGCTCAAGCCTTAAAGAATCAAGCGTGGCGACTCCGTTGGCTGCGCTTGATAGTGCGGCTCTGCCGTTAGCTGTGCGTGAGGTCATGGGGTTCCGCACGGCTCGGCCCGGGCGGTGGAGCCGTATCTGAAATCTTAGCCGTTCAACCGAGCAGGAAATTCAATGATTCACCCGCGGCGTAGTCGCGCGGTTCCTGTCCTTTGATAAAGACGGTCGCCACTTTATCGCCGAGCAGGGAGACGCTCGCGCCTTCGACTCTGAGGCCACTGCCTTCGCGCAGTCCGACGACGCGAACGCCGGGGTTAATCTCTATGAACTCGGCGAGTCGTTCGGCCCTGGTTTCGCCGCTGTGACCTGTGAGGACTGCGCTCGTGTAGTGCGGGTTGATTTGAAAGGGAACGAGGCCGAGAGCGTTCAGGCTTGGCGGCTCGACGATGGGCATGTCGTTGGTCGTCTTGATGGTCGGGCAAGCGAGGTTTGCTCCGGCGCTCCAACCGATGTAGGGCAGCCCCGCCGCGACGCGCGCACGAATAGCGTCGAGCAAGTTGTTGTCATAGAGCGTGCGCAACAGTTGAAAGGTATTGCCGCCGCCGACCACCAGAGCAGCGGCGCGTTCCAATGCTGCCTGCGGATTATCGCTCGCGTGTAGAGATTCCAACTCGTAGCCCCACGGCGCGAAACGCTGGCGCACGCGCGCCGCATAGTCTTCATAAGAAAAGCGCACGGCGGCGAATGGAACGAAGAGCGCGGGGCCTGTCGTCGCTCCCAGAAAATCCCTGATGAAGATTTCGGCAAAGCCCAGAAACGGCCCGCCGTGATTGGTCGAGTTGCTGAGCAGCAGCAGTCTTTTCCGTGACATGATGGTTCTCTTTGAATCTTGCGCCCTGCGATTAATCCGGCTGTTCACCAGCGATGATAAGCGGGGTGGCCGGGTTTGACGGCGACGAACGTGCCGCGGCAGGTCGCGCAGATTTTGCCTTTGGCCATCAACTCCGCCTCGACAACGGCGCGGTCATCTTTCGCTTCGACGACTCTGGCCGTGAGCCGAACGGGCGCGTCGGTCGGGGTCGGGCGCAGCAGCTTGATGGCGTAGTCAGCCGTGACGGTGCAGGGCGGCGTCTGCGTTTTGTGCAGATTCATCAAATGCCAAGCCGCCGTCCAGTTTGAATGGCAATCGAGCAGCGCGCCGATGATGCCGCCGTTGAGCACGCCCGGAAACGCTTCCTGATAAGCTTCCGGTTGCCACTCGGCCAAGACCTCCGGCCCTCGCGCGAAGCTGCGAATGCGCAACCCGCGCTCGTTGGCGGGGCCGCAGCCGAAGCAGGCATTGTGGGGCGCAAATTGTTCTTGCAGGCTTTTCTCGCTCATCATTTCAATCTCTTTTCCCGCTTCGTTTCCTCGTCCGTTTGAAGGCTTCCTGATTACCATAATGAAAGCTATGGCGGCTGGCAAATCGGATGCGAAAAAGAAGGTTGCAAAATCCGGCGCGCGCGGTTAGATTGTCGGCGTCTCAAACAATAAACAAGGTGGAGTCCTCCCAACGGCTTTATGGAAGGGGCGCCACTGCCGACAAACCATCTACCGCTGGAGGAAAAGAGAAGTGCCGACCGGAACATGTCCTGAATGCGATGCGGATGTTCACGTGGATACGGATGCCGACAAGGGCGATATTGTCTCGTGCGAAGAGTGCGGGACGGATTTGGAAGTCGTCGGACTCGACCCCGTTGAACTGGACATCGTTGAAGAAGACGACGTTGACGATGACGAGGAAGAAGAGGAGTTTTAAGACAGTCACGAGTGAAGAGTGATGAGTGACAAATGAGCGACGAGTCAGGAGCGATGAATCAATGCTCCTGACTATTATTCTCGCCGGTTAGCAAATGCTTGTTTTCCGCTTGCGCGCTGCTTGTCACTCTTCACTTGTCACTGCTTTTATATCCGGGGCGGCTTTGTCGGAGTTGGAGTCCGGGCGGGCCGACAATCCGAATCGTGTGAAAACGTCCGTCGCGTCTTTTCTCCTCCGGCGGATAAAAGGCCAGCACGTAGGCGGAAGTCACTTCTTCGGCGAGGGCGCGAAAGAGGGCCGCGAAATCTTTGTCAGTCGCATATGAGTTTGTCCCGCCGGTCTTCTCCACCAATCCGCTGATGTCGAGCGGCGTCGGCAGCGGCGTCCTGTCCGCAGAGGCCAGCATGCGCGAGAAGGAAGGCAGCGTGACGCTGTAGACGCTCACGTCCGCTTCGTTGGCGCGTTCGATGACGGTGCGCGCCGCGACCGTATCGCCGACCGGAAAACCATCCGTCACGACCACCACCGCCCGCTTCATCAAACGTCGCTCGCGCGTGCGGGGAGCCTTCCGCACCAGCAGTCGAATCGCGTCGTCAATGGCATCGAAGGCGTGTGTCGAGAGTCCGTTCGGCTCGCGCGCGAGCCGTTCCATCGCGCGGTCTAATTTCTGCGGGTCGTCCGTGAAGCTCTGGATGGTTTTAACTTCCATCCCGAAGGACATGACGGCGAAGAGCGCGCGTTGTTCCGAGAGCTGTTGCGAGAAGAGTTGGAGGGCGGAGCGCAGGCGTTCTATCTCGGCGGGCGTCATGCTGCCCGAAATGTCCAAGGCGAAGACGATTGAAACGGGACGCATCTCGCCGCCGCGTCGCTGGACGTTGAAGAAAGAGATGGGACGCTCAAGCCCGTCTTCGTAGAGCTTGAACTGTTCGGCTCCGAGGCCGCGCACGGGCCGCCCCTGCGCATCCGTCACGGCCACGTCAACCGACACCACGTCCGTGTCAATGCGCACCACATCGCCGACTTCTTCCTGCTCTGGAAGCTCAGGCGTGGCGCGACGCGGGCGCGTCGCTTCCGGCGGCGCCTGCTGCTGGCCGAAGGCCGCGCGCGGAGCCAACGTTGCGAGAGCGACGCACATCAATGCGCAGCAAAGACAGAGTCGCAAATGGTCGCGGCGCGTTCGTAAAGTTTCAGCCTCGTGTGGTTCGGTCATAACTCTTCCGCGGCAACTTTACAGAATCAGCGCCCGTTTTGACTAGCTTGCGCCGCTCTCTTGAAGAAACAGCGCGAGGCGCGCGGGCGGAGTTTGCGAAGGAAGCGACGGGCAACACTGCTGGCCGCCGCGGCCATCCATTATCGCGTCCGACGCCGCCTGGCGCGAAGCGGTCGCGCCGTAAGTCCGGGCCGCGTGTTATAATGGCTGCCGCTCTCGGCCCTGACGCGAAGCCGAAACGGTTCGGCGATTACTGACGAGAACAAAAGAGATGATGTTGCGAAAATGGATGGCTGCGCTAGCTCTGGTTTTGCTGAGCCTGAGCGTGGGCGTAGCTCAAGACAAAACGACGGGCGGCTTTAAGGGCAAGGTGCGCGCCGAAAACGGCTCGGCGGTGGCGGGCGTCACAGTCATCGTTCGGCAGGGCGAGCGCGAGACGGCGCGCGTCGAGACGAATCGCAAGGGCGAGTTTATGATTACGGGCCTCAAGCCGGGAGCTTACGGCCTGACCTTTCGCAAGGCTGGCCTGAGCACGGGCACGCTCGGCAATGAGCAGGTGCGCGCGGGCAAAGTGCGCGAATTGGAGCGGCTGGTCTTATCAATTGACGAAGCGACGATTGCCTACGTTCGCGGCAGCATCTTTACGGCTGCCGGGACGAGCGCGCCGGGAGTGCGCGTTGAGCTTTATCGCGTCGAAGCGGACGGCGCAGAAAAGAAGTTGGACGAGCGCATCTCTTCGGGCGAGACGGGCGAGTTTAAGTTTCAGGTTTCGCCCGAAGCGGCGAAGTATAGAATCGTCGCCAGAACTCGCGGCGGTGACACGGCGCGCGGCGAAGTCGTTGCCGTTGACGGCCCGGCCATTTACCGGACAGCCGTTTCGCTGCCGCCTCCAACCAAACAACCTTGACGCGGGGCGCTTTCGATGAGCGACGCCACACCCCAGAAACACGAGACGCGTGAAGAGTTCTTAACGGCGCGACAGTTGGCCTCGGTCTTGCAGGTCAGCGAATCAACCGTGCGCCGCCTCGCGCACAGCGGTCGCATCCCTTCCATTCGTCTGACGCCGCGCCTCATCCGCTTTCATCTTCCGTCCGTCCGCGACGCGCTCGACGGCGCTCATCGCACGCGCGCCCCTCGGCATCAAACGGAAGCAGAGACGGACAACTTGCAACTCTCTTTCGCAGACTTGCTCTGAGCCGCAGCGCGCTTTGCGCCGACTTTAATTCCAGACACAAAGCAAAGTGGAAGAACGAGCCTTGAGTTCGTCCTTCCACTTTTTAACTTGTCGCCCGTCCTTACTTCGGCTCGCTTGATGTTAGCGGCGCGGCATCCTGAGCGAACTGATGTCCACCCAACGCCCGTCGCGCTTGATGTAGACGCGCGACTTTTGCAGCGGAAACTTGCGCGCGAATGTCGGGTTGGCGGCGAGGAATCTTTGGACGGTCGCGCGGTCGCCCGTAGCAACGCGCCAGCTTCCGTCTTCGCGCACGAGATACTGCTGCGCGACAATCTTGCCTTCGCTCTGAACGGGGCGAAGCACGCGCCCGTACATCACCGTGTCAACGACGGCGAGGTCGCCGCTCGTGCGCACGGAGCCAATCTCCATGCGCTCCAGTTCGTAGAGGCCGCGCGTTTGGCCGAGCGACTTCGTGAAACGCTCGCGCGAGATGCGACGTTGTTGGGCGACGGGCAGCGTATCGTAGAGCGCATTGTAGTCGCCGGATTTTAGTTGCTGGAAAATTCGCTGCACGACGCCGCGCACTTCCGCTTCGTCGCCGAAGGAGCGCGCCGCCTGCACTGTCTGCGCCGTCGTCAGCAGCAGGAAGACAA
This sequence comes from Blastocatellia bacterium, assembly GCA_033855775.1. Classification (GTDB taxonomy): domain Bacteria; phylum Acidobacteriota; class Blastocatellia; order Pyrinomonadales; family Pyrinomonadaceae; genus DASVTR01. The sequence goes on along the minus strand of JAWVFT010000031.1, from coordinate 23,858 downwards.
CCAGCGCGATTGCGTATTCTTTAATTTTCATCTTGAGCATCGTTCTCCTCCGCGTCATCCGCGGGCATGTTGATTGCGGGTGGAATCGTCTTGCGCAGTTGCGCGCGCAGCCGCAGGAACCAGGCGACCGCGCCGAGCGCTCCGGCGACAAAAGCCGCTCTCCCGTAGGCTTCGTCAACCTGCGCGCGCCACAACAGGAGCGCGGCGGCCATCACGCACAGCATTGAAACAATGAGCCAGAGACGTTCCATTTATTAACTCGACGGCGAGCGCGCCGGAACCGCGAAGTCGGCGGCCACTGCATCAACAGTCGCGGTCAACGAAAGCGACTGCTCCGTCCGGCTGGCATTTGATGTCTCGTCAACTATTTCTTGTTGCCTTCGCGCGCAGGGCCACGCGCGAGCGCGCGGCGCGACTGCTATTTGACGGCGACCAGCAGGGGAGCTTCGATAGTGCGTGGCCGGTAGCAAGCCTGATTGTCGCAGGGCTGCACGAGCAGTTTGGCGCGCAAGGTGTGTGTTCCCTTTGTCGCATTCGCGCCCGCCTTCAACGTCACCTTGATGGTCGCTTGTCCTTCGTAAACCGGCAGCGGCTCTTCGCTGAACGGAAACTTCTTGCTGATAGCGGGCGGATATTTCGGCGGCTCCGCTGTGATGCCGTCGCCGGGTTCGACATCGAGCTTGGTGGCGATTTGATATTTGGAAGTCGGGTTGCCGTTGATGTGATAACCGCTGTCGATGTGGATTTGGACATCGGCTTCAGTCGTGCCGTTCTGCTCAAGCTGCACTAACTGTGCGCTCACCGTCACGATGTTCTCCGGCGGGGTCTTCGGCTCGGTCGCGGGCGCAGTGTTCGTTGACACGTTGGCCGCGGAAGAGTTTGTGTTGGCCTGCTCCGTCTTCGAGCAAGCGGCGACCGCCAGCAGCAATAAGCCGCAACTAACGACGAGAAAAATTTTACGCATGCGTATCCTCAAGCTGAGATGTGCGGGCTTAACTCTACGGCCCCGCGTTCAAAACAGAAATCTAAAAAGAGCGCTTCACGGTCTTACGGCGAGTTCATCTACGCGCTTCATCGGCGATTGGCTGGCCGCCGAAGAAAGCTCGCGCCGCCGCTATCATGCGACGAATGCGGCGCACAACTTTTGGCAGTATCCACGCCAGAAGCAGAAGGAAGATAGCGATGATAATCAGAAGCGCCAGCGGATTGACGATCATCAAGACCGCCGAGCCGATGGCGACCGCATCTTCGACGAGCGAGAGCGTCCAGTTTGTGACAGGCTCAGGGCTGGTGTTGGCCGCGGCCCTGACGGTCGCCTTCGTGCCGTGCGTCGAGAGAGCCAGCCCGCCGCCGAGCAGCAAGGCCAACACCTGAACGGTCGCATCCAGATTCGCCGTCGCCGCAAAGGCCATCGCCGCGCCCGCCGGGACACGTATGAAAGTGTGAACGGCGTCCCACACAGTATCAACGTAAGGGATTTTGTCGGCGACAAACTCGACGACGTAGAGAAAGAGCGCGACGCCTATGATAATCCAGTTGTCCAGAACGTGGAGGCCGCCGGGGAGACGCGCCAGCCCGTAATGCTGCAACAAGCCGAGCGTTGCCACCGTCGCATACAGGTTGATGCCCGATGTCCAGGCCGCCCCGAACGCTACTCCGAGTATGGAAACTATGTTCATAACTGAAAGACAGACGCGGCAACGCAGCGATGTAGCGACGCGAAGACGCGGGGACCCGGCGACGCGGAGAGAAAAACAGCTAACCGGATTTTAGCGACACAGCCGACTGGCTTTCTTCTTCAACTACTTTTCGCCGCGTCCCCGCGTCTCCGTGTCGCCGCGTCGCTTCCTCTCCGCGTCTCATTCTTCCTCTTTGCCTCTGCCGTCCGGCCTCTTGATGCCGAATTTTTCGAGCCGGTACTGAAGCGTGCGGAAGGTGAGGCCGAGCATCTTGGCGGCCTTCGTGATGTTGTAGTCGGATTGCTCCATCGCCTGCATTATCAAATCGCGCTCGACCTCTTCAAACGAGATGCCTTCGGGCGGCAGCTTGAAGGCTCCCTCGGCGGCGGGGCGCGATTCCTGACGGACTTCGAGCGGCAAGTCTTCGATGGTAATCAAATCGCCTTCGCAGAGCAGAATGGCGCGCTCGATGGCGGATTCGAGTTGGCGGACGTTGCCGGGCCAACTGTAGTCCATCATCAGCTTCTTCGTCTCAGGCGTCAGCCCGCGCACGAGGCGCGAAGTGTTGCGCGTGTGCTTGCGCAGAAAATAGTTAATGAGAACCGGAATGTCGTCGCGCCGCTCGCGCAGGGGCGGCACATCGACCGAGAGAACGTTGATGCGATAATAAAGGTCGTCACGAAACCTGCCGTCGGCGACCATCGCGCGCAGATCGCGATTGGTCGCGGCGACGACGCGCACGTCTATCTTAATGGCCCGCGTGCCGCCGACCCGACGTATCTCGCGCTCCTGCAAAGCGCGCAGCAGCTTGGCCTGCATGCCTATGTCGAGTTCGGCGATTTCGTCCAGAAAGAGCGTGCCACGGTCGGCGACTTCGAAGAGTCCTTTCTTCTCTGCGTGCGCGCCGGTGAACGAGCCGCGCTCGTGGCCGAAGAGTTCCGACTCCAAAAGGTTCTCGTTAATCGCGGCGCAGTTGACGGCCTGAAACATCTCCGTGACGCGCGGGCTTTGATTATGAATCGCGCGCGCAATCAACTCCTTGCCCGTCCCCGATTCACCGCGAATCAAGACGGTCGAAGAAGAGCGCGCGACTTTAAGTATCATCTTCTTGACGGCCTCCATTTCCGCCGAGGCGGAGATGATTTCGGCGTCGATGGCGTCGAGCTTGGAGAGCGCGCGATGAATGGCTTTGAGCAGTGCGTCGCGGTCGTACGGCTTTTGCAGGTAATCGAACGCGCCGCGCCGCAGGGCCTCCTTCGCCGAATCAATGGAGCCGTGCGCGGTCAGCAGGATAACGATGATGGAAGAGTCTTGCGCGAGCAGGTGTTGGAGCAGTTCGATGCCGTCCATGCCCGTCATCTTCAAATCCGTGAGGGCCAGGTCAAACCGTTTCTCCTTGGTAAACTTCAAGGCCGCTTCGCCGCTCGAAGCGGTCGTCACGTCGTAGCCCTCGGCGGTGAGAATCATCTCCAATATTTCGCGCTGCGATTTCTCATCGTCCACAACCAGTATGCTTTTTCGTGCCATTCAAGACTCCTGCTGATAGGTTAAAAATAAATGATGACAGGCAGGCTCACATTCTAAGCCGGGGCGCGGTCGCCTGTCACTGCCGCCGGCAACGTGATGGTAAACGTCGTCCCGCCGTCGGGTTTTGAGGTGACGGAGATTGTGCCGCCGTGGTCGTCAATCGCTTTCTTGACGATGGCGAGGCCGAGGCCCGTCCCAGTCTCTTTCGTCGAGAAGTAAGGCTCGAAGACTTTCGAGATGTGATCGGGGTCGATGCCGCGCCCTGTGTCCGTGATGTCTATGCGGGCGCGGGCGCCGTCGGCTTCGGTCGAGAGCTTGATGGTCAGGCTGCCGCCTTCGCCGTCGATGGCCTGCATCGAGTTGATGATGAGGTTGGTGAAGACGGAGCGCAAAGCTCCCTCGTCGCCCATCACGCTCGGCACGTCGCCAGACTCTTCGACGCTCGTGGTGATGTGGCTTTCCGTCGCTTTCACTTCAACCAGCCGCAGCGCGTCTTCCGCAGCCGCGCGCAAGTTGAGCGGGCGCATCTCAAGGCTCGACGGGCGCGTGTAGTTTAAAAACTCGGAGATGCGCTCGTTGATGCGCGCGACTTCGGCTTTGAGTTGGACGGCGAGCCGCTCGAACGTTTCGTGCTTCTTCTCGTCTTCGGGCGCGAAGGACGTGCGCAGGTGGTCGAGCGTCAGGTTGATGTAGTTCAAAGGATTTCTGATTTCATGAGCGATGGCCGAAGCCAGCCGCCCGACGACCGCCGACTGCTCGGCCTGATGCAGTTGCGTTTCGAGTTCGCGCGTGCGGCTTAAGCGCGCAATCATCTCGTTGAAGCGGGCGGAGAGTTGGCCCATCTCGTCGCGGCGCTCAGCCGCCGGAACGCGGAACGCGAAATCACCCGCGGCGACTCTGCGCGCAGCGCTCGACAAATCTTTGATGGGTCGCGTGAAACGCCAGACCAGCACGGCGGTGATGAAGATGGCGACCAGCATGACGGCGAAGGTGTAGAGCAAAGAGCGCGCGGTGCGGCGAAACCAAACGCTGGTCGGCATGTAGGCCGGGCCGAGAACGACGATGACGTACCAGCGACCGTATTCCCCGTCGCTCTCTTTGACATCGACGGGAAAGAAGAAGGCGCGCGGCTCGCTGCGTCGCGCCTGCGAGGCGGGCGTCACGTTTGGCAGTTGCGTGTCGCCGCTGAAATTGGCTGCCGCGACGAGCGGCGGCAACTGCGCAAAGTCCAGCTTGGTAAACTCAAACTGTCCGGTCTTTTCGTTGAGCACCGGAATGTCTTTGGCGTTGAGACGGTCGCGGATGTTGGTGTCGCTGTCAATGACCACGATGTCCGTCACCCAACGCGATAGCTCGTCATCCTGCGCCGCTTGTTGTCCGGGGCGATTGCGAAACTCATCCATGAATTCGTCGCTCGTGATGCTTTTGAGCCCGAGCGCGACCCCGGCCATGATGGCCTTTTCCTGTTCGGAGATAATCCGCGCCCGGTCGCGCTCTGTGCGGATGATGAGCAGGTATTGCAAGCCAAGCGTCAGCACCAGCAGAGCCGCCAGCACCAGCAGCATCCGCGCGCGAAAGCTGTAGAAAAGTTTCAGCACACCCATATCTTACTCGACCGCAACAACCGGCAATGCCTGACCGCGTTTGAGCAAGCGCGTTTGCCAGCCGAAAAGTCGGGCATCAGACTTCTTTATCAGTTCCATTAGCTTACTTTATTTTTTGTTGCCACGACACGCCTCAGATGTTATATTTGCCACGGCCTCAAAGCAAACTCCCCGGAGGCCGCGCAATCAGGGAACTCTCCCGACCTCACCGAAACAGTACGAAGGTTGAACGAAAAAACCGGAGCCTTTATGGAGCGTTTTGTCGAACCTTTCAACTCTTCGAGCTTTATTTTCAATTGACGGCACGCCGCGCCTGCTGCCTGCGAGCAGCCGTCACCGTAAACTTTGAAACAGGTTCGTCCGTGTTCGCGTTTGACGCTAACTCGCGAGTTACCCCTTAAGTTTTTTCGAGCGAGGAACCATATGACCCAAACTCTACTTCTCCGCAATTCCGCGCGCATCGCGCTCAGCTTCTCCCTGTTCATTTCACTTTCCATCGTCGCCTCCAACCTCTGGGCCAAAGATAAAAAGAGCGCGAAGAAGCCTGCTGCCGCCGCCCGTTCGGCCAAGGCCGAGCGCAACGATAAAAAGACGCGCGCAGACCGTGGCCGGGATGCCCGCACAGCGCGCAACGAGAAAGGGCGCGACGCGAAATTATCGAAGGCCGAGCGCGCACGCGCCGCCAGAGAAGCGCGCGTGGACAAGCAGCGCGACAAGGCTTCGGCCAGAGAGCAACGCGCTTCGCGCAAGGAAGAGAGCGCAAGAGACAGGAAGGGCAACCGCGGGCTTTCAAAGCGCGAGCGACTTCTGGAAGCGCGGCGCGCGGCGGCGGAGCGGGCGCGTGAGATTGCGGAAGCCAGAAGGCGCGCGGAACTGGCGCGTCAGGCTGCCATCGCCAGACAGCGCGCCGCAGACCAGGCCTTGCGCGATGAGACAGCCGCCAATATCGCCAGAGACGAAACCACTGGCGAAGATGCTGAAGTCCGCCGCGCGGCGGTCAACGCTCTCGGCTCCAACGCCGGAACAGTCGTCGTGATGGATCCGAAGACGGGCCGCGTCTATACTGTGGTCAATCAGGAATGGGCTTTGCGGCGCGGCTACAAACCCTGCTCGACCATCAAGCTCGTGACGGGGCTGGCGGGGATTTCGGAAAACGTGATTGCGCCCGAACAGGTTGACACGCTGGCCGTGGGCCGCGTCCGTCTAGACCTGACAGACTCGCTGGCCTATTCCAACAACGGCTACTTTCAATCGGTCGGCGGCCGCGTCGGCTTCGACCGCATGATGACTTACGCCCGCGAGCTTGGCCTCGGCGAGCGCACGGGAATTAACCACGCCAACGAATTTACTGGCCGCGTGCCAGCCTACAAGTCGGGCTACGCCGTCAATCACATGTCTTCGCACGGCGACGATTTTGAAGTGACGCCGATTCAACTGGGCGCGCTCGTTTCGACGATTGCCAACGGCGGAACGCTGCTGACTCCGCACCTGCCCCGCACGCCGCAGGAAGACTTGAAGTTCAAAACTGAATCACGCCGCCGCGTCAGCATCTCGCCGGAAGCTCTGCGCCGGATGATTCCGGGCATGATTGGAGCCGCCAGCTACGGCACAGGCAAGCTCGCTTACGACCCCATCATGCAGGTCGCGGGCAAGACCGGAACGTGCATCGGGCAGGGAAGCTGGCTCGGCCTCTTCACCTCCTACGCGCCGGTCGCAGACCCGCGCCTTGCGGTCGTCGTCGTCACACGCGGCTCAGGCGCGCGTGGCCGCGTGGCTGCCGCCATCGCCGGAAGAGTTTATCGCGCGCTCGATTATCGCTTCGGCAAGATTAACGGCGGGCAACTCGCCACGACGCCCGAATCGCTCAAGCCGCACCCGCGCATTGACGCGAAGACCGCCGCCGCCGTCAGCGACGAAGACCGCGAAGACGAAACTGAAGGCGCCGATGATGCCGTGACGAGCGGCGGAGCCAGCAAGGTCAGAAGCGTGATTATGACCGTCCCGCGCCCGACCGAGATGACGACGCGGCCCGCTCAGTCTCCAACCAACACGTCCGCGCCCGCGCCGCAGAACGAGCAGCGACCGCGCCGCGTGCTGACAAATCAGCCATAAAATCCGAGCCCAAAGGCTAAAGTCCAAAGTCCAAAGTCAGGAGCAAAAGTCTTGACTTTGGACTTTGGACTTTAAGCCTTTGAGTTTGGACTTGAGCCTTTAGAGCGTCGTCACGCGGCGTCCATAATTGCGCTTGACAGCGGAGCGTTTATTGCAGGATGATTACTTATCGCTTTTAAGTTTGATTGGTTCAGCGCGCTCTTGAATGTCTCTCCTTCTGGACAGGACGCGCGCTTGCAAACAAGCGGCAACCGCCACAATTGGGCGCGCATCTGATAGAGCGCGACGCTGGTTTAAGAGGCCCGCTCACACTCCCCCGAAAAAAGGCTTTTGCAGAGTTCAGAACAGACCATCGTTTGGAGGATATGCGACCGATGAAAAGATTGCTTCAAGTAATAGTTTTGGGCGCACTGATCGCGGCCTTCGCGCTCCCGGCGCTCGCGCAAGACCCTGCCGCCACCGCCACGCCCGCGCAGGACGAAGCGGCGGCCAAGACCGAGTTATACAAAAAATTTACGACCGCTTACAATCGCGGCAAAGAGATTAAGAAGGCCGACCCGAATCTGACTCAGGCGGGCAACAAGGACGCCTATGGTCAGGCGGCCAAAGAAGCCTACGAGTTTGCCAAAGAATACGTCGGCAAGTATCCGTCCAATCCTGACGCGATTTTCAACTTCCAGAAGAAGTACATCGGCGACTATGAAAAGGCCGTCAAGGAAGACCGCAAGGCCCAACTGAACGCATTGGTCAAAGACAAGAAGTTCAGCGAAGCCTTTGCCCTCGGCAGGCAAATTTTGGCCGACGAGCCTGAAGACCTTGGCACAAATTACGACCTTGCTCTGGCGGGTTTGAATGCTGCGCGTAGCGTCCCGCCCGACGAGGCGAACAATGCCGAGACGGCGAAGGCCGCGCGCAAGGCCATCCAGTTAATTGAAGGCGGCGCGACGTTCGTTCCCGGCCAGCCAATCGCCAAGAAGGACGAGACGCTCTCGACGCTCTATGTCGCCTACGGCGCGACTTCGATTAAGACCTCGCCCGGCGAAGCGGTCACGGCCTTCACCAAGGCGAGCCAGCTTGAAGGGCCTGCGAAGTCAGACCCTTTGAACTACTACCTGCTGGCCGTTGCTTATCAGGCCAACGAGTATGAGAAGCTGGCTGCGAGTTTCCAGTCGCGTTGCACGACGCAGGAGCAGCGTGACGGGGCCGAGTGCAAAGCCATCACAGACCGTTTGAATCTGGTGGTTGACCGCATCATCGACGCCTACGCGCGCTCGATTGCTTACATCGGAACCAACCCGGCTTACCAGCGGGCGAAGGACGACTGGATGAAGTCTTTGACGGAGTTCTACAAGTATCGTCACGAAGGCAAAGAGGACGGGTTGAAGGAATACATCGCGGGCATCAAGAGCCAGCCTTTGCCGGGGCCGTTGCCTGCGCCGTCCGCCATGCCTGCGCCGTCCACGGCGACGCCCGCGACCGTGCCGTCTTCCTCGACCGGAACCGGCGCGGGCAACGGCTCGACCGCCACGACGATGACGCCGACTACCACGACGACCGCGACGCCGAGCGCGACCACGACGCCTGCGCCTGCGAAGGCAACGACGACGACAACGATGCCTGCGAAGACGACGACAACCACGAAGACAACCACGACACCGAAGACGACGACGCCTGCGAAGACCACTCCGAAGAAGAAGGCTCATGCCGGTGGCCATTAATCCGGCGCGCATATTCTCCTGAATCTACGGTGTGAGGGACACGTTTCAAACGCCGGACGCAAACGTTCAAACGAGCGCGTCCGGCGTTTGCTATAATCGCCGCCCTGTGAAGAAAACCAAAGCCAACGAGCCTGACTTAGACGCGCTGGAAGAGATTCTGGCTTACAAGTTCACTGACCGCTCGCTCTTGAAGCGCGCCGTGACGCATCGTTCGTGGGCGCACGAGCAGGTCGCGCCCGGCAGCGAAGATGAAGCGCGTCGTCTGCATAACGAAGCCCTTGAGTTTGTCGGCGATTCGGTTCTGGGATTGATTGTGGCCGACTATCTGTTCGAGGCTTACCCGCATGTGACGGAGGGCGAACTCTCAAGGATGAAGCACAGGCTGGTCAGCGCCGCGACGTTATCGGAAGCCGCCGCGCGCTTGAGCTTCGGGCAATTCCTGCGCGTCGGGCATGGCGAGGAGAAGAGCGGCGGGCGGCGCAAGCGCGCTCTGCTGGCAGACCTCTTCGAGGCTTTGCTCGGCGCGGTCTTTATGGACGGCGGCCTGGCCACGGCCACAGACTTTCTGCATCACGCCCTGGGCGACGAGTTGATGAACGCCAACCCGGAGGCGGCAGCGGCGGCTGACTATAAGACGCTCTTGCAGGAGACGCTTCAGTCGGCGCATCGCGGCGTGCCGCAGTACAATGTGGTGGATACGACTGGGCCGCCGCATCGTCGCACGTTCCGCGTCGAGTTGAGTTGGGAGGGCGGGCGCGTGCGCGGCGAGGGGCGAACCATCAAGGCCGCCGAGACGATTGCGGCGCGGCTGGCTTTGGAGAGCCTCAAGGCTGAAGCGAGCGACGGCGGCGAGCAGCCGCCCGCGAGCAGTTCGACTCCCGCGAGCAGTTCGACTAATGATGCAGTTTGAAATCTACAGGCGTTTATCGAAGGCGCGCGGGCGCGTTTGCGTTGCGCTCTTAACGCGCTTAGCTTGACCGTCCTCGTCGCCGTTAATTAGGATGTTTTTATGAAAGACGATTATACGAACACAGGGGTCGCGGAGCCGCCCGTCGAAGTTGAGGATGACGAGCGCGCTGCGCGACAGGCTGGACGCGCGGCCAGCCGCAACGGTCACGAGCGGGGCGCGGCGGTCGAAGAACATGAGATGCCGGGGCCGCCGAAGAGCGTGCTGCGCGAGTATTTCGAATCGGCGGTGGTGACGGTCATCATGGCTCTCTTCGGGATGGCCTTTATTGTGCAGGCTGTCAAAGTCCCGACCGGCTCGATGCAGAACACGATTAACATCGGCGACCATCTGCTGGTCAACAAGTTCATCTTCGGCCCCGGCCCCGCGCTGCCCTTTTTGCCGCAGCGCGAAATCCGTCGCGGCGACATCATCGTCTTCAAGTATCCCGGCAACATTCACGACCCCGAAGGCGACAAGAAGCCGGAGAACATTCCTTTCAAGACGAACTACGTGAAGCGCGTCATAGGCTTGCCGGGCGACCGCGTGGAGTTGCGCGGCGACCGTCTCTTCATCAACGACAAGCTGCTGCCTGAGCAGATTATCGAAGGCAGAAACGTTGATGATAAGGCTCCGCTCGAAACGCCCGCGCCGATTCCGCCGCGCAAAGACGGCGAGAACTACGCCGTCTATTATTATCGTGAGACGCTGGAAGCCGAACGCGACGGCCACGGCCAACGCTACGACCCGAACTTTCATTATGCCGTCAACGGCATTCCGGCAGTTGTCCCCGCCGATTCCTACTTTGTGATGGGCGACAACCGCGATAACAGTTCCGACGGTCGCGCGTGGGGCTTCGTTCACCGTGATTTGATAATTGGCCGCGCTCTCTTCGTCTACTGGTCTTATGACGAGAGCGCGCCCGCGAGCGGCAACTTCCTCGCGGACTTCTTCCGCAACACGCGCTGGAATCGCACCGGCACGATGATTAAATAACCACACGCTTCCCGCAACATCATCAACTCGCGCGGCAAAGTTGGCGACTTTGCCGTCCCAATCGCCAGCTTTGCCAGCAAAAACGACAAGTTTGCCAGCAAAAACGGCGGCGCGGGCGCGTGTCTGCAAATCGCGCGGCCCGTTGCTTGCTTTTCCCGGCTGGCTGGTGTTTAAGTGTCAAAAAATAATACAGGGAGGGCGCAGGCGATGGAGGCTATGTGGAAGCTCGGCGGCTTGACTTGGAAGAAGTTGGGCGGGCGTGTCTGGAAGGAGATGAACGAGGATGACGTGTTCGGTCGCGCCGCCCAACTCTCTTACTATTTTCTGCTCGCGCTCTTTCCGCTGCTGCTCTTCCTGATGACGCTGTTCGGGCTGTTCGCCGAAGGCGGGTCGGAACTGCGCCGCAACCTCATGACCTATCTGGGGCAAGTGATGCCCGGCTCCGCCACGGAACTCGTGCAGAAGACGCTCGACGAAGTGAGCAACTCGGCGGGCGGCGGCAAGCTCTCCTTCGGCGCGCTCGCGGCGCTGTGGGCCGCTTCGAACGGCATGGGCGCCATCAGCGAGACGCTCAACATCGCTTACAACGTCAAGGAGACGCGCTCTTGGTGGAAGGTGCGGCTGGTCAATGTTTGCCTGACGATTGGCCTTGCCGTCCTCATCATCTCGGCCCTCGCCCTGACGCTCTACGGCCATCGCATCGCAGACTCCATCGCCGCCAGCTACGGCCTCAGCGCCGCCTTCACCATCACCTGGAAGATAGTCCAGTGGCCGATTATCCTCTTCTTCATTCTCGTCGCCTTCAATCTCATCTACTACTTTGCGCCCGACCTCAAAGATCAGGATTGGAAATGGGTGACGCCCGGCGCGGGCATCGCCGTCCTGCTCTGGGTGCTCGTCTCCTTCGCCTTTCGCCTCTATCTCAGCTTCTTTGACTCCTACAGCGCCACCTACGGCTCGCTCGGCGCGTTGATTATCATGATGCTCTGGTTTTACCTGACCGGCCTCGCTATCCTCATCGGCGGAGAAATCAACTCCGAAGTCGAAAACGCCGCCGCCGAAGCCGGAGCGCCCGACGCCAAAGAACGCGGCGAAAAAGCGCCCGACGAATTTGAAAAGGAAGGGCGCAAGAGCAGCGCGAAAAAGCCCCGGAGCGACAAGTGATGAGCGACAAGTGATAAGCGATAAATGATGAGCGATAAATGATGAGCGACCGGCGACGAGCGAAAACAGCCGCGCGCTCATCGGAAGACGAGTCCGCGCTCGACAGTTTATGTGGCTCAGAATATAATCCTCGTCGCCGACAAAAAGCCGAACATCTGCTCGCTGACTAGACTGTCCTTAACTGTTCCGACTCCCATCCGAACACGTCAAGCCAGCAGAAAATAAGTTGCCCAGATGTTTAATTGAATGAGCCGCTCAAGCTCGCGTCGAAGCTCTGTCCGGCAATGGCCGGGCGGGCCGCGTCTGCGTTTGCGCCGGAAGCGAAAGAGAGGAGCGACATTCTTGAAGTCCGTTTTCTATCTGGATGACGAGCAAGACTTGCTGGACATTTTCCGTGAGATGTTCGGCAAGACATACAACGTGCAGACGGCCATCAGCTTAGCCGAAGCTCGCGGCATGCTTGCCGACTGCCCCTTTGACATTATCATCAGCGACCAAAACATGCCCGACATCAGGGGTGACGAATTTCTGCGCGAAGCCGCGACTCTCTGCCCCGAAAGCTTTCGCATCATGCTGACGGGCCAAGCCTTCGTCGGCGAGATGTTCAAGGAGATTGCCGCCGGGATTATCCAATCCTTCGTGCGAAAGCCCTGGGATAAAGATGAGATGAGCAAGGTCCTGGAACGCGCCGTCTCCACCCTCGACGCGCGCCGTCAGGGAGGCTCCAAGCCTTGAACCTCAAGCGCTCTGAATCGCTCCGGCTGGACAAGCTTTTCAACGCCGCCGCGCTATCATTAAAACTGCCGGCTGACAACCAACGTGTGAACAATGTTAAGATGCCGCCGTTCTTGTTTTTTACTTATCGCTAGCCACTCGTGACCTGTGACTCGTCGCTTGTCACTTGTCACTCGTCACTTGTCACTGTTGTTTATGGAGCTAAGCCCGGAAGTCAACGACGCGCTCAGGGAAGGCCGCGCCGTCGTCGCGCTCGAATCAACCGTCATCGCGCACGGGTTGCCGCGCCCGCAGAATCTTGAAACCGCGCTGCGACTCGAAGAGATTGTCCGCGCAGGCGGCGCCGTTCCAGCCACCATCGCCATTCTCAAAGGCCGCCTCTGCGTCGGCCTCCAACGCGACCAACTCGAACACATCGCCGCGAGCGCGGACGTGCATAAGCTGAGCCGTCGTGATTTGCCGCTCGCCGTGGCGAACGAGTGGGACGGCGCGACGACCGTGGCGACGACCTGCTGGATTGCCGGGCGAGCCGGAATCCACGTCTTTGCGACCGGCGGCATCGGCGGCGTTCATCGCGGGCCGCTCCCGGATGTCTCCGCAGACTTGCCCGAACTGGCGCGCACCTCAATCGTCGTCGTCTGCTCCGGCGCGAAAATCGTGCTCGACCTAGAAGCCACACGCGAATGGTTGGAGACGCACGGCATCACGGTCGTCGGCTACGCCTGCGACGAGTTGCCCGCCTTCTATTCGCGCAGCAGCGGCTTGAGCGTGGACGCGCGCGTCGAGACATTCGCGGAGGCTGCGCGCATCGCCGCCGCGCGCCGCGCCCTCAACCTTGAAGGCGCAACGCTCGTCACAGTCCCCGTTCCGGCGGCTGCGGAAATCCCGATGGATGAGCTTGAGCGCATCCTTCATCAAGCTCTCGCGCAAGCCGAACAGGAGAGCATCAGCGGGCGCGACCTGACGCCCTTCCTGCTCTCGCGCATGGCCCGCGAGAGCGACGGCTCGACGCTTCGCGCCAATATCGCCCTGCTCGAAAACAACGCCCGCGTCGCCGCCGGAATCGCTCTCGCCCTGACTCAACATTAGCGAGCCATCTCCCGCGCTTCTGTGTTAAATTTAGTGGCTCAAAGAGCAGACTTAACGCGCCGCCGTAGCGAGTCCTTCCGGTTTCCTTCGCGCCTTTGCGCCTTTGCGAGAGATTATCGTCACGCAAAGTCGCGAAGGACGCAAAGTAAAGCGCGAAGACGATAACGAAGGAAGTCGTCTGCATCATTAAGTGAGCGAAGAGGAGAAAGAGAATGGCTGAGAGACAGGTTGCGCCGTATGGTTCTTGGAAGTCACCGATTACTTCCGACCTCATCGTGCGAGGCTCAATCGGAGTCGGGCAAGTGATGCTCGACGGCGAAGATGTCTACTGGGTCGAGTCGCGTCCTTCGGAGGGCGGGCGCAATGCGATTGTGCGACGCGCGCCCGGCGGCGAGACGGAGGATGTCACCCCGCAGCCATTCAACGCGCGCACGCGCGTTCACGAATACGGCGGCGGCGATTACACAGTCCACGAACGCACGGTCTACTTCTCAAACTTCGCAGACCAACGCCTCTATCGTTGCTCCGTGGGCGCAGAGCCGCAAGCTATCACGCCCGCCGTCGAGATGCGCTACGCCGATGCCGTGTTCGACCGTCATCGCCGCCGCTTGATTGCCGTCCGCGAAGACCACACGGCCAGCGGGCAGGAAGCCACGAACACTATCGTCAGCCTCAATCCAGAACAGGAAGAGAGCGGGCAACTGCTCGCTTCGGGCCACGACTTTTATTCTTCGCCGCGCTTGAGTCCTGACGGCAAGCGGATGGCGTGGCTCTGTTGGAATCATCCGAACATGCCTTGGGACGGCTCGGAACTCTGGGTCGGCGAGTTTAATGATGACGGCTCGCTTGAGAACAGCAAGCGCGTCGCGGGCGGCGTTGACGAGTCAATCTTTCAACCCGAATGGTCGCCCGCCGGTCAACTCTACTTCGTCTCCGACCGCAGCGGTTGGTGGAATCTTTATCGCCTGGAGACGGACGACAGCGCGTCCGCGCTCTGCGCGATGGACGCAGAGTTTGGCCAGCCGCAATGGGTCTTCGGCATGTCAGCCTACGCCTTCGAATCCGCGGAGCGCATCATCTGCGCCTACATCGAGCGCGGCCATTCGCGCCTCGCGCAAATATCAACGACGACAGGCAAGCTCGAAAAAATCGAGACGCCTTACACCGACATCACGTACCTGCGCGCTCTTGAGGGCCATGCTTTCTTTCGCGGCGGCTCGCCGACGGAGCCTGCCGCTATCGTTCATCTGGACTTGACGACGGGCAAGCACGAAGCCTTGCAACGCTCGAACGAGTTGCAGATTGACGAAGGCTACTTTTCAATCTCGGAGCCCGTAGAGTTTCCGACCGAAGACGGGCAGACGGCTCACGCCTTCTTCTACGCGCCGAAGAATCTGGACTTCAGTGCCGCGACGGGCGAGTTGCCGCCGCTGCTCGTCAAGAGCCACGGCGGGCCGACCTCCGCGGCTTCGACCACGCTCGCTCTCGGCATTCAATATTGGACGAGTCGCGGCGTCGCCGTCCTCGATGTCAACTACGGCGGAAGCTCCGGCTATGGCCGCGCCTATCGTCAACGCCTGACAGACCGTTGGGGCATCGTTGACGTGGACGATTGCGTCAACGGCGCGCGTTATTTAATCGAGCGCGGCCTTGTTGACGGCGAGCGTTGCGCGATTACGGGCGGCAGCGCGGGCGGCTACACGACGCTCTGCGCCTTGACCTTCCGCAAGCTCTTCAAAGCCGGGGCGAGCCACTACGGCGTCAGCGATGCCGAGGCTCTGGCGAAGGAGACGCACAAGTTTGAGTCGCGCTATCTGGACGGCTTGATTGGCCCGTACCCCGAACGCGCAGACCTCTACCGCGAACGCTCGCCCATCTATTTCACAGACCAACTGACGGCCTCCGTCATCTTCTTTCAAGGCTTGGAAGACAAGGTTGTCCCACCGAATCAAGCCGAGATGATGGTCGAAGCCCTCAGAAAAAAAGGAACGCCGGTCGCCTACGTGCCGTTCGAAGGAGAGCAGCACGGCTTTCGTCGCGCCGAAAATATCAAGCGCGCCCTCGACGGCGAAATCTATTTCTACTCGCGCATCTTCGGCTTTGAACTCGCGGATAAAGTTGAGCCGGTGACGATTGAAAATCTTCCCGCGACAAATTTGAATAAAGGCGCAGCTGATGAGGCGTAGAAATTTTCTCAAGAGCGCGGGTGCGGCTCTCGTCGTCGTTCCGCTGCTGCGACAAACGAGCGACAGCGCAACTCTTCCCGCAGACCTCGTTCGTCCAAAGGCTCTGCGCCCCGGCGACACCGTTGGCGTCATCACGCCGAGCACGCCCGTCATTGACCCCGACCGCCTGGCCGTCGTCGAGCGGACGATGAAATACTTCGGCCTGCGCTGTAAGATGGGAAAGAACGTGGGCCGCCGTTCCGTCGATTATACGGGCTTCGTCAACGAACGGCTTGACGATTTGCACGCGATGTTTCGTGACCGCGAAGTCGCAGCCGTCTTCTGCCTGCGCGGCGGCTACGGCTCGCCCAACCTGCTCGACCGCATCGACTACGACCTCATCCGGCGCAACCCGAAAATCTTCCTCGGCTTCAGCGACATCACGGCCATGCACCTTGCCATCAACAAGCACGCGCGGCTCGTCACCTTTCACGGCCCCGTCGTCGCCTCCGGTTTTTCAAACTACACGCAGCAACACTTTCGTCGCGCGCTCTTTGAGACAACGCCGCTTGGCAAGCTCACCAATCCGCCCGAAAGCAATGAACTGCGACCCAACCACGCGCTGCGAGCGATTCGCCCCGGCACGGCCAGCGGCCAACTCGTTGGCGGCAATCTCTCGCTCATCAACGCCACGATGGGAACGCCTTACGAGATTGAGACGCGCGGCAAAATCCTCTTCATCGAAGACGTGGGCGAAGAGGCTTACAGCGTTGACCGGATGCTGACGCAACTGCGCCTCGCCGGAAAACTTGAGCAAGCGGCGGGCATCATCTTCGGCGAGTGCGCGGGCTGCGGCCCCGGCGATTACAAGCCCTCGTTCGCTTCGCCCTACACGCTCGGCGAAGTTCTGGACAATATTCTGGGCGCGCTGAAAATCCCAGTCCTCTCCGGCCTCACCATCGGCCACACGAGCGACCAACTGACTCTCCCGCTCGGCGTCATGGCCACGCTCGACGCTGCCGCCGGGACGCTCGAAATTAAAGAAGCGGGCGTCACTTAAAAAAGGATGAAGCAGGAAGGATGAAGATGATTAAACGAAGTTTCAGCTTGAACTCTTTTCAGCGGACGACACATGCGTCCGTTATCGCGCTTGTCTTGTTGTTCAGCATGAGCTTGCCCGCGGCCTCGCAACAAGGACAGCAGGAGACGCCGAATCCTTACTCGCCGCAGCTTCTCTCGGAACTCAAACAGCTACAGGAAGCCGCGCTCAAAAGCGACTATGCCTACAAGCAGGTCGCCTACCTGAGCAACAACATCGGGCCGCGCCTGAGCGGGTCGGCGCAGGCGCAGCGGGCCGTCGATTATGTCGCGGGCGAGATGCGGCGCCTCGGCCTCGAAGTCCATCTTGAAAAGCTGATGGTTCCGCATTGGACGCGCGGCCTTGAGACTGGAGAGCTTGTGGAGTTTCCCGGACAGGCTCCAGAGACGACGCAGAAGGTCGTGCTAACCGCGCTCGGCGGCAGCGTGGCCACGCCTGCTCAAGGCTTGACCGCGGAGGTCGTCGTCGTCAATAACTTCGACGAGCTACAGGCGATTGGTCGTGACAAAGCGGCGGGCAAGATTGTGCTCTTCAATTACCCGTTCGACCGCGAGATGGCGGCGCAGGGCTACGGCGGCGAGGCTTACGGGCAGGCTGTCGCTTATCGTGGCGGCGGGCCGAGCGCGGCCTCGCGTCTGGGCGCAGTGGCCGCGCTGGTTCGCTCTGCCGGCGGCGCGCAGTTTCGCCTGCCGCACACGGGCGCGACGCGCTACGCCAAGGACGCGCCCGAAATTCCAGCCGCCGCCGTCACCGCCGAAGACGCGGAGTTGCTCGCTCATCTGACGCGCGAAGGGAAAGTCAGAATGCATCTGACGCTGACGCCGCAACGCTTGCCGGACGCTCCGAGCTACAACGTTATCGCAGACCTCAAAGGCACGGAGCATCCGGAGCAAATCGTTATCGTTTCTGGCCATCTCGATTCGTGGGATTTAGGAACGGGCGCGATTGACGACGCGGCGGGCGTCGCCGTGGCGATGCAGGCGGCCCAACTGCTCAAGCAGTTGAACCTGCGACCCAAACGGACGCTGCGCGTCATCGCCTGGATGAACGAAGAGAACGGATTGGTCGGCGGGCGCACGTACGCCAAAGACTACGCGGCGGAGATAGCCAATCACGTCGCCGCCATCGAATCGGACAGAGGCGCGGGCCACCCGCTCGGATTCGAGGTGAAGGGCAAGCCGGAAGTGATGCCGCTGCTGGCTCCCGTGGCGAAGCTCTTGCAGAGTTCCGGCGCGGGCTTGCTCAAGCTCAGCGATGGAACTGAAGCCGACATCTCGCCGCTCGCCGCCGCCGGAGTCCCTGCCTTCGGCCTCTGGCAGGACACGCGCACATACTTCGATTATCATCACACAGCCGCCGACACGCTCGACAAAGTAGAGCCGCGCGAACTGGCCGAAAACGCCGCCGCCATGGCCGTCATGGCCTACGCGCTCGCCAATCTGCCGCAGCCGCTCCCCCGCTAAACTTAAATTCGTAAGTCAGCAATCAAGAGTCTCAAGCCGTGAAACAAACTTTTTCACGGCTTGAGACTCCTGACTTTCTCTGTTGACAGTAAATACTGTTGACATGAAACGCCGTTTGTTATAAATTGTCGTCGTGATTAAGAAACGGTTAGAGTCGATTCGGCAGAGGAAATTCGTCGGCGTGGCGGAGTTGGCTGACGAGGCGGCAAAAATATTGGCGGAGAGCGGTCTGGCACAGGAACGCGGAACAGTCAGCGACGTGCCGGACGAGCGCACCGTGCGCTACTACCTCGCCGAAGGGCTGTTGTCGCCCGCTGAAGATAAGCAAGGCACGGCTTCCGTCTTCGGCTACAGGCATCTGCTTCAGTTGTTGGCGGTGAAAAAGTTGCAGGCGGAGCATTTGCCGATTCGTAAAATTCGTGAGTTGGTCGAGGGACGCGAGTTGCGCGAGTTGGAACGATTGCTCGGCTTGGAAGGCGGGACGACGAGCAAGAACGAGGCTCTTAGTTATCTGGAAAAATTGCTGACGAAGCCCGCGCCAGCGAGCCAGCCAACTTCCGCGCGGTCGTTTAATTTTTCAACTCTGGCGTCTTCGAGCGTTGCGCCGAACGCGCCGTCGCCGTCGCCGCGTGCTCAGCAGAGCAGCAGCAGCGGCGGGGCCTGGGAGAGAATCGAGCTTGAGCCGGGGCTGGAATTGCATTTCCAAAGCAACTACCAGCCGCCGAAAGATGCAAAGGGGTTGCGTCGTTTGGCGCAGGCCGTCATGCGCTTGATTGAGACACGCGGCCAGAGATGATGACTTGAAAGTGAGGGTTAAAAAGTTATGTCGCAGTTAATGCCGAAAGTGGAATTACTGACCGAACGCGCCAAGCTTGTAGCGGGACGCGACCAGACCATTGACGTGCTGATTCGCGTCACGCCGCCGGAGATTGACGCGGGCGTCGGGCGTCGCCCGAAACTTAACCTGAGCCTTGTGCTCGACCGCTCCGGTTCGATGGAAGGCGAGAAGATGCGACGAGCGCGCGAGGCGACCGCGTACTGCATAGACCAGTTGTTGCCCGTTGACCGCTTGAGCGTCGTCATCTTCGACAACGTTATCGAAACGCTGATTCCGAGCCAGCTTGTCGAGAACAAAGCTCAACTGAAAAGTCTGCTCGCGGAAGTTTACGCGCGCAACTCGACGGCCCTACACGAGGCTTGGGTGCGCGGCGGCATACAGGTCAGCGAGCATTTGACCGAGGGCGCGATTAACCGCGTCGTGTTGATTACGGACGGGCTGGCGAACGAAGGATTGACCAACACTGACCACATCGTCTCGCAAGTTAAAGGACTGTCGGAGCGCAACGTTAGCTCTTCGACCATCGGCATCGGCGACGACTTCAACGAAGACTTGCTGATTCCGATGGCGCAGGCGGGCGGCGGCAATAGCTGGCACGTCAAGACTGCCGACGACATGCAACGCCTCTTCGCCGTCGAACTCGAAGGCTTAATCGCGCAACTCGCGCATACAGTCACGCTCGGCTTGATTCCATCTGACGGCGTGCGCTTGAGCGACGTGCTCAACGATTTCGAGATGAACGAGACGGGGCGTTACAAGCTTCCGAACTTGCAATCGGGTTCGCCCGTCGAAGTGGTCGCGCAGTTGCGCGTTCCGGCGCAAGCCGCAGGCTCGCCCCTGCGCCTGCTCGACTTGCGGCTCGGCTACACGCCGCAGGAGAAAAGCTCTGCTGAAGTCATCAAGTCCGCGCTGGAAATCGAGTTCGAGCGAGAAGACTTGGTTGAGCGTTTGCCCATCAATCACGAGGTCGCCAAGGCTGTGCAGATGTTGATGAACGCGCGGGCGCGGGCTGAAGCGATGCGGCGCATGGATGCGGGCGATTACGTCGGCTCGCAGGGTGTGCTTCAGTGCGCCCATGCGGCCAGCGTCGTCGCCTTCGCTCCGATGGCATCTTCGGCAGACGTGCGCGAAGAGATGAGCTTGCTCGCCGAGTACGAAGGAGAGATTGCCAAGCCCGAAGCGGCCAAGATGAATCGCAAGCGTTTGATGTACGACATGTTCTCGCGGCGTCGCAGCCAGAAGCTCAGCTAACGGCGCGGCTGTTAGGGCTTAAACGGCTGACGCGTTTCTCTTATCTTGCTGAAGCTATGACGAACGATGTGACCGATAGAAAAAGAGCGGTCGTGCTGCTGAGCGGCGGCCTCGATTCGACGACGACGCTGGCCATCGCGCTCGCGGAAGGCTACGAGGTTTACGCGCTGACGTTTCGCTACGGGCAGCGGCACGAGCAGGAGATTGAAGCCGCGCGTCGCGTCAGCGCGCGGTTCGACGTGTCTCGTCACATCATCGCGGAGATTGATTTAAGAGAGTTTGGCGGCTCTGCTTTGACGAGCGAGATGGCCGTGCCAAAGCAGCGCGCCGTCGAAGAGATGACGACGGAGATTCCCGTCACTTATGTTCCAGCGCGCAATACTATCTTTCTCTCGTTCGCGCTCGCCTGGGCCGAGACGCTCGCGGCCGAAGACGTTTTCATAGGCGTCAACGCGCTCGACTATAGCGGCTATCCGGATTGCAGGCCGGAGTATATAGAAGCTTACGAGCGGATGGCGCGCCTGGCGACGAAGGCGGGCGTCGAAGGTCGGCAACAGTTGAAGATTCACACGCCGCTCATACACCTGACGAAGGCTGAGATTATCCGCAAAGGCCGCGAGCTTGGAGTTGATTATTCTCTGACCGTCACTTGCTATGATCCTGCGACGACGGGCGCGGCGTGCGGAGAGTGCGACGCGTGCCAGTTGCGCTTGAAGGGCTTCGCGGAGAACGGCATCGTTGACCCCGTTAGTTATCAAAACGCATCATGAAGCGCGACTTGAGCGGCGGCTTCAGGAATCCCAGAACGCGCTGGTGATAATGCGGCGGGCTTCGTTCAGGCTCAGGTCGTTGTGGTTGAGCTTGTAAGCGATGGTCTCTTCGTAATCGGCGGTTCCCGCCTTCGTGCGCAGCGCGGCCTGTTCGGGCGTGAAGCCCGCCGCTTCGAGAGCCTGCGCGCGGTCGGCTTTGAAGCATCTGGCGCGCAGCCAGCCCTCGACCTCTTCCACGTCATCGAAGCCAGCGTCAATCCAAAGGCGCGCGACCTCTTCCGCCGCCGCGCCGTCTAACGCTTCCTCGCCGTGCCTGTCGAGCGCTTCGCGGATGAGCCGAAGCGTCGCGGCTTGCTCGCTCTTCTGTTCTTCCGTCATCGTCGAAATACTTTATCACTAACGTTGAGGCCGCAGGAAATTTTCGAACACCAGCGTCAGGCCGTCCCTTGCGTCCTGCTTTATTTCTGCGCGGCGCCAGAGTAGGATGATGAGCGCGCTGGCCCGGAACAATCAGGCCCGCGCCTCATTCGGAGCGTCCCGGCGCGGTGCCCGGCCATTAAATTCCTGTCTTGATGAAAACAATCAACAGCAGCGAAACAAAGCTCAAGACAATCGCGGTCAGCGGTTTCTCCTCCAACGCGGGGAAGACGACGCTCATGTGCGAACTGCTGCGCGCCTTTCCCGGTTGGGAGGCGATTAAGATGACGCGCGGCCACTATCGCTCGTGCGGCAAAGACCCGCATGCGTGTTGCGTCAGTCATCTGTTGAGGGACGAGCCTGTGATTCGCTCAGGCCGCGCGGAGACTTACACGCCCGGAAAAGACACTGGGCGTTACTGGGATGCCGGAGCCGGAAATGTTCACTGGGCAATCGTCACGGACGCGCAGGTCGAGCAGGGCATCAAGGCCGCGCTCGCGCGAGTCTCTGCGAGCGGCGTCTTCATCGAAGGCACTAGCTTTGTCAATTATCTGGATGTGGATTTGATGTTGATGTGCGCGCGCGCCGGGGGCGGCAAGATTAAATCTTCCGCGCGCCGCATGATGAAAAAGGCGTCGGCTCTTTATCTCTACGACGAGACGACGGGCGACGATGAGACGACGCGCGCGAAGTTTATGACGTGGCTTGAGGACAACGACGAGCGCGAACTCGCCCACGACATTCCCATCTACACGCGCGCAGGATTGCCGCAGTTGATTCAACAGATAGACGCCATTCATTCTCCCGCGAGTGTGTGAAATTGTTTGAAGCCCTCACGGCTTGAGCCGCACGCGGTAGAGCATAAACTTGCCGATTCTCTCGCCCGCATCGCGCTCGTGCCAGCGGTCCAGGTTACGAAAGTCAACGCCTTCTTCATCGCTCGTGACAACGTAGCTGAGCGGCAATTGCGCTGCTCGCTCGCGGTCGAAGCTGGCGCGATAGCCCGCGTAGTTGCGTAGCTCTTCGCGCAACTCTTCCGGCTTGATGGGCTGCCAGTTGACAGTCCACGCGGCGTTGGCGTGGCCCCAACCGACCAACGACCGCAGCAGAAAAAGCTTTTGATAGTCCAGCTTTTCCAACTCATATTCGTCCACGCCCGTCTCGTCGAAACCCGTGAAGTAGAGCAAGCGATAGATGCGTTCTTTGTTCTCCTGCCATGTGACGCCGGAGAAGGCCGGAGTGTGCGGCGACCAGAGGACGGGCTGCGGGCAGAGCGCGGGCGCGGCGTCCGCGTAGGCGATGTTGGTGTAGAGAACGAGCGTGTCGAGAGCGGGCTGCGAGTTGGGCGCGTGGCGCGAGATGTCCGCGAGGCGCGCGGCCACATGGCGCGCTTCATCGCGCCCGAGCGTCGCCTGTAACGTTCGTTCCGTAGCGATGACAGTCTCCGTGATTCCCCAACCGAAAGAGACAAAGGCGACGACGGCCAGAGCGCGCGTCGAGAGTCTTGATTGTTCGCGCACGCGCCGGAGCAGCACGACGGTCAGAGCCAGCGCAACGAGCGTCAGATATTTCGTGACGTACATTTCATAGTGCAGCGGTTGCAGCGAACGCCCTGTGATGATTTGCTGGTTAAAGATAAGAAGCGGCGCGAGAGCGAAAGAGAGCGCGAAGATTGCCAGCGGACTCTTCATCATGACGCGCCCGCGCCTGAGCGCGTAAACGAAGACGAGCATGAGCAGCAAGCTGAGGCGTTCGGACGAGCGTGAAAAATCGGGCGCGTGCGTCAGGGCCAGCAGTTGCATCGTGTCCATCGTCGGCGCGCGTTGCGCGACCAGATAAAAGTATGGCGGCAGCGAAGCGAGCGACAACAAGAGCGTGAGGCTCAAGGCTTTTATGCCGCGCCGGAATTTGTCCGGGCGCAGCAGCAGCCAGCCGAGCGTGACGCAGGCCAGCCACGCGGCGGCAGCCGTCCACAGGTAAAAGTAGGAGAAGACGAGCGCGGCAAAAGTCAGCCCGCCGAAGAGCGATGACAGCCAGGCGTCGCGGTCTTGCTCGGCGGTCAGAGCGCGCCACACCAGAGCGCAGAACACGAACAGCAGCGCAAACGGCGCGGCTGGTTGATAACGTCGCAGGAAGGGAAGATGGCTGAAGTTGTATGTCGTGTCTAACCCGAAGAGCAGTCGCACGGGGCCGTAAACGATGCCGAAGGTCCCGAGGCACAAGATGAAAAGCGTCGCTGCCGCCGCCAGGCGGTCGTCGCTTGTCATCAATCGCATGAGCCAGAA
>JAWVFT010000030.1:0-23398 GCA_033855775.1 Blastocatellia bacterium | reverse complement strand
TCTCGCCCTGCCGCCACGAGAGCGGTTTGAAGAGGTAGTTACGACGGACTTCGATGTCGGCGGGGACGAGGCCGGGAATGCTTGGAGTGGCGCCGCCGAACATGAGATTTTCGCCGGCGGCTTCGAGATAGTTGTTGAGGATGTGGAAGGGGCCGGGGCCGTTCCAGCCGCCGATGGCTTGAGAGTCCTGACCTTCCATTTTGAAGCCTGAGATATAGCAGCCCGTCACGGTCGTCTCCGCGCTGTTCAAGGCGACGCCGCGCTTCATCTGTTGGCTGGCGGAGGCAGTCACAAGGCAACGGTCGAGCGTCAGGTGATGCGGGACTTTATCGAGCGTGTTCTGCGCGGAAGAGCCGTCGCCCAGTTTCACCAAATCATAAACGAGGCCGGAATTTTCGGGCGACTTAAACTCAAGACCGACGAGGCGGTAGTGATGGGCGGCGGGCGCGGTTTGAATCGCCGATGCCCCGCCGGGAGCTAATAGCTTCGGCAGTAATGGAGCGTCAGCCGGAGAGATGCGTTCGCCTGCGGCGGGCAGCGACGCATCGGGAGTCGAAGTGCGGATAGTAATCCACTCGGTAGCTGCGCCTTTGTTGGGGAGCGTGAAGGGGCCGCGGAAAGTGGCTCCGGCTTCGAGCAGGATGGTGTCGCCGGGTTGCGCTGCGTTGATGGCCGATTGAAGATTGCTGCCCGCTTTGAGCGTGATTGTTTTGGCGTTCGCCGTTGTCACGCGGCGGCTGCGTTGTTGTTGCGAGGCGGGCTGGCGGCTCTGCGCGAAGATGAGCATCAGGCAGATGACTATCAACAGGCCGACGAGAGCGAGGCGGGAAACTTTGATGAGCCGTTTTAATTCTCTCATGCTCTTTACGCTCTAACGCTCTTCTTGCGTCAACGCTCTTGCGCTCTTCTTGCGTCGCGCTCTTAGCGCAAGACGCGACTCAGGCTCAAGCGCGACGGCGATGATGAAAGCCGCGCTCGTCTCTGCTCTGCTTATCTATTCGACTGCTTTGCCTGTCCATTTTTGACGAAGACAAATTCGTTGCAGCCCAAGCCTCTGCCGCTTTTCAGTTTCAAGAGCGTGAATCCTCTGTCTTTATAAAAATCGAAAATCTCTTCGGGCCGCGCCACTTCGTAAGGATAGCCGCCGACCCAATCAATGATGTCGCGCCAGTGGCTCATGCCTCTGTTGTTCCGGTCGTACTTCGTCCAGGAGCGCACGTACTGTCCCGGCTTCAAAGTGACCAACGAGCGGAGCGCGGACTTCGCTTCGTCGGGCGCGATGGTCGCAAGCGCGAAGGGCGTGCGGAGAAAGCGCGGCAGTTCGTTATAGGTTCGCTTAATCCACTTCCAACGCGCGCTCTGGCTGCCCGTGTCGTTGTAGATGGCGATGAAGAGCTTGCCGCCCGCGGCGACCGGCAGTTGCGCGTTGTCGAGCGCGTGCCACATCTGTCCCGTGTGATGCAGCACGCCCCATGAGTAAACGACATCGAAGGCTCCGAGCGATTTCAAGTAATCAGGGTCGAGCGCGGAGCCTTCTTCAATCGTCCAGTCCGGGTCATCCGGGAAGTAGCGCCGCTTGAGTTCGACGCCGCAGGCCACGGATTGCGGGTCGTAATCAAACGAGTGGACACGCGCGCCCAAACGTTTTGCCGCGAGGCTGAAGAGGCCGCTGCCGCTGCCGATGTCCAGAAAACTTTTCCCCGCGAGGCTCTCCGTCTCCAACATTTGCTTGAGCGAATCTTCGGCCTCTTTGATGCGCGCGTCGTTGAGGAGCGAGAGAAACCTTGACCAGTTCTCGCCAAACTTGAAACGCTCTCCACGGGCAACTTCCCCTGCATGCAAACTCATGTTCCTGAACCTTTCAACTCTGAACGGAGCGACGAATTAAACTTAAGAGCGCGACAGCAATCAAGCGCGCGACTGTAACAAGCATGAACGGCCTTTCATCATAAACGGCCTCTGCATCGAGACGGCTCAACGATAGTGGAAACGATAATAGATGAGCTTGAAATATTCGCCCGCGACCATCGGCCAGCCGCGCGGTTGGAGCCACCAGACGGCGGGGCGCGGCGTTTGGTCGCCGGGAGCCACGGCGTCCAATCCGAGTTGCACGCTCGACTCTTCAAAGACCGTAAGCCACGTCCACAACGCGCGACGCGAGTGATACGCGGAAGTGACGATGAGAATCGAGCGCAGGCCATGCGCCGACGCATACTCGCGCAGCAGGCTCGCTTCCTCATGCGTGCTCGTCACGGCTTGCGGCAGCATCTCAATCGCGTCCGCCGGAACGCCTGCGCTGTTCAGTTCCGCCGCCGCGCGCTCTATGAAAAACGGGTTCGCTTGTTGCTCGACAGACCAGCCGCTCTGTTGATTGTCGTTCGTCAGGATGATTTTCGCGGCGCGTCCTTCATGGAAAAGCTGCGCGGCGCGGCGCGCTCGCTCGACGTAAGCCTTCGAGCCGCTGAGGACGACAATCGCGTCGGCGCGTTTCGGCAATTCCACGCTGACAATCAACTCTTCCGCCGCGACCCATGCGAGCGCAGACCAGGCCGCCAGAACGAGCGCGGCGATGAAGAGCAGGCGGCGCGCTCGCGTCATCTTCAGACATGCGCGCGAGCGCGACCACGGCGAGAGACGACGCGCGCTGAGCGATGGACGACGAACGCCGAGCGATGAAGGCGGAGCTATCGAGAGCTTTTCTTTCCCGCGAAGTTCCGCGTTCATCGTTTGTCCTTTCGCTCTAAACTTTCACCAGCAGATGCCTTGATACGCGCCGCCGGTCGTGCGCTCATCGAAGAGTCGCACCAGGTCAATCAACGTCTGGCCGTCGCGGAGTTTCGTCTCGATGTCGCGGAACTCCTCCGCTTTGTTGCCGACGATTAAGACTTCCGCATGCTCCAACACCTCTTCGATGCTGGCGCGCATCAACTGCGAGATATGCGGAATCTCGCGTTCGATATACTGCTTGTTGGCGCCGAAGAGACGCGCCAGCGAAACGTCGCGGTCATAGATGGCAAGCTGCATTCCTTTGCCGAGCAGCGTCTCGATGAGCGTGACCATCGGCGATTCGCGCAGGTCGTCCGTCCCGGCTTTGAAGCTGAAGCCGAGCACGCCGATGCGCTTGCTTCCCGTTTGCAAGACCATCTCGACGGCGCGCTCGACCTGCAAGCGATTGCTCTGCAAGATGGCTCGCAGCACAGGAGTCTCCACGTCCAACTCCTGCGCTTTATAAGTTATCGCCCTCAAATCTTTTGGCAGGCATGAGCCGCCGAAAGCGAAGCCGGGCTTCAGGTAGTAAGGCGACAAATTGAGCTTGCCGTCCTGACAGAAGACGTTCATCACTTCATGGCTGTCAATGCCGAGGCCCTTGCAGATGTTGCCGATTTCGTTGGCGAAGCTGACCTTCAAAGCGTGAAAGCAGTTGCAGGAATACTTCACCATCTCCGCGGCCTTGATGGCAGTGACGAAGAGCGGCGCGTCAATGCCCGAATAGAGACGACGCACAATCATCGCTATCTCTTCATCGTCCGCGCCAATCAGCGTAAACGGCGGCGCGTAGAAATCTTTGAGCGACGTGCCTTCGCGCAGGAACTCAGGATTGATGCAGACGCCAAGCTCGCGCCCGACCTTCTTGCCGGAGTAGACTTCGAGAGTCGGAATCACGACGCTCTCGATTGTTCCGGGCAGCATCGTGCTGCGAATGACGACGGTGTGCCGCTCGCTCTTTTTTTCGAGGGCCGCGCCTATCTCCTGGCAAACGCGCTTGACGTAGGTCAGGTCAAGACTGCCGTTGGAATTGCTCGGCGTCCCGACGCAGACCAGCGAGACTTCCGAATTTTTAATCGCCTCGGCGGCATCCGTCGTCGCGCGCAGGCGGCCCGCCTTCGTCATCTCGCCGATTAACTCGCCGACGCCGCTCTCGACAATCGGGCTGCGCCCTTCGTTGATAATCTCAACCTTCGTAGGGCTGACATCAACGCCCGTGACCTCGTGGCCTTCTTTCGCGAAGCACGCCGCCGAGACGCAGCCGACATAACCCAGACCAAAGATGCTCAGTCTCATTTCCCCTCGCTTTCAACTAACGCCCGCTCGCTTTTCATCTTGCTCCTCATCACTCATTCGCCGCGG
Organism: Blastocatellia bacterium; assembly: GCA_033855775.1. Lineage (GTDB taxonomy): Bacteria > Acidobacteriota > Blastocatellia > Pyrinomonadales > Pyrinomonadaceae > DASVTR01. The sequence continues at coordinate 19,270 of JAWVFT010000030.1, read as the reverse complement.
CGAGTCGGTGTTTAGACAACTCAAGCCAACCTGGATAACCCTTCAATCAAGCACAGCCGCGCGCAGCTTTTCATACATGCCGTTGCCGAGCAGCTTCTTGGCCGCGCTCAGGGCCGCGACCTGCGCTCGTTTGCGCAGCAACCCGCGCCCGCGACAGATGCGGTCGAAGTCAGCCAGAGACGCGCCGCGCAGGACGGCCATCCGCGCGAGCGCGAAGCAATCGTTGGCCGAACTGTTTTTGCCCGGTCGGCTGGTGGCGACCGTTGCATAGCCAGCCCTTTGAGCTTCCCGTACAACGCTCTGGTTCCAACGCCCGCCGGGGCAGGAAAAATGCCTGACCTCGCGCCCCGTAATCTCTTCGAGGCGGGCTTTCGACCCTTGAATTTCAGCGCGCAACTCTTCGGGCGCGAGGTCTGGCAAATAAGCGTGCGTCATCGAATGAGAGCCGATGTCGAAGCCCTGCTCGCTTAGCTCGCGGAGTTGGGGCGCGCTCAAATAGCCGTGGCTGCCCAGAAAACCCGCGACGATGTAGAAGGTGGCGTTGGCGTCGAACTCTTTCAAGAGCGGCGCGGCTGTGAGCAAGTCCGTCTCGCAGCCGTCGTCGAAAGTGACGACGATGCGCGCTCGCCGCTGCTCCTGCTTGTCATCCTTCTCGCCAGCCTTCTCGCTGAAAGCGTCCGCGACGCTCAGGCATTGAAAGTCGTTCTCTCGTAGATAAACAAGCTGGCGGCGAAACTCTTCCGCCGTGATGACGTAGCGAACATAGCCCGGCTCGTCGCGGCACAACTTGCGGCCCGGCGACTCCAATTCGTGATACATCAAGTGAACGGCTTCAATCATTAAAAGATTCTGCGAAGCTGCGCTTTGATGGGCGCGGGAAGTTTTTTGCCGAGGCGGCCCGTCATCTTTTTAGTGTTCTTGAAGAGGCGCCGCAGGTGGCTGTAGCGCGCCTGCGCGCCCGCGAAGCGTCGCATCAAAGGCGCTGGCAGTTGACCGCTCGAAGGCAGTTCGAGGTCGCCTTTGACGCCCGCGTAATCGCCGCTGGCGAAGGCCGCGAGCAGGTCCGCGCGGCTCGTCGTCGCGGAGCGCACCACGTTTGACAAGCCGCGAAACTGTTTCTTCCAATGCAAGTCTGTGCCGTAGAAGGCGAGCATCTCAGGCTTGCGCTCGCGCAGGCGTTGCAGCAACTCGAACGTGCCGGGGCGCGGGGCGTAGCGGCCATCGTACTTCGAGTTCCATGTCTCTATGCCGCGCGGCAGAGTTTCAAAAGTTTCAATCCAAGGGAACATCGTGTCCATCGGATGCGCGATGACGGAGATGCCGCCTTCGCGCTCGATGTGGCGTATGACTTCCTGCGGGTCTGTCGTGTGCGCCAGCTTCGTGACGCCGTAGCCGAGGATGTGCATCCGCTGCTCGCACTCGTATTCGAGGCCCGCGATAAAACGAAAGCGTTCGTTCGAGAGAGCCTCGCATTCGTCCGCGTAAGCGCGAAGCTGCTCGTCGTCAAAGAACTCCGCGTGGTCTGTCATGCACACAAAATCGAAGCCGCCCGCGATGAACATCTCGCGCAACTCGCGGAGCGTGAACTCGCCGTCCGAGTAAACGCTATGGCAGTGAATAGCCCCTCTGAACATGCATCTCCTTTCTCGCCGTCGCTCGCTTTCGCAACCCCGCGGGCAAACGGCGCACTGCGAAGTCGAGCCAGTCGCCAAGCTCCGGCAGCGGGTCGCGCCAATTGAAGTTATCGTGAAACGTCCGCCGCGCCGGAGAACAAAAAGCAAGGAGCGTGGCCAAGCGTTTGGGGAACGCGCCGGGATAGCCAGCGGGCTTGCCGCGCCAGACTTCCAGAAGATGACGAAAGTCGCCGAGCAGCCAGCGACAACGCACGCCCGCGCGATAAGCGGGCGCGGCCTCAACATCTCCATGCTCGGCCATCTGCGCCAGCATCGCCGGAAAGTCTGCCCCGGCGTAGACGGCCAGCGCCAGCGAGTTCCAGAAACGACCGTTGACTTCCAGGAAGACCGGAGCGCCGTCCGCGCGCAGGCGAAACTCTACCATCGCCACGCCATGCCACTTGAGCGCGCCGAGGATGGCAAGCGACGCGGCGCGAAGCTCAGGCGCAGGCTCGACGCTCACGCGCACGGAACTGCCGCTGCCCGTCGGGCGCACGTCGCGTATCCGCCGGTGCGCAAACTCCGCGCGCAACTCGCCCTCGCGCATCAACGCAAAGTAGCCGCCGCCCGCGCCTTCTATAAACTCCTGCACGAGCAGCGACGAACAACGCGCGCTCATCTGTTCGTAAGCCGCCAAAAATTCCTCTGCGTCGCGCGCATAGACGGGCGCGCCCGTCGCGAGCACTTGCCCGCCCGCGGAAACTTCTTCTGACGTGCGCGACTTGAGCACGACGGGAAAGGGCAACGACGGCGCAAGCTCTCGCGCCTCTGCGGCATCGTTGACTAAGATTGTCTGCGGCACGCTGATGCCGAGCGATTGCGCCAGCGTCGTCGTCTGTTGTTTGTCGAAGGCGCGCAGGAGAACGTCGTGCGGCGGCAAGACCATCCGGCCTTTGGCCGCGATGATGCGCTCGCGGCTGGCCGAGAGCGGCAGCGTCGAGCGTTCCGTCAAAGGCATGACGAGCGTGCCGGGAACGCGCGCCGCTTCTTCCGCCACGCGCTCGACAAAGGCATCGGCGTCAACCTGCGGGCTTGGATACGTGAACGTGCCTGAGCAAGAGCGCGACCATCCGGCTTTCGACCATGAAGCATCCGCGCCGGCCACAACCGTGTGTCCGGCCCGCGCCAGCGAGCGCACGCAGGCGACCGCCTGATTTTCGTTGCCGTCCAGAACCAGAACTCTCATGCCTTCACCGAAGCCAGCGGCGAGTTGACGCCTTGAGCCACATCTTCATGCTGCGTGGCTCGCTCCAATGCTTCCTCAAAGCGTTTGATGACGACAGACCAATCATGCTGAGCCGCGAGCCGGGCCGCCGCCGTCTCGAAGCCGCGTCGCAACGCCTCGTCGCGCAGCAGCATGATGATGGAATCGCTGAACGTCTCAGCGTCGTCGGCCAGCAGGATGTCGCGCCCGTGCTCGACCTCCAGGCCTTCGGCGCCAATCGTGGTCGAGACGACCGCCTTGCCCGTCGCCATCGCCTCAAAAATCTTGAGCCGCGTTCCGCCGCCGACGCGCAGCGGCACGACGAAGACCGCCGCCTCGCGCAAGTGGTCAACGACGGACGGCACAGTCCCCGTCACTTCCACCGAAGCCGAAGCCAGCCGCCGGACGCGCGCGTGCGGGTTGCGCCCGACGATGCGAAAGCGCGCGTCAGGAACGCTTCGCAGCACGGCGGGCCAGATGTCGCGGCAGAAATAATCAACGCCGTCAACGTTCGCCTCCCAATCCATAGAGCCCAGAAAGACGACCAGCGGCGCTCTCTCTTTCAAGGGCGCGGAAGCCGCTTCGTTCGTCGCCGCGAGTTCGCTCATCGTAGAGTTTGCGCCCGCGCGATAGAGCGACAAGTCAACGCCGGTCGGGACGACGCTGATGCGCGATGCGTCAGTCATCTCGGACATCAACGCGCGGTCGTGCTCGGAGACGGCGATGATGTGCTGAAAGCGTTTGACGGCGGCGCGTTCGTAAGCCGCCATCTTCAGAGCTTCAATCTTGAAGGCGGCGCGCTTAATCAAGTTCGGCTCGTGCTGCGCCTGCCTTTGCCAGAGGGCCGATTCGACGTTGTGCTGGAAGAGCACGGAGGGCGTTCGCAACGCGCGCGGGAAGTTCAGCGAGGCCGACAGAAAATCGCAGACCATGACATCGAAGCGGCGTTCGTCCATCCAACCTTTGATGCGGCGCGCGACCGATGGCGAAGTGAATTTCGTGACGGCGTACGGCGCGCTCTTGAAAAGGCGGCTCAGGTAATGGCTCGCCTGTCCGAGCGTCGTCTCCGGCGCGCTCGTGTTGATGCTCTCGGCTCCCGGCAGATGCTCTTCGAGTTCGCGCTCGTAAGCTTCATCGCGCGCTCCGCCGTAGTAAGACAACAACGTGAGCGAGTGTCGCGCAGACAATTGTCGCAGCAGATTGTACGAACGGATTTTGCCGCCCGTGTCAACGGGCAACAGCTTTCCGGCTTTGACCCACAAAATTCTCATCAGGATTCTCAGCGCGGGCCTTCCAACGCGCGCTCCTTCTTCCAGTCCTTTAAGTCAGCGCCGGGACGGCTTCGATTAACGAAGGCTCAGCGGCGGGCGCGGCTTCGCCGTCAATAAATCGCCGCTGCCAGATTTCAAAATTGACGAGCGACCACAAACGCTCCGAGTGATTCTCGATGCCCGCCCGGTGACGTTCGACCAAAGAGCGAACGAACGCCGCGTCGAACAAGCCGCGCGCCGCCGCGCGTTCGCCGAGGACATACTCGTCGAGCACGGAGGCGTATCGCCCGCGAAACCACGCGCCGATGGGGACGGGGAAACCCATCTTGCGCCGCTTCAAAATCGACGGCGGCAGCACATCCTTCATGCTTCGTCGCAGGATATATTTCGTCGTCCAGCCGCGCAGCTTCATGCGCGCGGGCAGCGCGGCGGTAAACTCCACGAGCTTGTGGTCAAGAAACGGCACGCGGCTTTCAATCGAGGCCGCCATGCTCATCTGGTCTTGCTTCATCAATAGCTCGTGCAGGTAAGTTTTCGTGTCGGCATAGAGCAAGCGGTCGAGCAGCGTGCGCGCGTCCGTTCGTTCGAGATAGCCGCTCACGTCCGCGTAAGGATTGAGCGAGCCGATGATTTCCTTCGCCGCCCCTGTCAGCAGTTCGCGCTGCGCGGCGCGCGAGAAGACAGCGAAGTTGTCGAAGTAGATGCTCTCGATGTCGGGCGTGAGGCAGAGAAAAGTGCGCGAGAGTTTTTGCCTGACCTTCGACTTGCGCGGCAAGCCGTCAACGCCGCGCCTGACGATGCTGCGCAGCGCGTCGTTCGTCCAACCGTGATAACGCGCGCCGAGCGATAGATTGTAGACGGTCTTGCGATAGCGATCGTATCCGGCCAAAAGCTCGTCGCTGCCCTCGCCTGTCAACACGACTTTGACGTGCTCGGAAGCAAGGCGAGAAACGAAGTAGAGCGCGACGCTCGACGGATGAGCGAGCGGCTCGTCTTCATGCCAGACGAGTTGGGGCAGAACTTTGAAAAAGTCTTCGGGGCTGACGATGATTTCGTGGTGGTCTGTCTTGAACGCTCGCGCGACGAGACGCGCGTACTCAAGCTCGTTGGCTTCGCGTTCCTTGAAGGCGACGGAGAAAGTCTTAATCGGCTCGCTCACCATCTTGCTCATCACGGCGGCGATGGCGGAGGAATCAATGCCGCCCGACAGGAACATGCCCAAAGGCACGTCGGCCATCAAGCGCAGTCGCACAGAGTCGCGGAAAAGCTCCGTCCATTCGTTGATGTAATCTTCATCGCTGCGCGCAGCCGCGTCTGCCTGCTGATTGTCGAAGCGAACGTCCCAGTATTTTTCAATCCTGACTTCGCCGTCGCGCCAGCGCAACGTGTGGCCGGGCAGAAGGCGCCGGATGCCGCGAAAGAGCGTCTCTTCGCCGGAGGTCGCGTGGTTGGCGAGATAATCCGGCAGGGCGCGATAATTGACTTCCGGCGCGACGGCGCGCGCTTCCAAAAGCGACTTGATTTCCGAAGCGAAATAGAGCGAGCCGTCGTCCGTGTGCGCGTAGTAGAGCGGCTTGACGCCGAGGCGGTCGCGGGCGATGAAGAGTTCGCGCCGCTTCGCGTCCCAGATGGCGAAGGCGAACATCCCGCGCAGGCTTTCGACCGCGCGCGCTCCTTCTTCTTCATAAAGATGAAGGATGGTTTCCGTGTCGCAGTGTGTGCGATAGCGATGGCCGCGCGCTTCCAACTGCGGACGAAAATCGGCGTGGTTATAAATCTCGCCGTTGAAGACGATGTGGAGCGTCTCGTCTTCGTTGGTCATCGGCTGGTGTCCCGCCGCGACATCGACGATGCTCAGGCGACGATGGCCGAGCCCGACTGGGCCGTCCATGAAGATGCCTGCATCGTCTGGCCCGCGATGCGTGATGACATCGCGCATGCGCTCCAACAAGCGCGCATCAAGGCGGCGCGCGCTGCGGCTCGACAAAGCTATCCCGTTAATTCCGCACATAAAATTCTAGAAAGAAATTCTAAAAGCTCAAACCTCAAGTTCGACCGTCGCGGCGCGATGCGCCACTTCATCGTAAAGTTTCAACCACTCGCCGCGCACGGCCCTCCAATTATACTTGTCACACTCGTTGCGCGCTTGCCCGATAAGCTTCTGCGCCAGCGCGTCGTCCTCCAACAGGCGCAGAGCTTGAGCCGCTAAAGCTTCATGGTCGTTCATGCGAACCATCAAGCCAGTCTCTTCATGCGTGACGACGTAAGGAATGCCGCCCGCGTCTGTCGTCACGACCGGCAGCCCCGCGCTGAAGGCTTCGAGAATCGAGAGCGGCATATTGTCAACGTTCGAGGCGTTGAGGTAAACGTCCGCCGCCGCGCATAGCTCAGGCATTCGCTCCGGCGAGACGAGCCCTGTAAATTCCACGTTCCGCAAACTCAACTCGCGCGCCAGAGCTTCAAGCTCGGCTCGCTGCGCGCCGTCGCCCGCGACGGTCAGCCGCGCTTCCGCGTAACGCGCCTGAATGAGAGCGAAGGCGCGCAGCACGCACGGGACGTTATAAATCGGGTCGAAGTTACGGTTCGACAAAAAGCGCGGGCGCAAGGGGCGTCGCTCATGAAAGTGAAAGCTATCGAGTTCGACGTGGTTGAAGATGGAGCGCGCCTTCAGATTGTAGCGCGCGAAAACATCCACCAGCCAGTTTGACGAAACGACGGTGGCGTCCGCCAGCCGGATGACCGGAATCGCCGTGCGTCCCCAATCGCGCAAGTGCTCTTCGGCTTGCCCCGCGTGATAGTTGAGCACGACCTTTTTGCCGAACAGCTTGCCGATGAGCACGGCTGGCGTCGTCGTCATAACGAAGGACGAGAGAGCCGCCGAAGAAACGTGAATGACATCGTTGCGTGGAACGCTCAAGAGCATCTTCGTCAAGTAGAGCGGCAGGCGAACGACCGTGCGCGCGTACTTGATTCTCTGCAACCGCCCGAAGATGCCCGGCGCGCGCGGGTTAATCGGCACGAACGACATCTTGAGCGTCGGCTCTTTGCCAAGCTCTTTCAAAAGCTGCTCGGCGTGGATTGACTGGCCGCCGAGAATGTCGTGCGACGGCGCGATGATGAGAACGCGCAGGGGCTTTCGGCGGGCGGCGGGCGGCGCGTAATCTTCGGCCCACTCGCCTCGCTTGTTCCACTGCTCGATTGTTCTGGGCGAGCCTTGCTTCATCGCTCCGTCCCTTGCGCTTTCTTCGGCGCGACCGGCTCGATTGAAGCCCGCGCCGTTCCCGCGTGCTGCTTGCGCACGAGCAACTTGTGATAAAGATTGAGCGTCGTCTCAAGCTGCGCCTCGCACGAAAACTTCGCTTCGATAACAGCCCGTCCGTGCTCGCCCATCGCTCGCGCTCGCTCCGTGTCTTTGAGCAAAGAGATGATGCGCGCAGCCATCGTCTCCGCGTCTCCCGCCGCGACGAGATGGCCCGTCTCACCTTCGCTGATGGCTTCGCGCGCTCCGCCAACGTCCGTCGCTACGACGGGACGCGCGGCGGCCATGTATTCGAGAATCGAATTGGAGAAGCCCTCCGCCTTCGAGCTTAAGACGCAGACCTCCGAGACGGACAGAAGCTCTGCGACGCGCTCGCAGCGGCCCGTGAAGAAAACGTCGCGCTCCAATCCAAGCTCTGCGGCCAGAGCGCGCAGCGAATCCGTCAGTTCGCCTTCGCCCGCGAGCACGAAGGCCGCTTCCGGCACGGCTTCATGAACGAGACGCGCGGCGCGCAGGAACGTCCGGTGGTCTTTCACTTCATGCCGCAGGTTGGCGACAATCGTGACGAAGCGGCGGCCCGCCTCGCGCGGCAACGCAAACTCGTCGAGCGTCTCCTCACGATTGATGTCGCGCGCGGGCGTGACGCGGTTCATATCTAAACCGTTATAGACCGTGAAAATCTTTTCATCGCGCACGCCGTCATGGACGAGTTGGCGGCGCACGGCCTCTGCGTTGACCACAATCGCATGGGCCAGACGGAAGGCTCCGCGCTCGACTATCTTTTGCGCCTTGCTTCGCATCCCGCCCGTCTCGCGTTTCGAGGCGATGCGAACCGGGACGCGCGCCCGCGCGGCGGCGGCCATGCCAAAAACATTCGTGTAAAAATCGTGCGTCTGCACGACATCAATCTCACGCTCGCGCAGGTAAGCGACGCAGCGACGCAGTTGCCGCGCGGCGTTGCGATCGTAAAAACTGGTCAGCGGATAAACAGGAATCTCAGGCAAGCCCAGGCGCAGGACATCCTCGCGCAGCATGCCGCTGTCATCCAGCGCGGCGACATGCACGCGACAACGCGCGGACTCTTGCTGCAAGCGCGCTAACTGCACAGCCTGCCGCTCGGAGCCGCCCTGATGAAAACTGCCGACGAGATGTAAGACGTTAAGACTCATGAAGCATCCAGAGATTGAGCGTCAACTTACTGAACGATTGCAGGCTTAACCTGTCGAGCAATCCGTTATCAACTTGACGATTGACTTCTCCTTTCAACAGTTTTACGCCGCGCCGACGGCGGCGGGCGTCGCTTCGCAACTCGCTGCCTCCGGCGCAGCGGCAGCAGGAGCGTCCAGGAATGTGCGATGCCAGAGTTCGAACATGAAGAGCGCCCAGAGTTGATGCGAATGGTCGCGGCGCCCGCGCTCGTGCTCGTCAAAGAGCAGGTCAACGTAGCTCGGCTGGAAGTAGCCGCGCTCGCGCGCCCGCCGCTCCGTCAAGACATCGCGGATATAGTCGCGTAGCTCCTGATTTATCCATTGCTGTATCGGCACGCCAAAGCCCTGCTTGGGACGGTCTAAGATTTCGTCCGGCACCAGCCCGCGCACGGCCTGCTTGAAAATGTGTTTCGTCTCCAAGCCCTTCATCTTAAGCGAGGCCGGAATGCGCGTCACAAACTCTATCAGCTTGTGGTCAAGGAGCGGCGTGCGCGCTTCCAGCGAGACGGCCATGCTCATGCGGTCAACTTTGGTGAGGATGTCGCCGGGCAGATAAGTCTTGCTGTCCAGATAGAGCAAGGCATCGAGCGGCTCGGTCGAGCGAACGCGCGCGAGGTGCGTTGAGAAGCAGTTGGCCGCGCTCTCCGTGTCGTCGAGTTGAGAGCGAAGCGCGGCGGAATAGAGCGCGTCTTTGCCGAGGCTCGTGAAGACGGAGATGCTGTCGAGATAACGACCGATGGGGTCGAGCGCGACGTTGTGCAGGTAGTTGCGCCCCCACGCGCCGTGCGGCAGGCGACGACTGAGGGGCTGCATCATGCCACTGCGCAGAAAGCGCGGCAGGCGCGAGAAAGCGCTCCGGCGGCGGTCAACGACGTAGCGCGTGTAGCCCGCGAACAGTTCATCACCGCCGTCGCCGGAGAGCACGACCTTGACGTGCTCGCGCGCCATCTTCGAAACCATGTAGGTCGGGATGGCGGAAGAGTCCGCGAACGGCTCGTCGAAGTGCCATGCCAGTTCGTCAACGATGCGGCAGATGTCCGGCGTGACGATGAACTCGTGATGGTCTGTGCCGAAGTGGCGGGCGACGACGCGCGCGTATTTTAATTCGTTATAGCTGTCTTCATGGAAGCCGATGGAGAAGGTCTTGACGGGCTGGCTCATGTGGCGCGACATGAGGCCGACGATGGCGGACGAGTCAACGCCGCCGGAGAGAAAGGCGCCCAATGGCACGTCCGAAACGAGTCGCAGCCTGACGGCTTCGTCAAGCAGCGAGCGCAACTCTTTCAGGTAGTCTTCCTCGCCGCGCTGCTGCTCGACCGGCTCGTATTGAAAGTCCCAGTACTGCTCGACATGGACGCGGCCACGGCTGAAGGTCAGATGATGGCCGGGCGGCAACTTGCGGACGCCGCGAAAGATGCTGAGCGGGTCGGGGACGTAGCCGAAGGTGAGATAAGCGTCGAGAGCTTCGTGGTCTATCTCGCGGCGAAATTCGGGATGCTCAAGCAGCGACTTCAACTCGGAGCCGAAGAGCAGGGAGCCTTCGGGCGTCAGCGTGTAGTAGAGCGGTTTTTTCCCGGCGCGGTCGCGCGCGATGAAGAGTTCGCGCTTCGAGTCGTCCCAGAGGGCGAAGGCGAACATGCCGCGCAAGTGAGAGACGCTTGAGGCGCCGTATTCTTCGTAGGCGTGGACAATCGCTTCTGTGTCCGAGTGTGTTTGAAAGCGATGGCCGCGCGCTTCGAGTTCGGGCTGTAGCTCGCGGTAGTTATAAATCTCGCCGTTGAAGACGACCGTGACCGCGCCGCCGCAGCCGGAGATGGGCTGGTGGCCGCCCGCGAGGTCTATGATGGAGAGACGACGCATGCCGAGCGCGACGCCGCCCTTGACAAGCGTGCCCTGGTCGTCCGGCCCGCGATGCGCGATGACGCGGCACATGCGGTCAAGGATGCGTTCGCGCTCCTCTTGTGAGCGCGCCCCCTCGTCTTCAATATATCCTGCAATCCCGCACATAGTTTTCAGTTCGGTCAGCCTCGCCCAGTTTAACTTAAACGAAGCGGGGCGCGCTTGTCGTCCTTCATCTTTCAGGGCTGCATCAAGGGTTGCGGCTTTCCTCCGCGCAGGAGAAAGAGCGAGGTCTTCACGTCGCGCAGCGCGGCGCGGCCCGCCGGGATGATGAAGAGCACGGCGAGCGTCGTCGTTCCCGTTATCAGGGCCGCGATGACGACGCCGACGAGCGGGCTCGTGACGTTGCCCCAATGGCGGAAGGCCAGAGTCGCCGCCAGCGCGCAGAGCGAGGCGCAGGTAACGGGCGCGATGGCGCGGTAGAAATCTAACATGCGGACGGGGCCGGAGCGCCCGACGAACCAGTAGAGCAAAGGGTCTGCGAGAAGGACTCTGGCGCAAGCGTAGGAAGCGGCGACGCCGACCGCGCCCCACGGCAGGCCAGCGACGATGGCCACAATCGCAATCGTCCCGCCAATCAAGCCCCACTGAAATTGATGATGCGTGCGCCCCTGCGTTATCAGGAGCCAGCCCGTCGTGTTGGCAATCGGCTGAAACAAGCCCGTGATGCCGAGCAAGGCGAAGATGCGCGCCGTCGCGCTCCACTGCGGCCCAAGCACGATATGCACCAGCCAGTCGGAAGTGGCAATCATTAAAGCGACACCCGGCATCGTCACTAAAGCCACTTTTTCAAGCAAGCGCAAGTAAGCCTGACGATAGCGTTCGGGCGAGTCCGTCAAGCGACTGAGAGCAGGAACGGCGACGGACGTGAGCGGCTCGTTAATCTGGTCAATCGGCAGCAGAAGAAGTTGGTACGCCTTGGCGTAAAAGCCGAGCGCGACGGTTCCCCAGACGCGCCCGATGAGCAGGTTGTCAAGGTTGCGCGCGAAGTAGTTGATGATGCCGAAGCCCGTCAGATTTCTGCCGAAGGCGACAAGGGAGCGCACCTCTTCATACTTGCCCGGCCAGCCCGGACGCCAGCGGCACACGACCCACGCGCCAATCGCCCCGACGATGCCGAGCGCCAGTTGGCCCAACACCAATGCCCAGTAGCCCGCGCCGCGCCACGCCAGAATAATCGTCGTCAGGATGTTGGCCGCCAACGCCGCGAAGCCGACCGCCGAGAGCGCGACAAAGCGCATCTGCCTCTTCAACAAGGCTTCGTGCTGAACGGTCAGGCCGCCGAACAGAAAGCCTATGGCCGTGACGATAGTGATGCCCGTCAGTCGCGGCTCGTTAAAGAAGCGCGCGACGAGCGGCGCAATCGCTATCGTCAGCAACATGATGAAGAGGCTGACGCAGACGTTAATCCAGAAGAGAGCGCTGACCTGACGGTTGTTGATTTCGGCGCGCTGGATGGTCGCGTGCGACAAGCCCAAATCTTTGAACATGGAGACGAAGCCCGTGACGACCGCGACCATTCCGACCAGCCCGTAATCCTGCGGCGTCAGCAGGCGAGCCAGCACAGCCGTCACGACGATGCCGACGACGAAGCGCAAGCCCTGCGACCCGACGGCGACTACGCTGCCGCGTGCGGTGCGAGCGCCGAGGTCGGCCTTCAGCCCGTCGGTGCTGAAAATCTGCTCCGAAGGCGTCGGCTCAACTGCCGTCTGCGGCTGTGTCGGTTGCTTGTCTGTCATCTGAGCGTTCTTTAGATGCGCTGGCGGGCCGCGTCCGCCATCTCGCTCTCGGCCATCTTAGCCGCGGCGGGCGCGTTGGCCGCAGCAGCGGCGGGTTCACGAATCGGCTCCCAACGCGCGTAGCGTTCGCCGCGCAGGAATTTATAAAAGGCAATCAACGACGCAAGGTTGGCGAGCACGAAATACTGCGGCAACGCGAGCAGGCGCAAACGACGGACGCCGAAGCGTTCGAGCAACCATGAGAGGCCCGCCGCCCCGTAGCAACCGGCTTGAGCGACGACTGCCAACGTGAAGAACCATGAGCGCGGCGCGAGCGCGATTGACGAAACGAGAATCAGGAAGAGCAGCACGGGCACGAAGTAGCGCAGGACTTTGTGAGAGATGAGTTGCACAGCGTAGAAGCCGCTCCTGAGCGGGTTCATCATCGCGCGATGACGCCACAAGTCCGTGTAAGTCTGCGCGATGACGCGCACACGCATCCGCAGTTCCTTATCCGTGCGCCGGTTCGTCTCTTCGGTGCAGACGGCGGCTGGCTCGTAGACGGCGCGCAAGCCCTGCTCGACCATCTTCGTCGCAATCAAAAAATCGCTGCACGCCTCCGGGTACATCGGCACGTAAGCCGAGCGGCGCACGGCGTACAGGCAGCCCGAAGCTCCGATTAAAGAACCGGCGCGGCTCTCGTGCTTGCGCAGGAAAGTTTCGTAGCCCCAGTAGGAACGCGCGCCTTGCCCGACGCTCGTTTGGCCGGGGTCAACGTAGACGAGGCGGCCCGCGACGCAGCCGACCGTGGCGTCCGCGAAGCTTGGCATCATCACGCGCAGCACGTCCGGCTGGTAGAGCGTCGTCGCGTCGGAGAAGAGAATAATCTCGCCATGCGCTTGCGCGACCGCGGCATTCTGCGCGGCGGTCTTGCCTTGCCGCTCCGCTTGCCTGTGCAGAGAGACGCCGCGCGCGGCGTACTGACGAACAATCTCGTCCGTCCGGTCGGTCGAGCAATCCGAAGCGACGATAATCTCAAGCTTGCCGGAGTCGTAGTCGAGCGCGAGCGTGTTTTCCAGTTTGGCCGCGAGGTCGCGCTCTTCATTGTAAGCCGTGATGATGACGCTGACCGCCGGTGTCCAATCGCGGCGACGAACGGCGCGCGGGCGCAAGCGACTGATGACGGCCACCAGCAACGGATAGCCGGCATACGTGTAGAGGAGCGCCGCCGCGCTCAAGCAGAAACAGATTAAGGCTGCCAGTTCAAGTCTCATCCGTTAATCATTCTCAGTGGCTCGTTCATCAATCGTCACAAGACTCGCTCATCAATCATCAGCCGCCGTTCCTCGTCGCCGTGTGTCCCACAAACGCGGCGGCGCGACTTGGAAGCGGCGCGCTTCCCAACACGTCCGGCTCGTGCGCTCTGGGCGCGGCCAGCTTGCTCTGACGAATGCCGCCCGCTTCATGCAGGCGATAGAGGCAGAAGGCATAGCCGACCAGATAATAGACGTACCACTGGTAGGCGACCGAAGCGAAGAAGCTGCTCACCATGTAGCTAATCAAGCTGGCTTGCAGTCCGACGGCGAGATAAAAGACGCGCTGGTTGCGCCGCCGCTCAAACGTCTCGCGCTCAATCTCTCGCATTCGTTTGAGCGAAGCGAGAATGAACAGGATGTAGACAATCATCGCCGGGACGCCCATCTCCGCCCCGACCTCCGTGTAGGCGTTGTGGCTGACCTGTTCATGAATCGAGACGATGTGAAAATTGTTCATCCCGATGCCGAGCAGAGGATGTCTGGCCGTCACCAGAATCGAGCGCAGCAGCAAATTCTGGCGCGAGGTGGCGGAGCCGCTCGTGTCCAAATCGTTGTCGAGGATGGAAGCCATGCGGCCCGAATAGCTGCCCGGCGCGAACGCGAAAAAGGCTACGACCAGAAACAGCCCCGCGGCAATGACCGACATGCGACTGCGGCGACCAAGTTTCCATGCCAGCACGAGCACGGCGACAATCAAAGCCAGAAAACCGCCGCGCGAAAAGGTGAAGATGGTGGCAACCGTCATCAGGATGACGCCCGCGCCGTAGAATATCTTTTTGTGCGGGCCGCGCGACATGAAGAAGAGCCCGGCGGCAATCGGAATCATCGTCACCAAATGCAGGGCGAGGTCGTTCGGGTTGTCGAAGAGATTGGAAATCATGCCGACAATGCGGTCGCCCTTCACACCCAGATGGCCTAGGCGATAGTCGTTGATGGCCCCGACGCTCAGGACGAAGCTGACCGCCAGCGCCAGCAGGATGAGCCACTTCAAGCGACGCTCCGTGCGCGCCACGTTGACCATCACGATGAACATCGCGATGACCTTGATGAAGTCAACGAACTTAGTCCAAGCCTCAATCGGCTCGATGGCGAGCGGAATCGAAAGCAGTCCCGCCAGACACAGCAGCAAAGCCAGATTGACTTCGCGCGGGCGCACCGTCAGCGTGCCTTCGGCGGCGAGTTGCGACGGAATGAAGGCGACACACGTGGCGACGGCCAGCCAGAAGGCCAGCGATGTCAGCGAAGAGAGCGCGGGGAAAAGTTCGTAGGGACGAAAATAAACGACGAAGGTGAAGAGAAACAATCCCAGATAGCTGAAGGCGTGGCCGCGCTTGAGACGCGAGCGCAACTGTTGTTGCTTCGGGAGCGCGGGCGCGACGACTTCGGGCGCGGGTTGCGTTGATGAAATAAGAGCGGGCGGAGTTTCACTGTCAGGCTTGGCGGCAGCAGGCGAAGGCCAGTCCGTTTCATCGGCGGCGGGCGCGGCGGGCCAGTCCGTTTCGGCTTGAGCCTCGTCTTCCCACCAGCGCGCGGGGCGCGAACGAACGACAGACTCGTAATCAGTGAATGGGCGTTTTCCTGACATCTGCGGCACGCTGGCCGAACGCTGCCGATGGCGTTGGCCTTAGTTTGCTATCGCTAAAAAAGAAGCGCGAGCTATGGTTGCGCCTCGCAAGATGCTTCGCTCGACGGGCTGGCGGCGTTTAAGCTAAACGCGAAGCCCTCACGCATGAGCGACTCCGGCCCTTTGAAAAACTTGCAGGGGCTCTCTCAAAGCGTAACCGAGATGAGCCGTCGCCAACAACCGCCGCGCGCGTGGCTTAAACCGCGACGCCTTCTTCGTCGCCAATCAAGACCAGCGTTCGCACGCGCTCGCGCAAGGCCATCTCGAAACGACGCGCTTCTTCTATCTCCGAAAAGGAGAGCGCGCGCAATTCCTGTTCGATGCGGCGACGATAATCCGAGACGAGCGAATCGGAGACTTGCAGCGTGGCGGCCACTTCCAACTGCGTCGAGTGTTCCGGGCTGAGATAGCAATGCCACAACACGCCGAGCATGCGATTGTATTGCTTAATCTTGCCGCGCACCGTCTCATGCAAACCGCGCAGGAATTGGTCAACGTAGGTCGCGGCCTCGCGCTCGGACTCGCGGCGCAGCAAGCTCTGCTCAGGATTCTCGCAGCCGTCAACCGGCTCAAACTGGTTGCCGCCTTCGTCGTTGTCATCGCCGCCGAGCGGCACCAGATAAATGTCCATCACCGGCAAGCGCGACATGACGAGGCTGCGCAACGTGCGCACATCCACGGGCGAGTCCGCCGCGTCGAGCACGGAGATAATCAAATCTTCGAGGTCGGAATTGCTGATGACGACCTGCGAGTCGCCCGTGCAACCGACCATGCGCGTGTCGCGCTGGCGCACGGGAATCATATGGATGCGCTGCTCAAGCTCGTGCGTCTCGCGCTTGAGCTTCAAGGCGGGCCATTCGGTCAATCCGTAAACGCGGTCGGCGAGGCGTCGATGCGGCTCGTCGTCGAGGCCGGAAGAATCGAAGCGACGAAAGTTGGCGCTGGATTGAATGAGCGTCGAGATGCGGCGGGCGAGGCGATAGGATTCCGGGTGACGCTTGCGCAGTTCAGCCGTCAACAGATTCGTCAACTCGATTTGCCCGATTTCGCATTCGATTTCGGAATCCGTCATCTCTGTGTCCAGATAATGCTGAAAGCGTCCCTTGCTGAGCAGTTGGACGAACAGTTCCTGCGTCAGGTCTGTGTAAGCATTATGAGTGCCTTCTTCGACGAGCAGACCGGCGCTGCGCGAGGCGCGCACCAGCGGGTGATAGCAGACCAGACGATGCAACTCCGTCCAGAGACGGCTGACCTCCGAGTTGCGCAAACTCTCGACCCAGTGGCCGCCTCTGGACGGACGTTCAGCGGCGGACGGGCGCTGCGGCGCGCGTTGTTGTTCCTTAATGGCACTCATAACGGGAACTTTCGGTTGATGATCGCTGGTAGATTTCACAGTTGTAATATAGGAAGCGGAGTCGTGCAAGGCTTTAGGCGCGTTTGTCGGCTTGTCTTTACGAATACGAGAGGCTCATGAACATCGGTTTTGTGTGCGTGCCGGGCCGCTTTCCCTCAGAGGCTCGTGTTTCGCCGGGGGCAATCGGCGAAGCCGAACGTTGGCGGGCGCGCAACGCGCCTGTCGCTGAGTTGAAAGGAACGATGGGTCGTGGCAGTCAGCGCTTGTGGGAACCGCACACGATGTACAGGTGGCGATGATCTAAGACACCTCACAGGGAAGAGACATCCATTACCCGCTGGCCTTACTGTTTGACCTTGACGGAAGACGATGCGCCAGTTAACCGCGAAGGGGATAGAGACGCGGTCGTCCGAGAAGGGGAACCAAGTGAGCGCGTCGGCTCCTTGGTCTGACAGGAAAGATGGTAGCAGCAAACCGTGAAATGAGCAACATTTTTTTACACCTCCCTCAAAATATTGACCTCATTCAATAAAAATGCGCTTGCGCGTTTGGAAACTTATGGAAATGGGCGAGAATTAAAGCTTTCCTTTGATTGACCAAGCGAAGCGCCCATCAGGGTCAATAGTTGCCGCCGAGTAGTCTTTTTTGCCCTTCACCTTACTGCCTTTGCTACGGCGCTTTCGTCAGTCGAACCCGGGGAAACGAGGATTCAGCAGGCACGGCTTAGGCTTTGAGGGGTATCATGAAAACTTACAGACTCACTACATTTTGTAAACAACTCACCTGTCCTTCAGCGGAAACATTGCTCTCATACGGAGTGGCGGGCCTTGCCTCCGAGGCGAAGATACAGGTGACGAATCATCTGGCGGGCTGCGACTTTTGCGACGCCGAACTGCACTTGCTGACACGCCAATCTCCGCTTGCGCCCGTCAACTACGAGCAGTCGAAGATGCCCGCGTCGCTGAAATATCTGGCCGAATCACTGCTCGCCGGAAGCCTTCTGCGCATCGAGAGTTTCGCCGAAAACATCTACGAGAAAGAACGCTTGACGCTAATGCAATAAAGCCGCAAGCGAAACTCGAAAGAAGGCCCAAAGTCAGACATCTCAGTTCCTGACTTTGGGCCTTGGCCTTTCGGCTTTCTACTATCTCACTCCGTCTGTTATCTCACTCCGTTCCATAAAGCTCGTTAATCAGGTTGCCGTACATCTCGTCAATGACGCGTCGTTTGACCTTGAGCGTGGGCGTCAGTTCACCGCTGTCGATGGTGAACTCGCGCGGCAGGAGCAGGACGCGGCGCACCCGTTCATAGTCGGCCAACTCCGCCGTCAACTGCGCCACGTCGCGCTGCACAAGCTTGACGGTCGCGGGGTCGCGGCTCCATTCTTCGTGGCCTTTGGGAGGATTGAGTCCGGCGTCCGTCATCGCGCCGCGCAGTTCTTCCCAGTCTGGAACAATCAGGGCGGCGGGCTGCTTGCGCCCCGCGCCGACGACGACGACCTGGCTGACGAACTGGCTCTGCGTAATCAAGCTCTCGACGAGTTGCGGGGCGACGTATTTGCCGTTCGACAATTTGAAGAGGTCTTTCTTGCGGTCGGTGATGTAGAGATGGCCGTGCTCGTCCATGCGCCCGACATCGCCGGTCGAAAACCAGCCGTCTTTAATCGCTTCGGCGGTCGCTTCCGGGTGGTCGTAGTAGCCGCGCATGATGTTCGGCCCGCGCACCAGAATCTCGCCGTCTTCGGCCAGCTTGACATCAATGCCGGGGAACGGCAGGCCGACCGAGCCAATCTTATTGTCGTCGGGACGATTGGCCGAAACGATGCAAGTCTCGGTCATGCCGAAGCCTTGCAGGATGGCTATGTCTGCGGCCCAGAAAGCGAAGGAGAGCGTCGGCGACAGCGGCGCTCCGCCGGAGACGAAGTAACGCAAGCGACCGCCGACGCCCTCGCGCCACTTCGAGAAGACGAGGCGGCTGGCGACTGACTGCTGCGCTTGAAGAAGCGGCGGGATACGTTTTCTTTTATCCTTCAACTCCGCGTAGCGATGGCCGACATCCAGCGCCCAGACAAACAGCTTGCGCTTCCAGCCTTCGGCGCTCGTTCCCTTCTTGACGATGCGATGATAGACCTTTTCGAAGAGGCGCGGCACAGCCGTCATGATCGTCGGACGAACGTCGCGCAGGTGCTCGGCGACCTGATCGAAAGAGGCCGAGTAATAAACAGAGACGCCGTTCCAGCAGAAGACGTAAAAGACCGTGCGCTCGAAGATGTGCGAGAGCGGCAGGACCGAGAGCGAAACGTCTTCCGAAGAGATCGGCAAAGAGCCGGTGATGGAGAGAACGTTCGAGACGAAGTTATCGTGGGTGAGCATGACGCCTTTGGGCTCGCCCGTTGTGCCCGATGTATATATGATGGTCGCAAGGTCGTCGCCTCGGACGGTCTCGACAAAGCGGTCGTAAGCATCGGGCGCGCGGCCGTCATGCTCTGCGCCGTGGCTCTCCAGAGTCTCAAGCGTCATCCCGCGCTCGACATTTTCCGCCGCATCCGCCTCAAAAAAGATGATCCTTTCAAGCTGCTCGACGCTCTCGATTCCGGCGCGCGCGTGCTTGAAGACCTTTCGGCCGGAGACGAAAAGCATACGCGCGCCCGAATCCTCAAGGATGAAGCGCACCTGCTCGACGGCCTGCGTGGTGTAGATCGGAACGTTGATTGCTCCGAGGCTCAAGATAGCTAGGTCGACGAT
>JAWVFT010000029.1:0-4662 GCA_033855775.1 Blastocatellia bacterium | reverse complement strand
TCTCGCCCTGCCGCCACGAGAGCGGTTTGAAGAGGTAGTTACGACGGACTTCGATGTCGGCGGGGACGAGGCCGGGAATGCTTGGAGTGGCGCCGCCGAACATGAGATTTTCGCCGGCGGCTTCGAGGTAGTTGTTGAGGATGTGGAAGGGGCCGGGGCCGTTCCAGCCGCCGATGGCTTGAGAGTCCTGACCTTCCATTTTGAAGCCTGAGATATAGCAGCCCGTCACGGTCGTCTCCGCGCTATGAAGAGCCAGCCCGCGCTTGAGGCCCTGCATCGGATAGGCGGTCAGCAGGCAGCGGTCAACAGTCAGATGATGCGGAACTTGGTCGAGGCTGCTCTGGGCCGAGGAGCCGTCGCCGAGCCTGACCAAATCATAGACGAGAGCGGAGCTATCAATGCTCCTGAACTCAAGACCGACGAGGCGATAGTGATGAGCGGCGGCGGCGGTTTGAATGGCGGCTGCTCCACCGCCGGGAGCCAGGAGCTTCGGCAGCAAGGCGGAGTAAGCCGGAGAGATGCGTTCGCCCGCGGCGGGCAACGACGCATCGGGAGTCGAGGTGCGGATAGTAATCAACGCCGTCGAAGTTCCCTTGTTGGGGAGCGTGAAGGGGCCGCGAAAGGTGGCTCCGGCTTCGAGCAGGATGGTGTCGCCGGGTTGCGCTGCGTTGATGGCTGATTGCAAGTCGCCGCCCGCCGCGACCGTCAGCGTGGCGGCGCGAGTTGTTCCGGTCAGGCCGGAGAAGAGCAGTAGAGCGATGAGAGAGAAGAAGGATAAACGAAGCTTGAAATAAGATGAATGAAAGCGGAGCCGGTCGTTTGAGACGACTGCTTGAGGGATAGACATTTAGTGATCCTCACTTCGGTGGCCGGACGATCTCAGGGCTGCGGGCCTTGAGACTCACTGGCTTTGCGGACTCGCATCGCTACGAGGGTGCCGTTTGTCGGTGATGGCTGTGCTGTGAGAAGGGTTGATGTGTGAGCAAGAAACAGCGTTCAGAGCGCAGCCGGTTTCAAACTTGAAGACACGACGGGGCCGCCACAAAGTTTGCCTGACGGCACTCGTGGAGCTAAGGGAAACGCTGGATGCCTGTTTATCTGAAGCGAAGGATTAGGATGGATTTGATAGAAGAAGAACCACGGAAACGGCAGGGCTGGCGCGCCTGTGTGGTTCAGCCATAGTTTCTGTTGGACAGGGCGACGCTTCCGACTTCGGATGCTTCTTGGAGATGTCCAACTCCGCTTGCTGCTCGCAACTTGTGAGAGCAGCAAGCGGATGTTTGAAACTCTGGCTTTCTCCGATCGCCTTCGGCAACCAGACAATCTCTTCAAAGGAGACTGCGTTTGGAAACACAGGCTCCGCCTTGCGAAGAGACTCAACGGCTTTGCGTCCCTGCCTCGCGGCAGGTTTGCCCTTATCGTGTACAATCGTCGTTTACGAAAGAACTCTGTTGCTTCCGCCCGTCTTGAACGGCGCAACAACTATCTTCTGTTTTAACGGTTTTGACTGAGTTTGTCAATGCCTTTTATCAGGCGATAATTTATCTGCCGGATTCAGCGAAAACCCTTGAAAATCCCACTTAAAACACGGCTGTTTGCGATTAGCTCGACCAACGATGGCGGCCTCGAACAGTGTCATGAGGCCGCGCCGTTTGGCTTGATTAACTGCAAGCGGTAATCCAGATAGTCGCCGGGATTGCCGCTTCGGCCATCGCAGGCGGCGAGGATTAGATTGACCATCTCGCGCGCTGTGACGAAATGCAGGCTCGGCCCGTTGCCCGCCTGCGACCATTCGGTTATCTCCTGCAAGAAACGCTGTATCCCATCGCCGAGCATGGCCGACTCGTCCTCCGGGTTCATGCCGTGGCAATGCAGTTTGACGAAGAGCCAGTTCGGCTCTCCCTCGACTGTGATGGCGGCTCTTTGCCAGAGCTTGAGACGCTGCAACGTCGGCGGGTAAGAGCCTGTCAAAGCGCTGTTCTCGATGCGCGGCACGGGCAAGCCTTTGATGCGGCGCGCGAAGTTCAACCCCAACGGCCCTTGAATCATCAGCGGAAAAATTTGTGGAGCTTGTCCGCGTCGCAGGTTGCGGCCCGCGCGGTGCGGCACTCTCTGGTCGAGCGGCAGAGCGCATTCGTAGAGAGCATTGATTTTCGCAATCTGCGTCGGGTGCGGGGCGGAAGGAAGCGTCAGGTCTGCGTAGCAGCCCGTCTCCGCGAGAATCTGCATCTCTTCGTCAACTCCACAGCAGCGTCCCTCGCTTGAGTTAGCCAAAGCCCAGTTGCCGTGGACGAAGGCGTAGCGCGGCGGGCCTTCACCATTCCAGCGCGAGAGACAGCCATGACCGGCCAGCGTGTCTCTGAACTCAAGAAGCGCGCGGCGCGTATTCTCCGCCGTGTCCGGCGCATGGATGCCGTGATGCAGATGAATCTCAACTTCGCCCCAACCTTCATGACAGTGTTCGGCCAGACGCTCAATCAGCGACTCGTCATATTGTTCAGCCGGGTAAAAGTAAGTGTGACGAAAGGGACGGCCATCCGTGTCGCGCCAGCGGTCGAAGATTTTCGGATACTCCGCGCACCAACGCTCCAAACGTCGCTCTTGCTCTTCAAGCGAAGCGAACTCGCTTGGCGTCTCAGGCAAGTAGGCGGGCTCAAAGTGGTCTGCCAGCGCAATCACCAAATGCGCGTCCCCCTGGCGCGCGGCGCGACGCGCCAACCGCTGCCAGCCGTAGGCCGGAAGCCAGCGCAAAGATTCGAGGGCTTTAGCGGCTTGTTCTTTGAACATGTCAGGCGAACTGTTTGGCGGATGCTGTGAGGATGCCTGGCCCTGCTGCGACAATTGGAAGACGGCTCTGTGGCTTCATCAAAATGATACCTGCTCCGGCGCGCGACTTCTGGCGCGCGATTCTCGTCGCCGTTATTTTATCATGAACTGTTCGGCTGCAAGTAAAAACGCCCGCGCGCACGACTCTTCCATGTTGTCTCAGCTTATCTCATCGCTCATGCTTGACAATCAACGCGTCTTTCGTTCTGCTTAAAGCATGGCGACAAACGGCGACTCAAAATCCACGGGCGGCTCATTCGAGTTGTTGGCCGTCTCGTTTGCTTACCCGCCGCTGGCGTATCCGCGCTCAGGGCAGGTGGCGCGGCTGCTCAAACACATGCGAGCTTCGACCACGCTCGTCTGCGCGGATGAAGCGGGAGCGCGACGCGACCCGACAATTGAGCCGCAAGCGGAAGCAGCTTTGCGCGCTTGCCTGCGCGTGCCCTTCGCTCAAGACGGTTGGAGAGACACGGCGGGCAGGATTGCCGCGCGCCTGCGAGCGCCTCTGTGGAACAAGTCGCCGGACGAGTATGCTTCATGGAAGCCTTCGGTCTTGAAGGCCGTCGCAGAGTTGCTTAACGCGCGCGCTGACGCGCCCGACGTGCTGGTCACGTTCGGCCAACCGATGAGCGACCACTTAATCGGCTTGGAATTGAAACGGCGTCATGGCTGGCCTTGGGCGGCTCATTTCAGCGACCCCTGGGTAGACAATCCGTTTCATCTTTATGACGCGCTGACGCGCGCGCGCAACCGCTCGCTCGAACGAAGCGTGATGACAGCCGCCGACCGCTTAATCTTCACTTCCGACGAGACAATCGAGATGGTGATGGCGAAGTATCCATCGGAGTGGCGAAGCAAGACGCGCGTGCTTCCGCAGAGTTTTGACCCCGCGCTCTATCCGACGCGCGCCAGCCGGATCAGTCAGGCTTTGACCATCCGCTACACGGGAGAGTTTTACGGGCGGCGCACGCCGAAGCCTTTAATCGCCACCTTGCGCGCAATCCTTTCAGCGCAGCCGGAGCTTTTGCAGGATGTGAGGTTCGAGTTAATCGGGCCGGTTGACCCGCTGACGCTGGTTGATTCCGGCTTGGAGAGTTTGCCCGCGGAACTGCTTGTCATCAAGCCGCCGGTGAACTTTCAGGAAAGCCTCTCGCTGACGGCCTCGGCTGACGGGCTGATGATTATAGACGCCCCGGCGCGGAAGAGCGTCTTTCTCCCTTCTAAGCTGATAGACTACATCGGCGCGGGCCGTCCCATCATCGGCCTCACGCCTCCCGGCGCGGCGGCAACCTTAATCCAACAACTCGGCGGGTGGGTCGCAGACCCTTCCGACGTTCCGGCGATGACGAAAGCGATGACAGCTTTTCTCTCGCTGCTGCGCGACAACAAACCAGCAGCCGCTCCGTCCTGGGGCGAGCCAAGCGTGCGCCAAAGATACGAAGCCCCGGTCGTCGCAAACTCATTCGAGATGATGCTTCAAGAACTGCTCGCCTGAGAGCTTGAATCCCTTTAGAGCTTGACCATCTTCAGAGCTTAACCGGCTTTAGTTTCCCGAACGATTGACAACGCCCGCCGTCGCCGCGCTCAAAGCATCAAAGTCGCAGCCAACGTCTTTGCCGTCCGTCGCGCGTTTTCTGTACGGGCTGTCGTTCTTGAATCTATAATCGCCGCGCGCTGAATCGACAAACCCGACCTTCAACAACTTTGGAGGATAGAAATTATCTGCCGGGTAGAGACTCCCATCTCCTCCCACCAGCACATTCCTCCTCACCTCACTCCCCGGAAAATAAACTCCCAACGTGCTCGCTCCCACTCCCTGATTCACTCCGATAATCC
>JAWVFT010000028.1:0-45940 GCA_033855775.1 Blastocatellia bacterium | reverse complement strand
GTCAGCATCTTCGAACACCCGAATGTATAAGAGCAGTGACAAGTGACGAGTGACAAGTGACGAGCAAGAAAAAGAAGTGATGAGTGATGAGTGATAAGAACAGGCAAGCGATTTGTTCTTACCTCCTATCACCTATCACCCATCACCTATCACTAGAAGATTATGATTGTCCCGGTTCTGCTATATCACAAGATAGATTGGCCCGCGCCGGATTCGCGTGTGCGGGGCGGCTTTACTCCGCCCGCGCGGTTTGCGCGGCAGATGGCTTACTTGAAGCGGCGCGGCTTCGTCTTCTACACGGCGTCAGAGTTGACGGAGCATTTCCGCGAGCATGGAAAATTTCCCGCGAACGGCATCACGCTGACGTTTGACGACGGTTGGAAGGATAACTACACGAACGCCTTTCCCGTGCTTAAACAACTCGGCATCAGGGCGACTATCTTTCTCGTCCCGTCGTGCATCGGGCAGACTTCGGCGAAGGCGCAGGCCGACGGCGAGAGCGGGCGCGAGCATCTCTCGCGCGAAGAGATATTGGAAATGGCGCAGCACGGCATAGAGTTTGGCTCGCACTCTATGAACCATCGCCTGCTGCATCAACTCGCGCCGCCCGATGTCGAGTTTGAGATTGAGGAATCGAAGAGCCAGCTTGAGAACCTGCTGCAACAGCCGTGCAAGGTCTTCGCCTATCCCGCCGGATTTTTTACGGAGCAGGCGCAGCAAGTCCTCGCCAGGACCGGACACGTCGCGGCCTTCACCACCGTCTACGGCCCGACCGAACGCCTGGACCTCTACGCCTTGAACCGCGTCGAAGTCCTGCGCCGCGACCGCTTCCTCTTCCAGTTCGGGCGCAAAGTGAAGCCACTGCAAACGCCCGCTACGGCTTGAAATGGACGCTCTATTACAGCAGCAAGTCCGCGTCAGTAAGATGCTCGGCGTGGGCTTCGCCTGCTCGCTGCTTGGCGTCGGCGGGGTTTCATCCGTCGTCGCCCTCATCATCGGCTTGAAGGCCAGACGCCTCATCAAAGACTCGAAGGGCGAGCTTGTGGGCATCGCGATGGCGTGGTGGTGCATCGTCGTCGGCGCGCTCGGATTGCTCACCTTGCCGCTCCTCATCTACTTTCTCATCAAGGTTCAGAATCCAGCGACGCGCTTTTAAGAGACTACCCGAAATGCCCTGCAGCTAGCGCCTTCAAGCAAAGCTCTCGTGCGACCGTGCAGAGCTATCTTGGCGGCGTTGCTGCATGGCTCGGCGAAGTTGTTCTGCCGTCATTAAGGATTGGAAACGAGTTGCTGTTCGGCGGCGGCTGGCAGCGGGAGCACGACGCGGATGCGTGTGCCGCGCGCGTTGTTGGGCAACAGTTCGATGCGCCCGTCGTGGGCCGTGATGATGCCGTAGCAGACGGCGAGGCCGAGGCCCGTCCCCGTCCCGGCGGGCTTGGTGGTGAAGAACGGGTCGAAGACGTGCGCGCGATGTTCGGGAGCGATGCCCGTGCCGTTGTCCGCAAACTCTATCATCACCTCTGAGGTCACCGGCTCGTGCCTGGTTCTGACTTGAAGCTCGCCGCCCGACGGCATCGCGTCGCGCGCGTTGAGCAACAGGTTGAGGAAGACCTGTTGCAGTTGGTCTGCGTCGGCGAAGAGTTCCGGCACGTCCTCGTCGAAGTGTGTCGTCAGTTGAAGACGCTGGAAAGCTTTGTCGAAGCTGGCGAGACGGATACTGGCTTCTATGATGCGATGAATGTCTAGCGACGTGCGCAGCGGCGGACGCGTTCTGGCAAAGTCCATCATGTCGCGCAAGACCTGCGTGATGCGCGCAATCTGCTGCGAGATGAGGCGCAGCATCTCTTTGTGTTCCTCCGCGTGCTCTTCGTTGAGCGGGCGCGTTTGCAGGATTTGAATGAGCGATGAGATGGACGCGAGCGGATTGTTCACTTCATGCGCGACGCCTGCGGCGAGCGTCCCCGCGGCGGCCAGTTTCTCCGTGCGTATGAGTTGCTGGTTAAGCTCGCGCAGGCGTTCGATGTCGGCGGCCATCTTGCGGCTCATCTCGTTAAACGAAGCGGCGAGCAAGCCCATCTCGTCGTTGCTGCGCAGCGCGACCTCCGTGCCGTAGGCTCCGCCGGCGACCGCGACCGCCGCTTCCGTCAAACGACGCACGGGGCGCGAAATCGCGCTGATGATGAGCGCGACCAGAATCAAATTCGGCACCAACGCCGTGACGACGCTGAAGACCAGATAACGCCGCCAGCCTTCGGGCGTCTGCCCCGCGCTGAAACTCCACCACACAATCGGAATCTGAAACAGTATGAAACTCAGGATAGCGACCGCCGCGATGGAGAGCGCGACTTTGTAAGCGACCGGAAAGAGCCGGAACTGGTCGAGCGCCGATTGCAGCGAGAAGAGCTTGAAATTCGAGATAGCGTAAGCGTAGATGAGCACGCCGGGCAGCACGAAGATTGAGCCGAGCGGCAACAGCGAGTAGATGCCAAGGAGCGGCAGCACGATGTTGCCGAGCGTGTTCAGCGTCACCGTGATAACGAGCGCCCAGATAATCGCTCCGAGTTGTTGTCCCCACAAGCTTCCGCGATGGCGGCGATACTTCGCAAACAACACGCCGAAGCCGTAAGCCAGCACGCCGTAAGCGTAGAGCACAAGGGCGTAAGCCAGCGGCCTCAACTCGATGACGAGACGGCCTTCGACAAACCTCACCTCACGCCACATCGAGCCGAACAACAGAGCCGGAATCAACACAGCCCCCGGCGCCAGCATCACCGCCGCCTTCTTCAACGGCACAGCTTTGTTTTCGGGAAAGACCCACGCGAAGACGACCAGCGAATATTGCAGCAACAGCGAGATGATGAAACTCGCCGTCGCCCACCACACCGCAGACCCCTCGCGCGCCTCAAAGCCCCACAGCGCGATGTCCTTTATCGTCCACAACGCCAGACACGCGACGAAGGCCGCGAACGTCTGGTGCGTCCGGCTGCGCGGCGCGGCCACAAACACATAGAAGCCGAGCATCACCAGCAGGAACAAAGAGAGCAAGAGCAGCGCGAGAAGCATTTGAAAGCCGTCAGTCGCCAGTCAATCAGCAGCCAGCAAAACTTTCATGACTGATTAGTGGCTGCCGTTTATTGTTGAAGAATCAAAGCGGCGATGAACACGCGCGACGCCGCGCGCGAGTGGCCAGCAAGTGGCGCGCGTCCAATCATACCACCGCGCGCGATGAGGCGTTGAGGAGCCTTGAAGACGACGCGGGCCAGCCGCGCCCGTTTGGAATGACGAGCCGCGCTCCGCTCTCTCTTTCAACGCTCGGCCAGCGTCGGCCAGTCTGTGTAGGCGTGCCGGGCCTGCTTGCCATCAACGGCAGAGATGAAAGACTCGTTGACCAGAGCTTCCAGCTTTCGCAGCCGCGCGCATTCGGCGTCGAGCAGTCGCGCCACCGCGCGCGTCGCGCTTTCGTCTTCCAGCAACGAGAGCAAGTTAATCGCCTGCCCGTAAAGCTTGAGCACGGCCAAGCTCAGTTGGCGCGCGGCGTTTGTCAAAGACGATGACGCGGCGTTGAGCTTGTCGCCGTTTATCTCGCGCACGGCGGCCAGAGCGTGCAGCAGTTCCGTGCGCGAGCGCGCGTGGCTGGCGACGAGGCGCGACACGTTGCGGCGATGAATGCAGCGACCGGCCAGCAGGAGGTCTTCGCCCTCGCGCCCGGCAATCCGGCACAACTCCATCTCGCGCAACGCAGGCGCGTCCGTTAACTTCATCGACGCGAGCGCCAGCGTCAGCCCCGCATACTTCTCTATGGCTTCGCGCGCCGAGCGAACGCTCTGTTCCAAATCTTCGCTCCGGCCAACGCACGGCGCGGCCAATTCGCGCACACGTTCGAGCGCGACAAGAAGCTGCTGCTGCGCCGCCTCGATTCTCTCGCTCGTCTGCTCGTCAACGGCCCCGCGCCTTTCGTCCGCCTCAGCCGGAAGCTTAACTAAAGCCCTGCGCGACATGTAGGACGCGACGGCGAAGAGCGGCCAGAGCAGGGCCGCGCTCGCCGCCCGCAGCAGCGAGAGCGCGCGCCGTCGCTCTTCTTTCTCGCTTCGCTCGCGCAGGAAATAATTGACGCCGAACGGCGCTCCGACGGCCAGATAAATTGTGATGGTTTCGCTCAGGCGCATGGCAAAGAGCGCAATGGCAACGCATGTGCCAGCTTGCGCGCACGCGCCTCGTCAGCTTTCAACTGTGAGCACAAACCGCGGATTCTCTAATGAATCCTTGATTCTTCGCCAGCCGCACGGATGAGCCGCAGCTTCAGAGCGGGCGGCATCGCTTGGCAAACTACCTGCGAGCTTGAAGGGCTTTGGCATTCTGCCAACCACGCCGCGTTGCCTCCCTCAGCTTGTTGATGAAGGTAGCTGCCGACCATGCGTGACGGGCGACGACAGCGAAGCTTCAAGGCAGCGCGAGTCTCCGGCTTTGTGAGTGTCGTCCGGCTAAGTGTCGCCCGGCTAAGTGTCGCTCGGCGGCGTAAGTGTCGCGTCTCTGTGTTCGGCTGTGACGGCAAGGTCGGGTTGATGAAATCGTCGCGCAGATTTCCGGCTGATTGAAATCATACGTGGCCAAATCGCAATGTACGCATTAAGGCCACACTGGCGGAACGCGCGTCGCGGTCGCAGAGCCGCCCGTCAAAGGCGAACGCGAGTCGCGTTCAAAGCTCTACCAAGTTGATGCGGCGGCTGGACGAGTAAATATTGAAGGCGAATTATTGGAGCTAAAAGCCGACACAAGATACAAGAATCTTCAGACCAGTCGTTCAATGAGCGCGTCTAAAGCAGCAGCAAGACATTGCGCAAATTGAAAGCTAGGCGGTCGTCAATTGCGTGGCATCGCTTTTGCAGGACGATTCAGCGCATCGCCGGATGAGCTTAAATAAATCGAACTCCGGCGACTGAATTTCGTTAAAGATACGCAACAGTAAAACAGTCAAAGGAAAACAGGAAAGTAAGTACCATGTCTAAGAATAGCCCGATTAAAGTTATCAAACGCGACGAGCGAAATCGTCAGGAAAAGGAAGACGCGAGCGCGAAAGTTCGACCGTCGGCGCAGGAAACCGTGCGCGATATGGCGAGCACGGTCGCCAACTGGGTCAGCGAATTTCAACAGAAGCGCCGCACGGAAACGACGCGCGCTATCAAGAATATGTTCCCGGAACCGCCGCGCCCGAACGAAGTGTAAAGCCTCTCCCGGCTGGCGCGAGCAGACGCGCCGTGCACCATTCGCGTTCCTCTCTCCCTAAAAAAAGCGTTCCACATAAATATCCAAGTCGGGCGACTCGACCCAGATGTCGCCCGCTTGAATTTGCAGGCCGCTCAATCTTCTCCGGTCTTCAGGCCCGCCGCCGCCAGTGTCCGAGCCTTGCGCTTCTCGCCTCAAACTATTTGACACAAGCGATTGCTCCGCTTAGCATCTTGCAAGAGCATGGACATTCGCGCGCCATAAGCGACGGACGACGGCGATGCTGTCAGGCGGAATGTTGGATTGCTCCTTAAGATTTAGAGCCTGAGCTTCATCTCCTGAAAACAAACATGACCGACACTTCCAACGCTTTCATCGCTCAATCGCGTTCGATATTGATGACGGCCAGCCTGCCGCGAATCGAACGCTGCTTTGAAAAATTGAGCGACGAGCAAGTCTGGTGGCGGCCTAACGAAGACTCGAACAGCATCGGCAATCTGGTGTTGCACCTGTCGGGCAACGTGCGGCAGTGGATTGTCTGCGGCTTAGGCGGGCAACCTGACGAGCGCGTTCGTCAGGAAGAATTTGACGAGCGGCGGCCGTTGCCGCGCGCCGAGTTGCTCAAACGCTTGAAAGAGACGCTCGCCGAAGCGGACGCCGTGCTGGCCGCGTTCGCGCCGTCGCAACTGCTCGAATCGCGTCACATTCAGGACGACGACGTTGAGGCGCTCGAAGCCATCTACCACGTCGTCGAACATTTCTCGATGCACACGGGGCAGATTATCCTGCTGACGAAAATCATCAAGGGCGAAGACCTGCGCTTTTATGATTTCTCAAGCGGCGTGCCCGTCGAGACGTGGCACGAGCCATCAACTTAAACCGGACGGCCGCAGACTCGAAATCGAGTCTTGTCGCGGCGACGGAATGCTTTGGGCCGCGCTCTCTGAAAAAATTGGCTTGAGCGCATTTTTTGTCTTCCAAAACGAGCGCGTTCGTGCTTAATATACAGCCCGACTTCATTATTCATTGCGGTCGCGCCGAAAAGGTCGCAGGTCTTGCGACGGATGGAAAGCAATATCTTCGACACGGAAGCGCGCGGCTGCGGACTGGGCGGAGGAGGTTAAATCTAGATGACATACGTGGTGGTGGAACCCTGCGTGAACTGCCGTTACACGGATTGCGCGTTGGTTTGTCCGGTGGAAGCTTTTCACCTCGATGACGATATGCTGGTGATTAATCCGGAGACGTGCATTGACTGTGATGCGTGCGTGCCGGAGTGTCCCGTCGAAGCAATTTTTCCAGAAGATAAAGTGCCGGAAGAGTGGGCGCACTACACGCAGATTAACGCTGAAAAGTCTCTGAGCGGTTTGCCGACCATCAGCGAAAAGTTAGACCCTTTGTGCTGACGGGCGCAGCGGACTCTGGAAGAGCGCGACCGCGCGCCGTCTCCCGCGAGTTAAGCTCCGCAAGATTTTGAAGGGCGCGAGAGCAAGCCAAGACTGTTCGAGAGAGCGCTTGAGTTCCAAGCTGGAAACAAACGAAGGCCGCCTTCGGCTCTGCTGAAAGGCGGCCTTCGTCTGTCCTCATTCCTGTCCTGCCTGCCATTCGTAAACGCGGCTCGGTTCCATAATCCGTAGCCTGGGAATCCCCAACGCGAGCAGTTCCTTCATTATCGTTTCGCGGTAGGCGGGCTTGAGGTGAACGGTCAAAATATCCAGCCCGTTGTGTTCCAGTTTGCGCAGTTCGCGGTTGAGCGATTCGGGCGTGAAGTGTCTTGAGACTTCGGCGAGCTTCGCCATCGAGTTTGGAAAAGAGGCTTCGATGAGCAGCGCGTCAACCTGCGGGGCGCGGTTGACGAGCGTCCAGAAATCTTCCGTCTCAGCCGTGTCGGAACTGAAAGCGACGGTCGCGCGCCCGTCCGTGACAATCATGCCGACGGTCGGAACGATGTGGTTGACGCTGACGGCGGTGACGCGCAGGTGCGCCGCCTGAAACTCTTCGCCGACGCGAAACGGCTTGTACTGCAAGACGCGGCCATGGTCGTTGGTCAACTCGGAAAAGCGCGGGTAGACCGTCCAGTTGAAGATGTCGCGTTCCAGCGTGTCGATGACTTCCTGCGTGGCGTGAATGCGAATCGGCTCTTCGAGCGTGGCGAAGAGGTCGTCAATGAAGATGGGGAGGCTGGCGATGTGATCCATGTGCGGGTGCGTGATGATGATGTCGCGCACGCTGCGGCGTTGCTCGTCGGTGGTGGCCAGCGCGATGCTGCCGGCGTCGATGGTCACGCGGTCGTCAATCAGAAAACAGGTCAGCCGCTGCTCCAGGGTCGCGCAGCCACCCTCATCAAACGTGCTGGGTAAAAGTTGAATCTTCACAAGTCAGTTGTCAGTGTGCCGCAACGACGCGCCATGAGCGGCCACAGTATAAAGCATCCGGCCAGTCGCGCGCGAGGAAGTTTTGCAAGCGTTTCAGTAGGGGCCGAGCCGCCGCCGCAACTCGGATAACAACTGCACGTAAGCGGCCTCGCGTTCCATCGACCGCTGCTCCCATGGAATCATGCCGCGCGCCACACGGCACCGGTGAAAAGCAAGCTCGCTGGCTGTTTGGTGATAATTCATCCGAGTGCGCCAGAGGCCGGGGCCGCCGCCCGTCAGAGCGCGCATGCTCGCTCCGATGCGCCCGCGTACGCTGCACAAACGATTGTAGTCTTCGAGCGAGAATAGCCCGCGGTTCAAATCGTAGTACAGAAAATCGCGCACCACGCGCCCCTCGCGCTTGAGCGCGAAGAAGACGGAGACGAGCACGGCCACGAAAATCGGAACCATGATGACGAAGTAGATGGCGAAGAACATCACGCCGCCGTAAGCTTGCGAGAGGATGGCCGAGTAGTTCCATGTCGCGTGGACGCCGATGGCCAGCAGCAGCCCGACGAGCGGCATCAGAAACTTGATGGCTTTGTTCGTTGACTGGCTCGCCCATCCTAGCCCGATGCCCGTCATGCTGGTAAAGAGCGGATGCGCAAACGGCGAGACGCCGCCGCGCAGGATAATGGTCGGCGTCAGCAGGTCGTGCGACACGTGGCTCGCCATCGCCGCATCGCCGTAGTACTTGATGTTCTCCGTCATCGCAAAGCCGAGGCCCACCATCCCCGCGTAGACGATGCCGTCCATGATGCCGTCAAACTCGTCCTTCTTCCAGAAGAAGAGCGCGAAGAGAACCAGAGCCTTCGAGGTTTCTTCGACGATGGGAGCCGAGATGACCAGACCGTAAAATTGCGCCGTCCGCATCCCGAAATTTTCGGCGACGGCCTGCGCCCCGATGGAGTTGATGATGATAGCGATGAAGGCCGCGAACGTGGCTCCCCAGAGAAAGGCCAATGCCAGCATCCACAGCGGCTCCGACTCGTAGCGGTCGAGCCACAAAATCAGCAGCAGGTAAACAGGCACCGGCAGCATCGCCACCAGTATGCCCGTTTGCAGCGCCGACGATTCCATCCTGTAGCCGATGAGATAGAGCGTCAATTGCCCGACCAGCAACATGAACAGCAGGGCGAAGATGAACAGCACCCACTTGATGGCCCGCCGGTTGTTGCTCTGCCTGAGCATGAAGGGCTGTTGCGGCGGATAGTATGGCCCGCCCTGATTCATCATCGGATTTTGATTCATTATGCTTGGTTACTCGAACGGCGAGCCCGCCTGCCTCGCAGGCCCGCGCCTGACAGCAAGAATTGTTGCCCGCCTGTGATTCTTCAATTGAAACTATGAAGTCGAAAACTCTTGCCCGCTTGATTTTCTTCGAAGCCTTCGCGCCTGCTCTCTCGCCAGCCGAAGCGAGCGCGCGTGCGCGTGTGTTCAGAGTCTCCCCGTGACGTAAAGAATGGCGACCACCAGGATTGAGAGCGCGAAGAGAACTGCTGACGCGCCCAGAATCAGATGCAGCGTCCGGTTGTCGTTGACGACTGGCGCGCTGCTCTTGCCAGCAACTTTCGTAGCCTCGCGCGCGACCGGCGGCGGCTGTGTTGAACTCTTAGGCGCAGACGGCGCGCGGCCCGGTTCCGCTTTGACAGGCTTTGCCGTCGCTGCTTCGACAGGCTTTGCTGTCGCCGCTTCAATTGGCTTTGCTGTGGCCGCTTCGACTGGCTTTGCTGCTGCGTTGACCGGCGGTGGCGGCAGCTTTTGCGTCGGCTGCTTTTTGAGCGGGGCGTCATAGCCGTACATCGTCGGCCCCATCTCTTCCGAAACATAATCGGGCGTGCGCGCGCGTTCCGGCGTCATCGCCGCGCCGCAGTTCGGGCAGAAAGCCTTTTCATCTGGCACCGGATTGCTGCATTTCTCGCAAGTCTTCATGTAAAAATCCCTTGTGCTCTCAAGCGGCGCAGAGCGCGGAATGAATAATCGCCGCCCCTCTTTTCTCACTGGCAATCGTCTGTAGATACTTGGCGGCCCGGCCTCAACGGCTGCGTCAAAACTTGCTGCTGGCCAACCTTGCGCCAAGTATAGCCAGATTCATGCTCCGACTTCTACTTTAATTTCAAAACTTTCCGGCGAACATGGCCGCAGCCTCTTGCGAAGACCGCTCACATGGAAACGAATGTCGCTCATCTCTCAACGCGCGCAGGTTTGCGCTCGCCCGCCGTCAATCGAATAGGTCGCGCCCGTAATCCACGCGGCGCGCTCCGAAGCGAGGAAGAGAATTAGCTCCGCGACCTCGCCCGCTTCGCCGACGCGCCCGAGCGGGTGCGTGCTTCTGGAATGTTCAAGAAAGGCCGCGTAGCTCTCGTCGCTCATCCCGCCGCGCTTGTGTATCTCCGTGACGACGACGCCCGGATTGACTGCGTTGACGCGCACGCCTTTGGCCGCGAGTTCGAGCGCCGCGCAGCGCGTCAACTGGTCAAGCCCCGCCTTTGAGACGCAGTATGCCAGCACGCCCGGAAACGCGCGCAGCCCCGTCACGCTTGAGACGTTGACGATGTTGCCGCGCCGCTCCGAGAGATGCGGCACAGCCTCCTGCATCAACAGGAAAACGGCGCGCAGGTTGACGCTCATCATCGCATCCCAGGCCGCGAGCGTCGTGCTCTCAATCGTCCCGTTGTTGAGATGGCCCGCGGCGTTGACCAGCACATCGAGGGCCGCAAACTTTTTCAAAGTCTTGCCGACAATACTGCGGGCAGCCTTTTCATCCGTCACGTCGGCGCAAATCGCCAGAGCCTCGCCACCCTGCTCAAGAATCTCGGCGGCCAGGCGTTTAAGCTCGCGCTGCCGTCGCCCGACGACAACGACGCGCGCGCCCGCCGCGCCAAAGCGCAAGGCCGTCGCCCGTCCGATGCCCGAAGTCGCGCCCGTCACGATAGCGACTTTCCCTTTCAACTCTCCGCCGACTTTTCCCTTCAACTCTCCGCTCATCCCGTATCCTTTCGCTTTTGAAATTAAAGCTCAACCGCAAACCCCGCGACGATGCATGAAAGCCCGGCTCTGGATAGCTCGGCCTTCAACGCTCTTCCGCGCTCGCGCCGTTTCCGTGTCATCTTATCTGTTGACAGATGCAGATAAAAAGCCTGACTATTAAGTTACATCCGAACTGCGGCGTCCGGGCCAGAGGCGGCGAACTGCCATCAGCTTAGCTGCGCGCGACGGATGACTCCATCTTTCCCCAGAGGAACAAGCTTGCGCAGCAATTCGGCAGACCATGTTTTTGCTCGCACGACGCGCACGCATACTGCGTCGAGCGCGGCCACGCCAAGACGCGCGCCGTCAGCTCGTTTGCCTTCCACCTCAGGCTACATGATTGGCGCGGCTGTCGTCGCCGCCACGCTCTTCGTCGTCCTGTGGGTGACGCTGCACGGCGGCGGCGATGAAGCTCCATGGGTTCCGGCCGGCCTTGCCGCGAGCGTCGTCATGCTGGTGGCGGTCGCGGCCCGCGAGGTCGTGATGCGACGCGCCTGGACACGCTATATCCTCGAACAAGACCGGCGCGACCCGCACGCCGACAAGAGCGCCAGAATACATGTCACCGGCAGCAGCAGCAGCGGAGCGCGCAAGCAGAGGCCGGTTGATGCTCACGCCGTCCAGTTGCGCGCCTTGCAGAAACAGTCTATGGAGGCGGACGCCGCGGGCGACGCGCCCGAATCTCATCTCGAAGCATATCATTCGTGCAAGGATTTTATCTCCGGCACGGATGAGACTTTGCGTTCCGGCAGTCTGTCTGCCGAGAGCCGCGTGACCTTGCGCGCAGGGCAGGAGCGCGCTCGCTCTTTGCAAAGGCATCACCTGCTCATCTGGGCGCGCGGCTCTGCGCGCCAACTGACGCACGAAGCCCAACGTCGCGCCCGCGTCTGGGATAAGATTGAAACGGCGCAACGCGCGCTCGACGTGATTGAGACGGCCCTCAAGTTTTATCCGAACGAGGCGGAATTGCATGACTCCGAAACAGCCGTCCGCGAGTTTATCGCTTCGGTCAAAGTCACGCATTGGGTCGAGTTGGCCGAGCGCGCCGCCTTCAAGGGCTACTACACGCGCGCCATTGACCGCTACCGCGACGCGCTCTTTTATCTTTCACGCGAGAGCATGAAGGAAGAAGCGCGCCTCGAAACGGCTGAGCGCATCAGCCGCGAAATCGAACTGCTGCGCGCGCGCCTGAAGATTGCGGAAGACGCGCCTCGCACGGCCAGCGCGCCGCGCCGCGACAAACCTCAAGGGGAGTAATGCCTAATGATGAAACCTCATTGTCCGAAGTGCCGGAGCACGCGCGTCCGGCGTGGTTATAAACCGTCGCCGCTGCTCTTTCGCATGTTTGGCATCTATAATCTTTTGTGCGATCATTGCAACCTGCTGTTCAGGGGCTTCGCTATCCCCGGCACGGTGCCCAAACCCGGCACGAGAAAAAGGAAACAACGTTCGCCGGATGAACGCAAGGAAGGCGTCGGGCGCGTCTGAAGACGCGAGCCTGCATCCGCCCTTCGAGGCATCGTTGAGCCGCTCGCCTGCATCCAGCAGAGTTCTCGCGCTTGTGGCTCAAGCAATCGGTGGACGACGAGCGCGCGTCCCACGCTTCACTTGAGCGATAGTGAGCCGCCAAGCTTCTTTGATTTTGAGGATTCGACCATGAAAGCCAAGCTATTCTCCATCCTGCTCGTCATCGCGTGCTGCTGCTACTGCGCGCCCGCGCTGGTTCAAGCGCAGGAGCAATCGCCCGTCGTGTTACAGCAAACCTCCGGGCCTATGTCTTCGACGGGAACCGTTCCCGGCTCGTCTTCGCTCGACAGTCAGGGCATTCGCAACTACCTGCTCGGCCCCGGCGACACCTTGGACATACGCGTCTTTGGCCAGCCCGATTTTAGTTGGACGGGCGAAGTTGACAGCGACGGCAACATCGAGCCGCACTTTGTAGAGACGCCGATTCACGCGCTCTGCCGCTCGGAGAAGGACGTGCGCAAGGACATCATTGCGGCTTACGGCAGGTATCTGAAGAACCCGCAGGTCAGCGTTCGCATCATCGGTCGCAACAGTCGTCCTCCGGCAATCGTCTACGGAGCGGTGCGCGCTCCGCAGCGTTTTCAGATGCAGCGCCGCGCGCATCTCAACGAGTTGCTCGCCAACGCAGGCGGCACGACCGAACGCGCCAACGGCAAGATTCAAGTCCTGCACACGGAAGCCGTCATGTGCCCTGAGCCGGGCGATGTCCCCGAAACGATAGACGCCAAGAACGGCGTTTATCCTTACTCGGAATATAAAATCTCCGACCTCATCGCGGGCAAAGACGAGGCCAATCCGGTCATTCGCCCCGGCGACGTGATTACCGTGTTGGAAGCCGAGCCGATTTACATCACAGGCGCCGTCACTTCGCCGCAAGGCTTGTACCTGCGCGACCAACTGACGCTCAGCCGCGCGCTCGCCATGGTCGGCGGTCTGCGCAAAGAAGCGAAAGCCACGGACATTCACATCTATCGCCAGAAGCCCGGCGCGGCGCAGGAAATCGTCAGGGCCGATTTCAACGCCATCAGAAAAAATCCTAAGCTCGACGTGCTGCTTCAACCTTACGATGTGATTGAGGTGCGGGAGAACGGCCCATTCTCCGGGGCGAACATTCTTCGCACATTGACATCGGGCGTGCTCGGAATCGGGCCTTCGGTCATTCAAAGCTTCGGCGCGACGCTGCCCTTGCGCGTTCTGTACTGAGTTCGAGCCGCCGCGCGCTTCTGCCTGCATTCTGAGAGGTTGGCCGACGCAAAAGCCAGCCTCTTATTATTTGCGCCGCGTCCCCCGGCTCGGTTCGCCACCGCGACCGGCCTTGTGATAAATTAACGGATTCTTTAGACAGTCATTATTTCGGAGAGAGAAGACATGGAGCGAAGACCAACAACGAGACGCGGGGCCGCACAGAGTCGTCGTCTTAAAATTTTTATCTGGGTCGCCGCGCTGGCGATTGTGACCATCTCACTAATCTCCCTTGAACAGAGCGCGATTCTGTACGTGCTGGCCACGCTCGGCGTGACGGCTTTGCTCGTCATCGTCGCTTTCGCAGACCTGAGCGGAACGCACAAAAGCGGTGGCGTGAGCGCGGGCGAGTTGGGCGACGATGCCGCCGCTATCGCCAATGCCATTCCCGGCGGCTCAACCGCTGCCGCCGCAGCCATCAAATCTCCGGTCAGAGGTTCGCGCAGGCCGAGGTCAAAACGGCGATAACAAACTTGCTTCCGCCAGCCTTGCTTCTGCCAATTGAGCCAAGCATGGCTTTCGTCAAAACTCGCGCGGGCGCGACCTCTGGCTCGCCCGCGCGTTTGACTGTAAGCCGAACCTGACAGAGCACGCGAGCGCGCTTCGGCGTCCGCGTCTTCATCAGACAAAAAAGATGCTGCTCTCACCGGCCCCGGCGGAATCAAACCTCTTTCGACGAACGCGTGGGCCGCGCTTGAAATCAACGTCCGGCTATCGCCTGCAATCGCCATTCTGTGTTATACATTCAGCGAGCCGGGCCGAAGCGTTTGAAGAGTCTCAGGCTGTCATCGAACACGCGCTTTCGCTGCTCAAAACTTTCTGATAACAACGAAATGTATCGAAGCCCTCAGACAGGCTTCCCGCTCCCTTTCCCGTCAACTGAAAAACCGAATGCGCCGCTTGCTGACCGCCCTCTTTCTCGTCCTGACGACTCTCTTGTCGGCGGCCCCCGCGCGTTCATACACCTTGCAATCCACGGAAGGTTCACCCGCCACTCAACTCAAGTGGGCGACACGCAGCATCACCGTCACGCTCTCGTCTTCGCTCTTCGCGCCGCCTTCAAACGTCAAGCCGGGCAGCGATGTCGTCGGGGCCGCGCGCAGAGCCTTGGCCCACTGGACGGCGGCGGCTAACATTCGCTTCGTCGAAGCCACGTCGAAAGCCGAATCCATCAGCGCGTCCGGCGGCGGCGACGGCATCAGCCTTATCACCATCGCGCACACGCCGGAGAACACCGCTCCCTTCAGCGGCGCGAGCAGCGAAGCCAGCGGGCGCACACGCATCTTCTACACGGAGAACGGCACGATTACCGAAGCCGACATCGCCCTCAATCCTCAGCAACCGTTTTCGACCGACGGCACACCCGGAACCTACGACCTCGAAGCGACGCTGACGCACGAAATCGGACACTTGCTCGGACTCGACCACTCCGGCGTCGCGGGCGCGACGATGCAGCCGCGACAAGGCAAGAACGGGCTTTATCGGATGGCCGCGTTCGTGCCGCGCACCCTCTCGGAAGACGACCGCGCGGGCGTGCGCGCGTTGTACGGCGTGCCCGGAGAAAGCGACAAATCGCGCGGCGTGATTACCGGCACGATTGCTTACGCTGGCGGCTCGCCCGCCTACGGCGCCAACGTCTGGGCCGAAGAGCTTGAGACGGGAAAACTCAGCGCCAGCAATATCACGCTCGTCAACGGCTCATATCGAATCGAAGGACTGAGCGCCGGATACTATCGTCTCTGGGTTGAAGCCCTGGACGGAGTTGTCCCGGCTTCGGAAATCGCTTCCGGTCGCGGCCAGTATGCGGGGCTGGCGGTGAATCCATTGCCGCCTTTTCGCACGCAGGAAATCGGGCGCGTCAAGGTCTTGGCGGGCGCAGCCGTTCGCCACAACGCGCAGCTTTCAAGCTTGCCCGTCCTGCTCAATCCTTCTTTCATCGGCATCAACGAACAGCTTTCGACCATCGCCGTTCCGCTCGTCGCGGGCCGCGCCTACACGCTCTACGTCGGCGGCGAAGGCTGTAGCCTGAACCAGATTTCCGCCACCGGCATCAGCTTCGCCTCGCCCTTCATCAGCGTCAATTCGTCGAGCCTCGCGCAGCAGGACTTCGGCTCAAGCCTGCCCGTCATCAGCTTTGAGATAACGATTAGCCCGAACGCTCCGAGCGGCGACTACACCGTGCGCCTGAACGCCAACACGGGCGAGGTCGCCTGCATCGTCGGCGCGCTCTCCATCGAAGGCGCGGAGACGATTGCCGAAGACCGGACGCGGCTCTCAATCGCTCCCGTTGATGCGACCGGAACAAACGACACAACGCTGGTCGCCGGAAGCCTTGTCGCTCTCTACGGCGCGGGCTTCTCGCCTGACAGTCAGGCGGCTCGCGGCTCTCAATCAGACATCGCTCTGCTCTCAAACATCGCGCGGCACAACGCGGCGGGCGTCAACCTGATTTACTCTTCGGGCGCGACCGCTTACCTTCCGCTGACTGAGGTGAACGGCGCGCGACTGGGCTTCCAGATTCCGAACAATGCCGAGCCGGGAAGGATGCTCGTCGAAGTTTATTTGAACGGACAGAAGACCACGAGCGCCGCCGTCCAAGTTATCAATCGAGAAACTTTTCTGAGCGCGACCGAGGGCGGCGACGCGAAAAACGTTGAAAGCCTGCGGAGCGCGCCCGCTCAAAATTCGTCTACCTTGGACTGACGCCCGCCCGCGCGTTTGAGCGCAAAATCGGCGCCCAAAATTTGTTGAAAGTTTAGCTTCGGTGAGGCATAATTGAGGCGCGCTCGCCTCCCCGGTGAGCGAAGTGGTCGCGAGGGGTGAGGACTCGTGGCCTTAGGGCGGGGCGGTGGGAGGCCCCGCCCGCTTTTTTGTTTAAATTGCGTCCATTTCGGGTTTCACATCTCCAATATTGGCGCCGGAATCGTGATATATTGTGCGGGCACTACACGCTTACGCCAGACCGTCGTCCGCTCTCGGCCCATGGCGCGGTGGTCTGT
Organism: Blastocatellia bacterium; assembly: GCA_033855775.1. GTDB lineage: Bacteria > Acidobacteriota > Blastocatellia > Pyrinomonadales > Pyrinomonadaceae > DASVTR01. Next base: position 29,505 of record JAWVFT010000028.1, on the reverse strand, counting down.
TTATTTGCAGTGGAATTCTGGCTCCCCCTCGGCGAAAATTGAGGCCGGCAGCTTCGTTTTGTGAGTTGTGAATAACCACTATGATTCTTGAAAAAAAGCAGCGGCGACGTTTCAAACTTTGGCTCTACAGGGACATCAAGGAAGCTGAAGGGCCGCACGAAAAAGAGAACCAGCATCACCAGCATCCCTGGTGGAAAGTAATGTGCCTGACCGGCGTTGACTATTTCTCGACGCTCGGTTACCAGCCCGGCATCGCCTTTCTGGCGGCGGGCGCTCTCTCGCCCATCGCGACGATGATTCTGGTGCTGCTAACGCTCTTCGGCGCGCTGCCCATCTACAATCGCGTCGCCGCCGAAAGCCCGCACGGCGAAGGCTCCATCTCGATGCTCGAAAATTTGCTCTCGCGGTGGAAGGGCAAACTGTTCGTCCTCGTTCTGCTCGGATTCGTGGCGACAGACTTTATCATCACCATCACGCTGTCGGCTGCCGACGCCACCGCGCACATCATTGAGAATCCGTTCGTTGACGCGCACGTTCCTTTCCTCAAACATCCCATCGGCATCACGCTCTTTTTGATAACGGTGCTCGGCGCGGTCTTCCTGAAAGGCTTCAAGGAAGCCATCGGCATCGCCGTCCTGCTCGTCGGCCTCTACCTGTTCCTGAATCTCATCGTCGTGGGCGTCGGCCTCTATCAACTGGCGACTCATACCTCGGCCATTCCCGAATGGAAGAACGCGCTGTTTGCGTCGCACGGCAATCCGCTGATGATGATTGGAGCGGCGCTGTTGCTCTTTCCCAAGCTAGCGCTCGGCCTCTCCGGTTTTGAAACGGGAGTCGCCGTGATGCCCCTGGTGGAGGGCGACAAAAAACTGACCCCGAAGGATTGGGACTCAATCCACGCGACGCGCAGCGGGCGCAGGCCGCAGACTGACCCGAAGGAGTTGTTGGCGGGGCGCGTTCGCAACACGCGCAAGCTGCTCCGCACGGCGGCTCTCATCATGAGCGTCTTTCTCATCGCCAGCAGCTTTATCACGACGCTGTTGATTCCGCCCCAAGCCTTTCAAGTCGGCGGCGCAGCCAATGGCCGCGCGCTCTCATATCTGGCGCATCATTTTCTGGGCGAGTGGTTCGGCACGGCCTACGACTTAAGCACGATTTCGATTCTCTGGTTCGCGGGAGCGTCGGCGATGGCCGGACTGCTGAACATCGTGCCGCGTTATCTGCCGCGTTACGGGATGGCTCCCGACTGGGCCAAAGCGACGCGCCCGCTCGTTCTCGTCTATCTCGCCATAGCCTTCGCCGTGACCCTCATCTTCAAAGCGGACGTTGACGCGCAGGGCGGCGCATACGCGACGGGCGTGCTGGTCTTGATGAGTTCGGCGGCGGTCGCCGTCACGCTTTCGTCTTGGCGCAAGGGCGGAAACTGGTGGGCCTACATGATGGTCGCGCTGGTCTTCGCTTACACGACCATCGTCAACATCATCGAGCGACCGGAAGGCATCAAGATAGCCTCGTTCTTCATCGGCGCGATTATCTTCTTCTCGCTTGTTTCGCGCGTCACTCGTTCGACCGAGTTGCGCGTCGAGAAGGTGGAGTTGGACGCCACAGCGCAGGCGATTATCGAGGAAGCCAACAAAGGCACGATTCGCATCGTCACCAATCGCTGCGACCGCGGCGATGCCAGCGAGTATCAGTACAAGGAGCAGGAGAAGCGCGCCGACAATCACATTCCGCCCAATGAGCCGATTATCTTCTTCGAGGTTAGCCCCGGCGATGCTTCGGAGTTTTCCGGCGTGCTGCAAGTCTGCGGCGAACACGTTGACGGCTTCCGCGTGCTGCGAACGCAAAGCCCTGCGGTGCCGAACGCTATCGCCGCCTTCCTGCTGCACCTGAGAAACAAGACGGGCAAACTGCCGCACGTCTACTTCGGTTGGAGCGAGGGCAATCCAATCGCTTACATGCTCAAGTACATCGCGTTCGGCGAAGGCGACACCGCGCCCGTCACACACGAAGTCTTGCGGCAGGCCGAGAAAGACCCGCAGAAGCGACCGACCGTTCACGTTGGCGGCTGAGAGTTAAAGCTGTCAGGCAGAGGAATCGGGGCGGAAGGATGAAGGCGAAACTATCAAATCTTGAGTAGTTCCGCTTTCATCCTTCCGCCCTTCGTCACGCTTCGCGTCCTGCGAGGAAGCAGGAGCGGCAATAGACGGGGCGGCCCTGCGATGGATAAAAGGGAACTGTCGTTTGTTGTCCACACTGCGCGCATTGAACGGAGACTTCGATGCGCTGGCGAACGCCGGAAGCCTGCGCGGCGGCGATAGCGGCGAGGCGTTCATTCTTAGCTTGCTTGCATGGCTTGCAGCGCTTCGGCTCGTTCTGCAAACCCTTGTCGTGAAAGAAAACCTGCTCGCCCGCCGTCCAGATAAAATCTTCCCCGCAATCTATGCACCTGATGTTGCGATCATCAAACTCCATCTCGCTCTGACTCCAATTTCCGTTTGCTCCGCTGGTAACCTGTGTGTCTGCCATGTTCGTCTCTCCCCATGAAAATAAGTGACCCGGATGAGCGGAACTGCGGGGCAACGCTCAGAGGGCTTACAGCCGATATTTAAAATAGGCGAGCGAGGTGGCCGCCTTTGCTATTGCGTCGGGGCGCGGACGTGCTCGGCGTTTCTTTTCGTCGGGATGCGATAAAAGAAAAGCTCTCTGGCTTGCCGCACTCTATCGTCGAGGCGGGCATGAGTTGAGAAAAATCGAAAAGCCAACCAGACCGACGGCGCCTTGTTGGCTTGCGCTTCCAGTCATGCTCATAATAGCTGACAGGCGCGCGTGCCTGTCTTGCGGTTAAACCGCGAGTGACAACCGCAATCTGGAAATTATAACCTTCACGAAAATGTGTCAAGAGTAAACCGTCAACTTTCGTCTGTCGCTTGACAGAGCGAGCGCGAAATGACAGCATCCGGCCACTTCGTTCCATACTACTTTCAGAGACTTTTCGAGAGACATCACGAACATGAAAATTCTCGTCATCGGCTCAGGCGGACGCGAGCACGCGCTCTGTTGGGCCTTGAGCAGGACGGCGACTGCCGATTGCAAAATCATTTGCGCGCCCGGCAACGCGGGCATCGCTTTGAACGCGCAATGCGTTGCGATAAGCGCGACGGACGTTGCGACGCTGGCCCGCTTTGCCGAAGACGAGCGGATAGATTTAACTGTGGTCGGCGGCGAGGCTCCGCTGGCCGCTGGCCTGGTTGACGAGTTTGAGCGGCGCGGGTTGTTGGTCGCGGGCGCGCGCAGGGAAGCGGCGCGGCTGGAATCGAGCAAAGCCTTCGCTAAAGATTTCATGGCCCGTCAAAATATTCCGACCGCGCGTTACAGAGTCGCCGGTTCAATCGAAGAGGGACGAGAGATTCTGTTGAGCGGCGAGTTTGGCGACAGCGACGCGCCGGTCGTCGTGAAGGCCGACGGGCTGGCGGCGGGCAAGGGAGTCGTCGTCGCGGGCTCTCGCACGGAAGCCGTCGCGGCTGTTGAAGATTTGATGAGCGGGGCCGCGGTCGGCATGTTGGCCGCGCAAAGAATCATTATCGAAGAAGCCCTGAGCGGGCGCGAAGCTTCGCTGTTGCTCTTCACAGATGGGCGCGACTACGCCTTGATGCCCGCCGCGCGCGACCATAAACGCGTCGGCGAAAATGACACGGGGCCGAACACCGGCGGCATGGGCGTCGTCACGGACGCGAGCGTGTTGGACGAAGCGACGCTGAAGCAAGTCGCGCGTGAAGTCATCGAGCCGACGCTCGCGGGCGCGGCGGCTGAAGGGCTTCCGTTTCGCGGCGTCCTCTTCGTCGGGTTGATGCTGACGGCTGACGGCCCGCGCGTGCTGGAATACAACGTGCGCTTCGGCGACCCAGAAGCGCAGGCGATTCTCGTTCGCTTGCAGACGAGTCTGGTTGACATCTGCGAGGCAATCGCGCGCGGGAGTTTGGGACGACTGGTTGTTGAGTGGAGCGCGGAGGCTTCGGCTTGCGTCGTCCTCGCCGCGCGCGGTTATCCGGCGCGACCGGAAACCGGAGCGCGCATCGAAGGGCTTGAGCAAGCCTCGCAGCATGAAGGCGTGCGCATCTTTCATGCCGGGACTGCGCGCGGCGAGAGCGATGAATGGTTGACGGCGGGCGGGCGCGTGCTCGGCGTGACGGCGACGGGCCTTAAGCTGGACGAAGCCCTCGGTCGTTGCTACGAAGCCGCCCGCGACATTCACTGGGACGGCATGCACTACCGGCGCGACATCGGAAAATAGAACATAGTCAAGTGGCCGGAAGCGATTGATGAAAAACGACGCAAGGCAAATGCTCTAACGCGCAAGGCCAGCGCGACGAGCGAGTGCCCGTTCACTAGTCGTCACTTCACCTGTCCTGACGCCGCGCAGCCTTTGAGTCGCTCGCTTGCCCGCGCGTTTCCGCTTTTTCAGTCTCGCATCTGTGCCTGTTTCCCGCTTCACCTTTTCCCACTTCTTTCGCTTCTGCTATACTCCGACTCAACGGCGGTTTGAAAATGCAACTAGAGGACGCGAACCGACGTAGAACATGAGCGGCGCGCGGCTGGCCCTGGGCAAGCTTGGTTGAGCAGGCTTGCGGCCCGCGGCGCGCGGCGCACAATCTTAGCTGGCCGGAGGTTGGAGACGATGGGACTGTGGAGCAGAATCAAGCGCTCTTTGCGCGCGGTATTCGGCGGGCTTGTGGAGAGCACGGAAGACCCCGAACGCATTCTTCAGCAAACCATCCGCGACATGCGCGACCGCGTGCCGGAGTTGAACAATTCCGTCGCGCAGGTGATGGCCACCGAAAAATTGTTGGCCCGCAGCAAACAGCGGCTCGAAGAGCAGGTCGTTGACCTCGACTCGAAAATCAAAGCCTCCGTCAAGCTGGGCCGCGACGACATCGCCACGGCCTACATCGGGCAGCTTCAACAAGCGCAGGTTGACCTGCAAAAGACTTCGCAGCAACTTGAGCACGCCAACGTCGCATCCAAACAGGCGCTCAAGGCGCGCGACAACTACGTCCTGCAAATGCAGAAGCGCACGGCTGAAGCGATGCAACTGATAAATCAGTCGAAGCAGGCGAAGCTGCAAGAGCAGTTGGCGCAAACGATGGAGACGTTCAATCTCGGCGACGACGCTTCGACCTTCGGCGAGATGCGCGAGAAGATTGACCGCCGCGCCGCGGCAGCCGAAGCCAAGATGCAACTCGGCGCAGCCTCAGTTGACTCTAAAATGCAGGACATCGAACGCGAGGCGATGGACATGCAGTTGCAGGACAAGCTGCTCGCTTACAAGCAGGAGATGGGATTGCTGCCCGGTTCAACCAACTCGCAGCCCGGTGCCCTTCCGGCGGCAGGCGAAACGACGGCCAACCAGCAGAACAACGTGTTGCTGCAAGGAGGCTCCGGCAACAACGAATAGGAGCGTCCTCTTCGTCTTGACTGCTGGCAAAACGTTGTGAGGCCGCGCGTCCACCGAAAGTTACTTGTTATTCGCTTTAACTCAAGGCTATGGCTGAACTGTCCAAGATTAATCTTCAATATCTCAAAGAAGCGGTCAAGGAGCCGGTCAATTTCTGGGGCATGGCGGGCTTCGCCGTCGCCGCCGCCTACACCGGCTCAATCATTCCGCTCGGCGCTGCGCTCGCAGCAGAGGGGTTATATTTAGTCACCGTGCCAGCCAGTTCTCTTTACCGTCGCCTTGTTGATGGCCGCCAGCGAGCGCGCCTGCGGGCCCTGCGCGACCGCCAGCGAGAAGAACTCATCAAAGCCTTCGACCCGCGCGAGCGCGAAGCCGTCGAGTATCTGCGCTGGATGAAGAATCAGATTTACTCGAACTACAAAAAGTTTACCGGCTCCAAAGAGATTCCCGCGAACATCCAGAGCCTGGACCAGCGTTGGGAAGACTTCGTTGATTTGCTGGACGTGTATCGCCGGCGCAAGAATCACCTGCGCTCGATTAATCGTCAGGCCGTGCAGAATCAACTGACGCAAGCTTATCGCGCCGCCGAAAGCTCGCCCGACGAGCGCGCCAAGCGCGTGCAGCAAGCCAACGTCGAAATTCTCAAACGGCGCGTCGCCGCCTTCAACGACCTCGAACGCTCCGTCAAACTCGTCGAAGGCCAGTTGCAGTCCATCGAAAACTTCTTCGGCCTCGTCAACGATCAAGTCGTCACGCTGCCGACGCCCGAAAGAGTCTCGGCCTTAGACTTCGAGCAACTCTCCGACTCCATCGCCATGACCAAGCAGATGCTCGAAGAGACTTCCGACACCTTCGGCGCGCTCGACAATCACAATCGTGACCTCGGCAACTACGAAATGCTTAACTCCGGCGGCACGCCTACGCCTTCAACAAAGTAAAGCGGCGCTGAGCCACGAGCCATCAGCAATGAGCGATGAGTGAAAGCCAAAAGCTTTCTGCTCATCGCTCATCGTTTCTACTCATCGCTCATCGCCACTTCTTCATCCATGATTTCCGTCAACGCCGCTTCGTCCAACCTGTACGTCTCGTTGCAGAAATGGCAGATCATCACCGCGCCACGGTCTTCGCGCCGCATGGCTTCCAGTTCGGCGCGGTCAATCGAGCCGATGATTGAGACGGCGCGCTCGTAAGAACAAGAGCAACTGAAACCGACGGGCCGCTCGTCCAGCAACTCAAACTCCAAACTTCCAAGCGCGCTCCGCAGCAAGTCTGCCGGACTCGCGCCCTCGCGGATTAAATGCGTTACCTGCGGCAGACGGCTGACGGAAGCTTCAATGGCGGCGACCGTCTGTTCGTCCGCGCCCGGCATAATCTGTATCATCAAGCCACCGGCAGCCGTGACGTAAGGCTGCTCGCGTTGCAGATGCACGCCCAACATCACCGCCGAAGGAATCTGCTCCGACTTCAAAAGATAATAGGCGAAGTCTTCGCCTATCTCGCCGGAGACAATCGGGACTGACCCGCGATACGGGTCACGATGCAGCCCTATCTCATAGCCCGACTCGCGCACCACATAGAACATCCCTTCGCCGACCACCGCGCGCACGTCAAACTTGCCCTTCTCGTTGTACGGCGCATCGGCCTCCGGGTTCTTCACGTAGCCGCGCACCTGCCCGCTCGCGTTCGCTTCGCAAGTGATGCCGCCGATTGGCCCGTTGCCCGCAATCTGCACGGTCAGCCTGTCCAACTCTTTCAGACTCGAAGCGAGCAGCAGCGTGCCTGTCAGCGTGCGGCCCAGGGCTGCGGCCACCGTCGGCCAAAGGTCGTGGCGGCGCGCAGCCTCCGCCACCAGATTCGTCGTCACTGCCGCCATGCAGCGCACTGTTCCGTCCTCCGCCGTGCCATGCACCAGCCGGTCCGAGGCTCTTTCCTGTTGCTGATTCAACACCCTTTGCTCAACTTTCCGGTCTCGAATTAAAGAAGCTTTAGATGCCGGAAAAGCCTCTTTCGATGACCCGGCTTGCAGCCGCCGGGGAGCCTCGCGGGCAAGCCCCGGCGGCCCTCTTGCCTTTTGCTCTCCGGCGGGCGAAACTAGCTCTGTAAAATCTCCCGGAAACCGTAGAAAAGAGGCTCGGGCGGCTGCAAATGTAAGCGTTAGAAGTTGATGTAAGTTCTCAGGTGATACACTCTATTGCATTGAAAAAAAAGATGACCACAATATATTGACATCGCCCCGATAAAAATGTATAGTGCGCTCCGCTTGAGGAAGAAAGGGCAGAGTCGGGACGCGGGAGAGCCTTAAATCCGCACTCGGCAGGGGATTCCGTCGCTTCTAATATAGCCAACCGCAGTATCCGAAACACAAATTCTAACGGCGGCGCGCACCTTTTGAGACGCGCCGAATCTTTTTGAAACCAAATGTGTCTCGCGTCGCCGAAGCCGTGCGCGAGAAAGGCAGAGACAGAGAATGAGCACAGTCATCGACCCGAACAGCTCCACGCAAAAAACGGATGCCCCTTTAACCAACGCGACGACGATGAGCGCGCCAAGCCTGACGCGACCGCCGCTCGGCTTAAACGCGCAGCGCGTCATCAGCAAGCGCTACAGCTTGAAGGACACGAAGGGGGAGCCGATTGAAGAGTGGGCGGACATTGTGCGCCGCGTGGTCGGGCATGTCTCTGTGGCTGAGCAGGACGCGCGGGCGCGCGATGAATTTTTCAGCCGCATGTCGGAAGTGATGCTCAATCGTGAGTTCATCCCGAACACGCCTTGCCTCGTCAACGCTGGCAAGTCGAACGGCCAACTCGCCGCTTGCTTCGTGCTCAGAGTCCCCGATTCAATCTCCGGCATTATGGATCACGCCAAGGCTGCCGCGACGATTCACCAGACGGGCGGCGGCACCGGAATGACGTATGAATTCCTGCGTCCTTCGGGAGCGATGGTCAGTTCGACGCGCGGCGTGGCTTCGGGGCCGGTCTCGTTCATGAACATCGTCAATCAGGTGACGGACGTGGTGAAGCAGGGCGGCGTGCGGCGCGGGGCGAACATGGGCATGATGCGCGTCACGCATCCGGACGTGCTGCGCTTCATCCACGCGAAGAACGACCAGCACTCGCTGACCAACTTCAATATCTCCGTCAACGTCACGGACAAATTTTTAGAAGCGGTTGAAAATCAAGAGTGGTTCCAACTTGAGTTTGACGGCAAGCCCTGGACTGACCCGATTCACGACCCCGTGTCGGGCGGCGACTACGCCGTCTATCGTCACAATGACGGCTCGACCATCACCTTCCGTGACAAAGAAACCTTTCAAGCGTCAGACCTTTCTGATGTCGTCAAGGAAGAGCCGCCGCGCTCCGGCATGGTCTACGCGCCGGACGTGTGGAATCGCATCATCGCTTCGGCGCACAAGTATGCCGAGCCGGGCGTGGCCTTTATAGATCAGGTGAACCGGCACAACCACATGATGAAGAGCATGGGGCCGATCTATTCCTGCAATCCTTGCGGCGAACAGTTTCTGCACTTCTCCAACTCGTGCAATCTGGGCTCGATTGATTTGGCGAAGTTCTATGACCCTGTTAATCGTCTCGACTGGGAACGCCTGCGCGACGTGACGCACTTGAGCACGCGCTTTCTCGACAACGTGATTGACACCTGCGCCTGGCCGCTGCCGGAGATTGAAGCGACTGTCAAGCGGACGCGGCCCGTCGGCCTCGGCATCATGGGCTTCGCAGACCTCTGCCTCCAACTCAAAGTCACTTACGGCTCGCCCGCTTCGATTGATTTGATGGACGAAGTGATGGGCTTTGTGCGCCGCGAGGCTTGGGTCGAGAGTCTACGGCTCGGAGCCGAGCGCGGAGTGTTCCCGGAGCTTGAGCCGAACAGGGAAGCTTACGCTAACTTTATCTATAACGAGATTGGCATCCCGAAGGACGTGCCGCTTACCCTTCGCAATTATGAAGTGACGACGATTGCCCCGACCGGAACCATCTCGCTCGTCGCCGAAACATCATCCGGCGTCGAGCCGAATTTCTCTTGGGCCTACGTCCGGCAGGACACTCTCGGAACGCGCACCTACGTGCATACGCTGGCGGCGCAGGCTCTCGGCGTTGACGTTGACCAGACGGACGCCGATTCAATCAACAGCGCGGCTGCTCACGTCGTCGAGCACGAGAAAGAGTTGCCGTCTTATTTCATCTCGGCGATGGCGATTGGCGCGCAGCAGCACGTGCATGTCCTGGCCGCCGCGCAGCGCAACGTTGACAACTCCGTCTCGAAGACCTGCAACGGCGCGTATGACGACACGGTGGAATCCGTGGACGCGCTCTATCGTCTGGCGCGGCAACTCGGCTGCAAGGCCGTCAGCTACTATCGCGACGGCTCGCGCGAAGGCCAAGTCCTGACTTCGATGAAGCAGGAAGAGAAGGGCGAGGCGGCCTGCAACCCGGAGGCGAACGTCGAAGTCCTGGACGAGCCGCCCGCGAGCCACGCAGACGCGGCGCACATCATGGCGGTCACGACGAAAGAAGCGAACGCCGTGCGCATCGAGCGGCCACGCGAGTTGCGCGGGGCGACATGGCAGATTCCCTTCGACGGGCAGAATCTATATGTGACCGTCAATCATGATGGAGAGATGATTCAGGAAGTCTTTGCGACGGGGCCAATCTCCGGCGGCGTCGGGCTGTTGGCCTCGAAGATGCTGCGCGGCGGCTTTGAAGCCAAGGAAGTCTCGCACAGCTTGAACAAGGTGACAGGCACACACTCCGTCTGGTTCAACGAGCGGCTGCTGACCAGCCCCGAACAAGCCGTCGCGGAATGCATCATGCTGACCAGCCGCCGCTTGACGGGCGAGCCCGATTCGGCGCGCGCCGCAGGCAAGGCTCAGGCCGCCGCGCCCGACACGAACGCGGGCGTGATGTCGAACTTGATTGGAACGTGTCCCGAATGTCATGGCCAATTGGAACACGCCAGCGGCTGCGATTCCTGCCGCGACTGCGGCTACTCGAAATGCAAGTAGCCGAAAGCTTGTCGCTTCGCTGATGAAACGAACCGCCCGCAGGCAAGGATGCCGTCGCGGGCGGTTTTTTGTTTGCCGCTATGTGGGGTTTATCGTGTGTCGTTGCGTAGAGATTTTTGTTTGCCTTGGGCGGCGCAGGCGGCAGGCTATTGACTTTTTCAAGGCAAGGATTTAGCTTCTCCGCATCACCATTGCGGCCTTACTCCCGTCAATCATTCGCCGGGTTTCGGAGGCGCAAGCGTCAGGTCGTCCGTCCCTTTGCCAACTGGTTTGCCCACGTCTTCAATCAGACACAGACAAACCCGAACAGGACAGTTTCAGATATGACTACCCACCGGGCCAAGCGATGCCTCATGTTAATGGTTGTGCTGCTGCTCGGCGGCGGCCTGCGTCAGGCTCCGGCGCAGCGCGACTATAGCGAAGCGGGCGAGCGTCCAGCCAATCCAGTGGTCAAGCCCGTCAAGAATCCCAAGCCAACGAAGCCCGCTTCCGTCTCAGTCGTCAAGCGTCCGCCCGCGACGACGCCAACGAGTTCTGCGCGGACGAGCGGGCGTTCGTCAAACAAGTCGCAGTCGCGTCCGGCAACAACTTCAACGTCCGTGCGTGTCGAGCGCGCGAGCCAGCCTGAGCCGAACGAGCTTGATGACAAAAGCGGCGGCGAGAAAGCCGGCACATCTGGCGGCGAGAAAACGGATAAGACGACGCGCGACGAACGTGTCGTGCGCGGACGAGAGGCTGAGCCGAACGAGCGCGTCAACGCTGCGGTCGAAGATTCGCTGGCGCAGGGCAACGCCGCGCGCGACAATCACCAGTATGAGCAGGCCGCCGCGCATTATCGCCGCGCCCTCGTCTTAGACAACAGCGAGGCGCGCGCCTATTACGGCTTGGGCAATGTTCACTTCGACCTTGAGCGATACACGGAAGCCGTGGACGCCTACCAGCAGGCCGTCAAGCATCAGTCCGACTACGCCGAAGCTTACAGCAGCCTCGCCTACGCTTACCTGCGCCTGAATCGCTTGAACGAAGCCGAGCGTGCGGCCACGCGCGCCCTCGCCCTTGACCCGCGCTCGGCCACGGCCTTAGCACGGCTCGGCCACGTCTATCGCGCCGAAGGCCATCACGACGAAGCCATCGCGCGCTACGAGCAGGCCCTCAATCTCAAGCCCGCCTACGCCGAGGCCGACAATGGATTGGGCGCGACCTATCTTGACCTCAAACGCTACGAGAAGGCGATTGAATATCTCAAGCAGGCGATTGCGCATCAACCCGACTTCGCCATCCCTTATAACAATCTGGGCACGGCGTATCTCAACCTGCAACGCCACAACGAAGCCGCGGAGCAGTTCAAGCAGGCCATTCAACGCAAGCCAGACTACGCAGAGGCTTACTACAATCTGGGCGCGACCTATCTCGCGCAGAAACGCTACGAAGAAGCGAGCGCGCAGTTCAAGCTGGCGATTCAGCATCAAGCAAATTTCGCTCTGGCCTACAACAGCCTCGGCACCGCGTATCTTGGCCTCAAGCGTTACGATGAAGCCGTCGCGCAGTACCGGCAAGCGATTAGCCACAAGCCGGACTACGCCGAAGCCTACAACAACTTAGGCACCGCCTATTACATTCAATATCTCTACGACGAAGCCGTCGGCCCGTACCAGCAGGCGATTCGCATCAAGCCGGACTACGTGAACGCCTACTACTTTCTCGGCGGCTCCTACTTCAAACTGAAGCGTTACGCCGAGGCCATAGAGCAGTTCAAGCAAGCGATTCGTTATAAGCCGGACTACGCCAACGTCTATTATGATATAGGCCGCGCGTATGTCTTGACGAAGAATAAGAGCGCGGCGATGGAGCAGTATGAGAAGCTCAGAAGCCTCGACCCCGTGATGGCCGCTCAACTGCTCGCGCTCATCAAACGCTGACATCCAAGGGGCGCAGATTGGATAGATAAGTCCTCATGTTGCATCGCAACTATTTCTTGCATCACCGCTATCGCATCATCCGCCCGCTCGGCATGGGCGGCTTCGGCCACGTCTACGAAGCCATCGACGATAAGCTCGACAGCATCGTCGCCATCAAAGAGCGGCGGGCCAATCTGGACTCCGACAAACTGCGCCGCGCCTTCGAGCGTGAAGCCAAGCTCTTAGCCAACCTGCGTCATCCGGTCTTGCCGAAAGTGACAGACCATTTCTTCGAGGGCAACGGCCAGTTTCTCGTCATGGATTATGTCGAAGGCGACGACCTTTCGGCTCTGCTCGCCAAGCGGCAACGCCCGTTCTCCGTCGAACAGGTCTTGCCCTGGGCCGACGAACTGCTCAAAGCTCTTGAGTATCTGCACACGCGCCCCGAACAGGTTATTCATCGTGACATCAAACCGGCGAACATCAAGCTGACGAGCGACAACGAAATTTTTCTGCTCGATTTCGGCCTCGCCAAAGGCGCCGCGGGAGTGGCCGAGATGGAGCATGCCAGTTCAAGCGTGCATGGCTACACGGCGGCCTACGCTCCGCTGGAACAACTCAACAACTCCGGCACCAACGAACAGAGCGACCTCTATTCTCTGGGCGCGACGCTCTATCATCTTCTGACCGGCCACCCTCCCAAAACGGCCTCGCAAAGATACAAGAGCCTGGACCTCGGCGAGCGCGACCCTTTGATTGCCCCGCATGAGACGCACGCTCGCGTGCCTTATCCAATCTCGCTCGTCGTGTCGCAGTCGATGGCTCTGAATCGTCGAGACCGCGTTGCTTCCGCCAGCGTGATGCGCCGCTTCTTCAGAGAAGCAGCCTTGTCGGCTCAGGCCGAGCAATCCGTGATAACGGAAACGGAGCAGCCTTCGGACTTGACCGCCGACCGGAGGCCGTTTGTTCCGGGGCAGTCTTCGCCCGCGCCGACCGTTCCGTCGCCGACCGCTCAATCGCCCGTCGCTTCGTCGCCGGGCGGCGCGTCCAATCTCTCTGGCCAGCAACGTCTCGGACTCGGCGGCACGTCCGGCCCCGTCATCGAACCGACGCGCGCATCGTTTACAGAGCCGTCGGCGGAAATGTCATGGCCTTCGCAACTCAACTCCGACATCAGAGATTCTCAGCACGCCGTCTCCAGACATGAATCCGAAGCGCACAGCAGCGAGCAAGACGTGACGCTGTTGATTCTCCCGACGGATGACGAAGAACAGCAGGCGCGTGAACGCGAAGCGGAACTGCAAAGAGAGCGTGAGCGCGAAGAAGAGTTGCGCCGCGAGCAGCAAGAGAGCGCAGAGCTTGAACGCAGGCGTCTGGCGACGGAGGCCGCCGAGCGCGAGGCCGAAGAGCAACGCAGGTTGGAGGCCGAAGCAGAGCGTCAGCGTGTCATCGCCGAACAGCAGCGGCAGCAGCTTGAAGCAGCCGCCGCGGCGCAACGACAACTTGAGGAAGAGGCTGCCGCGCGCCAGCGCGAAGAAGAGTTGGCCGCCGCTCGCCGCGCCCAAGCCGAACGCCAGCGCAGGGAATTGGAAGAAGCGGAACGCCAGCGCAAAGAGCTTGAGGAAGAGGAACGACGCCGCGCGGAGGCCGAGGCTCTGCGTCTGGCGGCAGAGCAGGAAGCCGCGCGTCTGGCCGCAGAGCAGCAGCGGCGCGAGGAAGAAGAACGCGCGCAACTTGAAGCCGCAGCCCGCGAGGCAGCAGCACGTGAAGCAGCAGCACGTGAAGCGGCTGGGCGCGAGGCGGCAGCACGAGAGGCAGCGGAACGTGAGCGGCAGCAAGCTGAAGAACAGCTTCGCTTGAAAGCGGAAGCCGCTGCCGCAGCCGAAGCGCGGCGCAAACAGTTGGAAGCTGAAGAGGCTGAACGGCAGAGACGCCTGGCAGAGGAACAGCGTCGCGCCGCCGAAGAAGCAGAAGAGGAACGTCGCGTCGCTAGAGAAGCTGAAGAAAAGCTTCGCGCCGCGAAAGAGGCTGAAGAGAAACGTCGCGTAGCGGCAGCCGAAGAAGCGCGCCTGCGTGAGGAAGCCGAAGCGCGCCGTCAAGCAGAAGAGGCGCGCGTGCAGGCCGAAGCCGAACGCCAGCGCGTCGCAGAAGAAGCGCGCATCGCTGAAGAAGAACGCCGCGCTGAAGAAGAACGCATCGCGGAAGCAGCGCGCATTGCGGAAGCAGAACGCATTGCGGAGGAAGAGCGCGTCGCTGAAGAAGAGCGTGCGGCGGAAGCGGCGCGGGCGGCGTTGGAAGCAAGCCGTCAGGCTGAAGCCGAACGGCTGCGTCAGGAAGCGCTTCGTCTACAAGCGGAAGAGGCGCGGCGGCGACAAGCTGAGGCCGATGCGGCTGCGGCGCGTCGTCAGGCTGAAGCAGCGGAAGAGTCCAGACGCGCGGCCCTGGCGGCGCAGCAGGCGCGCGAGCGAGAAGAACTGGAACAAGCGAACGAGGCGGCGCGGCTCAAGCAAGATGAGATGCGACGACGCGAGCAGCCAACGGTCGTTGACAATTTTCGCACGCAGCCAACTGTCGTTGACAATCTTCAAACGCAGCCGGTCGTTGACGACTTTCAAGCGCAGCCCGATGTTGTTGACGACTTCCGAACGCAGCCGACGCTCGTTGATAATTTCCGCACGCAGCCGACCTTCGTTGACAACTCTGCTGCTTTGTCGTCGTCAACCGCGAAGAGCGCGGAGAAAACAGCGACGCCGCTGCCGACGCTTGCGCTGCCCTCGCTTGCTCCGCCGACGCTTACGCCACCGACGCTTGCGCCTCCATCGTTTGCGCCTCTTTCGCCTGCGCGGTCAACAACGGCGCGGCCCGTCTTGATTATCGCGGGCCTGCTCATGTTGCTCATCATCGGCACGATTGCCTTCATCCTCTTCAATCGGCGCGCCGCCGCGCCGCAGCCTGCGCAAGCGACCGAGCGTGTTGCGCCTCAGCCGCCCGCGGTCGGGACGACGGAGAGCGCGCCGCATCTTTTCGCCCTCAAACAAAAGTTGAGCAGCCAGCAGGGAACAGTCTGGACGGTCGCTTACGCGCCTGACGGCAACACGGCGGCGAGCGCGGGCGCAGATGGAAAGATTAGAGTCTGGGACGCGCGCTTGTGGCAGTTGAAGCTGACGCTGCCGGGACACGAAGGCGTTATCAATTCCATCGCGTTCTCGCCCGACAGTCGCATGCTCGCCAGCGCCAGTTCAGACCAGACGATACGGCTCTGGCGCGTCGCAGACGGCGCGTCGCTCAAAGTCCTGCGCGGCCATACGGACAAAGTTCTGTTCGTGGCTTTCTCATCCGACGGGCAAACGTTGGCCAGCGCCAGCAAAGACCAAACCATCAAGCTCTGGGACATTGAGCAGGGACGAGAACTGCGCACGCTGCGCGGTCACACGAATGAAGTGTGGGCCGTGGCTTTTGTTCCCGGCAGCAAGACGCTGGCCAGCGCCAGCTTTGACCAAACCATCAAGCTGTGGGACGCCGACACTGGAACTGAGAAGCAGACGCTCGCCGCGAAGGGAACCATCTATCTCACCTTCAGCCCCGACGCCAATTGGCTGGCGAGCGGGCACGATGACGGCTCCATCAACCTCTGGAATTGGAAGACGGGAGAGATCGCAAAAACGCTCGCGGGTCACAAGGGCTTCGTCAACTCTCTCGCGTTCACTGCCGACAGCGGCTCGCTCGCCAGCGCAGGCCGTGACAAGACCATCAAGCTCTGGGACGTTAAGACCGGCGAACTCAGGCAAACGCTCGCGGGCCATCAGGACAGCATCGAATCGCTGAGCTTCTCGCCCGACGCGCAAACGCTCGTCAGCGGCAGCCGCGACCAAACGATAAGAATCTGGCAATGAGACTTTGCCCGGAATCCGCTCGCCGCGGATGGCCATGATTGATGAAGAATGACTGATGAAGAGCGACGAGCAGGAACACGTCGCCCGCGTCCAATCGAAAGGGCCGCGGGCGCTTTTTTTGCGCCGCGTTTGAGTTAGAGCGCGACAGGCGTTAACGTATCAATTGATGCCCGCTTCGAATCAAGTCTCCAAGCCGTCTCCTGAGAATCCTGCCACAGCCCGTTCGTCATCATTCGCGGCGCTGCGTCATCGCGACTTTCGTTTGATGTGGGCGGGCCAGTTCGTCTCCATGACCGGCTCGCAGATGCAGCGCGTGGCGATTGACTGGCACATCTACCTGTTGACGAAATCTCCGCTGGCTCTCGGGCTTGTCGGGCTGGTGCGAGTCGGGCCGATTATTCTCTGCTCGTTGCTCGGCGGCGTGGTGGCAGACGTTGTTGACCGCAAGCGGCTGATGCTGATTGCGCAGAGCGTGATGCTGTTGAGCGCGGGCGTGCTGGCTTGGACGACGGCCAGTGGTCTGGAAAGCGTCTGGCCCATCTATCTGATGACGGCCATCACTTCGGCTGCCGTCGCGTTCGACAATCCGGCGCGGCAGGCTTTGATGCCCGCGCTGGTTCCGCCCGAAGATTTTCAAAATTCCGTGAGCCTCTATCTCATCGTTTTTCAAGTGGCGCAGGTGGCGGGGCCAGCGTTGGCCGGGCTGCTGCTGTACGCCTACGGCCCGGCTCTGATTTACGGCGTCAACGCGGCGTCGTTCGTCTCTGTCATCATCGCCGTCTTGTTGATAAGAGCCAGCGGGCGCGTGACGAGCGAAGATGAAGAGAAGCGAGCGCGCGTCAGCTTCGGCGCGCTCGGCGAGGGCTTGCGCTTTGTGTGGCGGACGCCGATTATCGTGCAGACGATGACGCTGGATTTCGTGGCGACCTTCTTCGGCGCGGCCAACGCATTGCTGCCCATCTTCGCGGCGGAGATTCTTAAAGTCGGAGCGCGTGGCTTAGGAATGCTGGCGGCGGCTCCGGCTGTCGGTTCCGTGATTGCGGGGCTCATCGTTGCGCGCTTCGGAACGCTCAGGCGGCAGGGGCGCATCGTCGTCATCGCCATCGCCGTTTACGGCGCGGCCACCGTCGCGTTCGGGCTCTCGAAAGTGTTCTGGCTGTCGCTCTTGCTGCTGGCGACGATTGGCGCAGCCGACACCGTGAGCACAGTCATCCGCCAGACCATTCGCCAACTCCTGACGCCAAACCACCTGCGCGGGCGCATGACTTCCATCAACATGATTTTCTTTATGGGCGGGCCGCAACTGGGCGAGATGGAATCGGGCGTGCTGGCTCGATTCATAGGCGCTCCGCTGGCGGTCTTGACCGGCGGCCTAGGCTGTCTCGCCGCCGTCGCCCTGATTGCGTTGAAGGCGCGCAGCCTACTGAATTATCAGGGCGCGACCAAAGCAGAATGAGGCGTTGACTGACGACGACGGCGCGTGGCCGCCGTTTTTATTTCTTGCGCGCGAGTTGTCGCGGCGTATACTATGCGCGCTAAGCTTTAATCACGATTGATGATTGTTCAGACTTGAGGGGAATGTTTGATGCTGGTCGAATGTCTTCCGCGCCCGGAGTTGAAAGAGCCTGTCCTTGGACTCATCAAGAGGATTTCCGGCGCGCATGCCGCAGGCGAGTTTACGATGGAGTTGGCCGACCTGTTCGCGGCCTTCGGCTTGACCCTGGAGGCGTCAGAGACGCAGAAGCTGCGCGAGCGCGGAGAGGTCAGCTTTGCGCCGGGCGCGTCGTCGCTCGGCGAGTTCGTCAACCACGGAGCGGAACAGCAAATCGCCACCGACGAAGGCTTGACGATTGTCGTTCCCGAAACTCTGGCCGGAACTTACGTCACCACGCAGAGTTCCTTCACCTTGAAGTTTGGCGCAGGCACGGCCCTGCGCGGCTGCAAGCGCATCTTCGTGCTCATCTGTCAGGACATCATCAAGATTGATGCCGACGAGCACAAACTCTACATTGATTTGCCGGGCGAAAAATACGATTTATGTTTCGTCTTTTAAGCGTGGATTCGACTTGCGTGGCGACAGCGAGCGGAGGGCAAGGGGCCAGCGATGAGCGATGAGCGTCGAGACAAAGAGCGTTTCCCGTTGCCGCTGCCGGTGCGTTGGGAAGGGCTTTCGGGCAACTATCCGTCGCGCTTGAGCGACCTCGGACTCGGCGGCTGCTATATCGAAACGATGGCGCACGTCAGCGCCGACATAGAGATTAACTTTGAGATTCAATTGCCGACCGGCTTCTGGATGCCGCTGCACGGCACCATCGTCTATCATCAACCGAGCCTCGGTTTCGGCGTGCGCTTCGACCGCCTGACACTGATGGAGAAAAATCTGCTGGCGCGAGTCCTCGAAGAGTATGGCAAGCGGTGAGCGACTTGAGCCTTCCCCGTTTTGTGAGGTGAAAGGGATGACAGCCGCTTGGTCGCCGCTGGAAACCAGCACACATCAAGACCACGTTATCGCGCACGTCATCGGCGCGACCGTGCTCGGCTATTTCATCGCCGACGAAGCGGCGCAGCTTCTGCTCGACATAGGCTTCATCTGGACTATCTACCCCGACACGGAGATGGGACTCTTGCCGCAGTCCGTGGCCCTGGGCGAATACACGCTCGACGCGTCGGCGAAAGCCGAACTGGTCGCAGACCTGACGCTCCTGCATGATGGACGCGAGGCGGTGAGCCTGCAACGGATGACGCACGCGCCCGTCGAATGTTTGATTACGGAAGTCACCTGCCACGCGCTCGGCGAGCGGCGGCGCGTCTTGCTCCACGGCGAAGAGGCCAGCCTCTCGATTGAGACATCGCCCGCGCCGGACGACATACAGGTCACTATCGCGGGCGAGACGGAAAGCAACGCCGCGTTAAGTTAAACTCCGAAACGGAAACTCTGAACAGGGCGCAAGATAATTATGCTTCAAAGTCAACCACACACTTTCCTGGATGCGACCGCGCGCGGCTTGATGGCGGAAGAGAATCCGAAACCTGAAGACGCGGACGCCGGGTTGGAAGACGCCGCCCGCGCTGAGCGCGATTACGCGCGTGAACGCGTGCGCGAAGAGCTACAACGCGAGCCGACCGAGCAGGAGTTGGACGACTGGCTGCGCCAACAGACAGAAGGCTATTGAGCAAGGTTATTGAACGGCCGCCGCTCTACGACATCTCAACGGCAAGACACAAAGGGCGCGAAGAAAGCTTAAATTTCTTCGCGCCCTTTGTGTTGAAAAAAATCTCTTCGTCGTTGGCTCTCAGCCGCCCGCGACGCTGATTTGATTATCGACGGCGCGCACGCCTTCGACTCTCTTGACCAGCGATTCGACCTGCCGTTTTAATTCCGGCGTGTCCACGCTTCCGGTGAGCGTGACTTTGCCGTCCATCACGTTAGCCAGCACGCCGAGCGACGCAAACTTCGGGTCGTCGGACATCCTCTTGTCTATGTTCGACTGGATGGTCGCGTCGTCCGTTCCTCTCGGTCTGGTCGAAGCGGGTTCGGTCGTGGTTGAAGATGTCGTCGTCGCGGGCGCAGGTTGCGTGATGACGACGGGCGGTTGTTGCGCCGGTTGTTCGATGACGACGGGCTGCTGCTGTTGCGGAGCCGGTTGCTGGATGATGACGGGCTGCTGCTGCGGCAGGGGCGTCGGCTGTGTAGTGGCGACGCGGACGTTGGTGTTCGTCGCGTCGTTGTTCCGGTTCGACAGGAAGAGGAAGATAATCGTGGTCAGCGCGACCGCGCCGATGACGAGGGCCGCGACGACGCCCGTTGACATGCCTTGCCTGTCAGGCACGCGTGATGTTTCTGTTCGCACAACCTCGCGCCTCGCCGTCGGAGTCTCGACCACAACGCGACTTCTTCTCTGCTGTTCTTCATCGTATGACATAATAAACTTTCTCCTGCTTTAGTGGTTGAAGACGAATCCCGCGAGGTTTAGGCTTTCTTTCAAATTCATCTTTAGCATAAGAGCGGGTGGCCGACCTTTTAAGTTAGCAGCCACCCGCTCCATAAGTTTCTTTGACGCTTAGTAACGACGCCGGTAGTAAGTGCGCTTCTGGCTGCGGCGATAAACGTAGCCGCCCGTGCCGCCCGCAATCGCGCCGACCGTGGCCGCGCGTTTGCCGCCGAGCGCGCCGCCGACGCCCGCGCCGAGCGCGCCGCCGCTGGCGACCGTGCCAATCGTGCGTGTGCGTCCCTTGAAGTGACGCCGCGCCGCCTTACGATTGAAAGCGTAAAGGCCCGCGCCGCCCGCGCCGATGGCCGCGCCCTTCTTGCCGCCGACCAATGCCCCGACGACTGCGCCGCCGCCGATAATCGCCGCCGTTCTGGCTTTACGACCGAAGCGCGAACGCTTGCGACGACGATCCTGCGCCGCCACGTCCAACACGCTCGCCGCCAGCAGCGTCACGCACATCAAAAGCATAATTATTTTCTTCATACAAACTATCTCCTTACTGTAGGACTGCCTCTCTGGAAAACTGGTTGACGGGAGAGTTTGCTTCATGACGCTCGATAAGTTAGCAAACGGCATTCCGCAGTTTTCGCCCGCCCATGCTCAACGAAAAAGCGCGCTTTCGCCAGTGTTTTCGCGGCGCGCTTGATTTTCCAGATGAGAGAGTCGGACACTGCCCCTGCATTTGACCGTATGCAAATGAGGCAAGGGGAGCCAGTGAAAGTTATACGCAGAGCCGGATTCTCCCGCTGCCTTGAAGGCTCGTGCTCGCTCGCTCTTCATCGTTCGAGCGCCTGCGATGAAGAGCGAGATGAAGGCGTGGCTCCGTCATTGCTTCGTCATTGCTTCGTCATTTAAGTATGGACATCCGGCTGCGACCGCAGTATGCTACGCGGGCTTTGCAATCGTCTACCCTCGCGCTGGCGCGGATTTTTATCGGCCAGCTTCCTTTGAAATAGAAAAGCAGTCTGGGTCATTACTAACTGTACACTGATTGGCGTCAGCGAGAGCAGCGGAGCGCGCTTCTTTGTCGCCACGTCCAATCGGCATTCAGTCGTGAGCGGTGAGACACTAGGGCTGCCTCTCACCCGATGGCATCGTGGCAAGATGAAGGCTGGCCGTCAAGAAGTCCGGCGTTCAATCTCACGTCCACACGGCCCCCAATACCTGCCCGAAGTTTCGTGGAGAATAGAAACATGTGTGGAAAATCAGAACCCGTGGGCTTTTGTAGCATCATTCCCTCAGACATCCTGCGCCACATCGCCGAGAACGGCACCGACGAAGAGAGAGAGAATGCCTTTCAGGCGTTGACGGCTTCCTCGCGCATACGCGGGCAGCGGCAAGTCCTCAACAACATCGCGATGGTTGCCATGACCGCGACCGGGACAAAGCGGCGCACCGTTTACGACGCCAAACATTTGAGCACGCTGCCCGGCGTCCTCGTGCGCAGCGAAGGCAGCGTCGCCGGCGCCGATAAGTCCGTCAACGAGGCTTACGACGGAGCGGGCAAGACCTACGACTTTTTCATGACGGTCCTTAACCGCAACTCGATTGACGACCGCGGCCTGCGTCTGGATTCGACTGTGCATTACCGTTCGGGCTTCAACAACGCTTTCTGGAACGGCCAGCAGATGGTCTACGGCGACGGCGACGGCATCATCTTCAATCGCTTCACGAAATCTCTCGACGTGATAGGGCACGAACTCGGACACGGCATCACGCAGTATGAAGCAGACTTGAATTACGAAGATCAGTCGGGCGCGCTCAACGAGCACTTCTCGGATGTCTTCGGCTCGCTGGTGCTACAGTATGCGAACAACCAGACGGCAGCGAGCGCCAGTTGGTTAATCGGCGAAGGACTCTTCGCTCCCGGCATCAACGGCAAGGCTCTGCGTTCGATGAAAGCGCCCGGCACGGCGTATAATGATGCCAAGATTGGCAAAGACCCGCAGCCGGCGCACATGAAAAATTACGTCAACACGAGCGACGACAACGGCGGCGTCCACATCAACTCAGGCATTCCGAACAAGGCTTTTTACGAATTTGCGAAGAGCCTCGGCGGCAATTCCTGGAGCCGTGCCGGCCGTGTTTGGTATACTACGTTGTGCAACGAATTGAGTTCCAACGCCACTTTTCAGGATTGCGCCAACAAGACCTACAAGGTCGCCAAAGACCTCTACGGGGCGGCGGTGGCTGCGAAGGCCAAGGCGGCCTGGAAGAAGGTCGGCCTGAACGTGCAGTTGACGGGCTTTGCCGCCAGCAGCGCGAAGAGTCAGGCGGCCACCAAATCGCCGCTGCCGAAGAAGAAGTCGGCCAGCAAGAAGAGCGGCGGCAAGTAAATTGTTTTCAACATCGGAGGAAGTAGTTTAATGCGAATCAGTTTTAAGCGTTCAGGTGGATTTGCCGGGCTGCCCGGACAAAATCAAAGCCTTGAGATTGACTCGGAGAAACTGCCTCATCCGAAGGCGCAGGAATTGGAGCGGCTGGTCGAAGAGACGCGTCCCTTCGACCATCCCTCCGAGCAGAAGTCCGCCAGCAAGATGCGCGACGGCTTCCAATACGACTTGACGCTCGACGCGGGCGACCGCACGCATTCGCTCAAGCTCACGGACGGCGCGGTGCCGGACAAGTTGCAGCCGCTCATCGAGTGGTTGAGTCAGGAAGTCAACGAAGACATGAAGGGCAAGCAGCCCAAGTCGAAGAGTTAATCCAACAAACCGAAAGGCGGCACTAAGGGCGACAAGATTCGCCCGCGCACAATATTTATGGCTCAAACAAAGTTCATCAAAGTCGCTTTCTTTGACATCGGCCAGACGCTGGTAAAGGGCAAGAAGTGGATTCCGGGGGCGAAGAAGTTGCTGAAAGAACTACGCAGCAGGGATATTCGCTTAGGCTTGATTACAGACACCGGCACGCTTAAAAGGGCTGAAGTTCTAAATATGCTGCCGCAGGATTTCGACCTGAAGCTGTTTGACCCTGAGCTTGTCTTCATGTCTTCGGAGGTTGGCTTTGATAAGTCGGACTCTCGAATATTCAAGCTCGCCATCAAGAAAGCTGGCGTCAAGCCGCGCTTCTGTTTGTTCTGCACGGAAGACGAAGAGCATCTCATGAGGGCGGAATCTTTGGACATGCGCGGGGCCAAGGTGAGGCTGCCTCCCGACACTGACATTGACAAGCTCTTGCAGAAGTTGATTGCCAACGGCCTTGTCCCGGGCCAATGAAGCGGCGGCATCGCTTCCGCTTCATGAGTCATCGTCACAGATGTTCTCGTCGCAACTCATCATCATTCTTTCCTCCGTTCCAACTCATCCGGCTTGAGCCTTTCCACTGCACAGCAGCGCGATATGACGACAGCGATTATTCATCATCCCGTCTTCAGAGAGCACGAGACGGGCGAGCATCACCCGGAAAGGCCCGAACGCTATGAGGCTGTGATGCGCGCGTTGCGCGAGGACGCGGAGTTGTGGTCGAAGCTGTTGGAGTTGGAGGCCAAGCCCGCGCCGCGCGGCGACGTGCAGGCGTGTCACACGCCGCAGCATTACAAGGCTGTCGAAAAGGTCGTCAGCGAAGGCACGCTCTATCTTGACTCGGACACGGTCGTCTCGATGCGTTCTTTGGAGGCTGCGTTGCGGGCGGCGGGCGGGGCGTGTCGCGCGGTGGATGCGTTGATGAGCGGCGAGGCGCGGCAGGCTTTCGTCCCCGCGCGCCCGCCCGGTCATCACGCGACGCCGGAGCGCGCGATGGGCTTCTGTCTCTTTAACAACGTGGCGATTGCCGCGCGTTACGCGCAGACGCGCTACACGGAGATTGAGCGCGTCGCCGTCGTCGATTGGGACGTGCATCACGGCAACGGCACGCAGGGGATTTTTTACGACGACCCTTCGGTCTTCTTCTTTTCGATGCACCAGTACCCCTGGTATCCGGGGACGGGCGCGCGCGGCGAGAACGGTATGGGACGAGGGCGCGGCTATACCTTGAACGTTCCGGTGCGCGCGGATACGCGGGCCACGCAGCAGCGGCGCATGTTCGACGCGGCTCTCGAAGAGGTCAACGATAAGTTTAAGCCAGACCTCATCATCATCTCGGCTGGCTTCGACGCGCACGCCGACGACCCGCTCGGACAGCTTTTGTTAAAGGATGAAGATTTCGTCCAGATGACGCACGCGGTCAAGCAGTGGGCCGCGACGGCCTGCGACGGTCGCGTCGTCTCCTGCCTCGAAGGCGGCTATAACCTTGACACGCTCGGCGCGACCGTCCGCGCGCACGTCCGCGCTCTCGACAGCGAGCCGGGCGCGGCCGCGTAAGCTCAACCCACCGGCACCGTCTAAAGTAATCATCAATTGACTGTTCGCGCAAACGGCCCTCCGTTTTTCAAGACGGAGGATAACGGCGTCGTGGTCTGCGGCAACCGTGCCGCCGTTGCGCGCAACGACGCCACGGTCGCGCGCAACGACGCCACGGTGGAAGGCAACGGCGTCACCGTTGCCCGCAACGGCGGCGTGGTGGCGCGCAACAGCTTCACGGTTGCGCGCAACAGCTTCACGGTTGCGCGCAACGACGGCACGGTTGCCCTCTCCAGCGTCGCTGTTGCCCTCTCCAGCGTCACCGTTGCGCGCAACGACGCCACCGTTGCGCGCAACAGCGTCGCCGTTGCCGCCCAAATTGGCGTGGCTGAGAGCCAGCCGGGAGCGGTCGGAGCGATTACCGGTGATGGTTAAGTCTCATCTGCTGAGCGGGTTAAAGGATGAATAATGCGGGAGCGGCGGTCTTTGACGCCGGGCCGCTTTGCTTTCCCGCCCGACGCTGGCCCCGGTTCTCAAGAATTTCTCAAGTCGCCTGCCGAATCCCGCCGGAATAATTTTTCAGCCCTCAAGAATTTCTCAATCCTCTTCCATAAAGTGTAGCTGTTCCGGCACAGAAGAATTGTTAGAGACACTTTTAGGAGGAGAATCCAGATGCCCCGTCAGCCGCTCAATCGTCGCAACCGCCGCTTTCGTTCAAGCCTGAGATTTATGCTGGTGGCCGTCGTTAGCATGGTCGCCCTGATTATCAACGTCGTCAGCTTTGCTTCCAACTCAAAGACCGTTCAGCGCACCGCGCCCGCGCCCGCCGCTCAAAGCAAAGGGCAAGGCGCGCAGCAGCCCGCCTCAAGACCTGAAGCGCGCGAAGCTCTACAGGCTTTGCAGTCGAGCGCGGGCGGCGAGATTGTGACGCTGGCGGCGCGCGAAACCGGCGCGTACAGCTTCGTTCGCGCGGGCGCAGGCAGCGTGCTTGTGGCCGACGATGTGAAGGCCAGCCCCGAAGCTCGCGCGCTTGCTTTCCTCGGCCAGCACGGCGCGCTCGTCGGCATGAACAGCGCGGAGCGCGCAGCAGCCTCCGGCGGCAAGGAAGCGCAGGGCGTCAGCCAGCTACAGACCGCCAGCGTGATTGACGACGATCTTGGCAATCAACACGTCAAGCTCAACCAGTTCTATCAGGGCTTAACGGTCTTCGGCGCGCAGCTTATCGTCCACATGAACGAGCAGGGCATCACCGCCGTCAACGGCAGCTTCGTGCCGGACGTTGCGGTCAAGCCCGCGCCCGCCATCACCGCGCAGCGCGCAGGACAGGTTGCCGTCAGCCTGCTTCGCAAGCAACTCGGCAACATGGCTTACAGCGTCGGCAAGACCGAGTTGAGCATCTATCGCACGGGCCTGCTCGAAGGTTACGCGGGCCAGAACGTGCTGGCCTATAACGTCGAAGTCAGCGGCGGCCCGAAGCTCAGAGAGCAAGTCTGGCTCAACGCGCAAACGGGCGCGCTCCTCAATCGCATCTCTCTCGTCCCAGACGCGCTCTATCGCATCGTTCACGCGCCGCAATACGACTCGGCCAATCCAGACCTCTTCGTCCTGCGCAAAGAGGGCGACCCGCCGAGCCTCATTCCCGTCGTCAACGACCTTTACGATTTCACAGGACAGACTTATAACCTTTATGCTTCAGCCTTCGGGCGCGATTCCTACGACGCGGCGGGCCACAAGATGCGCACCGTCTATCTCGTCAACCAGCAATGCCCCAACGCCTACTGGGACGGGCAGACGACCAACTACTGCCCCGACATCACCGCCGACGACGTGGTTTCGCACGAATGGAGCCACGCTTATACGCAGTACACGCACGGGCTGATTTACTCCTACCAGTCCGGCGCGCTCAACGAAGCTTACTCCGACATCTTTGGCGAGACGGTTGATCTCATCAACGGCGTTGACGGCTCCGGCGGTAACAACAACACAGACCACGCCATCTACGACGACAGCAACGGCGTTCCCATGCAGGTCGGCGGCGGCCAGCGTTTCCGCATCGGCGAAGACGTGCAGAGCTTGAATCAACCCGCGCTCGGCATCCTGCGCGATATGTACCAGCCAGCCGTCTTCGGCAACGCCGACAAAGTTTCCTCGCCCAACTACGGCTGCGGCAACGCCGACAACGGCGGCGTCCATAACAACTCCGGCGTGCCGAATCACGGATACGCCCTGCTCGTTGACGGCGGCACGTTCAACGGCCAGACGATTAACGGCATCGGCCTGACGAAAGCCGCCGCCATCTACTTCCGCGCCGAGAGCGTCTATCAAGTTCCGACTACCAACTTTGCCAATCACGAGCAGGCATTGCGAGCCTCCGCCGCAGACCTTATCGGCGCGCAGCTTTATCAACTCTCGACCGCCAACACCACGCGCACGCCTTCGAACCAGACCATCTCCCAGGCCGACATCACCGAATTAGGCAAGGCGATGGCCGCCGTCGAGATGAGCCAACCGGCGAACCAGTGTGGCTTCGTGCCTCTGCTCAACCCGGACACTCCGCTTGCCTGCGCTGGCAACACGACCATCTTCGCGGACGATTTTGAAGACGGCTCGATTGACGATTGGACGAAGGCGAGCACGGGCGTCAACCCCGGCTGGCCCAACCTGAACTGGACGGTCAAAGACCAGCTTCCGCAGAGTCACCCCGGCAGAGCGGCATTCGCCGTTGATCCACCCGACGGCGTTTGCCTTGACCCGAACGGCGACTTCTCCGGTCGCTTCTCGATGGACAGCCCCGCTATCACAGTTCCCGCCGGCGCGGGCAACTTGAAGATGAGCTTCGAGCACTTCGTCGAGACAGAAGCGGACGTTGACGGCGGCAACGTTTTCATCAG
Organism: Blastocatellia bacterium; assembly: GCA_033855775.1. Classification (GTDB taxonomy): domain Bacteria; phylum Acidobacteriota; class Blastocatellia; order Pyrinomonadales; family Pyrinomonadaceae; genus DASVTR01. The sequence continues at coordinate 2,079 of JAWVFT010000028.1, read as the reverse complement.
CGTCAACGGCGGCGCGTTCAGCCAGATTCCGAAAGCTCGTTATAGCTTCAACCCTTACAACACGACGCTGCGCGCCGCCCCGCCCGCAGACCAGAACACCAACCCGAAGGCCGGTGAAGACGCCTTCTCCGGCTCCAACATCGGAACCGGCATGGGTTCATGGGGCACGTCCATCGTTGACCTGCAAGGATTGGCGACGCCGGGACAGACCGTTAAAATTCGCTTCGAGTTTGGCCTCGACGGCTGCGGCGGCGGCACGGGCTGGCTCGTTGACAACTTCCGTGTCTACTACTGCCCGACCCTTTCGCCGCCGACGCTGACGCTCGGGCAGGACTACGAAAACCCTGACACCAACGGCTCCTACACGCTGAATTGGACGCGCCCGGCTGGCGCGGCTGGCCCGGACGTGTTGCAGGAGTCAACGACATCCTGCGGCCCGTTGCTCTCCGACAACGCCGAGAACGGCCTCAGCAATTGGGTCGTGACGACGGAGCTTGGCAACGCCACCGTCGCGCCCGCTTGGGACAGCGCGCCCGCCAACGCCAAGCCGCAATACAACAGCCAGACTTTCTGGGCGCACGGCGCAGAGCAGGAGACGCAGACAAGCTCCGCCATGTTGACTTACAAGAACCCGATTACGATGCCCGCCGCAGGCGCGACGACGCTCAACTTCTCGCAGTGGTACTTCAACGAAGACGACGACAAAGGCTTGGTCGAAGTCTCCGAGGACAACGGCGCGACGTGGGCCGTCGCCTACACCAACAACCGCTCGATGGGCGCGACACCCGACGAAGGCGCGCTTGCCTTCGCTCAAGAATCACTGACGCCGCAGTCCGTCAATCTCAGCGCCTACAACGGCAAGACGATTCGCCTGCGCTTCCGCTATTCGCTCGGCGTCTCAAACTTCTTCCTCTTCACGCAGTACGGCTGGTACGTGGATAACATCACGCTCAACAGCGACAACTGGTCGAACGTGACCAGCACGAGCGGAACATCGCACACCGTCTCAAACGTCGCCGTCGGAACGCGCTGCTATCAAGTCAGAACCAGCTACACCATCAACGGCCAGCAGATTCCGAGCGCGGCCAGCAACAGCGTGCAAGCTATCACGGCCAGCACTATTCCCGGCTGCTCGCTGCCGCTGCCGCTCCGACTTGCCACCTCCGACTTTGACGGCGACGGCAAGACGGACATCTCCATCTGGCAGCCGAACAGCGGCAACTGGACGATTATCAATAGCTCTAACAATAGCTCCACGACGCGACCGGATTGGGGCCGCGCTGACCTCGGCGACGTGGCCGTCCCTGGCGACTATGATGGCGACAGGAAGACAGACCTCGCCATCTTCCGCAAGAGCGAGGGCAACTGGTACATCATCCAAAGCTCTACGGGCGGCGTCTCCGTGCAGAACTGGGGCGGCAACGGCGACCGTCCAGTCCCGGCGGACTACGACGGCGACGGCACGACCGACCTCGCAGTCTTCCGTCTATCGGAAGGCAACTGGTATGTCAAGAAGAGCACGGGCGGCAGCCTCGTCAAGGGTTGGGGCGACTCGACGGACAAGCCCGTCCCCGGCGACTACGACCGCGACGGCAAGGCAGACATAGCGGTCTGGCGTCCTTCGGACGGCAACTGGTACATCATCCAGAGCGGCAGCAACTCTCTCAGGATTCAGCAGTGGGGCCTGAGCGATGACCGGCCCGTGCAGGGCGACTACGACGGCGACGGCAAGACGGACGTGGCCATCTACAGACCGGGCGATGGCATGTGGTATATCACCGCCAGTTGCTCGCTCGCTTCCGGCAGAGTCAAGCAGTGGGGCAATCCGGGCGACGTGCCTGCGCCCGGCGATTACGACGGCGACGGCAAGACGGACATCGCAGTCTTCCGCCCGTCGGACGGCAACTGGTTCATCCTGCTTAGCTCGACGAACACGCACATTCAACCGAACCTTGGCTCCGGCACAGACACGCCGACGCCTTCCACCTATATTCCGTAACGGCTTCAAGCGAGCCATCAAGCAGTCGGCTCGTTGAAGTTCTACGCTGTCCAACTTAAGAGCGCTGCCGCTTCGTTGAT